>JBBSED010000001.1:0-266469 GCA_038240025.1 Chthoniobacterales bacterium
GAGACCATAAACCTCCAACTAACGAAACTAACTCTATGAAAAACTAGCACTCATGAAAACAAAATCCTCTCTTACCGCAGCCACCGTGACGGTGTTCCTGCTGATGGCCGTGCCTGCCTGGGCGACGAGCAAAGTGAAAACGCTGCATGCCTTTGCTGGCGCCGACGGGGAACATCCCAATGCGAGCGTCCTCTTCGATAGCGCGGGCAATTTATATGGCACCACCGCGGATGGTGGCGCCCACGGGCTGGGTAACGTTTTCAAGCTCTCGCGGGGCGCGACTGGCAAGTGGACCGAAACCGCGCTCCACGACTTTAACCAAACCGACGGCGCCCACCCGGAGGGGGGCCTGATCTTCGATAGCGCAGGGAATTTGTACGGCACCACGTCCTCTGGCGGAGTGGGGACGAACGGCGGCACTGTCTTCAAGTTAACGCCCGGAACGAACGGCAAATGGACCTACACGGTGCTGTATTCCTTTTTCGGCACAGTTGGCCTCGAGCCTTGGGGCAGCCTCATTTTCGATACCGCGGGAAATCTCTACGGCACCGCTTACCAAGGTGGGCCTTATTCCCAGGATTGTTACTCTGGCTGCGGGACCGTTTTCGAGGTTTCGCCCGGCGCTGGTGGCCAATGGACGGGAAAGGCGCTGCACATCTTCACTGGCGGGGGGGACGGATCTTATCCTTTCTGCAATGTGATTTTTGACGCAACCGGAAACCTCTACGGCACCACCAGCGGCAGCAGCACCTACACCGGCGGCACGGTCTTCCAGCTGACGCCGGGAGCGAATGGCCAATGGACCCAGACTGTGCTGCATCAATTTAATGGCCAAGATGGCGACACGCCCTATGCGGGCCTTGTCTTCGATCCGGCTGGAAATCTCTACGGGACGACCTGGCTCGGCGGCGTCTCCGGCGCCGGCGCCGTCTTTAAGCTGACCCCCGGGCCAGCCGGCACCTGGAGTGAGACCGTGCTCCATTCCTTCAACAACAAAGACGGATCTTTCGTCATTGCGGGCGTAGTTTTCGATACCTCCGGGAACTTATGGGGCACCACCTCCGGATATGGGACCGCCGATCTCGGAAGTGTTTACAAATTGGTTCCCAATCAGGACGGGACTTGGGCGACCACGGTGCTGCACACGTTTATCAATCGAGCAGTAAACGGTGGGGTCGCCTTGGACGGAGCGGGAAATGCCTACAGCACGTCGTTCCAAGGGGGTAATCTCAGCGCGTGCGGTGGCGTTGGTTGCGGCACCGTCTTCGAAGTCCTCCCCTAGCTCTGTCCTGCCGCATCTAAATTTAGAAACAAGTTTAAGAGAGCGAAAACCGCTCATGTATGAAGCGGATCCTGGAGAACAAAATATGACTAAAACCAAGATCAAATCGATGACATCGCGCCGTTTCCTCTTTACGGGAGCTCCGCTTGGAAAAATTAAATTACTAATCCCAATGATTTGCTGCGCGACCCTGGGCGCTGACGCGGCCAAAGCGGGCACAACGGGGAAGCTCGACCCGACATTCGGGCGCGGCGGCAAGGTGGTGGTGCTGCAAAACCAGATCATCCCCGGCCCCGAAATTGCCAAGCTACAGCCGGACGGCCGGATCGTCGTCGCCGCCGACTTCGACACCTTCGGGGTCGTCCGGTTCCTGGCGAATGGCGGGCTTGACAGCAGCTTTGGTACGGCTGGCGTCGTGCTTGACCCGGGGAACGGCAACGGAGAGGCGGAAGACCTCGCGATCCAGCCCGACGGCAAGATCATCTTGGTCGGCAGCGGCAGCGACGCGCAGAACCAGACTTTTGTGGCACTCGCCCGCTTCAACCCCGACGGCAGCCTGGATACGACCTTCGGTGCCGGCGGGAACGTGGTTACCCCCAGCCAACCCTTGAGTGCCGACGAAGCCAACGTCGTTCTGTTGCAGCCCGACGGCAAGATCCTCATCGGGGGCACCTCGGTCAAAGAAACGGAGCACCCGCCCCCACCCGTGGCCATGGTGCAGCGCTACAACGCGGACGGCAGCCTGGACGCGAGTTTCGGCAACGGAGGCGTTCTGCTTCTGCAGGATGGCAACATCAGCGCGCTCGCCTTGCAGACCGACGGCAAGATCCTCCTCAACATCCAGAATATCCAGCCCGTGCTGATCGAGCGCTTGCTGCCGAACGGCACGATCGACCCAAGCCAGGTCCCCGGCACCATCGCGACAACCGCGCATACCGGCCCCGGTACCTTCCAGCCGGACGGCCGGTTCGTCTTTGCGAGCCCGGTCCAAGACTCGCACGACACGACCGATTTCACCGACGTACAGACCGTGAGATTCACGGGCGACAGCGCGGTGGATCCCAGTTTCGCCAGCCCGTTCGTCGAATTCGGCCAGGCGAAAGATGAGTTAGGCGAAAACCTCGGCTCGATCGCCCTGCAGGCGGACGGGAAAGTGATCGTCGGCGGCGTTGGTGTCGGGCCGCAGTTTTTCCCCGAGTTCAGCCTGGTCCGCCTCAACACCAACGGCAGCCTAGATCAACTCTTCGGCAGATCCGGCCTGGTGAATACCGCATTCAGTTCGAAGGAGGGCGGAGTGATACTGACGTCGCTCGTCGTGCAACCGGACGGCAAGATTCTGGCGGTCGGCTATTCCTTAACTTCGCAAGGGATCGCGCTGGCCCGCTATCTGCCCTGACCGAGGCCACTGCGGAACCGGGGGGCAGAGCTTTCTATCGACACAAAATCCTTGAGCGATGCGGCTGACTGATATCACCCATCCGCTGGCGGGGGCGAAGAGGACCTTCCAATACGGGTATGACGAAGTCGGCAATTGGCTGAGCGCGCAGAGAACCGGTGGCACGGCCGACAGCTTCAGCGACGAAAAAGAGAAGCCCCACGTTGGCGCAAGGTGACGCGGGTTTTTTCTCTCGGGATACCCGACCCACAGCGCGGTGAAAGGCGCTCAGCCACGAGTCGCCTGACCGCGTTTCTTGGGGGCGCGCTTTCCGGGTTGCCAGAGGGGTAATTCCCTCTAGACTCCGGCTTCCTTTCACCATCCGCTTATGAATTCCTTCGCTTTCTCGATTCTCGCCTCTGGCGTTTGGCTGGCCATGCTTTGCGCGGTCGCCGGGCTGGCCTTCGCCTATTTCCTTATCCTTTCGGTGATTAAGTCTTCGCCGGGGAATGCGCGGATGCAGGAAATCGCGGGCGCCATCCAGGAGGGCGCGAAGGCGTATCTGAATCGTCAGGTGGTCACGATCAGCGCGATCGCGGTGGTCATTTTTATCCTGCTCTTCATTTTCAAGGATCACGCCACCTCGTTCGGGTTCGTCATCGGCGCGGCCTGCTCGCTCGCGGCTGGTTTTATCGGAATGCGGATCGCGGTGCTGGCCAACACCCGCACCACCCAGGCAGCGACCCATTCGCGCACGGCGGCGATGCGGGTAGCATTTAATGGCGGCGCGGTCACGGGCCTGCTCGTGGTCGGTCTCGCGCTTCTTTCCGTCGGTCTTTTCTACACCGTGGCCGGGAAGATGATCGGCCACGACCTCGCTGTGAAGAGCCTCATCGGGCTGGCTCTCGGGGCGAGCCTGATCAGTGTCTTCGCGCGACTCGGCGGCGGCATTTACACCAAGGCGGCCGATGTCGGCGCGGATCTCGTCGGCAAAATCGAGAACACCCTTGATGAAGACGATCCCCGCAACCCAGCAACGATCGCCGACAACGTCGGCGATAACGTGGGCGATTGCGCCGGCATGGCGGCTGACGTTTTCGAGACCTACGCGGTCAGCCTGATCGGCGCCATTCTGGTCGGCGCGCTCACGCTCGCGAACTCGCCGGCGGCGGTGGTTTACCCCTTCGTGCTCGGTGGCATCTCGGTCCTCGGCGCGATCGTCGGCATCCTCTTCGTGAACGTGAGCAACGCCAAGCCGGGCAACGTCCTCATGGGCGGAGTGATGGCGAGCGGAATTGTCTCCGCGATCCTTTTCTGGCCGGCGACGCACCTGCTTTTCCCCGATGGCGTGGTCATCGCGACCGCACTCCGGACGGCGAACGATCTCTACTGCGCTTCGCTCGTCGGTTTGCTCATGACCGGCATCGTGGTTGTGATCACGAATTACTACACCTCGATGAGTTTTTCCCCGGTCCGTAAAATCGCGAAGGCGTCTGAAACCGGGCATGCGACCAACATCATCGCCGGTCTCGCCATTGGGCAGCACGCGACCGCGCTGCCAGTTGGTTTTATCGGTCTGGCGATTTTGTTCAGCTTCCATTTCGCTGGGCTTTACGGTATCGCGATCGCGGTCATGAGCATGCTCTCGATGGCCGGTATTATCATCTCGCTCGATGCTTTCGGACCGATCACGGATAACGCCGGCGGCATCGCGGTGATGAGCGATCTGCCGAAGGAAGTGCGTGGCGTAACCGACGACCTCGACGCGGTCGGCAACACGATGAAAGCGGTGACCAAGGGTTACGCGATCGCGTCCGCGGGGCTCGCGGCGCTGGTGCTTTTCGGCTCGTATGTCGAGGAACTTCGGGCGCACTTCTTGACGGCCGGCCGGCCGTTTAATTTCCAGTTCTCCCTTACCGAGCCCAAGGTGATCATCGGACTTTTCATCGGCGGCCTGCTCCCGTTCATCTTTACCGCGTTCAGCATGGATGCGGTTGGAAAAGCGGCAGGCGCGGTGGTGCGTGAAGTGCGACGCCAGTTGACCGCGAAACCCGGCATCCTCACCGGCGCGGACAAACCGGACTACGGCGTCTGCGTCGATATCGTGACCAAGGCGGCCCTGCGCGAGATGATTATCCCCGCGCTCCTTCCGGTGGCGTTTGTCGTCATCGTCGCCGTCATCCCGCAGCTCGGCCCGGTGGTGCTGGGCGGGATGCTCGTCGGCACGATTGTGACCGGTCTCTTCGTCGCGATCGCGATGACTTCCAGCGGCGGCGCCTGGGATAACGCAAAGAAATACATCGAAGAAGGCAACCTCGGCGGCAAAGGCTCCTTCGCCCATGCGGCCTCGGTCACCGGCGACACCGTGGGCGATCCCTACAAGGATACCGCCGGCCCGGCGATCAATCCGATGATCAAGGTGGCGAACATCGTGGCCATCCTGATCATCCCGATCTTTTTCTAGGCGCCGGCCTAACGAACAAAGCAGGTTCGCTGTCGTCGACCGTTTTATCTGGTAGAGTGGAACGATGAACGCCTCCAAATTCCAACTCGTCCCGGCCGCGCGCAAAGAAACCCCAGCCGTGCCCGACGCCGCCGCGAGTCCTTTCCGGGTCGTGGTCGACCCGCAGATGCGGCTGCAGCTGCGCCGCGCTTTGATCGATCTCATCGATAACCACGACGAAGCGCTGGCGGAGCATTTCGCCGATGGCAAGCTCGCCCTCGAGTCCTACAAGGAATACATCGAGGTCTTCGCCCGTAGCCTCAAGGAAACGATGGAGAGCCCCGAGGGGGTCTCTTATTTGCTCCGGGCGGTGGGTTTCGAGATCCCGCCGGAGCAGGTAAATCTGCTCCCCGAGCTGCGCTGGAAATATCAGCCGCCCGCATAAAAGCGGGCCCCGCGGGCAAATAGCTCGGTTCGTTAGGAAAAAGGCTTGTCTCTCCGCGCCCGCTCTGAGAGAACTGGCACACTTCTCCATGGCCACGGTCCTTTTAATTGAAGACGATGCCGAAGGTCGCCGGGCGACGGCCGAACTTTTTCTGCGCGAGGGCTGGGAGGTGCTCGAGGCGGGCGACGGGGAATCCGGGGTAGCGCTCGCGCTTGAGCACAAGCCCGAGCTTGTCCTCTGCGACCTGCTCATGCCGAAGTCGAACGGCTTCCAGGCCTGCCGCCGCATCCGGCAAAGACTGCTGCGGACCCGGATCATTATTATCTCGGGCCGCGACTACGGGGTGGACCGGAGCAGCGCGATCGATGCCGGAGCAGATGAGTATCTGGTCAAGCCGGTCCAGTGGGAACGGCTCCGCGAGGTCATCGACCGGGTGATGCCTGCAGATGGTTATCAGCACATCGGCGATGCGGAAGTGCCGGAGTTCGTGCCCCCCTCCACCCGGCTGCGTTTCTGGGGGGTGCGCGGTTCCATCCCCGTCCCGGGCTCCTCTACCGTCCGCTATGGCGGGAACACCAGTTGCATCGAGTTCCGCGCGGAAGGCGAGATTATCATTCTCGATGCCGGCTCGGGCCTGCGTCTGCTCGGGAATTCTCTCGAGCAGGAGTTCGGGCCGAAGCCGATCAAGCTCACCCTGCTCATCACCCACACCCATTGGGATCACATCCAGGGCCTTCCTTTTTTCCTCCCCGCCTACAAGGAGAAGAACAGCCTCCGCGTCCTCGGCTACGAAGGCGCACGCAAAGGCCTCGCCGCCATCCTCGCCAGCCAGATGGAAACGTCATTCTTTCCGGTCAGCCTGCGCGATATGCCGAGCGCGATCGAGATCGAGGAGCTGAAGGAAATGGAATTCGAGATCGGCAAAGTGAAGGTCCAAGCGCGCTTTGTGAATCACCCCGGGATCTGCGCCGGTTACCGGCTGGAGACCAGCTCCGGCTCGGTCGCCTATCTGCCGGATAACGAGCCTTATGACACCATGAAAGCCAGCCATGGCGATGGGAGCAGCGAAGCGGTCGATGAAGCGCGCGCCTACGCGATCTCGGAACGGGCGAAACTGGTGCGGTTTCTCCGCAAGGTCGACGTCCTGGTCATGGACGCGCAATACACCGACGACGAATACACGACCAAGATCGGTTGGGGCCACGGCTCGCTCAGCAGTGTGGTCTCGCTCGCGCTCGATGCCGACGTGCGCAAACTTTTCCTTTTCCACCACGACCCCGAGCACAACGACACCAAGCTCGACGAAATCGTCGAAGCGGCGCGCACGCTCGTGCTCGAGAGTGGCAAATCCATGGAAGTGGATGCCGCGCAGGAAGGCGCCGAAGTCTGGCTCAACCCGAGCGCACGCGGTAGCGAGAGCTAGCGAGCCACGCCGCGCAACGCCGTGGTGAAACGGACCAGTTCCGCCGCGACCTGCTCGATCCGGGTGACAATCTTGCGGTCGCTGAATCCCTCGTCGCTGAAGTGGTCGCCGGTGGCGTAAACGAAACGCGGGATGATCACGCAACGAAAGTCGAGCATCAAGCTGTTGGCATAAGCCATCACCGACATATAACTCCCCATCCCGCCCGCCGCGCAAAGGAAACCGACGACCTTGTCGTCCCAGGCATCGCCGGTGAGCTCAATCATGTTCTTGGCTGCGGCACTGACGTCATAGTTATAGACCGGCGCCGCCACGAGGATGCCACCGGCGGCGTTGATCGCCTCCCTGAGTTTACGGGCCCCGGGCGCGGCATAGCAGGCGTCCGCGTCGCAGAGAGGAAGATCCATTTCGCTGAGATCGAGCCAGGCGCAATCGACTTTGGTTTTGACCAGATAATCATAAGCCGCGCGACCCATCTTTCGGCTCTTACTCGCACGGTTACCGCTTGTGCTTATGACAAGGTGCTTCGACATCGGCGAAGTTAGCGCAAGCTCGCGCCCGAAGCGAACGCGGTTAGAGCGTGTGATGCACCTTCGCCAAGGTGAGACTGTAGACGTTTCGCTGCGCGAAACGCGGTCGTCGAGAAGGCCGCGAGAGTCGATGCCCACGTTTCGCACAGCGAAACGTCTACAGCCTCACCTCGGCCAAAACACGCTCTAGAGCCAGTTCCGCTTTTTGAAATAGAGGATCTGACCGATGGCCACCGTCAGCATGACCAGAAGACAAACCCCGTAGCCCCACGGCCGTGCCAGTTCCGGCATATGCACGAAGTTCATCCCGTAAACGCCGGCAATGAAAGTGAGCGGGATGAAGATCGACGAGATAACTGTCAGCACGCGCATGATCTCATTGGTGCGCAGGCCGATACTGGAGATATGTACCTCGGTCAGTCCCGATAACACATCCCGGTAACTCTCCACCAGGTCCATCAGCTGTACGCTATGATCATAGCAGTCCCGGAGAAAGATCTTCGTCTCGGGCCGAATCAAACCCGGCTCATCGTGCAGGAGCAGGTTGGTCACATCCCGGAGCGGCCAGACCATCCGGCGGATTTGCGTGAGGGTGCGTTTATGTTCGTGCAGACTGCCGACCGGTCGGGCCAGCGGATGGTCAATCAGCTCATCCTCGATCGCATCAATCTCGGCGCCGATCGATTCCAGCACCGGATAGTAGTGATCGATGATCGAATCAAGCAGGGCGTAAGCCAGGTAATCGCTTCCGGCGTGACGGATTCGTCCCTTGCCGCTGCGGATTCGCAACCGCACCGGTTCGAAGACATCGAACTCACCCTCTTCCTGCAAAGTAATCAGGAAAGACTTACCCAGGAACATGCTGACCTGCTCCGCGCCGATCTCGCCCTCGGCATCGAGATAGAGCTGATGCGCGACGATAAAGAGATAGTCGTCGTACTGTTCGACCTTTGGACGCTGAGCCGTGTCGAGGACGTCTTCCAGGGCGAGGGGATGCAGGTTAAAGCGCTCGCCTAACGTGCGCAGGACCGATAAGTCGCCGAGCCCATCGATATTGATCCAGGTGACGAGCTCGTTATTCAGGTGCGGCAGGAGTTCTTCGCAACTGGCGTCCTTTCGTTCCTCGAGACAATCCGGTCCGTACTCGATCAGGGTGATGACCGGCGGTTCGTTCGGCGCATCCTTATCGAGCTTGAGCAGGCCGGGCGCTTCGCCGGGGGTGACAATCTTGCGACGTTTCAGCATGGTTAGCGCGTGGCTGCCGGCGACTCGCTTTCAGGTGGCTCCGCGGAAGGCTGGGACGGATTCTTTGGTTGCTTCTCTCCCTGGCGTTGGAGCTCGCCGAGATAGGTCGGGAGATCGAGACCGGCGTTGCGCGCCAGTTCGTGCAGGGGCGGGAGCGCGCTGATCATTCCGGAAATGAAATCGGCCGTGCCGGTTTTGCCCTCCGCGTTCCGGCCGCTGTCCCAGACGGTGACCTTGTCGATTTTCAAGTTGGAAACGGCGTTTACCTGTTCGTGCACGAGATTAGGAAGTTGCTCGGTGATGAGCATGTTCTGCGCGCCGGCGGGTCCGCCGCAAGTCTCGATCAGGTCGCGGAACCCGGCGGCTTTCTTGGTCAGGATGGCTTCGGTGCCATCGGCTTCGGCGAGGAGCTTTGCCTTCAGACCTTCCGCTTCCGCTCGCCTAACGAACAAAAGACCGTCCGCCTCGGCCTGCTTGAGGGCGCGTTGGCCGTCGGCGGCGCCGTTTTGCATTCGGCGCGTTTGTTCGGCCTGGGCTTCGGCTTCAACGAGCAGACGGTCGCGCGAGATTTCCGCGGGGACGACGATGTTGGCGTATTGGGTGGCCTTGTCGCGCTCGGCCCGCTGCGCTTCAGCTTTTTTCTCCGAGGAATAAGCTTCTTCGAGTGCGCGCGCGGTCGCTACTTTCTCGGCGGCGGAGGCGATGCGCTCGGCTTCGGCCTCCTTGCTCCGGCGATCGGCGCTGGAGTTGGCGATCTCCACCGCCGCGACGTTTTCACCCTTGGTCGCCGTGGCGTTGGCGTTCGCCACTTGAATGCGCTGATCGCGCTGGGCTTCGGAGGCACCGATTTGTCCATCGCGATCGGCTTGCGCGACTTTGATCCGCGCTTCGTTGATCGCTTTCGAAGCGGCTTCCTGACCAAGCGCGTCGATGTAGCCGGAGACGTCGGTGACGTCCTGGATGTTTACGTTGATCAAACGCAGGCCGACTTTTTTCAGCTCGACCTCGACGCCGTTGGCGATGTTGGCGATGAGTTTGTCGCGATCGGAGTTGATCTCCTCAATGTTCATGGTCGCGATGACTACGCGCATCTGGCCGAAGATAATGTCCTTCGCGAGTTCCTTGATTTCGGTCATCTGCAACCCGAGCAGACGCTCGGCCGCGTTCTCCATCACGCCCGGCTCGGTGGCGATGCCGACGGTGAAAGTGGAAGGCGTGTTGACGCGGATGTTTTGCTTGGAAAGCGCGCCCTGGAGATTGATCTCGATCGGCATCGGCGTGAGATCGAGGAATTGGTAATCCTGGATGATCGGCCAGATGAAGGCCGCGCCGCCGTGCAGACAGTGCGCGCTCTTGCCGCTGCTGACCTTGCCGTAAACCACGAGGATGCGATCCGATGGGCATTTCTTATAGCGCGAAGCGAAGGCGATGAGGGTGCCGAAGATGATGATAAAGGCCGCGCCGGCGAGGACGAGGACATCGAAGTTGGAGGAGTGGAGGTTCATGTTCGTTAGGCGTTAGGCAAGTTGGTCAGGGGTTCGACGAGAAGAGTGCTCAGGCCGATCAGCTCGATGACGCGAGCTTTGCTCCCGGGCTTGAGATCGTGCGCGGCTTTGGTGTAGGCCTCCGCCATCATGAGGCGGCCCTGGAGGACAAGCTCGAGCTGGCCACCGCCCTTCTCGGCTGCAGGCACGGTGGAATAAATTGTCCCGACCACTCCGAGGGCGTTGCGGTAGTCGAGATTTCCGCTGCTCTGGAGGCGCAGGAGGTTGCGAATGAGAAACGCGGTCCCCAAAAGGAAAAGCAGGCCCAGCCCGCTCCCGCCCGCGATCGCCACGGGAACGGAATAGCCGTGATTCAAGAGCGTCGCGCCGCCCCAACCGAACCCGACAAAAAACGCGGTGACCGTGCGGATGCTGAGCAAGCCGAGCCCGGAAGGATGATCGCCGTGCCCGCTCAGGTCCGCGTCGTGATGCGCATCCACGCCGACGAGCGTGAGCACGAGTTGGAGGAGCAGTACGGCGAGTGCGACGATCCCGATGGCATAGAAAATCTGCCGTTCGAGGAGCAGGGAGGACCACCAATCAATCATGCAATTCCATCCGCTTTGGAGCGTGAAATAGTCGCGCCCAAACTGCAAGCGTCTTCACTTGTGGCGCGCGAGAATGAGGGTGGAGCGGGTCCGGCTCCAGCGATAGCCGATGCCGAATTCCAGCGGCGGCGCCTGGTTCTGCGCGTAGAGCGCCTGCAGGTCCGGCTGGAAGTGTTCCTGAAAGAGATCGATTGGCGTGCTGTAGGTACCGAATAGCTGCAGATCCCATTTTGAAGCATCGAAGGCGTGCAACGGAATGCCCGAGTCATCCTCGATCAGCGCGCGGCTGTGAGTGAGGAGAAAGTCGCGCACGTTTTCGAAACCCGGCTGGAACATGAGATACGACGCCGATTTCAACAGACTCAGCCCGACGTTTTGCGAGGCGCAGAATTTCAGGAAGCCCGGCTGCGCGCGGATCCCTTCGTTCGAGAGATCAGTGGTGAAATAGTAGAGCGTCTGCGGCGCGCTTCCGGGTCCGCCGACAAAAGTAATCCGCACGCCCGGCGCGTAGCCCCGCGGGGTCGGCACGCTCGCCAGGTGCGGGTCACCGTTTTTATCGAGCATCAGGTAGCTGATGTCGGTGATGCTTTTCCCCGCGCGGGCGAGGAAGACGTAGAAGATCGGGAGCGTGCCTTTCAACTCCTCACGTTGCAGATCGTTCTTCATGTCCTTGGTGATGAAGAAGCTGAAACTGAGCACGGAGTTCAGCGCGGTCTGGAGATTTCCGAGCGCAGCCTCGAGCGACGGACCGGCGAAACGGGTCACGTCCGGCAACGGTCCGATCGGTTCCGTCCCGGCGAGGATGTAGGTGCTGGCGTTGGGGAAAAATTGATCGGCGTAGAGATAGTCCGGCCCGCTAAACAGGTAGTAGGCAACCGGGACCGGTCCGCTCGCTTCCGGGAAATAACTGGCTTCCCAGTGTTGAATCCCTGCGAACTGGCGCTGCGCGAGCCGCGCCCAGGCTTGGTTGAAAATCGTCGCGTGATGCTGCCAGGAAGCTTCGCGGGTGAGCGGCCCTAACGACGAGTTCGGCGAAACAGGGAGACCGGCAAGGAAACGCGCGGTGTCGTTCACCGAGCCGGCGCCCACCGAGGGTCGCACGGGCATCGGAGCCGCGGTCGGCTGCGGCGGTGGCGGTTGCGCCTGCGCCGGTGGGGGCGCCAGCGGCGTCTGGTTGACGGGGAGCGCGCGTCGAATCTCCACCGGCTGCAGAGGCTCCACCGGCAGCGCCCGGCGAATCTCTTGGGCCGCGGCCGTCGTTAGGCCCGCGAGCGCGCCGGCCAGCAGAAGAAGTTTGCGTGTCACGAGTTCGTTAGGCAGGCTCGCTCGTGGAACGCGCGCGCAATCCCATGATCTCGCGCAACATCCGCAGGCTGTCGTGCACCAGATGCACTTTGCTGCCTTCGTTGTGATCCCAGCGCACCGGCACCTCGAGCAGCCGCAGGCCGGCCTTCTGTGCGAGGAAGAGCAACTCGACATCGAAACCGAAACCATCGATCTCCGCCCGCTCGATGATCGGCCGCGCCGCTTCCATCCGGAAAGCCTTGAACCCGCATTGTGTATCGGAGAACGGCAGCCCGGTCGCCAGCCGAACGAGCCCGTTAAAAACTCGGCCGCCCTGTTCGCGCTGCCATGATTGCCGTTGGCCGATCAACTTCCGGTTCAGCGCGCGCGAGCCGAAGACCACGTCGTATTCTCCCGTCTCGATCGGCCCGAGGACGCGGGGCATTTCCGCGAGCGGGGTGGAAAGGTCGGCGTCGCTGAAGAGGGCAATCGGCGCGTCCGTCGCGAGCAATCCCTGGCGGACCGCGTGGCCTTTCCCGCGATTGCGCGGCGAACGCACGAGGCGCGCGGTCACCTCGGGATGTTGCGCGATGATCGTTTCCGTGAGTTGCGCGGTCTCGTCGGTCGAGCCGTCATCAATCACCAGCAGTTCGCTTCCCGGGCGATGCCGGCGCAGGTAGTCGAGCATCTTCGGCAGGGTTTGGTCGAGCCGGCGCGCCTCGTTGAAAGCGGGCACGACCAGAGCAAGCGACGGCGTTTCCATGCCTAACGAGTGCCTAACGAATCGACCCGAACGCCAGCCCCAACCCATAGGTCACCACCGCCTCGAGCACGCCCACCATCGTCATTTCAAAACCCGAAGCCCACCAGGAGCGGATGGTGATGAGCGACTTCACCGCGCCGACCGCGAAGTGGGCCAGGATGCTGACCACGAAGGCCGCGATCACCGCCGGGAAGCCGGTCATGAAAAAAAACGGAATGATCGGGATGAACGCGCCGATCGCGGTCGAGAGCGCGGCGGAAAACGCCGAGGTCCATTGATTCGGGAAATGATGTTGCGAGAGGCCGAGCTCGCTCTGCGCCATCGCCTGCACCATCTGCTCCGGTTGTTCCGCCAACCGCTCCGCCATGCGCTGCGATTCTTCCGGGGCGAAACCCTGGAGCTGGTAAAAAAGCGCCATCTCCTCGATCTCTTCCTCGGGGTTTTCCTCGACCTCCGCTTTCTCGCGCGCGATCTCGGCTTCGTAGATTTCCCGTTCGCTCTTGTTCGCGAGATAGGAGCCAGCGCCCATGGAAAGGGAGGAGGCCATCATCCCGGCGAGACCCGCGATGAGGATAACGTGCTGCGAATTATCGGTCGCACCCGCGACGCCGGAGACGATGCCGAAGACCGCGCCCAGTCCGTCATTCACCCCGTAGATCGCGTCCGCCACCCAGCCGCCGCCGCGCCCGTGCCAGCGTTCCCGTTTCAAGATCGTGTCGAGCAGCCCGCGCGGGCCTAACGACACCGGCCCGCCCGCGCCGCCGCCGTTCATGCTGTTGAGAATGCGCGAGTGCGCTTTCTCCTCGAGCGCGGTCTGGCGGAGAAATTCGCGGTCTTCCTCGTTCGGCGCGGTCTCCGCTGCGCGCTGCTCCAGGTAGCGTTCCTTGTCGCGATCTTCTGCGGCTTCCATCCGGCGAATGGCCACGTCGGCTCCGGCGTTCCGGTTCCACCAGCGATTCAACCGGCGCCCCCAGTCGTTAGGCAACTCCGGCGGGGGCGCGCCGAGCTCGGCCAATTTCGCCTCCCAGCGCACCGCGTGGCGCTCTTCCGCTTCCGCCATCCGCAGGAGAATGCCGCGGCGTTTTTCGTCCGGCTCCCGCGCCGCGAGGTCGCGATAGACCAGCGCGGTCTCGCGTTCCGCCCGCCAGTTGGCCTGCAGAGTCTGGATGGTGTTGCTCTTTTTTTCCGCCATGCGCCAAGACTTCTATTCGCGATTGCTCGCCCGGCGCAACTACGGGGAGGGAACTGGCCGCGTTTTTTCCTTCGCCTGCTGCGCGGTGATCACGAGCGCGACCGCGCCGATGATGATCGCCGCGGCCAGCGCCGTCCGTCCGCTCACCGTCTCACCGGCGAAGAGCGCGCCGAGGAGGACGGCGACGACCGGGTTGACGTAGGCGTAGGTCGCGACCTTCGCCGGGTCGCAGTGGCGGAGCAGCCAGATGTAGGCCGTGTAGCCGACGATCGCGCCGATGAGCACGAGGTAAATAAAAGCGCCGGCCGAGAGCAGGGTGATCTTTTCCGGGTGGAAGTCGCGCCCTTCGCCCGCCGCGAGGCCGACTACGAACATGAGTGCGCCGCCGCAGAGCATGGTCTGCGCGGAGGAGAGAAAGGGCGAGGCGGAATTGCCCGCGCGCCGCGAGTAGAGGGATCCGACCGACCAGATGAACGAGCCGAAAAGCAGCACGAGCATGCCGAGCGCCTGATGGCGCGCGCCTGCGACCGGTGCCGCCGTCAACGCCGGGCCGACTAAAATACCCACTCCGCCAAAGCCCGCGGCGAGACCGAGCAAAACCAGCGGCCGCGGTCGCGGGGCGGAGCCGGTCAGCCAGGCGAGGAGCGCGATGTAGATCGGCACCGTCGCGACGAGGAGGGAGGCGAGACCGCTCGGGACCCATTGTTCGGCGATGGTCACGCCGCCGTTCCCGCCGAGGAGCAGGCAGGCGCCGATGACGAACGCGGTCCGCCATTCACGGAAGGTCGATTTCCCCGCGCCCTGGAAGCGCGCGATCGCATACATGATCACGCCCGCGGCGAAAAATCGCGCGCCGGCCATGAGCAGCGGCGGCATCGTCTCGATCGCGAAGCGGATTCCGAGATAAGTGGAACCCCAGATAAGGTAGAGCGCGGCGAAGGCCGTGATGAGCGCGAGCCGGCCCGGCGCCGGGGGCGGCCCGGTCACGAGAAACGATCTTCCGTCCAGGGATCGGCGGTATTGCTGTAGCCGCGCACTTCCCAGAAGCCGAGCTTATCCTCGGCCGCGAACTCGATTTGCCTAACGAACTTCGCACCTTTCCAGGCGTAAAGCTTCGGGATGATGACGCGGGCTGGGCCGCCATGTTCGCGGGTCACCGGTTTGCCATCGAACTGCGTCGCGATGAGGACGTCGTCGTCGAGGCAATCGGCGAGCCGAACATTCGTGGTGTAACCGTCGTAGCTGGTGAAAATGACGTGCTCTACTCCCGGATTTGGCCTAACGAGTTCGACCAAAGTGAAGAAGGCAACCCCACGCCAGCGGCAATCGAACTTGCTCCAGGTCGTGACGCAGTGGAAATCGCTCACGTCCTCGAATTGCTCGAGCCCGCTAAATTCTTCCCAGGTAAAAGTGCGCGGCGCGGCGACTTCGCCGCCGACCTCGAGCCGCCATTCGCCTAACGAGATCTCCGGCCGAAGCCCGAGATCGAGCACGGGAAATCCCTGGGTCAGATGCTGCCCGGGAGGCAGCCGGTTTTCCGAGCGGACCGCAGGCTTCGCGCGCCCGCTCATCTTGCGCGCCCAGCGTTCCTTCCGCTCGGTCAGGCTGGAGTCACCCGCGGCCACAGCCGGTTAGCTGCCGACCTCGGGACGGGTCTTGATGTTGCGGATGGCGTCGCGCAATTCCGCAGCGCGTTCGTAAAGCTCGCCCGCAATCGCGCGTTCCATTTCCCGCTCCATCAATTCCAGTTTCGAGAGCGGCCGTTTCGCGCGCACTTCCTCGAGCCATTCGTCGAGGAACGCGATCTCGGAGCTCTTCGCTTCCATCTCGGGGAAGGTGGATTGCTGGAAAAATTCGCTGATCCGCTCCCGGCCCGCTTCGATCCCGCGGATCGCGTCCGCGAACTGCCCGTCGGAGAGCAGAATCGAGACGGTGGCGCGGGTGTGCATCATCAAAACGTAGGGCCGAAACTGCTGGAAACTCCAGACCAGGTCGTCGCGCTCCGTGTGGTCATCGACAAAGGAAAAAAGGTCGAGATTCCTCTGCGTATCGCGGATCACTCCCTCGAAATCGTCGATCTGAAACAGGCTCAGATAACGGTGGTAGTACTGCACCCCTTCCTGCTGCAATTCGGCGCATTGCTCGGGCGTGAGATCGTAATCCTCGCCCCGCTCTTCGGCGCGGGCCGCGCGGCGCTGGTGGTAAACCAGGAGCGAGTCGCAGTTGTGCGGACGCTGCCCGTCGGGCCGGCCGTCCAGCTCCATCTGGAGCAGGCCGAGATCGATCCGGAGCTGCAATTTGTCGCGGCCGTCGAGGCCGGGAACCTTGCGCACTTTGATCGTGCCGTTTTCGTGCGGCCAATCGGTGAGGAGCGAGTTTAAATCGAGGCTCATGCTGCGGAAACAATCGAGTCCACCCCCGCTTTGTCAACGCGAGGCGGATTGCATTGGCCGCGAGCTCTGCCCATGGTCAAGCCGTGGAGCAGGAGATCGAAACCTTCATCCGTTACCTTGCGGTGGAGCGGGGTCTTTCGGAAAATTACCAGCTCTCCACCCAGCGTTCGCTGGGCGAATTTGCCGCCTGGTGCGCCGCCCGGAAACAGATCGTGCAGCCGCGCCAGGTCGGGCTCCCGCTCATCAGCGAATATTTGGCGGAGCGAAAACGCAGCGGGCTCTCCGCGTCCTCGATCAAGCTGATCGTTGTCGCGTTGAAAATCTTCTTTCGCTTCGCGACCACGCGCGTCTGGGTGACGCGCGACCCCGCCGAGGCCCTGAGCCTGCCGCGGATCGAGCGCTCGTTGCCGGAGACATTGAACGAAATCCAGGTCGAGCAGCTTCTCGAGAGCGTGGATGAGACCGCGCCGCTCGGGCTGCGCGATCGCGCGATGCTCGAACTGCTCTACGCGAGCGGGCTGCGCATCTCGGAGCTGGCGGGCGCGAAATTGGAAAATCTCGACCTCGAGAACGGCGTCATCCGCGTGACCGGCAAGGGGAACAAGACCCGCCTCGTGCCGGTCGGGCGCAAAGCGTGTCGCGCGCTCGAGCGCTACATCAGGCAGGAGCGGCCCGATCTCGTGCGGCCGAAGAGCGGGAGCGAAGTTTTCCTCTCGATCCGGGGCAGCCGGCTCACCACGGTGCGCATCTGGCAGATCGTGAAAGCGTGTGCGCGACGTTCCGGGCTGGAGACGAACGTTTACCCGCACTTGCTCAGGCATAGCTTCGCGACCCATTTGCTCAGCAACGGCGCCGATCTGCGGATCATCCAGGAAATGCTCGGGCATGCCGATATCTCGACTACGCAGGTTTACACTCATGTCGATCAGCAGCGGTTGAAGGCGGTGCATCACAAGTTCCACCCTCGCGCTTAACGAATAGGTCCTATGGGTCCTATAGGACCTATCTACTCGCAGAAGAGCGCGACCGAGGCGGTATAGCCGTGCAGGTAGCTAGCCTGCCCGATCGGCCCGATCTCGCCCTGGCAAAAAAATCCTGCGGTCGCGAGCGGCCCGAGAATTTCCGTCAGGGTCAGGGCATCGTGGTTCGGCACCCCGAAGAAATTCTGGCCGCGCCCGTTGCAGGAGAAAACGAGGGCGGCAAAGGGCTTCCCTTCTCCTTCGGTCTGATTCTCCGCCAGATCGACGAGGTCGGCGTGCGCGGTGATCCGGTCGCGGAGCTGGTATTGCAAAGTCTGCCCGGTGCGGGCGTGGGCGCCGATGGCGACGGCGCCGGTCTGTGGATCGGCGCCTAACAGGTTGCGGACCAGAAAGTCGCCGCGCTTCAGGTCGGCGACGTATTCCGAAGCGGCCAGGCCCGCGAAGAGGTTGCCGCGCGCCCGCTCTTTTTCGTCGTCGGAGAGCCCGTTAAAAGTTTCGCTCAAAACCTGGTAGGCCGGGCGCGAGCCCATGGCGTAGACCAGATTCTCTTCCGCCCGGGTGATCGTGAACGGCTCACCCACCGGTTTGCACCCCTGGCTCACGATCGTGCGGATTTTTATCCCCTTCACCGCGAGCGCGAGGACTGCGCTGCTGGTTACTGCGCCGTCGAGAATCAGGACATGTTCCCCGTTGTCGCGGGCCCCGCTGGCCAGGCCGCCGATGCAGGGGGAATGCGGATACGCGAGGTTCCACTCCGCCAGCCAAGGCTCGAGGCCGGGGACGGTCGGGTTAGCGAGAATGATCCAGGCGTCCACTTCGTCGGGGCCCAGGCCGGTGGCGGCGTGCCAGGTCGCGGGGCCGGTTGATTGCTCGATCTGCTCGCTCGAGATCAGCACCGGGGTCAGCGTGGTCTCGGGCAGCCTAACGAGAAGCAAAGCCATCCCGGAAGCGCCTTCCACTTCCCGGCTGGTACCGATCAGGCCTGAGCCGACCGTGCCGACGAGCAACGGGATGCGGCCATTGAGCCGGATCAGGTCGAGCACTTCCTCGATCTGCGGCAGCCAGTCGGCCGAGACAAAAAGGAAACCGCAGGTCGGTTGCCCGCCGCAATCGGCTAGTGCCCGCTCCGCCGCAGCCGCGACCGTTTTTTCGTCGAAAGCGCCGAGCAGAAGGCGGGAGCCGGCGCATGCTTTCATAGAGTGAGATCGCCGATGCGCGCGGGAATGTCGAGCGCTGAGCGCTGCGCGGCGCGGGAAAATGGTGCAAGGTTGCGGCCATGAAAAAGTTTCTCGGCGTGGTCGCGGCGGCGCTCGTGATCGCGCTCGCGCTCTGGGTCGCCTTGCGCGTGCAGCAGGCGAATCGGGCGATGAAAGCGACGGAGCTGCTACCCCAGACCACGCTCCTGCTCGCGGAGATTCCGGATTTCCGAAGCACTCGCGAGCATTGGCACGCGAGCGATCTCTACGCGCTCTGGCGCGAGCCGGCGGTGCAGGAATGGCTGCGGGAACCGCTCGCGCGACTGGAGCAAAAGCGAGCCGGTGATCAGACGCTCCCTGAGTTCCTCAAACTCGGGCCGACCGAAGCTTTCGCCGCGCTCGTCTCGCTCGAGAACAACCAGCCGAAGTTCATTGGCGGTTTTCATTACGACCGGTCGGATGCGGATGCACGGCGTTTCATCGAGGCGCGGGAGGCGCCGCTGCTTGCCAAGGCCGGCTCCGCCAAACGGGAGACGATCGAATACCAGCAACACCAAATCGAGACGGTGAACGCTGGCCACTTTGCGCTCGCCACGGTTTATGATCGGAGCTGGTTCTTCGCTTCGAACGATCTGAAATCGCTTCAGGCGCTCCTTGACCGGCTCGATCGCCGGACGGCCGGCGCCACCCGCGGTTCGTTGCGCGAGAACGAAGCGTTCACCACGGCCACGAAAAATCTTCCAGCGGATTACGATGGGATGTTTTTCCTCGATCCGAAACCGTTCCTGGAAAAGCTCCTGCCAGTGCTCGCGATGGCCGGGCAGTCGCCGGTCGCGGAGCAGTGGCAGCGGCTGAAGCAGGTACGCAGCGTCGCGGGCAGTCTGGGCTTCACCGGCGGCAAAATGCATGAGGTCCTTTTCGTAGGGATGCCGCGAGGCGACACTGCCGGGAAAATTTCCCGTCCGTCGTTCTCGCGCGCGGGAAAGGAGACGTTTTTCTATTCCGACGCGCTCTCCCGCTGGCCCGAGCAATGGCAGATGGCCAGCGCTTCGCCGGCTCCGGCGCTGCCGGCTTTCCTCCAGCCGATCTCCGGGGCGCTCCGCCAGGCGGGTCTCACGCAGGGCGACTTGAGCGCGGCCTTCGGGAGCGAAATGGAAATCATCGGCTCGTGGCCGGCAGACTCGCACTGGCCGGTTGTCTCCATGACCTTGCCGGTCCGCGACTCGGTTCGGGGCCGGAAAATTGCCGACGCGATCGCGACAGTACCGCTCGCCGGCTCCGCCTGGACGCGAACGGAAAAAGGGGGCGTCTCCTCTTACGTGACCGAAGGTTTCGGCGGCTTCGTACCGATTCGTCCGGCTTTTGCGCTCTCCGATCGGCAACTGATCGCCGGCACCGACGCGGCGGCGGTCGAGAGCGCGATCACGCAGAAAGCTGCGGGCGCGGGTGAGCTGGAAAAGAGCGCAGCGTTTCGCGAGGCCGTGACCCGGGTTCCGGCCGGAGATACCGGTTTTAACTATCTCGACCTGGGCCTGCTCTTCAGTCGCGCCGATGCCGCACTCCGGCCGCTCCTCCTGATGAGCGCGACGATCTACCCGGCGCTCGGCCAGAAGGTCGACGTCGCCAAGCTGCCGCCGGCGGACGCGATCACGAAACATCTCTCGCCGATCGTGATGTCGCAGCGCTACTCAGGCGACGGCTATTTGAGCGAGTCGATCGGACCCGTGAGCTTTAACGAAGCCACGCTCGGCTTGGGCGGCGCGATGGCGGGCGGTTATTTGTATTTCGTCCGCGGGTTTGCCGATCTCTACCAAGTTTCGCCGACCCCCGCACCGGCGCAGATTCCGGCCCCGAGCGCCAGCCCGGTCCCGAGCCCGACTCCGCCGTAAGTGGCTTTAAATTTCCGACTTTTCGAGACCTGCACGCGGTCCGGTCCCCCGCCGCGATTTTTCGCTCCGTCAAGGGCGAAAACTGCTGCGCGGTTTGACGAATATGTTATTCTCTGCGCCCTATGGCCATGCTTAAAAAGAATGCATTTTCACGTCGTGTCCCGGATTTGGTGACGGAGGAATTAGTGGCGGTCCTTTCGCGACGCGCCACCTTCGAGTTCAAACAGCTTTTTGAGATCCTGCACGAGAATCTGCGGGCCCGAAATGCGGCCAGCGGGGGCGAGGAAATGCTCCGGCTGCGCGCCTACGAGAAACTCCAGAACCTGGTCGGGCGCGGGATGGTGAAAAAGACCGGCAAGAAATACAAGGGCCTCCCCTCGGCCTTGGCCAAGGCGCTGATCCCGCCCCCTCCCCATCCTCCTTCGTCCGCTATCGCGAAAGCCACTGCCGCCGAATAATCTCCGGGACCGCGCGAGCGGTCGGTTTTCAAAATGATTCGCGAATACATTCCCATCCTCCTCCAGGCTCTGGTCGCGGTAGGCTTCGCTGCCGGGGCCCTGATCGCCAGCGTGCTCCTGGGCAAAAGCGGCCTGCGCACCCGTACGAAAGACACCGCCTACGAGTGCGGGATGGTGGCGCAGGGAGCAGCGCAGCCGCGGTTCAGCGTGAAGTTTTATCTCGTCGCGATGCTTTTCATCCTCTTCGATCTCGAGATCGTCTTCATGTATCCGTGGGCGGTGGTTTATCGCGAAGCGATCGTGCACAGCCACGTCATCCTCTGGAGTATGCTCGGCTTCGTTTCCATCCTCATGGTGGGCTACGTTTACGCGCTGAAAAAAGGCGCGCTCGACTGGAAAAACTAGCGGGCTCGCGGGCCGCGGTTTCGTGCTTGCGTGGGTGTCCCCTCCCGCCTAATTAGCTAGCCACCCATGCTCCACCACATCGGTCTCTACAAGCTGCAGCCGCACGTCACGCCCGAGGACACCGAAGACATGATGATGCATGCGCGGATGCAGCTGCTGAAGATCGATGAAGTGCTCAGCATCAAGTGCGGCAAGCGCGTCGATTCCAAGGGCCCGTGGCCTTTTTTCATCGCGCTCGATTTCGAGTCCCTCGATAAGCAGGCGATTTTTCGCGAGGACCCGATCTACATCAAGTTCGTCGAGGAAATCATCAAGCCGCACACTTCGGAATATCTCGCGCTCGATTACGAGATGGATCCGGGCAAAAACGTCGACCTCGCGTGAAGCCGGGTCCGGTGAATCTCTGATTCCCCGTGCGCCTGGCCTATCTCTACTCGCGGTATCCGGTCATCTCTCAAACTTTTTGCGACACCGAAATGCTGGCGCTGGAACGGCGCGGCTGGTCGTTTGAGATCGGCTCGATCCATCCGCCGCACACCAGCCTCCGCCACGAGCACGCGGCGCGTCTGCAGGCGCCGATCCACTACGCGCCGCCGCCGGAGATCCTGAAGATCCATGAGCGCCGGGCGAAAGAAGACGACCGCTGGCCGGTCGCGCTCGTCGCGCGCCACGAACAACGCTACGGAGCCGCGGGCAAAGCCGGTTTGCGCGCGCGGAACGCGCTTTATTTCGCGGAGCTTTTCGAGCGCCACGGGATCGAACATTTCCACGTCCACTTCGCGAATCGCGCCGCGCAGACCGCGTTGTTTGTGAAGGCGATCTCAGGGATTCCCTTCAGCGTCACGGCGCATGGGCAGGATTTCATGGTCGATCTCGGGAGCGTGGAACTGCTCCGGGAGATTTGCGCGGGAGCGGAATTCGTCGCGGCGGAAACGGACTACAGCGTCGGGATGCTGCGGGCGCGTTGCCCGGATGCGGCCGGGAAAATTCATCGCGTTTACAACGGGATGGATCTCACGAATTTCCCCGCACCTTCCGCCCCGGCGGCGTTGCCTAACGAACCGGTAAAAATTCTCAGCGTCGGCCGGCTGGTGGAATTTAAGGGGTTTCGCTATTTGCTCGAGGCCTGCGCGGAACTGGCGCGACGTGGGGCCAACTTCCGTTGCGAGATCGTGGGCGATGGTCCCTTGCGCGAAACGCTGGGCGCGCAAATCGTGGCGGCAAAGTTGCAGGATCGCGTGGTCCTCTCGGGCGCGCGCTCGCAGGAGGAGATTTTCCAACGACTGCGCGAGGCAGATATTTTCGCGCTGCCCTCGGTAATCGATGCCGCCGGCGCCAGTGACGTTTTCCCCACTGTGATTCTGGAGGCGATGGCCTCGGGCCGGCCGGTGGTCTCCACGATGGTGGCGGGAATCCCCGAGTCGGTGGTCGATGGCGCGACCGGCTTGCTGGTTCCGCCTAACGATTCCAGAGCCTTCGCGGGCGCGCTCGAAAAGCTCGTGCGCGACGCGGATCTGCGCGCGAGTTTCGGCGCCACTGGACGCGAGCGGGTGGAGCAGAATTTCCAGGTGGACAGCACGGTGCAGCCGCTGGAAGCGCTCCTTCGGCAGTCGTCGCCGGGCGAATCCAAGCCCGCCCCCTCCTTCAGCAAGCATCCGAGAGTCGCCTACCTTGTCGACTCCTGGCCGGAGCCGGCGCTAGCGAATCTGGAAACCGAGATCGCCGAGATGCAGCGTCGAGGGCTCGAAATTATTCCAGTCGTTTGCCGGCTCTCGGATCAGCGGTTGCCGGCTGGAGACTTTGCTCGGCAACTGCGTTTCCTCCCCGACGCCCTCGTGCTCGAGGCCGAATGGCAACAGGAACGTGCCCTTGCCCGCACCCTGGAAGCCGAGCACGCCGCCGCGCTCCAGCGCGTCCCGGGCGCGCTTTTTCTCGAGCAGGCGCGCTTCGCGCTCATGCTGCGCAAGGTGCTCGCGCCGGAAAACATTTCTCATCTGCACGCGACCAGTTCGCGCGCTCTCGTCGGCGCGTTACTGGTGAAACGGCTGCTCCCGATCACGGTGAGCGCCGCGATCGAAGCCGAGCCGACGCTTTCGCGCAACGCTTTAAAGGACGCTCTGCAGCCGGCGGAGGGCGGCCGCGTTTTCGATCCCCGACTCGTTAGGCAAGCGCCCGCTTCCTTCCTCACGGAGACGCCACCGGGCCTCTGGTCGCGGGTGAAGTTGGATCGCCGGGAAAAATTCTGGCAGGATTGGTCCGAGCGCCTCCTCTGCTGGAGCCGGTCGCAAATCCCATGAAGAAAAAAGCCATCCTTCTCGCCGGCGGCGCCGGCACGCGGCTCTATCCGCTGACCAAGATCGTCTGCAAACAGCTCCTCCCCGTTTACGACAAGCCGATGATTTGCTATCCGCTCGCCACGCTCATGCTCGGCGGCTTGCGGGAGATTCTCGTCATCTCGACACCGAAGGATTTGCCGATGATCCGCGATTTCCTTGGCGACGGCTCTCATCTCGGCATCCGCCTCGAGTATGCGGAACAGGCGGAGCCGAAAGGCATCGCGCAGGCCTTCCTAATCGGTGCGGATTTTGTCGGCGACGATGGCGCGACGCTGATCTTGGGCGACAACATTTTCTACGGCAAACTCGACTTCTTTCGCGAAGCGCTCGCGCTCCAGACCGGCGCCTGCATTTTCGGCTATCAGGTGCGCGATCCGGAGCGCTACGGCGTGGTGGAATTTGGCCCCGACGGCAGGGTGATCAGCCTCGAGGAAAAACCGCCGCACCCGAAGAGCCATTACGCCGTCCCGGGACTCTACGTTTACGACGAGCACGTCGTGGAATATTGCCGCGCCCTGCGGCCCTCCGGGCGGGGCGAGCTGGAAATTACCGATCTCAACCGGCGCTATCTGGAGCAGCAATCCCTCCACGTCCGCCTGCTCGGTCGCGGTATGGCCTGGCTCGACACCGGAACGCAGACCAGCCTGCTCGAAGCCGCCAACTACATCGCGACGATCGAACATCGCCAGGGCCTGAAGGTAGCGTGCCTCGAGGAAGTGGCGCTGCGCGCCCGCTTCATCGACCACCGGCAGATGGAAAAACTGATCGACCGCCTCCCAAAAGGCGAATACCGGGACTACCTCCGCCTCGTCGCCGAGGAAGAAGCGCCGGAGGAATCTGCGACGCTTTAGGAACGGTTCAGCACCGTCTCCATCGACACGAAGCGGGCATTCTCGAAGTCGTCCAAAGCGTCCAGAAAATCCTGCGGCATCTCGACGTCGTCGAGTCGGCGCAACCCATGGGCCAGACGCTTCCGTTCATGTGCAGGAAGCGCACGAATTTCTTCGAGAATTTGCTCCACGCTCATGTGCGCAGGCTACCAAATCTCGCGGTCATGGCGAATCAGATTTTCCGCGCGCGCCACCAGTTCTGGCCGCCGAGCTTCGTCTTGCTTCCCTTTTCCTCCCAGTGAGCATCCCCTGTTACGAGCCTTTCCGCGGCTGTTCGACCTGCGCCTTCAGTTCCTCCGGGAGCGATTCCCATAATTCCGGATGCGCCTCGACCAGTCGCGCGATATCGCCGAGATCCTTCAGCCTCTTGCTTTGTCTCCGCTCGGCCTCGCTCCACGCCTTCACCTTTCCCTTGAGCGTATCCGTGAGCGAGGCGACTCGGAGAAGAATGCCGTGGACATCGGCCGGCTCGGCGCGCTGCGGGAACTCCCGATAAAAATCCTCCGTGCTGAGCTGGAGGCTGACCTTGGAACGACCTCTAAAGTTAATCGAACAGTCAAACCGCTCGGAGCGAAACCCCGCGTCGGTCAAAGCAGTCACCGCGTTTTCGAGCGACTGCGTCGCGACCACGAAATCGACATCCTGCGTCACCATCGGTTCCGCCGCCCAGTGATTGACCGCCACGCCGTCGACGGTGCACCAACGGATATCTGCGCGCTCAAGAGCATCGACTAGCCGCATGACGTCATCCGTCCCGCCGACCGTCTGCCAATCAAAGAATTGCTTCGCCGTCACCCCGCTACGGTAAAGACCCTACCCGCAGATCGCGAGCCTCGAAAAGCGAGATGCCAAGCTGTGCCCACAAGTGTAGGGCGGGCGCTCCGCCTGAGCTTGGGAAGAACGCCGGCAAAATGGGCAACCGAAGCGTCCGCCCTACAATCTTCGCCGCTCATAGCGCTGGTTCTCTTCGACGCCCACAACCGCCACACTACTTCGCCTGCGTTTCCGCTTCTTTGGACTTACGCGGATTCCGCACCGACACTTTCTCCACGTGGCTGGCCGACTTCAACGCGCCCAGAGTTTCCGCGCCGCCGTCGAAGACATTGTGATAGATGGCGTCGAGCGTCTTCACTGCCGCCTTGATCGTCTTGATGAAGACCGGAATCGCCTGGGTCGCGCCGGATTGTTTGCTCAGCGAGACCCCTGTTCCCCGCTCGCGCCCGCCGCGATCATCCCGTTCGGGGAGCGCACGCGCCTCGCGTGCTGGTTTCGGCGTCCCGCCGAAACGAACCTGGTCAAAGGTCGACCGCGGCGACAACAAAGGCTTCGTCCCGCTCGCGATCGACACCACCCCCGGCTACACCGATACGCAACCGTTCCCCAGCGCCCCGGCGAAGTGGACCTACCAAGCCATCTACCGCGTCGGCGACAACCGCGTCGGCCAATGGAGCAACCCCGTCAGTATCGCCGTCGGCGTCTGATCGCCTAACGAGTCCGAGGGGCCGGATGTGCAAAACGTCCGGCCGCCTTCTGGCTGCGTAACGTCAGGGCAGCGATAGCTCGATGTATCCGGCGAAACTCCAAGAGGTGCTTCGGAGCGGAAAGCTGACACGTGACATCTCACATCTAGAACCTACTTATCGCTACTGTTTTCTATCACGAACTACGTTATCAGTTGCCCAAAATCCGTTGTGATCAGGCGCGGATCGTATCGACCTCGGAGCGTCAGAAACGGCGACGTTTGAGCAATCGGTATTACGGGCACAAACTCCGACTGTTCCGGATCCGATGGGCGGCTGAAGTCTGCGATCAAGTCGTATTCCACAACAGCACTGAACACCCTGGCCGCGAGACCGAACACGTCGAATGTCACAGTCACCTCCCGGCCGATCCAGTCATGGTGGACAAACCCTTGATTTAGGCTCTCAATCACTTTCGTTCGTAAGGTACCGTTGCGCTCTGCTAGGCCAAGCGCTCCGAGAGTGCGCAAGAACTGCTGCGCAAATGGGTGAGCCAAGTTCTAGTCACCACGGTGAGTCGCTGCGAACTTTTCGAACGGCGGTGCAAAGTTAATTGGGAGTACAGCGGGCGAGCGGGGGATGAAAGCGAACACGCGATGAAGCGCGTCTCGCTCCTCGGCCGAAATAGCCTCGGGGTTTTGCTGCGCAATTTCTAGCGCCCTGATGACTGTAGGGTGATCAAGCATCGCCCGGCGCGCATGAACACCATTGCTTGAGAGTTCGGCTATTTCGTCATCAAGGCGGCCGCTAATGCGCGTCGACTTGTATTGGCGCAACAACTCAGCGACACCCACCGGAGGCTGCAAGAAATGCATGTAATCGGGTGCTAAATGCTTTGCCGCCCAATGCGCAACTAGTTGCATGCCAAGAAGTGTCGGCCGACTGCGGCTATCCTCCGTCTGATAGGCCATTGTGCGAAGTCCGATCCAATGGTGCGGTTTCATTGGAACTTGTCGCGCCGAAAATTGCCTTACCGCTTGAACCTGTGTAACGTAGACGAGTTCCTCAGGGGCAACCAATACGCCGCTAAGTGCTCTAGGCGCGCCCTCCGTGACTTCAAATTTTTCGCCACTATCAATCCAAGGTATGGGCAACTTCGCCTCAGGCACTTGTTTCGCCAGTTCTTGATCGGACAAGCGATAGACCTGCGCTAGCCAGCCCAATCGAAAAAGCCGCTCATCGGGCTGAAGTGTTAACGCTTGTTCGATTTCTTCGTGGCCGAGTGCTGAATGCAAAGCGCTTAGCAGTGCCGTATCCCACGTGCCTACCTGCGCGGTCAAACTCGTCCTCGCTAAATTCGTACGAGGGGTGCTTCCAGAGGGAAGGTTGACGCATAGTTTGGCTGGCGGAAAAATTTGATCGAGCCGACCCCAAGCCACTTTTGTGATTCCGGGAAGGCGTATTCCGTCACGATATACTCCGAGAAGCAGCCTCATTGGGAATTCGCGGATGTCTGAATATTGCGGCGGGCAGTTCCAGACGATTGGCGTTCCTACGGGATTATAGGTTTCGCGATCATACCAGTGAACTTTCGGACCCTGCTGAAGCATTAATGGATTACGATCGTTGTCCGCGAAATCCCACCCCTCTTCCTTAGGTTTCGGAAATGTGATCCAACCTTCGAAACCCCCGCTCGGCATGATATGCTTGAGATCGAATATTCGCTCATTCATGTGCGCTGATGCGGAACTACGAGAATCGGGATCTGTGACCTTTTCCCAAGGGTATTCCGCACTGAGCTGTATTACCTCGACGCTGCCCTCGTATTGTTCCGCCTCTGTCCTCGCGTCGCGATCTGGATGAAGAATCAGCGTAGTTAGAGGGATAGCGAGGCCAGGCCAACTTTCTTTCACATAGATGGGAAACTCCACAAATCCGGCGATATCCTGCAGATACTCTGTGATGTTAAGGACTCGGCTGAACCCGGAACCACCCGCGACAGCTGAGACATCCGGCTGAGGCACAATCGGCCGCAGTTTTTGCAGCTGCACCACCTTTTTTGCGGACACACTAACCGTAACTTCAGTCCCGATGGCTAGGCCGGGACGGCCGTCCCTGACAATAAACTGTCTATCGACGCCTGGGATACTGAGGTTGAGGCGCCGAGCGCGGTGCTGTTCACTCCCAGGCAAATCGACGTCTGCATCTGCCATCGGCGGGCTGCACTCCGGATCGCGGTAGGTTTGGACCTCGAGGCGGTCCGCGACCATGAAGGTGCTGAGGATACCGACGCCGAAACGGGAGATCGGTTCGAAATCTAAGTGTTGACGCTCGAACTCAGAGCTCCGGTAATAACTGATGCCGGCAACACTGAAGTAGTTCCGGATGACGTGTTCATCCATTCCGATCCCATTGTCTCGGCACGACAGCACTACGTCCCCGTTATCTCTGTGCGCCGCATCGAAATAAATTGTCGTGTCAAACGCCGGGCCGGCCGCCTTCCTCGGTGCGGAACTCAGCGAGCGTCGCTTGCCACGCGCAATTCGAGTGCGCGTGGCGTCGATAGCGTTCTGCAGAAGCTCCCGGACGAAGACGTACGGATCACCTTCGTAAATATCCTCGCTGAGGATTCGGAACATTGCCGTGCGATCAAACTCAAAACGAAGATCTACAGGCTTCAGCGAACCGGTCGTGACTGCCCACTCAAGCCGAATAAAATCAAGGCTGTATCGCTGAGGAACGTGACGGGCGGACAAGTCTAAAGTCCTCCGCACCTGTTCTTCACAGAAATGCCGGAGATCCTGAAGCCCGGCCCACACCTCTTCATCCTCAGTCGAACCTTGTACGCGGATAGCACGGCCAGGCTTGAATTCGACAACCGACACCCCATGCAAGGCTTGATGTTTCGCCCACGCTTCAGCGGAACGACGATCTCGCGGACTCACGAAGCGCCATAAAGCGTATGGCGTTCTGTCGTCGGTGAGGTGAAATAGATCGATCAGTCTGACGTAAAGCGTCAGCGCGAGGAGATGCACCGTCTCACGTCCGAGCGTGTATTCGTGAGGAAATCGGTCGGGATCGTCTAACGTCCCGAAGTCGTGCCAGTGGCCCTCGCAAATGTGACCTAGCGCCTCGCCAATGCCCCGGTTGCTGGCGAAGTGTGCCCGTACACGCGCGGCGCTGCGTCGCGCGTGGGTGTTCCTTACATAGATGCGTAGCTGATCGTCTGTTAGCCGCGGAAACGTTCGTGAGATCGGGTCAACCAACCCTTCTGCGTCAGCAAAAGCGAATAGACGCTGACCCTCGTCTGAGAGTGGCGTAAATGTCTCGTGGCGAAGCGCGGGATCAGCTCCATGCCTGAGGTAATCCTGCTCATCATTCCCAGTCGCCATTCCCCAATCGTGCGCATAGAGAGCGCATGCGAGCAGAAAGAGCTCAGAAGACGACAGTAGCTTGTATACGCTTCTGCCAAGAAACATGTCTGCCAGATAGAAAAGCTTTGAAACATGAAGTCTTTCATCGTGCGGCGTGAACTCCGGGAAGAGTACCCGGGTCTCTCCGATCTGACTTGTCACAACTTGGCAGAGTTTCTCGAATTCAGCAGCAATGGCGAACTCGCCCGGCGGGACGTTTCTTAGTTTCTCGTGTAAGCTGATGAGGAGCTGAATTTTCCTAATGCCTTCGTAGACGTTAGGGAGCATATGCTCGAACGGGTCGTCTGGCTTCGCGTTCATGCCTTGAGGATACTAGGCGGCTTCGCCGGCACGAGATAATTTGCCAACGTTTCTGTGGTTGGATGGGCAGGCTGAGGAGGCGTTCGAATTGCAGTTTGGAAGCTCTGAAACCGGGAAGGGAAGGATCTTCAAGTTTCTGGCTTTTTCGTAGATCAATTCCCCCGAAAAGGCTTTTTTCCATGTTTTGATCGATCTCGGCAGGATTCTGATTTCTCACAGCTGATTCCCTGCCTGATGGCCGTTTTTCGGTGCTTGGAAGCGATTTCGGGTGTCGCCCATTGGTCTCCGGGCCTCGACGGGGGAATTTCCTCATTGCACCTTCGGTCTCCCGCGCTGCACTGACGGTCTGCAGGGCTCTACGGTTGGTTTCCTGCGTTGCGCCGCAGGTTCCCGGTGTTGCGCGGGGCTATTTCGTTTGACGGCCGCGCGGCGGCGGCGGCGCTTTTAGCGCGGTTCTTCGTGGCGGAGGTGGGTTGTATCCGCGAGGAGGCGGGTGACGGCGTCGGCTTCGGTGGCGTCGTAGTAGCCGCGGATCTTTCCGGCGCGATCGACCAGGATCATGCGGGTGCTGTGGACGGGCTGGCCGTCGGCCGCGGAGCCGGCGGCGAGTTTGAAGCCGTCGCGGGAGAGGTGGTAAATGGTGGCTTTGTCGCCGGTGAGGAATTCCCAGCGGCCGGGCTGCGCGCCGAGTTTGTCCGCGTAGCCGCGCAGGACCGCCGGGGTGTCGGTCTCCGGGTCGACGGTGAAGGAGACGAGTTTTACGTCGGTGTCGCGGAGCGGTTTTTGCGTTTCGCTCATCCGGCTGCTGATCATCGGGCAGGGGCCGGGGCAGGTGGTGTAAACGAAGTCGGCGATCCAGATTTTTCCTTGGAGCTGCTGGGTGCCGAAGGGCTGGCCGTTTTGATCGGTCAAGACGAAGGGCGGGATCGCGCCGAGCTGCGGCAGTTGGTGTTTCCCGAGCCGGGAAACTTCCGCCTGTCGCAGGAAGAGGAGGCCGCCGGCGGTGATGAGGGGGATAAGGATCAGCGTCACTTTCCAGGTGAGCGCACGGGAGGAGAGCGGCGCGCGGGTGGGGGCGAGTGTGGTGGCGGTGGTCATAGTTTTGTCAGCATGAGGGCGGTGAGCAGCAGCGGCAGATAAATGATGGAGGTGAGGAAAAGGCGGCGGGCGTTCTCCACGGTGCGGTCGGCATGGAAGCGCAGCGCGATCGCCACGAACCATCCGCTGAGTGCCACCGCGATCGGCAGGTAGTAGAAGTTCGTGAGGCCGACGTAGCTCGGCAGGCCGGAGAGCACGAGGAGGAGAATGCAGAAGAGCACGCTCTGGCTGGAGCTGCGCAGGCCGGTGTCATCGTCGGCGGACATCATGCGAAAGCCGGCGCGGGCGTAATCTTCTCGATACATCCAGGCGAGGGCGAAGAAGTGCGGCATTTGCCAGATGAACAGGATCGCGAAGAGGCTCCAGCCTTCGGGTTCGAGCGAGCCGCGCGCGGCGACCCAGCCGATGAGCGGAGGGATGGCGCCGGGGATGGCGCCGACGAGCGTGTTCGTGGTGCTGATCCGTTTCAACGGGGTGTAGGCGAAGACGTAAAGCGCGATGGTGAGGCTGGCGAGGAAAGCGCTGGGCAAGTTGACCGCGAACGCGAGGTAAACGACGCCGCCGACGCTGAGGAGCACGCCGATGGCGAGGCCTTCGCGCGGCAACATCCGCCCCGACGGAATCGGCCGCGAACGCGTCCGGTGCATCTGGGCGTCGAGTTTGTGTTCCCACCATTGGTTGAGCGCGGCCGCGCCCGCGGCGGCGAAGGCGGTGCCGAGGACGGCGTTGACCAGTGCGAGATAATTCATCGGCCCGCGCCAGCCGACGTAGAAGCCGACCGCAGTGGTGATGAGGACGAGGAAAGTGAGCTGCGCCTTCACCAGTTCGGCGAAGTCGGCCATGGTCAGGCTGCGGCTGGCCGGGAGAACGGGCGGTTCAATCGCGGTCGCCTTCACGAGGCGTTGGCTCCGGCGAATTCGGGAAAGCGCGCCGCCGATCGTGGAGCGGAGGTGAGATGCGGGCGGCGCCAGGCGAGAGCAACCAAAGCCACGCCGGTGACAAAAGTAAGCGCGCCAGTGGCGACGTGGGCGGTGGCAATATCCGCGGCCTTGTTACTCCAGATCGTCCAGGCGCCGAGTGCGATCTGGGAGACGACGAGGAGCAGCCAGAAACTCGCGAGCCGGCGAAGCGGGGAATCGGCATCCACTTTCCGCCTAACGAAAAGCCAGAAGGCAAGGATTGAGCACCCAATGACGAGCGCGCCGAAGCGATGCGCCATTTGCAGCCAGATTTGCCCGGCGGTCACGTCGGACAGCGCGGTGCGATTGCGGACGGCATTGATCGTGGCGATCGCGGTTGGGCCGGTTCTCGGGATGACCTGCCCATAGGCGAGGGGGAAATCGGTGATAGCAAGATCGCGATGCTGATGGCGCATGGTCGCACCGAGGCCGAGCTGCAGGTAGACCACGATGGTGATGAAAAGAGCAAAGCGGACGATCGCCGGTCCATTTTGCCTAACGACTACGGGGCCGATCCGCTGCCAGGTGGGCGAGAGCGCGAGCGCGATGAGCACAAGCAGAGCGAAGAAGGCCTGCGCGACACAGGCGTGGAAGATGCCGATCTGATCTTTCATCAGGGTGACGCGCAACCCGCCGAGCACCCCCTGCAGGACGACCATGCCTAACGACGCCCAGCCCATCTGCTTCAGCCAGCGCGGCACGCTCGAACAGGCGAGCCAGATCGCGAGGATGAGGGTGAGAAATCCCACCACGGAGGCAATCAGCCGGTGGGTATGCTCGAAAAAAATCCCACCGACCCATTGGGAGAACGGGAAGAAAAACATGTTGTAGCCAAACGTGGTCGGCCAATCCGGCACCGACATGCCGACGCCCTCGCTCGTGACCATGCCGCCGCTGCAGATCAGGAGCAGGGTCGCGCCGGCGGTGAACCACGCGAAATAACGGAGGAGGAGACTCGTCTCGGCGGCGGGCGTGCGCATCAGATCGTGCTGGTGTTCCGGCGCCAAGCCGGTGCCACCTTTCTATCCGCCGCCGGGGTTCGCTGTTTTCGGGGCGCCGGGAGGCGGCACGCTGCCGGGCGTAGGGCCGACCGCGGGTTCACCCGGGGGCCGGGCGAGAGCCGGCGGCGCACTTTGAGTGCCGGAAAGTTCCATCCGCTCTTTCAGCCAAGCCTGATATTCATCCGGCGTATCGACGACGAGCATGCCTTTCATGCTGTAATGGCCGAGGCCGCAGAGCTGGGCGCAGACGACCTCGTAGTTGCCGGTTTTGATCGGCTTGAACCACATCGGGATGATCTGGCCCGGGATCGCGTCCTGCGCGATCCGCATCGCCGGAATGTCGAAATCGTGGATCACGTCCTTCGATGAGACGTCGATGATGACGTTGCGATTGACGGGAACGTGGAGTTCACCGAGCGCGGTGAGGTCGTCTTTGCCGGCCGGGTCGGCCGGATCGAGACCGAGTGGATTCGCGTTCGAGACCAAGTCGAGGTCACGACGCCCAAAGACTCCATCGGGCCCGGGGAGATGGAAGGTCCAGTTAAACTGCTGACCGACCGCATGGACGAGGATGGCATCCTTATCCGCGGGGAATTCGTTCACCCGTTTCGCCCAGAGCGGAACCGCGAAACCGATGAGGAGCACCGCTTCAATCAGGACGACGGCAAATTCCAAGTGGGTTGAGATCCCGCTGGTCACCCCTTCATGACTCGCGACCGGGCTGCGGCTCTGCCGGAAACGGATGAGCACGTAAACGAAAAAGGCCGACCACCCGAGAAAGAGCGCGCCCATAAACCAATGACTGAACTCGATGATGTGATCGATCTGGTAGCCGTGCGCGGAAGCGTTCGGGGGAATCCCGAGGAATTCGTTGATCAGGGCGAGACTAGTCATATTTCTCGAGGTCCTCGTCGATCAATTGCTCATGCGGCTCGAGCGGGATGTTCGCGTGGCGCCAGAGGTGCACTCCGAAAGCGCTCACGCCGCCGAGGACCGACATCACCGCCGCGATCATGACCCAGATGGCGATGGCCATGTGCGCGGTCGCCTTGGAATCCTTCGCGCCCATGCAGGTGGCGCAAGCGAGCGCCTGACCAGCGGGCGAGGCGAGCACGGTCGCCAGGAGAAAGAATAGTATTTTCTTCATCAAATCAAACGGAGCCGTTTCATCTTCCGCCAGAACCAGCAGCCGTAAATCACGAGCGCGATCGCGCTGACAAAAGCGACGATCGCTCCCGGCGTGTAAGCGTCGGTCGCGGAAGTTTTGTTCACCCACAGGCACCAGATGCCGAGCCCAAACGCCAGCAGGGTCGAGAAGGTGATAAAGACGATGTGGAAACCTTTGAGCGACATCTAGTGAACGATCGGATCGTACCAGGCAAGATAGGTGAGCCAAAAAAGGGCGAAGACGAAAATCCCGGTAAAAACGAGCACGCGGTAGATGAGTTTCTTCTCCGCCGAGAGGTGCATGAAAATGTAGGCGACAAGTCCAGCTTTAAATACTGCGAGGAGCATCGCGACCGCGACGTTCGCCTTCTGCGAACCGAAGTTTACATAGGAAAGGAAGACGGTGAGCGCGGTGCAAAAGATGAGAGTGCCGCCGACGATCAGATAACCGCGAACGTGTTTACTGACATCGTGCGCGTACTGCTCGGTCTCGTGTTCGGAAGGCGAGATATCAGGCGGGTTGTTCATCAGTTAGAGGAGATAGAAAAGCGGAAAAACAAAAATCCAAACCAGATCTACAAAGTGCCAGAACAATCCCGCGACCTCAACTCGGTTCGCGAGATGCTCCGGGTTTTGGCGGTAGAGTTTTTCGCCGAAGAGGAAGAAATAACAAAAGACGATCACGCCCCCGAGGACGTGGAGGCCGTGCAGGCCGGTGATGGTGAAATAAGTCGCGAAAAAGGTGCTGTGCGACGGCACAAACATGGTCGCGCGTTCCACATCCGCCTTGTCGATCATGGCGACCGTCTCGGTCGGCGGCAGATAGAAAAAGTGCGGCCGATCCATTTTTGGATTGGTCGGGTCGGTGTAAACCGGGTCGAGCCCAATCTCGTATTCCTTGACCTTCGGATCGTGCAGTGCCTCGTGGTTATGAAGGTGACCGGTGATCTCCACCCGCGGCGCCAGACCTTCGGAGAGAAGATGCTTGTTCCCGAGATACTTCTCGTACTTTTCCATCGCGCTCGGCTTGATGTAGGCGCCGAAGTGGTCAAACTTCTGCGGCCACTCGAAGTAGAGTTTTACGAAAAGGAAGATGATGCCGCAGAGGATCGTGATCCCCATGTAGAACTTGTAACGTCCGAACTGCCGCATTTTCAGCGAGGCCCACGCGAGCACGACCGTGACCGAGGAGGCAATGAGGATGCCGGTATTCATCGTGCCAACAGGCACATTGAGCAGACCGTGGGGCCAAAAGCCGGGCTCGGCGTCGAGGCGGAGGAAGATGTAGGCAGAGAAGAGTCCGCCGAAGAGCATCACTTCCGAGGCGAGGAAGAGCCAGATGCCGATCTTGGCGTTCCAGAGTCCGGTATCTGGCCGGGCCGTAACTGTGTAAGGGATTTCCATTTGCGCGATTCGTTAGGCGTGAGGAACCGACTAGTGACCGAGCGACATGGTCGGCTCGTGGACCGTGTGTTCACCGGGCTGCACCGGCTCGGTTTGCATGGTGTAGTCCTTTGCCCGGCCCGGCAGGCTGTATTCATAGGGCCCGCGGTAAACCACCGGGGCGGTGAGGAAGTTACCGTGCGGCGGCGGGGAGGGCGCGGTCCATTCGAGCGTGGTCGCTTCCCACGGGTTGTCGTCGACCTTTTCGCCGTGCCAGATGCTCCAGAAGAAATTGATGATGAACGGAATCTGCGCCACGCCCATCGTCCAAGCGGCGATGGAGATCGGCAGGTTCCAGTGAAAACCGCTCAGGCCCCAGACCTTCTCCGCGGAGAGATTCCAGCCTTGGCCGCCGTCATACCAGCGTCGGTGCATGCCGAGCATGCCTTGGAGGAACATGGGCAAAAAGATGGCGTTCATACAGATCAGCGAAGGCCAGAAATGCACCTTCCCCCAGAAGTCGTTCATCTTTCTCCCAGTAGCTTTCGGGAACCAATAATAAACCCCCGCGAAGACGGCGAAGATCGTGCCCGGCGCCACGATGTAATGGAAATGCGCGATCACGTAATAGGTGTCGTGCAGGTAAAGATCGGCGGTATTAAACGCCAGCGGGATCCCCGTGAGACCACCGATGCCGAACATCGGCAGAAACGCCGTCGCGAAAAGCATCGGCACGGTGAACCGGATTGAGCCGCCCCAGAGCGAGATAAAGAACGCGCTCAGAATGATGACCGACGGAATTGAGATGATCATCGTCGTCGTCTGGAAGAACGCGCTTACCACCGTGCCCATGCCGGTGAGCCACATGTGATGCGCCCAGACGATGAAGGAGAGAAAACCGAGGACGAGCGCGGCGAGCACGAGAGATTTGTATCCCCAGAGAGGCTTGCGCGTGTTGTTCGCGAGGATCTCGGCCACGATCCCCATGCCGGGTAAAATCAGCACGTAAACTTCCGGGTGGCCGAGGAACCAAAAAAGATGCTGCCAGAGCAGCGGGCTGCCGCCGCCGCTGATCGACACCTGCGCGCCGTTGACCACTAGGCCGGTGGGCAGAAAGAAGCTCGTCCCCCCGATGCGATCCATCAGCTGCATCACGATCGCCGACTCCAGCGGGGGGAAGGCAAGCAACAGCAGAAAGGCGGTCACGAACTGCGCCCACACGAAGAACGGCAACCGCATCCAGGTCATTCCCTTGGCCCGAAGCTGGATGATCGTGGCGATGAAATTAACCGCGCCTAACAACGAGGAGGTGATCAGGAGAATGAACGCGATCAGCCAAAGCGTCTGGCCGTTAAAAATGATGTGATAAGTCGGCCCCTTGTCGGCGATATCCGAGAGCGGCGTGTAGGAAGTCCAGCCACCCTTGGCCGCGCCGCCCGGGACGAAGAAGCTCACCAGCATGATGATGCCGCCGAAGAAAAACGCCTGGTAACTCGCCATGTTGATCTTCGGGAAAGTCATGTCCGGCGCGCCGATCTGCAGCGGGACGACAAAGTTGCCGAAGGCCGCGAAAGCCACCGGCACAATCCCAAGGAAGATCATGATCGTGCCGTGCATCGCGCCTAACGAATTGTAAAATTCCGGCGTCATCACGCCGTTTTCCATCGCCCCTTTGCCGAGGACATTCTCCAGCAGCGTGCCGACGACCGGCAGCCGGGTGCCCGGAAAAGCGAGCTGCCAGCGCATCAGCATCATCAGGCAGAACCCGAGGAACAAAAAGATCAGCCCGGTGATGAGATACTGCAGGCCGATGACCTTGTGGTCGGTCGAGAAAACATACTTTTGCAAAAAGGAGAGCTCATGATGCTCATGCTCGTCGTGATGCGGATGGTCGTGCGCGGCGTGAGTCGAGACGGAAGAAGAAGCGTCCATAGATGCTGGGTCATACTCTGTTTGCCGCGCAAGTTTTCAAGGGGAAAGGCGGGAAATAGTTAAATTCGTCCCGCCAATTCGTGTTGACCGCGATACGAAAGCTTTGCCACAGAGCTTGATGAGATGGAATCTCCACCTCGCGCTCTCCTTCGTTTACGGTTCAGCGCGGCTTCGTGTTAGAAAAAGGTCGGCTCAAAATCGCACCGTCTGGGTGCAATCGTTAGCTCATCTCGGGTTCGGTCCGTTTCTCCCCGATTTGCACCTCGCGTAACCGCCGCAGCGAATGCGTGCCCAGGCTTTCCTCGAAGAGGTCGCGGTTGATGGTCTGGGCCGCCACCGCGCCTTGGCCGGCGGCGATGATCATCTGGCAATTCGCCGGCGTCACACAGCCGGCGGAGTAAAGCCGCGGGACGTTCGTGCGCATGGACTGGTCGACCTTGATCTGCCCTTCGCGATCGAGCTTCGCGCCTAAAGATTCCGCGAGCTCGGTGTGAAAGACATCTCCGCGGGTGGTGAAAATGTAATCGATCCGCACCTCCGTCCCGCCTTTCAGGCGCAGCCCGCGCACCTGGCAGCCACGATGATGCACCCCGGTAATCTTCTCTCGGTGGACCGGAATTTCGTATTCGCGGAGCCATTTCGTGTGGAGCGGGCTCCAGCGCTGCTTCTCGCCATTCGTGGCCACAATCACGCAGGCCGAGTAACTCAGCATCCCGAGCGCATACTCGACCGCCTCGTCGTTCGCGCCGCAGATTGCGATCCGCTTCCCGCGTACTCGGTAGCCGTCGCAATCCTTGCAGAAAAACATGCTGTGCCCGAGGCACTCCTGCACCCCGGGGATCTCCGGCGGGAGATGGAAGATGCCCGTCGCGATCAGGAGCCGGTTCGAGCGATAACTGGTGCGCCGGCCGCGCAGGGTGAAACCGGTTTTGCGCTGCCGCACACTCTTGATTTCATCGTTCGCGAACTCGACCTCGTGAAAACGCGCCTGTTGCCGGCCGAACTTCAGCAAGTCTTCGCCAGAGACACCTTTCGGGAAACCGAGATAGTTGCGCACCTCCGGTTCCCACTTCGCCATCGAGTGGCCGGAATCGACCACTAGCGTGTCGCGCTCCGCCCGCCCGAGATAGATCGCGGCCGAGAGCCCCGCAATCCCGCCGCCGATGATGATCACGTCACGCTCCTTGGTTGCTGTCATCCTTTAGCAATCGGAGCCGACGGGCTGGATGCTCTGCGTCATCGGCGATTAATTTTCTTTACGCCCGCTCCGCCTCCAATGCGCCAGGCAAATATGAGGATTGGCACGATCTCGATCACGTCCAGATCATGCAGACTTTCGCCCTCGCGAACTACAAATCGATCGTCGTCACCCCCGTCTCCAGCAAAGGCGCTCAGCTCCCGCGTCAGGAAGACAACTCCTACCAACCGGTGATGGACGCGCTCGCCTACGTCACCGCGACCTTCGCCGAGGGCGTGAGCGCGGAAGCGCCCCGCGACCTCAACGTTTCCCAAGGGAGCGCAGCCGGCGCCGGCGCACTCCTTATTCGCGCCCGCGTGACGGCGGTCCATCCGGGCTCCGAGGCGGCGCGTCATTTCGGCGGCATCGCCGGTCTCGCGGGTGGGGCGGCCAGCGTCGCCATCGCCGGCGAAGTGGTCGATGGTAAAACCAGAAAGTCCTCTTCACTTTCGAGCAGGAGCGCCGGAGCGGCGCGAACAGTGGCGGCCTCTTCAGCCTCGGCGCGAAAGGTGACAACAATCCTTACGCCCGCCTCGTCAACCGCAGCGCCCAGCAAATCGGCAATGACATTGCCTGCGCGCTGAAGGCTTTCTAGTCCTCAGGATTTCCGCCGGCCTTTGCTGGTCACGGCAATCTCGGTGCCATCGCCCGAGGTGATCCGCACACTGACGCAGGCGTCGCTTGGGTCGGCTCCGGCGTGATGGCGAAGCCACTCGGCCCGGGCGCGTTTGCGCAGGCGCTCGTAGACTTTGTCGAGGTTGCGCATCAACGCCTCCGTCTCGGGATGGTCCTCGACCTTCCCGGTTTTTAGCCGAGCGCTGCGAGGGGCAGGACCGGGACGTTTCGCTGGCAACCTTCTCATGTCGCGGACACAAAAGCAGGAAGCGGGCCCAACTGGATGTATGGGGCTGCTCACGGTCGTCCCCCCGGGCTAACGATTGCCAAAAGTGCCGCGTTCTCCTACACTCGGGACCTCATGGACCGGGAGCTGCTCATCGTCGCCACGCTCTGCTTTTTCATCGCGATGGTGCGGACGACCTTGGCCATCCGGGGCGGAGCCTATCGGCCGGTCGGCTTTAACTTTATCGCGATCGCGCTCGGTTTCGTCTTCCAGACGGCCTTCCTGAGCCTGCGAGGACGGGCGCTCGGCCGGTGTCCGCTCACGAATCTCTTCGAGGTTTTCATTTTCCTCGCGTGGTCGGTGGTGCTGATCTACCTGCTCATCGGTCCGGCCTACCGGCTTTCGTTGATGGGCGCGTTCACGGCGCCGCTGGTTTTCGGGTTGCAAACTTTCGCGCTCCTCACGCCGATCGACACGCGCCAGGCGTTGAAATCTTCCCCGACACCGTGGTTGGAACTTCACGCCTCGGTCTCCCTTATTGCCTACGGGGCCTTCGCCCTGGCCTGCGTTGCGGGGTTGATGTACCTCGTGCAGGATCGCCAGCTCAAGCGGCGGCAGCTCAATTCCATGTTCTACCATTTCCCGCCACTGACCGATCTCTTCGCGGCGATCACCCGGCTGATCTGGCTCGGGTTTGGCCTCCTCTCGCTCGGCATCGCCGCCGGCTTTTTCACCGGCCAGCCGCTGCCCTACGGAAAAGTTGCCTGGTCGTTAGCCGTCTGGATTTCCTATGCCGCCATCCTCCTCGCGCGGCATCTGGGCACGACCGCGCCGCGACGGATCGCGGCGCTCTGCGTGGTCGCGTTCAGCTGTGCGCTGACGCTGCTCTGGGGGATTACCTTCCTTTCGCAGACCCATTCGATGTGATGCATCTCTTCTGCGTCGGCCTCAGCCATCACACTGCAAATGTCGAGACGCGCGAGCGTTTCGTCGGTCATGCGGAAATCGATCGCGTCCTGCGCGAGACGGTGGGCTGCAGCGAGGCGCTTTTCCTCACCACCTGCAACCGCGTGGAAGTCTATGCCGCCTCCGAAGAATCGATCCCGACCGAGCGGATCGCGCACTGTTTGCTCGCGACCGGGGCGTCGTTAGGCGGGGAGATGAATTCGTTTTACCGCCACGATGCGCAGCAGTGCGTGCAGCATCTTTTCCGGGTCGCTTCCGGCCTCGACTCGATGGTCATCGGCGAAACCGAGATCCTCGGCCAAGCCAAGAAAGCCTATGAAGCCGCGCGTTCTTCCGGTGCCGCCGGGCCGTTTTTGCATCGACTTTTCCAGCGCGCCTTTCGCGTCGCGAAACAGGTCCGCACGCACACGGAGATCACGCGCGGGGCGGTCTCGGTCGGCTCAGTCGCGGTCGATTTAGCGGAGCAAATTTTCGGCAATTTCGAAGCCCGCAAAGTGCTCTTGCTCGGCGCGGGCGAAGCGAGCGAGCGGACTGCGCGGGCGCTCGTGAAGCGCGGCGTGACCGACCTGCGGGTGAGCAACCGTTCGCTCGAACGCGCGGAGGCTTTGGCCGCACAAGTCGGTGGCCGAGCCGTCGCGATGGAAGAATGGGAGACGCACTGCCGCGAGGTGGACATCCTGGTTTCCTCCACCGCCTCGCCGAGCCCGATCGTGACCCGCGAAATCCTGGCGCCGTTGCTCCACGACCGGCTCGATCGTCCGCTTTTCATCATCGACATCGCGGTGCCGCGCGATGTCGCGCCGGACGTGAACGAGATGGAAGGCGTCTTCCTTTACGACATCGATTCTTTGCAGGCGATCGCTCAGCAATCGCTCGCACAACGCCGCCAGCAGATCGCCGCCGGCGAGGAAATCATCGCCGGTCACGTGGACGAATTCAGCGACTGGTTCACCTCGGCGAGGGCGCGTCGGGAAGCGGCGGCGCTGGAACTGCGACCGTCGGAATCGTGACCGAGCGGATCGTGCTCGGCTCGCGCGGCAGCGAGCTCGCGCTGGCGCAGGTGCGGCTGGTGGAAACGGCGCTGCATGGCGCGTGGCCGGACCTGAAGATCGCGGTGGAGATCATCCGCACGAGCGGCGACGAATCGAGCAAATCCGCACCCGCGATTGCGGATCGCAAGGCGGGGCGGAAAGGAATGTTCACGCGCGAAATCGAAAAGGAACTTCTCGTTAGGCGGATTGATGTCGCGGTGCACAGTGCGAAAGATTTGCCGAGCGAACGACTCGAGGAACTTGCAGTCGTCGCAACCTTGCCGCGCGCGAATACGGAAGACGTGCTCGTGAAAAAGGGCGACGCACTGCCGCAAGGCGCGACCGTCGCCACCGGCAGCGTGCGGCGGCAACATCAGTTGCGCCGGTGGCGACCCGATCTCCAGATCGTCGATCTGCGCGGGAACGTGCCGACGCGGCTGCGGAAGTTGCGCGAGAACGAAGCCTGGAGCGGGATCGTTTTGGCGCGGGCCGGTTTGGATCGGCTCGGGCTCGAGGTGCCGATGGAAATCCTTTCGCCGAACGATTTCGTGCCGGCGGGCGGGCAGGGGATCATCGCGCTGCAAATCCGGCGCGACGACGCAGGCGCGCGGCGGATGCTTGAAGCAGTTAACGATCGCGAGACGCTGCTCGCGCTGCGCGCGGAGCGGGAATTGTTGCGACTGCTCGATGGCGACTGCGACTCTCCGGTCGGCGTGCAGGCGAGACTGGAAGGAGCGACGCTTCATTTACGCGCGCAGATTTTTGAAACGGAAACGGGCGCGCCGAAAACGGGCAGCGCAACGGGCGCGAGTGATGATCCGGAAGCGGTTGCGGCCGCGCTGATGGAGAAAATTTATGGCGGATAAAAAGAAAAAGGGACGCTGTTACCTGGTCGGCGCGGGTCCGGGCGATCTCGGGCTGGTGACTTTGCGGGCGCGGCAACTGATCGAGCGCTCGGAAGTGCTGGTTTACGACTACCTCTGCAACCCGGAGATGCTCGCGTGGGTGCCGGAGAAGGCCGAGATCATTTACGCCGGCAAAAAAGCGGGGGCGCACACTTTAAAGCAGGCGGAGATCAACGCGCTCCTCGTGGAAAAAACGGGCGCAGGTCTGGAAGTCGTTAGGCTAAAAGGAGGCGACCCGTTTCTCTTCGGTCGCGGCGGCGAAGAGGCGCTGGCCCTGGCCGAGGCGAAGCTCGCTTTCGAGGTCGTGCCCGGAGTGACCTCCGCGATTGCGGCGCCGGCCTATGCCGGAATCCCGGTGACGCAGCGCGGCCTCACCTCGCATGTGACGTTTTTTACCGGCCATGAGGACCCGGAGAAAACCGAAAGTGCGATCGATTTTGCGGCCCTGGCCAAACTGGGCGGGACCCAGGTGATGCTCATGGGCGTGGAGCGAATCGAAGCGATCGTCGCGCAAATGCGGGAGCACGGAGTGCGCGCTGATTTGCCGGTCGCGCTCGTGCGCTGGGGCACCACCGGCCGGCAGCAAACGGTCACCGGCACTTTGCAAACCATCGCGCAGCGTTTGCTTGAAGCCGAGTTCACCGCGCCGGCGGTGGCGGTGTTCGGCGAGGTGGTTTCGTTAGGCAAAAAGCTCGACTGGCTCGCCGATCGTCCGCTTTCCGGCAAACGAATCGTGGTCACGCGCACGCGGAAACAGGCGGGCGCGTTGAGCAACAGGCTGCGCGATCTCGGCGCAGAGGTGATCGAGCTGCCAACGATCCGGATCGAGCCGCCGAGCGACCTGCGCGCCTTCGCGGAGCTGGTTCAGGATTCCCACGGCTACGACTGGATCGTCTTTACCAGTCCGAACGGCGTGACCGCTTTCTTCGAGATGTTCTACAAACTCTACGACGACGCGCGCGACCTCGGCGCGGCGCGGATCGCCGCGATCGGGCCGGCTACCGCGGCGCGGGTGCGGGAGTTTCACCTGAAGGTAAATCTGCAGCCGGAGGAGTTCGTGGCCGAGGGCGTGGTGCGCGCTTTCAAGAAGGAAGGCGACATCGAAAACCTGCGAATCCTGATCGCGCGGGCGGAAGAGGCCCGGGACCTGCTAACGAAGGAGCTATCAGCCATGGGAGCCATTGTGGACGTCGCCATCGCCTACCGGACCGTCGCGGAGACGGACGACCGGACGGAGGCGCGGACACGACTGGCCGAGCAGGGCGCCGATATGATTACCTTTACCAGCTCGTCCACGGTGGAAAATTTCCTCGCTCTCGGCCTGCCCTGGCCGGCGGGGCTGAAGGTCGCGAGCATCGGCCCGATCACCTCGAAGACCGCCCGGGCGCGGGGACTCGCGGTCGCCGTGGAAGCGTCGCAGTACGACGTGCCGGGTCTGATCAACGCCATCTGCCGCTATTACGGGCGCGCCTGATTCTGTTCGACCGATGAATGAGATGACCGAGATCGAGACGGACTTCGCAGCCGCGATGCAGCAGCTCAGCGCGCAGGCCTCGGGCCGGGACGACGCGCGGATTGCTTCCGGAATTTCGGTCCTGATCAGCGGAATTCATTCGTTAGGTCAGCGGATGGAGGCGCTCGAGGAATCGATGGTGCGGAAGTTCGAGTCGCTCCATTTCGCGAAGCTCGAGCAGCAGCTCGCGGCCATTCGCGACAGCGAGACGGTGAACCAGAAGCTGTTCGATTCGCTCCACCAGGAGCTGCTCAGCTATCGCGATAATTTCGTGCGCGACTCGCTCCAGAAACCGTTTATCCGCGATCTGCTCGTCCTCTTCGACGATCTCTCGCGCATTCTCGCGCAGGCCAGCACCGCGACGGAAGCGGAGACCGCGTCGATGACCCCGCAGCTCCGCGACAATCTCGAGAACACCCTCCATTTCCTCGTCGAAATCCTCCATCGGCTCGAGGTCACGGAGATCGAGCAGATCGAGACGGTCGATCGCACCCTTCATCGGGTGGTGAGCGTGGAACCCGCGGGGACGGCCGAGGAAGATGGCCGCATCGTGGCCCGGGTGAAACGCGGTTTCCTCTGGCGCGAGAAGGTGCTGCGCCCGGAAGAAATCGTCGTTAGGCGTTTTCGTTAGGCAGGGCCGCGGCCGGTTGCTCTTGCGGCCGGACGCCGCGCCGCGCGCGTCCGGTTTTCCCTCGAAAAAACGATTCACGAGAATGAATCCGTCCCGGGCACGAAATCTGCATTAGGAGCGGACAATCCGGTTTCACCAACACCTCATCCTCCGATCAAATACTATGAGTAATCGCAAAGCAGTCGGGATCGACCTCGGCACCACTTTCTCCGCCGTCGCGCACATCGACGCCTACGGAAAACCGCAAATCATTCCCAACTCCGAAAGCGAGCGGATCACGCCGTCGGTCCTCCTCTTCGACGGCACCAACGCCATCGTCGGCACCGTGGCGAAGAACAACACCGTCGCCGAGCCGGAAAAAATCGTCGACTTCGTGAAGCGGGAGATGGGCAAGTCCAAGGAGCAATTCCACCGCGAGTTCGACAACAAAAATTATTCCGCCGAAGAACTCTCCGCCCTCATCCTGAAGAAGCTCAAAACCGACGCGGAAAAGTATCTGAAAGAACCGGTGACCGACGCCGTGATTACCGTGCCCGCTTATTTCAACGACTCCGAGCGGACCGCGACGATCACCGCCGGCCGCCTCGCGGGTCTGAACGTTCTCCAGATCATCAACGAGCCGACTGCGGCCGCGCTCGCCTACGGTCTCGACAAGCTCGATGAAGACCAGACGGTTTTCGTCTTCGACCTTGGCGGTGGCACGTTCGACGTCACTCTCATGCGGATCGAAGCGCATCGCCTCGAAATGGTGGCGACCAACGGCGATCATCGGCTCGGAGGCAAGGATTGGGACGACGTGATCGTGAACTGGGTCGCGGAAGAATTTGATCGCCAGCATGGCGAGAACCCGTTGCTCGATCTGCAAAGTTACCAGGATCTACAGAGCCGCGCGCTGGCCGCGAAGATCCAGCTTTCGAGCCGGCCGCGGACCACGATCGTGCACAACCACAACGGCAAAAGCATTAAGCTCGAGCTGACCCTGGAAGATTTCGAACAGATGACCCGCCACCTCGTCGAGAAGTGCAAGGCGATCTGCGAGATCGTGATGCAGGAGGCAAAGATGGAGTGGAGCGACGTGGATAAGATTCTGCTCGTCGGCGGTATGACCCGCATGCCGATGGTCCGCAAGATGATCAGCGGGCTGTCGTCGGTCCCGCTCGCGGAGGACGTGAACCCGGATGAGGCGGTCGCAGTTGGCGCTGCGATCCAAGCCGTGCTCTCGCTCCTGCACGAGGAAGAAATTTCCGGCGAACGCTCCCTGCCGGCAGAGACGCGTCAGCAATTTTCCTCTCGCGAAGGCGGCCTGATCCAGGTGCGCAACATCACCTCGCACACGCTTGGGGTGGTCCTCTGGGATGAAACGCAGCTCGAGGAATACGTTTTCCCGATGATCCGCAAGATGGCCAAGATGCCCGCGACGGCGAAGAATTCCTTCGGGACCGCGACCGCGAACATGCAGCGCGCGATCGTCCGCATCGTCGAGGGTGAAAGTTCGCTTCCGGGTGAGTGCACGCCGCTCGGCATCTGCGACGTGGAACTGCCGCCGTTCCTGCCGAAAGGCTCGCCGGTCGAGCTGACCTACGAATATAACGCGAATCAGGTGCTGGAAGTCGCGGTGCAGGCCTGCGGCAACGTCGCCACGGTTTCGATCGAGCGAAAAACTGGCCTGACCGAAGGCGAACTCGATCTCGCGACCAAGGCGCTGGGTGCTCTGACCGTCGCGTAAGGGCCGCTGCCGGTAATGAGTTTTCCCAGGCCGCTGCCGGATGACCCGCGCAAGTGGGAGGGCTGGAATCGTTACAACTCGCCCGATCTCTACGAGCGGCTCTGCCTCGATTCGCAGACCAATCCGACGAACGAGTTGATCGAGGAACATTTCCGCGAGCTGCTCCTCTGGTGGCAGAAAAAGCTCCCGCTCAAGAACCAGCCGAGCAACCCGCTCGCGCAGTTGTTGCGCTCGGGGCTCGAGGAGTCATCGCGCTTTCTCACCGAGGCGCGGGTCGAGCTGCTCAACCCCGAGCGGCGCCAAAAAATGGACGAGGAACTCGCGGCTCAGGCGGAAGAACGCGCTATCGCCGAGTTCCAGAAGTACCTTGCCTTTGCCCTCAACGACAAGCGGCTGCTCCCGCACGAAGAAGAGACCCTGCAGCAATTCGGTCGCGATAACGGGCTCAGCGAAGAGCGGATTCGCGAACTGATCGAGGCGGAGCTGTCCGCGAAAGGCGCGATCCGCGTGCTCCCGCCGACTCCGGAAGAGACGGCGGCGGCGAATCGGAAGCCGGCGAGCAAACTCGATCCCAAGGAAGATTTCATGCGCATGCTCCGGCTCAGCGGCCTCGACAGCGACGACATGACGGATGACCAGCGGGATGCCTTCATTAACGTCGCCGAAAATCTTGGCCTCGAGCCGGGCGACGCCGAAGACATGGTTGACCTCTATCTCGAAGAATTCGACGGGGGCGGCGCGCCGGCAGAGTCAGCCGCGGTCATGGTGAAAGAGCCGCCGAAGGTCGCCCCAGTGGTCGCAGTCGCGCCGGTGGTCACCCCCACCATCGATACCGCGCAAGAGCGCGCCCGGTTTCAACCTTTCACGAGCGCGCTGGGGCTCGAGCTGCTCCTCATTCCCTCCGGCACGTTCCGGATGGGCTGCGAGGATCCCGATGCCGCGCCGAACGAAGCGCCCATCTCGAGCGTGACCCTGACGCGATTTTACCTCTCCCGGCATCCGATCACGAACGCGCAATACGAGGTGTTCGATCAGAGTCATGGGCGGAAGCGGGCCACGGGCGCAGGCGATCAACACCCGGTGGTCTATGTGAACAATTCAGAGGCGGTAAAATTCTGTCAGTGGCTCAGCACGCGGGAGCGTCGCCATTACCGGCTCCCGACCGAGGCGGAATGGGAGTACGCTGCGCGCGGCACTGAGGGGCGCAAATATCCGTGGGGCGCACAGGAAGGGCGGGGCGATCTCGCTAACTTCGCCGACTTGAATACCTCCTTCGCGTGGAGCGATCGCGAGGTCGACGACGGCTATCCGGAGAGTTCGCCTGTGGGCGCGTTCCCGCTCGGGGCAAGCCCGTTCGGGATCGAGGATTTGGCCGGCAACGTATGGGAATGGTGCAGCGATTTCTTTGAGCCCTATCGCCCTAACACGAAGACGAATCCGCGCGGCGGGAAGAACGGCGCGAAGCGGGTTTACCGGGGAGGAAGCTGGAAATCGCGTTTCAACAGCCTGCGCGCGAGCACCCGCGGCTCAAACGCCTCGAATTACTCGTGCAACGATCTCGGTTTCCGAGTCGTCTGCGAGTGCGGCTGACGGGCCGACGGCCTAGGACGGGTTGAAACGGAACTTGGCGCGGCCGCGTTTCGCGTTGGCTTTCGCCTTGCGCCGGGTCTTTTGATTGGGCGTTTCGAAGGCGCGCAGTCGGCGCACTTCTTCCAAAATACCTTCCGCGTCCAGCTTGTTTTTTAGCCGCTTCAGGGCCCGGTCCACCGGTTCACCTTTACGAACGATCACTTCTGGCATGACGATTATTTCTCCTCGAACTGTTGAATTTTAAAAAGCTTCCGCTGACTGGATTGCGACCTTACGGCCCCGCCCGGAGACCGTCAACCGCGGGTTTTGTTAGGCAAAGAGAGGGGTTTAACTCTCCGGGGCGGGCTCGAGTGGCGCCATGCTGCCGGTCATCGTCACCACCAGCTCAAGCGACCGTCGTCGGAGTCGTGACCGCCGACTTCTGGGTCACTTCCCGGCGCAGGCTGCTCGCGCTGCCGCCGCGCGCGCGCGTCCACCAGAGGACGATCGGCGAAGCGATGAAGATCGAGGAATAAGTTCCGACCGCGACGCCGATGATAATCGCGAGCGAGAAGTCACGCAGAACCGCCCCGCCGAAGAAGAAGAGACACAAGATCGGGATCAATGTCACCGTGCTGGTCAGAATGGTCCGGCTCAGCGTTTGGTTGATGCTCTCGTTCATGATCTGCTCGATCGTACCGCGTCTCCCGCTCGCCAAGCCTTCGCGGATACGATCGTAGACGACGATCGTGTCATTGATGGAATAACCGGCAATCGTCAGGATCGCGCCCACCAGCGGAAGGGTCAGCTCGCGCCCCATGAGCGAGAAAACGCCGACGGTAATGAGCACGTCGTGGAGCAGCGCAACGATCGCGCCGACCGCGAAGGAAAGCTCAAATCGGAAGGTGACGTAGATCAGAATTCCGAAAATACCGAGACCGAGCGCCCAGAGGGAGCTCTTGGCCAGTTCGCCGCCGACCAGCGCGCCGACGCGCTCTTCGCGCTCGACCTTGAACTCACCGTTCGGGATCGCGCCGCGGATCGCGCCTTCCACTTTCTCGGAGGTGTTCAACGGCAAACGAAGGGTGAGGAAATTGCGCCCGCCTTGCAGTGATTCCTGGATCGGCTCGTTGTCGAGACCAAGCGGCTTCAGCGAATTGCGGACCTGCGCCACCTGCACCGTCGGCGCGGCGCTTAACGAGAGCAGATCGCCGCCCTTGAAATCGACGCCGAAGTTCCGCTCGCCGCGAATCGCGAACGAAGTTGCGCCGGCGATCAGGAGCACGAGCGACAGCATGCAGGCAAGGAAACCTTTCCCGAGGAAATTGATGTTGTGCGACGAGATCAGGTGCAGCATCGAAACCTTCTTCACCCGCTCGGTATCGACGAACCAGCCAAACAAATTGCGCCCCACGATCAGCGCGGTGAAAAGCGAAGCGAGAATGCCGAGTGTGAGTGAGATCGCGAAGCCTTTGACCGGGCCGCTCGCTTTCCAGAAAAGACATGCCGCCGTGATCAGGGTGGTCACGTTGGCGTCCAGAATGGACGAGAAGGCTTTGTCGTAAGCGGTCTGGAGCGCGATCTTGAGCGACTTGCCTTGTGCAAGTTCCTCCCGCAAACGTTCGTAGATGAGCACGCTCGCATCGACCGCGAGACCAATCGTGAGGATGATGCCCGCGATGCCGGGAAGCGTAAGGACGAAGTTGAACATCGTGAGCGCGCCCATCAGGAGGATGATGTTCACGATCAGCGCGAGGTTGGCGATCAGGCCGGCGAATTTGTAGTAGATCAAGACGAGCACGAGCGTGATCGCGAGGCCGAGGAGACCGGCGAAGATGCTCGACCGGATCGAGTCCTGGCCGAGCGTCGGCGAGACACTGCGCTGCTCTTCCATGCTCACTGGAGTTTGCAGCGGGTTCTCGAGCACGCTGGCCAGCCCACGCGCTTCCTGTTCCCCGAAATGCCCAGTGATGATGGCATCGCCGCCATAGATCGCGGTGCGGATGCTCGGCGCCGATTGAATCGCGCCATCGAGCACGATGGCAAAGCGATGACCCACGTTCGCTTCCGTGATCTGGCCGAATTTCTTCGCGCCTTCACTGTCAAATTTCAGCTGCACGGTCCAGCCTTCCGGGCCGTAGTAAGCGTTCGACTCGGTGACGCGATCGCCGCCGAGGTCGGCTTTCTTTTTCACCAGCAGCCGCTCTTCCGTCGGCTTCTTCCCCTCAGTGCCCTGGTCAACGATGTATTTTTCGATCCGGTACTCAGGTGGAATCACTTCCGAGCCGGAGTCAATCGCGCGGAGACGCTCGCCGTTATCCGGGTAAACCAAACGGAACTCCAGCTTCGCGACCCGCGAGAGTTGCTGCCGCGCCTCGGTGATTTTCGCGGGATCGAGTCCGGGGATTTGCACCAGGATGCGATCGGTCCCGACCGGGGAAATAACCGGTTCGCCGCCACCGAAATAATCGACGCGCTTGCGGATGACCTCGACCGCCTGTTCGAGATTGCCCTTCGTGATCGGCCGCTCCCCGGGAATGAGCCGGATGAGGAACGAAGTGCCGCCCTTGATGTCGAGACCGAGCGCGATCTTTTTCTCCGGCGGCCAGATCGTCGCGATGCTGAAAGCGACCAGCAACGCCATCAGCAGCGTCGCGAGGAGACGTTTCCGCGGTCCCAAATCGGTCGCAAAATACCAGCCGAAAAGAACGAGCAACAGGAGCCCAAGGAAAAATGTCAGTGCGGGAGTCATATCAAGCTTGCGTCGGTTTGAGCACGTTGGTGACCGCGGATTTCTCCATCTCGAGCTTCACGTTGTCGGCTACTTTCACGATCACGGTCGTCTCTTTCACGTTGGTGATCCGGCCGTGAATGCCGGAAGCGGTGATGACATCGTCGCCGGTCTTGAGGGCGGAGACGAGGCGCGTCTGCTCCTTTTGCCGTTTCATCTGCGGGCGGATCATGACGTAGTAGCCGATCACGAAAATGAAAACGATCGGGAGCAACCCAATCAGTCCGGAGCCAGTGGAAGCGGGTGCCACCGGGGCGGCCTGTGCGAGAAAAGTAAGTAACATCGGTTAAAGCGAATCGGCGCCCGGCAGACCTGCGCAAGCGGGATTTCACTGAGCACGACTCCCGCGAAAATGCAAGGCGCGGAAGCCGTTTCGGCGCGGGAAAAGCGGGCGCGGCTTGGCCGGTTCGGAAATTTTACATGCCGGACGAGGATGTTAGGTTTCCGGGCGCGCCGGATTTTGCCCTAGGGTGCGCCCACTTTCCATGGACCAAAACCCACCTTTCCCATCACCTGAAGAATTGCAGTCGAAGCTTTCCGAGTTCATGAAATCGAACTTCGGAGACAAGGTTTCCTTCGCCAGCTTCGCCCAACCGGAACGAGCCGAGAGCGGCGACGACGCCGAGCCCCCGCCCCAGCCCGACGACAGCTTCGCCTTCGATTTTCTCCCGCGCGACATCAAGGCGCATCTCGACCGCTTCGTGATTCAGCAGGACGAAGCGAAGAAGGTTCTCTCGATCGCGGTTTGCGATCACTACAACCACGTCAACTACCTGCGCCGCCTCGAAATGGAGGATGCGGAGCGCGCGGAGAAGATCGAGTACGCGAAACAGAACGTGATCCTCGTCGGCCCGACCGGGGTCGGAAAAACCTATCTGATCAAGCACATCGCGGAGCTGATCAAAGTGCCATTTGTGAAAGCGGACGCGACGAAATTCAGCGAGACCGGCTACGTCGGCGGCGACGTGGAAGATCTCGTGCGGGAACTGGTGCAGAAAGCGGATGGCGACGTCGCCCGCGCGCAATTCGGGATCATCTACATCGACGAGATCGACAAAATCGCTTCGGCCAACAACGTCGGCGGCCGCGACGTCAGCGGGCGCGGCGTGCAGACCACGCTCTTGAAGTTAATGGAAGAAACGGAAGTGCCGCTGCGGAGCGCGAGCGATCTCCAAGGTCAGTTGCAGGCCGCGTTTGAGTTTCAACGCAAAGGCAAAGCGAAACGCGAAACGATCAGCACCCGCAACATCCTCTTCGTCGTCAGTGGCGCGTTCGAGCGGCTGAAAAGCCAGGTCGCGCGCCGCATCGCGCAAGGGCAGATAGGTTTCCAAAACGATCCGCTCGAAGTGCTCGACCAGGACATTTTCAAACACGTCACGACCGGCGATTTCGTTGAGTATGGCTTCGAGCCGGAATTCATCGGCCGTCTCCCGGTGCGGGTGGTCTGCGAGGAACTCGACGCGGACGATCTCTTCAAGATCATGAAGTTTTCCGAGGGCAGCATTCTCCGGCAATACGAGCGCGCCTTCCGCGCCTACGGGATCGAAATCAGCTTCGAGGACGAAGCGCTGCTCCTCATCGCGACCGCTGCGGCGCAGGAAAAAACCGGCGCGCGCGGTCTGCTCACGGTCTGGGAAAAATTGTTCCGCGATTACAAATATTATTTAGCGGGCTCAGGCCTGTCGCAGCTGCGGGTGACGGAGGAACTCGTCCGCGAACCGGCGAAAGTGCTCGAGCGTCTGCTGGCCGAAGGTCACCAGCAGGAGAAGGTCGCGCTGCGGCACGAGGCGACCCTCTTCGCGGATCGGTTTTCCGGCGAACACAGCGTGGAATTCCGCTTCGACGACTCCGCGCTCGCCCGACTGGCCGAACGCGCTGAAGCCGAGCGGATGACGATGGGCGACCTCTGCGCGCATCTCTTCAAGGATTTTCAATTCGGCCTCAGCCTGATCCACAAGAATACCGGCCGGACGCAGTTCGTGCTCGATCGGACCGCGGTCGATGCGCCGGATAAATTCCTGAGCGACCTGGTGCTGCAATCCTACGGTCCTGGCGCGCCGGCGGCATGAGACGCTCGCTCCTCGCCACGCTCGGGATCGGCGCGCTCGCCGCCACCCTCGTGATCGTTCTGCAAAAAAGCGGGATACTGCTCCGACCCGAGAGCGCCATCCTGAATTGGCTTTTCCCCGGCGGACCGCCTCACGACGGCCTCGGTCCGGGAAATTACCTGCTCGTCGTGGGGCTCGGTTTAGCCACCGCCTGGACGATGCTGCAGATCGCGGAACTGCACCGCCGGGTCGGCCTGCTGTTGCTCCTCCTCGCCGAGATCGTCGCGGCTGCCTTCGTGCTGTCGTTAGGCGGAATTGTGTTTCAACCTCTCCCCGGTCTCCTCGTCGCGCTCCTCGCCACGCTCTTCGCCACGCTCTTCGCCGCGGCCACCGGGTTCACGGAATCCGGCCGCCGACGGCACGCGGCAGCGGCGGTTTTCAAGGGCCGACTGGCGCGCGCGGCGATCACGCGCCTGATGGAAAACGACCAGGCCGACCTGAGCGCGCCGCAGACGCGCGAAGTCACGATTGTCTTTTGCGAGATCGCCAATCAGGCGGACCTGATCGACGACCTGCCGCCGGCGGAGTGCGCCCGGCTCACCCACGATTTCATCGCCGCCGCGAGCGAGCTTTTCTTGCGGGAAGGCGGCTACCTGCATGGGGCGGATGGCGAAGGGATTCACGCTGTCTTCGGTTATCCGCTGCCCGCGCCGAACCACGCCGTTGCTGCGGCCCGGGCCGCGTTGCTCTTCCGCGACCGGATGGCGGTGCTGGCCTACAAACAACCGGATTCGTTAGGCAAGGTCGATCTTCGGGTTGGGATCAGCTCCGGTCCGGTGGTGGCGACGGTCCCGGAGGCGGCGGTGAGCCGCGATGTCGTGATCAGCGGAGCGCCGATCGAGCTCGCCCGCCGGTTCGCGGTCGCCAACAAAGTCTACGGGTCGCGCATTCTGCTCGGGCCGCGCGCCTTCAGCGAAGCAGGTGCGGAGATCGTCGCCCGACCGATCGATTTTCTGCGCAGCGGCGAAGCGCACGAGCGCCTTGAGATTTACGAACTGCTCGCGCTCACCGCGGAAGCTAGCGCGGAGGAAATCAACTGCCGCGACCGCTTCTGGACGGGGCTGGTTTATTTCCGGGAGCGCCGCTGGAAAGAAGCCTTCGCCGAGTTCAACCGCGCGCGCCGGAGCGATGTCGCGTTCGACGAACCGCTGCAATGGTACCTGCGCCGGCTCGAGCCGCTCATCCTGCAAATGGTGACGGAACCAACGCCCGTAGCCGACCCGCTTGGCCCGCTTTGAAGCGCACGGAATATCCCACGGCGATCCGCGATCTGATCGTGCAGCTCCGCCAAATGCCGGGCGTCGGTCCGCGCTCCGCCGAGCGGATCGCGCTTTGGATCGTGCAGGCGCGCGGCGCCCAACCGGAGGCGATCGCGCGCGCCATCACCCAGACTCGCGCGGCGATTCATCCCTGCCGCCTCTGCGGTTTTTTCGCGACGGAAGATCTCTGCGAAATTTGCGCTGATGATTCCCGCGCCCAAGAACTGCTCTGCGTCATCGAGCAGCCGACCGATATTCTGCCGCTGGAAAAGACGAGCGCGTATCGCGGCCGCTACCATTCGTTAGGCGGAAGAATTTCCCCGCTCGACCGGGTCGCGCCGGAAGACCTCCGGATCGACGCGTTGGTGCAGCGGGTGGAAACGGAAGCGCCGCAGGAGATAATTTTCGCCCTCGCGGCCGACGTGGAAGGGGAGGCGACGACGCATTACCTGGTCGATCTGCTGCAGAAATATCCGGTTAGCCTAACGAGGATCGCGCACGGCCTGCCCGCCGGCGGCGGGCTGGAATCGGCCGATGAGCTCACCCTCGCGCGCGCTCTCGCGGGTCGCACGAAATTGTCCGCCGCTTGAAGGTTGCGGGGGTTCTGCGACACGTTGGGCTCGTGACCAGACCCGCGCCGAAAATGCTCCAACCGGATCGGCGCGCGCGTTATCTCAAGATCATCGCGATTTTCAAGATCCTGAAGGGCGTGCTCCTTCTCAGCGTCGGCGTTTCGCTGCTTTTTCTGAATAGCCGGACGCAGTGGTTGGAAAAAATCGGCGATTGGGCGGGAGATGAACTCGCCCTCGTGCACAGCCGGCCGGCGCTCTATCTGCTCAATCGCCTGCAGGATGTGGTCGCGGGCGGTCAGTTGCGCTTCACCGGCCTAGTCTCACTGTTTTATTCGGCGGTCCTGTTTACCGAAGGGACGGGCGTTTATCTGCAGCAGCGCTGGGCGGAATTCCTCATGGTCTTCGCGACCGCGGCCTTGATTCCCTTCGAGGTGCATCATCTTTGGCACCGGCCGACGCTGATCGCGGGGATCGTGCTGGCGGCGAACTGCTTCATCGTCTGGTTCCTCTACCGGGTGCTCCGGCGCGAGAAGCCCGCGCCGCCGGCGACCGCGAAACGCGAGGTCGCCGAAGCTCGTTAGGCGTTAGGCGTTAGGCTGGACGGCAAAGCGTGCGAGCGCGCGCTCCAGCTCAGCCATCGGCAGGCCGATCACGTTACTGCGCGACCCGATGATTCGCGCGACAATGGCCCGTCCTTTGCCCTGCGCGGCGTAGGCGCCGGCTTTATCGAGCGGGTTGATCTCGCGCAGGTAGCGAGCGATGCGCTCACGGTCCCAGCGGCGAAAGAAAACAGTCGAGCTGACCGCGAAGGTTTCGGTTTGCCCATTCGTTAGGCACCCGAGAAAAACCCCGGTGGCCACGGTGTGCGTCCGTCCGCTCAGCCGCGCCAGAATCTTCCTCGCGTCGGGGAGATCAGCGGGCTTCCCGATGATCTCTCCCTCGAGCGCGACGAGCGTGTCGGCGGCGAGGACAAGTGCGTCCGGATACCGGCGCGCGACGGCGAGACCTTTGCGCAGCGCATTCCAGCAGGTGATCTCGCGCACCGTGAGAGCCGCGGGCGCGAGTTCCTCGATTTCCGGCGCGACGACCTCGAAACGATAACCGGCTTCACCTAACAATCGCCGCCGCCGCGGAGAACCCGAGGCGAGCAGCAGGCGCGGCCGGGCGGCGCTCACTCCTGGCCGGGAGCCGTTTTGCCACCGAGGAAATCCGGCAATTTCATCTCGGAATAACCGCTCGGAATGGCAAAGGCGGATTCGGGCACCGGGTTCAGGTCGACCGACTCGATCGTGCTCGTCATCTGGTTTTCGCCGTTCATTTTTACCTCAGTGCGGAGAGGCAGGCCGGGCAGGTCCTTGAAATCGGGGAGGCTCTTTCGCAGCGCGGCGAAGGCACCGTTTTGCAGCACGTTCATCTGCTTCATGATCTCCTTGTATTGCGGGAAGTCGGTCGCGACCCAGTAACTGGTCTGCGCCTTCGGGGTGACGGTGGAATACTCGACGGTTTCGTAGCCGTTGACCTTCTGCTTTTTGCCAGTCGCCTTGGGCGGTTCCTGGCTCGGCAGGACGTCTTTCGACATTGCCTGCGCCATGTCGGCCATCGCCTTGGCGCGCTCGCCCGAGATGCGCATCACCTTTTTCTGGTCGTGCAGAATGGTCGTCAACTCGCCACTCTGGGCGTCGAGAATGGTGGTGATCTGCGGATTGATATCGACCCGTGCCCGGCTCCCTTTCACTTTCATCGTGACCTCGTTCGCGCCCTTGGGGCCTTCCACCTTCTGCACGATGGTGAGATCGGCGCGCGCCGCGACGGTCCCGAAGAGTGAGGCGAGCAGGAGCAGGCGAAGAAATTTCATGAGGGGTTGGTACCCGGGGCGGGTGGCTTTGGCAAGCGACCAGAATTTCCCGGGCAGGTGCGGCTGGCCGGAGGAAAAGAGTTGGCAATTCTCCACGACGAAGCCACCTTGGGCCGCGCGCGGGCATAGCTTAATGGTAAAGCTCCAGCCTTCCAAGCTGGCTATGAGGGTTCGATTCCCTTTGCCCGCTTTTGTAACTAGCGGGAATAATAGCGTTGACCATCCCGGCGTATCGAGGGTAGAACAGCTGACATTATATGAAAAACGCGCGCGCGGTTTCCCAGACCAGTTTTCTCTCCTCGGCGAATTTGCGCGCCCTGCTTTCGTTCTCCTTGCTCGGTCTGCTCTCGGTCGGTCTCTGGCTGGCGATCGCCCCGGTCGCCCGCGCCCGCGTGACCACGCCGGTTGATCTGATCCAGGCCGGATTGCCGCCCGGAAAGACCCTCACTACCGCGAGCAAGCCAGAATTTCTCGCGGCGGTCTGCGCCGCGGTGAAGGAACATCGAACGATCGCCCCGGAAATCACCCGGACCGCCGTCTCGGCGCATCGGGAGTACGCTGGCGATATCGTGGCAACGGTCCTGCGCTGCAGCGCTAACGGGGATTGTGCCTTCGTCGCCCGGGTGGTGCGCTCGGCGATCGCCACGGCGGCGAGCGAAGCTTCGATCATTCAGGACGCGGCGCTGGCGATCAATCCCGACTGCGCCGACGCGATCCAGGGTGGAATGCCGGATGGGAAAGAAGTGCTCGATGGTAAAGAGGTGCTGGGTGGCAAGGAAATCCTCGCGCCGCCGGCGGAAGGCCCCGGCGATTTCGGCGGACCTTTCAATCAAGTTCCGTTGCCTGGCTCGATCGGCGGCGGTGGCGGGGGCTTCAATCCGGGGGAACAGCTTTTCATGGTTTGCGATAATGGCATTCAGCGCTCGGTGCGCGAAAGCCAGCTCGGCGCTTTTCTGACTTCGCACCCGGGCGCCTTTGTCGGCTCCTGCCAGCCGACGCCGACGACCAATCGTTAGGCGGTTGCCGCCGGAGCGTGCATCGGAGGGGCAGCGGTCCGATTCGATTCGAGGAGTAGCGATTCCCGGTTCCACCGTTGGATAAAAGTCCTTCACTCGTTAGTCGCGGAGCGGAAGGGCTCGCGGCCATTCTGCTCGCTCTCGCGTGCGCGGGAATGCAGGTCCTGATCGGCGGAACACGCCTAGCCTTTTGCCTCCCGCTTGACGGCTTGCTTGCGACGGTCGGCTTGCTCAGCCTTGGCGTGGTCGGGGCGAAGCCGGCCGCAGGCCGGATCTGCCTCCTTTCGTCCGCTGTTTTTTTTGGCTATGTGCTGGCGCGCGCCTGGCTCTCGCCGGTGCCTTACATCGCGCGAGCGGACATCTTTTCGGTGCTGGGCGGGCTGGTGGTCTATTATTTCACCGCCGGCATTTTCACCTCGGCGAAACGGCGGATTTATCTCTTGGTTTTCCTCGTCCTCGTCGCTCTCGCGCAGGTCGTGATCGGCGCGATCCAGTTCCGGAGCGGGGATAATTTCATGCTCATCCCGTTCCTGCAACGGTTCGATTACGGCCGGCGCGCCAGCGGGTTTTATGTTTGCCCAAATCACTTCGCCGGGCTGCTCGAGGTGCTGGGAATTGTTTGCGTCAGCCTGGTCTGCTGGAGCCGCTGGCCGGTGTGGGCAAAAGTCCTGCTCGGCTATGCCGGTTGCGTCTGTTATGCGGGGCTGGCGCTGACCGGCAGCCGCGGCGGCTACGTGAGCGCGAGCTTCAGCCTGCTTGTCTTTGCGGTGCTGACGTTGCTGGTGTTGCGGCAGGCGGGGAGCGCCATTTTCTGGCGGACGGCACTGGCCGGCACAGTCTTTGCGCTGGTGATGGCGTCGGCGCTTTTACTTGGGTTCAAAAATAGCCGGCTCCTGACTAGTCGCGCGCAGACCATTGTCGACACCCAGAACATGCGGTTCGATCTCTGGCAGGCTGCGGTGGAGGAATGGAAAACCGCGCCGCTCCTCGGCACTGGCAGCGGGACCTACGTCTATTACGGCCGCCGGTTCCGCAATCCGCGGGTGCAGCTCGACCCGGTGGAAGTGCACAATGATTACCTCCATCTGCTCGCGGAATACGGCGCCATCGGCGGCGCGCTACTGCTAATTTTCCTGGGCGCGCATCTGCGCTGGGGCTGGCGCGCTTTTCAACGCCTCGGGCCGCGCCGGGTGGCGGCTTCCCTGCAGCTGCCGAGCAATGGCCTCGCGCTCAACCTGGGTTCGTTAGGCGCAGTGGCCGCGCTCGCCGTGCATTCCGCCTTTGACTTCAATCTCCACATTCCGGCCAACGTCCTGCTCCTGGCCCTGGTCTTCGGTTTGCTCGCAAATCCCGCGCTCGAGCGCGCGCCTGGCCACGCGCAGCTCTCCGGTCCGTTCGCTCCGGGGCGGCTGATCCTGCCGCTCCTCGCGCTCGCTCTGGCGGCTGGTTGCTGGCTTTACCTCCCGGCAGAGATTTACGCGGAGAAAGCGCGGAGCGCGCTGCGGGACGAGCGCCACGTCGAGGCCATGCGCTGGGCCAACCGGTCGCTCGCGCTCGACCAGCAGAATCCCGAGACTTGGTTTTACCTTGGGGAAAGCCGGGTGCGCCGGGCGGAAAACGTCCGCTCGCGGGCGATCCGCGATTCCTTTGAGACGGCCGCGCTGAGTCCTTTCCAGCACGCGCTCGCGCTCGCGCCCGACGACGAGACTTTCCTCATCGCGCTCGGACGCGCCTTTGACTCGTTAGGCCGTTACCCGGAAGCGGAATGGATGTTTGGCCGCGCCCTGGCTTGGGATCCGCGCTCGGTGGTGGTGCAAAAATCCTACGCCGCGCACCTCGATTTCTGGCAGCGCGGCGAACGCGGCGCGGGGGGCCAACCGCAGCTCCAACTGCCGGACAAAAACGCCCCGATTCCTCCGGCGACGGCGGCTGCTCCCACCCCGGGGAAATGACACCAGAATTTAACCTGAAAAAGATTGCTCATTTTTGCAGCCCGCCTAGTCTTCGACGCGTTAGCCGGGAAAAGCCGCTCAAGTCCCAGCCAAAGGTCAAAATCTCCATGACGACTCGAAAATTTCTGGCGGGCAGCTTCGCCTTGGCCGCGGCGATTTTTCTTTGTTCTCCGCCGGATGGACGGGCGCAGGATGAGACCACCGCGACGTCCGCGGAGGTCACAACTTCGAGCCCGAGTGAGACCACGAGCACGGGAGTGCGGCTGCGTGACCGGGGAGAGGAAGTGACGCGCGGCGGCGGCGATGAAATGCTGAGTGACTCAGGCAGGGCCAGCGGGCCGTCGAGCAACCTCGGGACCGGCAAGTTCTCGAAATCACCGTTCCATATTTCGGTCTCAGTGCGCGAAGGCTACGACGACAACGTCTACACCACGAATCAAAGTCGCGTCGGGTCCTGGTTCACGAATGCCTCGGCCGTCCTTGATTATAAATTTGGTAGCCCACGCACCCATTTTGACCTGCAGGCCGTGGCGGGCGCCACTTATTATTATTACCGGCCGTTCGGGCAGGAATACGACATCAACACCGCGCTGAGTCTCAGCCTGGAACATCACGCGACCCCGCGGCTCACGCTCTCCGCAAATGCTTACCTCACCTACCAAACTGAGCCGGACTTGAATAATAATGGCAGCTTCGGGATCAACCGCCGGGCCGGGAATTACTTCTACACCGTGGACAAGTTCACCCTCTCCTACCAATGGGCGCCGCGCTTCTCCACCGCCACGAGTTACACCTTCGGCGCGATCAATTACGACGATAGCACCATCGGCGCGTTCGAGGATCGATTCGAACATACTTTCGGGAACGAGTTTCGGTTCCTCGTGCTCCCGACTACCACCCTAGTCGGGGAATATCGCTTCGAGATTGTCGACTTCGATGTCGCTCCACGCAATTCCACCACCCACTTCCTACTCGCGGGCGTCGATCACACTTTCAATCCGCGCTTCAATGTTTCGCTTCGGGCGGGCGCGGAATTCCGGGAGATCGATAACTTCGGCGAGCGCACTTCGCCCTACGCCGAGTCGACCCTGCGCTACGCCTTGGGCGAGCGCTCCTCCGTCGCCTGGATCAGCCGTTACGGTTTGGAAGAACCGGACGTGCCGGGCAGCCCTTCGCGGGAGACCTTCCGGTCGGGTCTCACGCTGAGCTACGCGATCGCCTCGCGCATCACCGCGACCGGCTCGATCTTCTATGAGCACGATAATAACGACGGCGTGCTCACTCCGACCTTCTTCCAGCCGCAGTTCGCGGAAGATACGGTCGATCTCGGACTCGGTCTGCGCTACGACATCAACCGGGTCTTCGCGCTGATCGCGGGCTATAATTTCACCGAAGTCTTGTCCGATATTCCCCTGCGCGAATACTATCGGAATCGCGTTTATCTCGGCTTCAACGCGACCTTTTAGAACCGCCGAGCCGCCTCCCAGCCGGCGTTGCGCCCCTTTGTTCCTCTGTTAAATTCACGCCCCCTGCTCCTGGAGAATCCATGGCCCAAACCGAAGAAGTAAGACTTCACTTTCTCGACTATTGGCGCGTGATTCGAGTCCGCTGGGTGTTGATTCTCCTGGCGTTTCTTTTGGTGGTCATCACCGCCGCCGTCGTGACTTATTTTCAGCCGCGCCTGTATCAGTCGTCGGTCTTCATCGAGGTGAAATCGATGGCGGAGAATCCGCGGATGTTCGGCGGCGACGGACTGGCGGCCCCTTATCACGACCCGCAACTGGCGCCGACCGTTTACCAGGTGATTCAGCGCACCGGCATCCTCTATCCGGTGATCGAAGACCTGAAGCTGCAGGACAAATGGGCCCACGAAGGCAACCGCCCCACCCGCGAACAGGCCTATAACATTCTGCGCGGCCAGTTGAACGTCGACGAAGTGCGCAACACCGATCTGTTGCAGATCAGCGTGTTGGATACTGACGCGCAGGAAGCCGCGAACATCGCAAACAAGATCGTCGCGGTTTACCAGGAAAAGCGCGTCCAGGAAGAGCGCGAAATCCTCAACCGCGCCGTCGAGACGATGAACGAAGAGGTGGCGAAGGAGGACAAGCGCGTCGAGGAAGCGGCCGCGGAAGTGGCGCGGATTCGGGACGCCGAGCACATCGTCGACCTGAACCCCGAAAGCACCGAGGACTCGGTCAGCTCGGCGAACACCAACGTGCTGAAACAGGAAGGCGAAGTGAACGACGCCGAGACCAAGGTCTCGTCCTTGCAGGCGAAGTTGCAGCAGATCGAGAGCCTCAAGGGCGAAGACCTGATGCGGATGATGCCGACCCTCGACATCCAGGACCCGACGATTCTAAAAATTCTGCCTAACTATCAGGAAGCGGTCGCGCAGGAAGCGCAGCTCCTTAACTCTGGTCTGGGCGAGAACCATCCGAAAGTAAAAGCGCTTCGCGCCACCAAGGCCGTTTACATCCGCCAACTCGAGCAACAGGTCGCCAGCGTCCGCGACGCGCTGCAGCGGAATCTGAACTCCGCCAAGGAAACCGGCGACAGGCTCAAACAACGGCTCACCGCGATCAACGAGGAGCAGGTGACTTCGAAGAACCTGAGCGCGAATTATACCAGGGCGAAGAACACCTACATCAAGGAAAAATCTTTGCGTGACGGCGCCCGCCTGCGCGCGCAAACCCAGACGATGGAAATGGCCATGCCCCGCCAGGCGGTGAGCGTGAAGCAGGTCGCGGAGCCGCCTTCGTACGCAGCGCGTCCGCGCGTCGCCTTGAACATGGCGCTCGGCGCGCTCGTTGGTCTCGCGCTTGGCATCGGGCTCGCCTTTTTTATCGAGTATCTCGATACCAGCGTGAAGACGATGGAAGACGTCGAGACCCTCCTCGGCGTTCCGGTGCTCGCGATCATTCCGCGCAACATCAAGCTGCTGCACCAGGAAGCCGGCGACACGCCAGATGCGGAAGCCTATCGAATCCTGCGCACGAATATTGAGTTCAACCGCAAGAGCCCCGACGCGAACACCATCTCGCTGGTCAGCGGCGGCCCCGGCGAAGGCAAGTCCACCACCCTCGCGAACCTCGCCTTCATCTCCGCCCAGGGCGGTTACTCGACCCTCATCGTAGATGCGGACTTGCGCCGGCCGGTGCAGCACACGCTTTTCACGATCGACAACCAGGTCGGCCTAACGAATTACCTCACCACCGATATGCCGCTCGACGACGCGATCGTAAGGACCTCGGTGGAAAACCTCTCGCTCCTGCCGAGCGGGATTCTTCCGTCCGATGCGGTCGGTATCCTGAACTCGCAGCGGATGAGCGACCTGATCGCGGAGTTGAAAACCCGTTACGACATCATCTTTTTCGATTCGCCGCCGATGCTCGGAGTCAGTGATGCCTCCGTCCTCGCGAGCGAAGTCGATCAGACGATCATCGTCGTGCAGCATCGCCGTTTTCCGCGCGCCATGCTCACGCGGGTGAAGCAGGCGATCATTAGCGTCGGCGGCACCGTGCTCGGCGTTGTGCTGAATAACGTCGATCTCAAGCACGACCAGAACTACTACTATTACACTAGCTACTACGGCTATTATCAGCCGCGGGGCGAGCAGAAGAAAAAAGCCAGCCGCCGCGACAAAGCGCCCGCCAGCAAGAGCAACGGCACGTCCGACCCCGACGAATATTAAGATGCGCCTCCTCCTTTTTCTCGCGCTCTTCCTCTGCGTCTCGCCGCTCTGGGCCGACTCTGTGCTTCGTCCGGGCGATCCCGTGGATATGAAAATCAGCGGCGTTCCCAGCGAGGAGCAGACGCAGGTGAATAACATCTACACCGTCGACGCCGATGGCATGATCAACATGCCTTACATCAACAAGGTCCGCGCCGTCGGTCTGACGCCGGGACAACTGGCCAGTTCGATCGAGGGCAGTTATCGCTCCGCGCGGATTTTTACCAATCCCACCATCACCATCGTGATGCAGCCGCAGGCGCGTTTCGTGAACGTGGGTGGCGCCGTCCGTTCACCCGCGCGCGTTCCCTACACCGAGGACATGACTTTGCTCGCGGCGATCAACGCGGCCGGCGGGTTCAACGATTTCGCGGATCAGAAACGGGTGCGTCTGCTTCGCGGCAAAGAAGCGAAGGTCTACGACGTGCGCCAGTTCCGGCGCGATCCGGGTCTCGATCCGCGTCTCCAACCGGGCGACGGCGTCGAGGTTCCGCAGAGCTTCTTCTAACTGGCGGCTACAACTCGCGCACCAGGTCGCGATGTCGCCAGAAATAGGCGAGGCCGGAGTAAATCGTTAGGCCGATGGTGACCCAGAGCAACGCGACGCTGCCGTAGCGCCAGGCGTCCTGCCACCAGACCGTTTGGGCGGTGGACGGCCATACTTCGATGGCTGCGAGCAAAGCCAAAAGGTAGATCACGGTAGCGATCTGCCAGGAAGTTTTGTGTTTGCCCAGTCGCTCCGCCGGGAGGATCACGCCTTCCGACGAAGCAAGTAACCGCAGACCCGTGATCAAGAAATCCCGCGCGACCACGATTGTCGCCACCCAGGCCGGCACCGCGGTCAGCGTCACCAGACAGATGAACGCCGCCGCCATCATCACCTTGTCCACCAGCGGATCCATCAGCTTGCCGAATTTAGTGATGATCCCCCAGCGGCGGGCGATTTCGCCGTCCAGGTAATCGGTCACGCTCGCGAGCAGGAAAAGGCCGAGAGCGACCGTGCGGCCGTAGGCCCAGTTCGAGCTCAGCGCGAGCACGAAGAGCACGGTGAGCACCAGTCGCCCGAGGGTCAGACGGTTGGCCCAATTCATTCGCGGGCGCCCACCGGTTCGTTCGTCTGCGCGGTTCGAACTTCTTCTGGCCTAACGAAAAGCACTCGCTTCCAGATCGGCACCTTCTTTTTCAACTCCGCGATCAGGGAGACACTGGCGGCGAACGCCTCCGGCCGGTGCGCGCTCGTCACCCGGAGAAAGAGCGAAGCCTCGCCCGCGGCGACGAAGCCGATCCGATGACGCAGAATGATTTCCTCCAGCGCAAACTCCGCGCGCGCCGCGGCCACCAGGATTTCCAACTGATGCTGCGCCATCGCTTCGTAGGCTTCGTAGTCGATCCCCGCGATCTCGCGGCCCTCTTCCAGCCCGCGCACCACGCCCCAAAAATCGACCACCGCGCCCTCCGAACTCTTCCAATCCGGAGGAAGCGGGGCCAGCGGCGCGGTCGTGATCAGGATCTGTGATTTGGAAATTGCCATCGGCTCCGCCGAAGTCGTAAGGTGCTGCCCTCGCCGCGCTCGCGGTCAGTCAGGAGATACCCAAAATGAAAACGAATCAATGCGATATTGGCCTGATCGGCCTCGCCGTAATGGGCGAAAACCTCGTCCTCAACATGGAGTCGAAAGGCTTCACCGTCGCGGTCTACAACCGCACCACCGAGGTGACCGAAAAGTTCGCGGCCAATCGCGGCCACGGGAAAAACATCCAGCCGACCAAAACGATGGAGGAATTCGTCGGCGCGCTCTCGAAGCCGCGGAAGGCGATGATCATGGTCAAAGCCGGCAAGCCGGTGGACGCGGTGATCGATCAGCTCGTGCCCCTCATGGACAAAGGCGACGTCATCATCGACGGCGGCAATTCGCTTTTCACCGACACCCAACGGCGCTGCAAGGATCTCGAGGCCAAAGGCATTCACTTCGTCGGCTGCGGCGTGTCCGGCGGCGAGGAAGGCGCGCTCAAAGGTCCGTCGCTTATGCCCGGCGGTCCGCGCGCTTCGTGGGATATCATCGCGCCGATCTTCACCAAGATCGCCGCGATCGTGGATGGCGAACCCTGCTGCCGCTACATGGGCACGGACGGCGCCGGCCATTACGTGAAGATGGTCCACAACGGCATCGAGTACGGCGACATGCAGTTGATCTGCGAGGCCTACGCCATCCTGAGTGGGGTCCTTGGCCTAACGACTGACGAACTGGCGGATATCTTCACCGAGTGGAATGGCGGCGATCTCGACAGCTACCTGATCGACATCACCTCCCAGATCTTCCGGAGAAAAGATCCCGATACCGGCAAAGCGATGGTCGACGTGATCCTCGACAAGGCCGGGCAGAAAGGCACCGGTATCTGGACCTTGCAATCCGCGATTCGCCAGTCGGTCGTCATCTCCACGATCAACGCCGCGGTCGAAGCGCGCGTCATTTCCTCGCGCAAAGACGAGCGCGTCGCGGCCTCGAAAATTCTGCCTGCGCCGGAGGTGGAGAAGTTCACCGGGAATCGCGACGACCTCATCGCCGCGGTCCGCGACGCGCTTTACGCCTCGAAGATCGTCTCTTACGCGCAGGGGATGGAGTTGTTAGGCGCGGCGAGCAAGGAATTCAATTGGAACCTGAACTTCGGCGACATCGCCACCATCTGGCGCGGCGGTTGCATTATCCGGGCGAAATTCCTCAACCGCATCGTTGAGGCCTACGGGCGCGATTCCGAACTCCAGAATCTGCTGATGGATCCCTATTTCACCGACATCATCGCGCAGACCCAACACAACTGGCGCGTCGCGGTCGCGACCGCGGTCCAGCAGGGCGTGGCGGTCCCGGCCTTTAGCGCGTCGTTAGGCTACTACGACAGCTACCGGCAGGCGCGGCTCTCCTCGAATCTGCTCCAGGCGCAACGCGACTTCTTCGGCGCGCACACTTACGAGCGGGTGGATAAGCCCGGTGTTTTTCACACCGATTGGATGGGCCTGGCCTCCGGCGGTGGAGAAAAAGCGGCCGAGCCGAAAGAAGCTCCAAAACGCCACGCGGCCGAGTAGGTTCCTTCATGCCGATTTACGTGTACGAAACCATCGACCCGGCCAAACCGGCGCGCCGTTTCGAGGTGAAGCAGAGCATGAAAGACGAACCGTTACGGGTCGATCCCGAAACCGGTGAAGCCGTCAAGCGAGTGATCTCGGGGGGTTACGGCGTCCATGTTGTGGGCAGCTCGATCGGTCCCTCCGTCGGCTCCGTTGGCGGCGGCGGTTGCGGCCCGGGCTGTGGCTGCCACTAGCTGGATTAGTGAAAATCATGCGACTCGCTGCCGGCGAGTCGCTCATGCGCCAGCGGCACGATTTTGCGGGCTTTGATCAAGACCACGTTGTCCGTGTTTTGCACTTCGCCTTCGATGACCAGGAACGGCTCTTCCGTGATCACCAGGCGCAGCCGCTCGAATAAATCGGGCGTGACGATGGCATTCGAAACGCCGGTCTCATCTTCCAGGCTGATGAAGACAAAACCCTTCGCCGTGCCCGGCCGCTGACGGCAGATCACGTTCCCCGCGATCTGCACCGTTGCGCCGTGGCGCGCCTGCACGAGCTCGCTCGCGCGCCACGCGTGGGGCAGTTGCGCGCGCAACAATTTCATCGGGTGCGGCCCGGTCGTTAGGCTCATCCCGGCGTAATCCGCTTGTACCCGTTCCCCCAGCGTCATCGCCGGGAGCGGATTTGTTGCTTCCGCAATGCGCGCGGTCGCTTCGCGAAAAAGTTCCGGCGCGAGCGGTTCTTCCACCTCCCAGAGCGCGGCCCGGCGATGCTCGGCGAAGCAGTTGAAGGCGCCGAGCTCGGCGAGGGTGCGCAGTTCTTCTTTCGTCAGGCGGGTGCGTCTTTTTAAGTCCTCAAGCGACGTGCAAGGCCGTTGCCTAACGATCTCTTCCGCGTGCTCTTCGCGCAATCCGTTCACCACACAGAAGCCCAGCCTCACGACTTCGTCCGACTCCACGACGCAGCGCCATTCCGAAGTCGCCGCGCAGACGGGTCGCATCCGGATGCCATGCCGGTGCGCGTCCTTTACGATCGTCGCCGGCGCGTAAAACCCCATCGGTTGATTGTTCAGGAGACAGGCGTAAAACTCCGCTGCGCGATGCACTTTCAGATACGCGCTTCCGTAGGCAAGAATCGCAAAACTGATCGCGTGTGACTCTGGAAATCCATAGAGCGCAAAGGAGCTGATCGCCTGGATGATCTTGAGAATCACCTTGGGGGCGACGCCTTTGCGTTCCATCGCGGCGCGCAGTTTCCGGCTCACTTTTTCCATCCGCTCGGGCGAACGATGGAAGCTGATCGCGCGGCGCAATTCCTCCGCTTCCGCGCCGGAAAAATCGGCCATGATCATCGCGATCTTCAGCATTTGTTCCTGGAAAAGGGGCACGCCCAGCGTGCGGGCGAGCACTGGCTTGAGGCGCTCGTCGAAATAAGTGATCGGCTCCTTCCCCGCACGACGTGCGAGATACGGATGCACCATGTCGCCCTGGATCGGCCCCGGCCGAATGATCGCGACCTCGATCACCACGTCGTAAAATTCCTTCGGCTTCATCCGCGGCAGCGTGGCCATCTGCGCGCGGCTCTCGATTTGGAAGACGCCGATCGTGTCGGCCTTTTGCATGAGATCGAAGGTCGCGGCGTCATCCTTCGGGAGATGCGCGAGATCGAGCGGCCGGCCGCGTTCGCGACAGAGGGTGAAGGTGTCCTGCATCACCGCCATCATCCCGAGGCCTAACAAGTCGACCTTCACGATCCCGAGATCTTCGCAGTCTTCCTTGTCCCATTGCGCGACCACGCGGCCGGGCATGGAGGCGTTCTCCAGGGGCACGACCGAACTCAGTTTTCCCTGGCAGATGATCATCCCGCCGGAGTGTTGCCCGAGATGCCGCGGCAATCCGTAGATCGCGCGATACAGCCTAACGAACGCAGGCATGCGCGGATGTTCTTTGGGCAAACCGGATTGCTCGATCTGCGCCTGGAGATCGAGGGTGTGCGGGAAATCGCCATTCGCGAAGAGCGCGGAAAAGCGGTCGAGAATGTTCGGGGCGAAGTTGAGCGCCTTGCCGATCTCACGCGCCGCACTGCGCCCGCGATAAGTGATCACGTTCGCCGTCATGGCCGCGCCGTGTTTGCCGTAGCGCCGATAGACTTCCTGGATGACGCGCTCGCGCCGGTCGCCGCTCGGGAGATCGAGATCGATATCCGGCCAGCCCTTCCGACCCTCACTCAGGAAGCGCTCGAAAACGAGATTGTTGCTCACCGGATCGACCGGCGTGATCCCGAGGCAATAACAGACCGCGCTGTTCGCCGCGCTCCCGCGCCCCTGGACCATGATGTCGTGCTCGCGGCAAAAATTCACGATGTCCCAGACGATCAGGAAGTAGCCGGAGAACCCGAGCTTCCCGATGAGCGCGAGCTCGAATTCGAGCTGTCGCTGCACCTTTTTGCTGACCGCGGCGTAGCGCTGCTGCGCGCCGAAGAGCACGATCGTGCGCAGGAAGGAATTCATGTCGTGGCCATCGGGCACCGGATAATCGGGGAAATCGTAGCCGATGTTTTCGAGCGAAAACTCGAGCCGCTCGGCAAGGCGCAGCGTGTTCGTGAGGGCAGCGGGCTGGTCGCGGAAAAGCGCCTGCATTTCCGCGGCGCTCTTCAGGTGGCGCTCGGCGTTACTCGTTAGGCGAGTGCCCGCGGCGTCGAGGTGGGTGTGTTCGCGGATGCAGGTAAAAACATCGAGCGTCTCCCGGCCTAACGAGGTTGCGTGCTCCACCCCGTTGGTCGCGAGGAGCGGGAGACGGTGGTGCTCCGCGAGATCGATGAGCGCGCGATTCACGCGTTCTTCACCCCGCACGAAGTGGCGTTGGAGCTCCACATAGACGCGATCGCGGCCGAAAAGGTCGAGCAACTTCTGCGCGTGAGTTTTGAGATTCCGGGGAGCACAGGCCGCTGGCCGGTCGTTTGCGGTGGCTCGCCGCAAACTTTGGCGGACGTGGCGGGTGGAGTTCTCCCTCGACGTCGCTCGTACGATTGGCTCCTGACAAGCGTCTCCACGCTTTCTCTGCGCTCGGGCATTCGGCGAACCGCCGAACGCGACAGGCCAGCGGCCTGTGCTCCCCGGACAGAGCAGCGCGATCAAGCCTTCACGAAACTCCGCGACTTCCTCCCAGCGCACTTCGCAGGTGCCTTTCGCGCTGCGGAGATGCGCTTCGGTCAGAAGACCGCAAAGGTTTTTGTAGCCGGTGCGGTTTTCCACCAACACGGGCAGGAGGCTCCCATCCGCCATCGTGAGGCAGGAACCGATGATCGGTCGCACGCCCTGCTCGCGGCAGGCGACCGAGAAACGCTGCGCACCGTAAACCCCATTACGATCGAGCAGCGCGACCGCCGGCAACTCCAGCTCGGCCGCGCGCTCCGCCAATTGCTCAGGAAAGCTCGCGCCGCGGAGAAAACTGAAGGCGCTGCAAGCGTGCAGCTCGACGTAGGAGATCATCGCTAGTCATAGATTCCTTCGACACCACGCCCGGTCGCGTCTTCGCGCACTCGGCAGAGCGCGCCGTCGGCCAGTTGCACGTCCCATTCCGTCCGCGCCCAGCTTTGCCGGTCCCACCAGTCGCCCGAGGCACGATACGGCCCCTGGCGCTGCCGCACGGCGGTGTCGTTAGGCTGGGAGCGCGGCAGGCGAAAGCGACGGAGCGCCGGACCGAGGATCGGCTCCTCCAACTCGTTAGGCAGCTCCGGCATTTGCCAGGAGAACGGCTCGAGATGAAACGCGTCCGGCCGGTGCGAATCCTCCCGCACCGGCGTGCCGACCCGCTCTGTGCCTAACAATCCCGTGAGCCGGGTGAGCGTTTCGTGCAGCCGGCTCGGGTCGCGCAACGGCGTCTCGAAAAGATCGAACTGCTGCCGCGCCGGACGGGCGGGCAGGAGGGTGAGCGCGACCGCGACGATCGGATGTTCGGCGCGGAAATTTTCCAGGTGCGCCTGGAGGAGCCGGAATAAAATCTCCACCGCCTGGGTCGGATCGGGAATCTGGAACCGGTGCGCGTAGTGGGATTTGTCGGCAAAAGTGAGCGTGAGGGTGAGCTCGCGCGCCACGAGGTAAAGGGAATCGAGTCGGCGACTGAGCTGCTCGAGGAAACGGCGCAGGACAAAAAGGAGCGGCTCGGTGGTTTCGATCTCGTGCTCGAACTCCAGTTGCTCCTCGAACAGTTCCGGTGGCCTAACGAGTCGGAGGAGCCGGGTCGATTTTCCCGCGGCCTGGTCCCAAAGCTGGAGGGCGAGGGGACCGAGCCGGAGGCCGAGCTGAGCGCGCTCGAGCGCGGCGAGATCGCCGAGGGTGTGGACCCCCCATTTATGGAAAATGGCGAGGAGCCGGGAGAGTTCGGCCGCGCGTTCGTCTTTCACAGACGAGGAGATTAGTGCGGCGAAGATATATGTTCAACAGAACATATATTCTCCTCAAGCCGGCTACCCGTTCGGCGTGAGCAGGCGCGTTTTCGTGTCGTTAGGCAAACTCGAATTCGAGATCCAGGTGGACGCGCTCCGCGGATCGGTTTTCAGCCAGGAGCGGGCGGCGGATTCGGTCTGGCTGTCGCGCATGCCCTGGTCGCCAATCGTCGCCGCCCATTGCAACGCCGCCTGTGGATCGGATGTGTGGATGCGATCGGCAAACGTGCTCACCGCTTGGTCGCGCGACGGACTGTCGGTTAAATGGCCCAGCCAGTTGGCGGCCGCGCTCGCGTCCACCGCCGACCAGCGCTGCATCAAACCGCGCAGGACCGCTTCCCGGGTCTGGCCCTCGGGAAAAGAAGCTGCCCATGCGCCCGCCGCCGCCGGGTCGCTGCCGGCCCACTGCGTGATGACGCTGCTCGCCGCATCGGCCTGCACCTGGCCCGAAAGCCGGTTGATCATTTGCGCGGCTGTCCCCGGATCGTTCTCCGCCACGGCGGAAATAATGTTGGGCATGACCGAGGCGCGCGCGGCGGCATCGGGCAGACCCTCGGCCCAGGCGACCGCGGCCTGCGGATCGTTCTGGCCCCATTGCCGCGAAATGGTGTCGAGCAAACTCTGGCGCATCTCGCCGGTCACGTGGCTCAGGGTGTATTCGGCCGCGGCGCTCGGATCGGCTTCGCTCCAGCGCGCGATGATGGGGTTGAGCGCGTCCTGCCGCGTCCCGCCTTCCGGCAATTTCTCGGCCCAACTGATCGCGGATTGCACGTCAGTGGTCGCGAGTTGTTGCGCGATCGCTTTCACGGCTTCGTCCTGGCCGGGGCCCGTGGGCAGCGCGGCGACATAATTCGCGGCGGCGGTCGGTTCCGATTCGGCCCAACTCGAGAGCACGCTCTGCAGCGCGCGTTTTTGTCCTTCGCCCTCGGGCAGGGTGTGCGTCCAGGTGAGCGCGGCGGCGGGATCATTTTGCGCCCAGCGGCGCGCGACATTCGCGGCCGCCTGATCGCGCGCGGAACCGGCGGGCAGTTGGGCGATGACGCCGGCGGCACGTTCCGGATCGGAGTTGGCCCAATTCGACATGATATTTTGCAGCGCGCTATTGCGCCCCTGGCCGGCCGGAAGCGCGCTCGCCCATGCGAAAGCAGCCTCGGCATTTTGATTAGCCCACGTCGCCGCGACCACCTGCACGGCCTGATCGTGCGCCGGGCCGGGCGGGAGCTGCGCGGCGCGCGCGCCAGCGGTGACCGGGTCGCTGTTCGCCCAGTTGGAAAAAATCGGCCAGTAAAGATTGCGCCCGGAATTGCTCGCGGGCAGCGACTGCAGCAGACCGAGCGCGGCCTGCGGATCTTTCTCGGAAAGGGCGGAGACGACCGCTTGCAGCGCACGTTCGCGCTCCTGACCGGGCGCGAGTTGCAGGACCCAGGCTTTGGCCGCGTTGCCATCTTTTTCCGCCCAGGAACGAACCGCGGCCATCACCATCACGCTGCGTTCACTCGAGGTGCCGGTGGTCTGCGCGTAGCCGAGCGCGGCCGGCGGATCGGCCTCGGCCCAGCGCGCGAAAAGCATCGAGACGAGCATCATTTTCTTGCGCTGATTCGGCAGAGCCTGGACCGCTTCGATGACGGGGCGGACGTTTTTCGGATCGAGGCCGTCGATCAACTTGCTCAGTTCCATGTAACCGTGCCGATCGGAGGAAAGGGCGAGCGCGTTCTTGATCGCGGCGATGACCGCCTCGACCGAGACTGGGCTCGCGCTTTTGGCCGGGTCGTTAGGCGAGGCCGCGCTCGGTCGCCGGGAAAGGCGCGGCGCGCCGGTGTCGCCTAACGACTCCAGAACGGTCGGCGATTTCGCGACCACGACCGTCGGGGGCGGCAGCACGAAATGATCGACCGCGAGGCCAACGAGGAAAGCCGCGAGGGCGAAAATGATCGTGAGGTCGAAACGCTTCACGGAGAGGAAAGTAACTGAACGGCTGGCGCGGCCAAGCAAACGTCACAAAATCTTCACCGGACATTCCGGGAGCGCTTTCAGAAAGGCGCGCCCGTAGGTCTTGGTCACGATCCGATTGTCGAGGATGACGACGATGCCGCTGTCGCTTTTGGTGCGGATAAGGCGGCCGACGCCCTGGCGAAATTTCAGGATTGCTTCCGGCAGTGAATACTCCGTGAAGGCGTCGCCGCCGCGGGCCTGGATCAGCTCCAGCTTTGCCTCGATCAACGGATGATCGGGCACCGCAAAGGGCAACCGGGTGATGATCACGTTCGAAAGCGCGTCGCCGGGCACGTCGACGCCCATCCAGAAACTGTCCGTCCCGAAGAGCACGCTCCGCGGGGTGGTTTTGAATTCCTCGAGCAACCGGCTGCGCGGCGCACCTTTGCCTTGGACGAGCAAGTTGAGATTCTGGCTTTCGAAAAAATCTTCCATCTCCGCCGCGGTCTCCTGCATCGAGCGGTAACTGGTAAAGAGAACAAACGCGCGTCCTGCGGATTGCTCGACAAAACGCGCGATCCATTCCGCCAGCGCCTCGCTATAACCTTCGGCGCGCGGGTCGGGCATTTTGCGCACGACGTAGAGCTTCATTTGTTTTTGGAAATCGAACGGGCTCCCGAGCCGCAAAGCCTCGACCTCGTCCGCGCCGATGCGCCGGCGGAAATAAGCCAGATCAGCGCGCCCGACCGCGAGGGTGGCGCTGGTCATGATGCTGCTGCAGCCGTCTCGAAAAAGCATCCGGCGCAGGACCGGCGCGACATCGATCGGCGCGGCGTTGAGCGTGAGATTCTGCTGCGCTTTCCCCGTCCGCTCGATCCAGTAAACGTATTCCTCCTCGCTCTGTTGCAGGAAAATCCCAATCCCTTCGCGCGCCTCGCCGATCCGGCGGCCGAGCTCCTGCAGTTCCGTCTTGAGAAATTCGTCCTCGGTCTTACGGACCACTTCGCCGATTCGCGCCTGCAGACTCGTGAGGCGGCCGGTGATCCGATCTTCGACCATCTCGGCTTCGCGCACGCGATACTCGCGGCCTTTTTTGAAATTCGAGCGTTCCTCGACCGCAGCGAAAAAGCGATCGGTCTCCTCCGCGAGCGAGGCGGCGAGGGTCACGCCCGCGGCGTCGCGAGTGACGGTGAAGAGGCCTTTCTTGGTCCGCGCGTTGTAGAGCCGCTGGATCGTGGAGCGCAGCCCGTACTGCGAAATGCCGACACCGATCTGGCGCGAAGCCACCTGTTCGAGCGTGTGTGCCTCGTCGAAGATCAGGAAGTCGTTCGGGAAAAGGTAACCTTCCTCGCGCTCCTCCTGTTCCGCGGGATGGCCGAGGAGCATGAAGAGGAGGGTGTGATTCATCACCACCACGTCCGCCGCGATCAGCCGCTTGCGCGCCTGTTGGAAAAAACAGCGCGGATTTGGCCCGCAACTTTTCGCGGTGCAGATGTGCGCCTCGCTGCAAACCTGTGTCCAGACTTTCGCGTCCGGCTCAATCGGCAGATCGCTCAGCGAACCGTCGGTCGTGGTCCGCGCCCATTCCGCCAGCCGCAGAAGTTCCCCCTGCTCGGTGCTGGTAAAAAGTTCGGTCGACTGCTGGAGCGCGCGCTCCAGCCGGCGCGGGCAGACGTAGTTCTGACGGCCTTTCATGAGCGCGGCCTCGAACTCGAACGGGAGAATCTTTTTCAGGATCGGGATGTCTTTGTGGATGAGCTGTTCCTGCAGGTTGATCGTCTGCGTCGAGATGATCGCTTTCTTCTTCTGCTCGACCGCAAACAGCGTCGCCGGCACGAGGTAGGCGAGGGATTTGCCGACGCCGGTGCCGGCCTCGACGGCGAGGTGGCGCTCCTCCTCGAGCACGCGCGCGATCGCGACGGCCATCTCCTGCTGTTGTGGGCGGAACTCGAAGTTGCGCGCCTGCGCGAGCAACCCGTCCTCTGCGAAAATCGTCCGCACCCGCTCGACAAAGTCGCTCCCCAGAGAATCTTTGAGCGCAATCATTCCGCGCGAAGTTACGCGAGAAATTCGAATCTGCCCGCATGAGACTCCTCGACCGCTATATCGTCCGGAATTTTCTCCAGCCGTATGCCTACTGCATTCTCGGCTTCCTCTCGATCTGGCTCATCTTCGACATCAGCGATAACAGCGCGCTGATCTTTGACCCCCGCATCCCTTTCCTCGCGGTGCTCCGTTTTTATGCCGGCCAAATCCCGCAGGTCTTGGTCATCCTGCTCCCGGTTTCGCTCCTGCTCGCACTCCTCTTCTCGTTAGGCAGAATGTCGCGCGCGAATGAGATCGTCTCGATGCTGACTGCGGGGGTGAGCGTGCCCCGGGTCGCGCTCCCGCTGCTGCTGGTGGGCCTGCTTACCACCGGCGTGACCTATGTCCTGAATTACTCGCTCGCGGCGCATGCGGAGCGCGCGCGGAAGACTTTTTTCGATGACATCAATCGCGGCGGCCCCCGCGACGTGGTGATCAGTGGCCAGGTTTTTCGCAACCGGACCGATGATCGCACCTGGTTCATCGCGCGCTTCCGACCGGGCGCGAACACCTTTAATGGGGTGCAGATTGTCCAGCAGGACGAAGATCAGAACATTGTCCGCAACTACCTCGCGAGTGACGTGTTCTACGATCCGGCGACGAAAACCTGGCGGCTCTCCCAGGCGAAAGTGGTGAACTACGATCACGCCGGCAACATCACCGACGAGAAAATGGAACCGAGCCTAACGATTAACAACTGGAGCGAAACTCCCTACCGGCTGAGCAGCGCGAACGTGCGCCCGGAGTTTCTCGGGATCGGCGAGCTGGACGAATATCTGCGCTTCAACGCGGACTTCCCCCCGTCTTTACTGGCGCCGTTTCGCACCCAGCTCGAGTATCGCTGGGCTCTACCCTGGACCTGTTTTGTGGTCGCGATCATGGCGACGCCGCTCGGGATCGGGTTTTCGCGGCGGGGGATTTTATCGAGCGTGGCGGCGGCGATCATCCTCGTTTTCTCGATGAACTTCCTGACCCATCTTTTTCTCGCGCTCGGGGAAGGCGACCGCGTTTCGCCCTTCGTCGCGGCCTGGGCGCCGAATCTCATTTTTCTCGTCATCGGCCTCTACCTGCTCCGCCTGCGCGCGACGAATCGCGAAGCGCCCAGCTTTAATCCGGCGACGCTCTGGCGTAACTTGCGCGCGTCATGAATCCCCTGGCTGAAGATTGGTCCATCCAGCACCGGGCGGACGCTTGTGCGTTCACCGGTCGTGCCTTCGCGGAAGGGGAGAATTTTTACACCCTGCTTTTCCGCGAGGGGGAAGGATTTCGCCGGCAGGATCTGAGCGAGGAAGCGTGGCAGCAGCGCAACGATAATCTGCGGCCGTTTTCGTTCTGGCGTTCGACCTTTGAACCGCGGCCGGCGGCGCCGCCGGAGACGTTGCCGAAAGAAAACGCGGAAGAGCTTTTTCGGCGTCTCGTCATGGCGGCCGACGGCGCGAACGCGAACACCTGCTACGTCCTTGCCGCGATGCTCGAGCGGAAGAAAATCTTGAAGCAGATCGAAAGCGAAACCGGCGAGAACGGACGGGTGCTCATCTACGAGCACGCGAAAACCGGCGACGTCTTCACCGTCCCCGACCCGCAACTGCACCTCGACCAGCTCGAGCCGGTGCAGGCCGAAGTAGCGCAGCTACTCCAGAGCGTCTAGCGCCTCGCAAGTCGCTTAGGAACGCGGCGAAGTCGGCCGCTTCGGATCAAATCCGACGCCCGCATCCTGGTTTTTTTTGCACGCGCTCGCGACTACACCCTGGGGTGCATAGACGGTCCTGCGGGGTCGGCGCAACACTGCGCGCCCATGGGTCAGCCGCCGGATCAGTCACCCCAGAAGAGAGCGCTCTCCGCGCACCAGGCCGGGATCCCGAAGGCCCATGGCAAGACCACCTACGACCCCGATGCCGCTTCGCCCGATCGCCCCGGTGGTCTCACCGTGCGCGAGGAGGAAGTCGCCCTCCTGCTGGCGGAGGATCTCACGAATGCGGAGATCAGCGACAAGACCGGCGCGGCTATCGCGACGGTCAAGAAGCACGTCCACAACATCCTCTACAAGATCAAAGGGAGGAGCCGCTCCTCGGCCATCGTCTGGGTCTTGCGCCGGAAACTCGCAGAGCGCGACCGGCAATTGGAAGCGCGCGACCGCGAAATCCTGATCCTGAAAGAACTGCTCGCGAAACAAGGCTCGAGCGCCGCTCCGGAGCAGTAACCGGTTCCTTGTCCCTGAAAACCACCAACCGAAACCGCACATAACCGCGCCGATAAGGCGCCGTTGCCGAACAAAAAAACCGCCATGTCAGATCAAAACCTCGTCTCCGCCACCCTGAGCGACACCGACCGCGACGCCGTCCTCACCGCGCTCGCCACCACCCAGACCAAGCTCCCCTTCCTCGTTGGCCTGAGCATGGCCGACCGGATCAACCTGAACAAAATGGGCAACATCCGACGAAGCTTCGTCGAGCAGACCGTCCCGGTAGCGAACCAAAACTCGCAAGTCATGCCGGGATCGTTCGACCTCGCCGAGCTCACCGCCGACCTGGCCCTCTACCACCAGCTCGCCACCATCATGGACACGTTCAAGACGCTGTTCGAGAAACTCGACGACACCATGCTGGCCCTGGGCAGCGACCTCTACTCGGCGTCGCTCGAAGCCTACAGCTACATCAAGAGCGCCGGCAAAAGCCAGGGCCTGGACGCGCTGCGCGAGCAGCTCAAAGCCAGCCGCCAAAGAGCGAACCAACCCAAAACCACCACCTCAACCCCCTGATCTAACCTCCGCCGGGGGCCACCTCCCGAGGTGGCCCCGGCCACCCCTCGAGGTGCCCGACGGCTGACCTCGAAGGTCGGCGCGTCCGCCTCAGAGGTCGCCAATTCCACCTCCGGAGGCCGCCGCGCCTACCTCGGGAGGTGGAAGCCGCCACCCCTCAGGGTCGCCGCGGCGACCTCGCGGGGTCGCCGGTTCCACCCCCAAGGTCACTCATCTCCACCTCGGAGGTGACCCGTTCCACCCCAAAGGTTCAACCGTCCACCTCTGAGGTCGCCGCGCTCACATCGAAGGTGCAAAAGCCGCTTTCCCAGCCTCCAAAACCCCTGTGACGATCGGGATTCAACGTCCGAGCAGTGAAATACCATCCAATCCGGTGCGCCGCCGAGCTCGGCTGGATGAAAACTATCTAGCCATCCGATCCCGGTTTAGCTAAACGGATCGCGACAAATGAGCTTCCCAAAACAGAGCGAGGTCGAGCTGCCACTGTTGAAGGTGCTGTGGGAATGCGGTGGCAAAGCAGCGCCGAAGGAAATCTATCCGCGCATCACCGGCATGTTTCCACAGCTTACGGACGAGGATCGAGCTGCTCGATTGCCAAGCAGCTCGTCCACTTTCAAGTGGCATAATCTTGTGCAGTGGAGTCGGCAGCATCTCGTCGACAAAGGCGAGATCGACGCCTCACAACGGGGCGTGTGGAAGCTGACCGCGCGCGGCCGTGCTCGCGCGCAGGGCGCCGACCCACACTCGGCTACAGAACTGCTACTAGCCCACCAAGCGACCCTGAAGGACCTCGTCAATGACAACGAGGCGGAAGTGAAGCGCCGGATTGTGTCCGAGCTACAAGCTCTTCAGCCGACGCACTTCGAACAATTTTGTGTTTCATTCCTCGGACCGCTCGGCTACCAGCAGCTCGCCGTCACGAGACGAGGAGCTGATCGCGGCATAGACGGCTACGGCCTCTTTCGCCAAGGCGTCGTATCGATTCGTTCAGCGTTTCAAGCAAAGCGCTGGCGGGGCAACGCCGTCAGCCGACCGGAGATCGACAAATTTCGGGGCGCGATACAGGGTGACTACGACCACGGCGTCTTCTTAACTACGGGCCGCTTCACGGCTGACGCCGAGGCGGCGTCGATTAAGAAGGGTGCGATTCCGCTACTTTTACTCGACGGTCAGACGATCGCCGAAAACATGATAAGAAACAGCATCGGTGTAGTAGGGCGACCAATACAACTATTCGATCTTGATCCCGAGTTTTTCCGGTTCGCCGACGAGGATAACAACCTGTGACAAACCCTTTATCTACAGCCAAAATATTACGGTTTGGCGCTGCAATCGCTCTTTTAGCACTAGTAACCCGAGCTAACTGCGGAATGCGGATACCTGAGGAGGTCAAGAACATTGTAGGATTTATCTTCGTTGATAATCCTAAAGGCGGCGCTCCCATGCCGTATGGAACCGGCTTTTTTGTCGGGGTTCTAGATGCGACCGGAGGCGGGGGTCACGCATATCTGGCTACGGCGAAACATGTGCTCTTTTCCCCAAGCGATCAAAAACCGCTTACCGAAATCTACCTGCGCTTGAATACTAAGGATGACGGCGCGGAGGTCGTGCGCGTTCGCCTATCGACGAGTGGAGAAAACCGAAACGTTTTCCTAGATTCAGACCCAGCTACAGACCTAGCCTTGGTCGCGATCGCACCAAATGCAGACAAAGCTTCAACTCAGATACTACCCTCTTCTTTCCTAGCGACGAGAGCGGAAACCCAAAAGATGGGGATTGGAGATGGGTCGGATGTCTTTTTCACCGGCCTCTTTGTAGCTCACGTTGGCGAAAAGAGGAATTATCCGATTACTCGATTCGGGCGAGTTGCCCTGTTGAGTGAGGAACCGATAGATTTTATCAATTATAAAGGAGAGCCTATCAAGGCGGATTTGATGCTGATCGAGGCTCAGTCTTATGGGGGTAACAGCGGGTCTCCTGTATTCTATTACATTGGCTCCGACCGCGAGCCGGGATCGCTAGTAGTTGGCGCACCGATTTTGAAGCTTGCGGGAGTAATGTCGGGTAGCTTCTCGGACATGATCGGCGTTAAAGCGATGCAGTCCGACGCGGTCGCGGTGGTCACGCCCAATAACGGAATCGCAGCTGTGGTTCCAGCTTACAAGCTTCTAGATCTTCTGATGTCGGAAGAGGTCGCAAAGGCCCGTTCGGCAAACAAGCCTATCGCTAGTCCGAGTCCATAATAAGGGGAGGGCGTGAGGGTCAGTTGAGAATCTCGGCAAGGTCGTCATCGCACTAGCCGTAACTCAGGTCCGACGCAGCCTGCCGAGATTCTCAAACTGACCCTGCTCCCTGCCCTCGTTGCGGGATGCAACGTTAACGACGCGTTCGTTCCCGTGAGTTATCTCTGGAAAGGTTGCGTGCTTCACGTCGTTCATTTCGAACAATTCAGCATTGTCTCGCCCTCATGATACAGTGCTTTTAGGGTTTCGCTCATGTTCTAGCAAACCCTCTTCCAGGCGCTGAATTTCCGATCGCACTTCGGCGATGAAGCGTTCATTTCGTCGGCGCGCGGCATCCATGTCAAAACCAGCCGTGTTCGGCACGTCGCGAATACGCTCCCTCTTCTCAAGCAATGCAGTTAGCTTAGAATGCAAAGCGGCGAGTTGTGGATCCTCTTTAGCTGGATGAACGGTTTTTCGTTCACGAGAAGCTTCGTCGGCAACGGTTTTGCTCAGGAACAGTTGTATGCATTCATAGACAGCTGTATCGCTCGATAGGCTTATTTCTTCGTCGTTCGCAAATCGAATTATCTGAAGCCAATCGACATTCAGGTCTCTGAAGAGTTTGAGCGGATGTGGAAAGTGCCGATGATGAAGTGCGTCACAAGCATCTAAGAATTCTTGATTCGTTTCGAGCGCGGACACTCCAGCCCTTTGCAAGGCGAATAAGGAGTATAGAAGTTTGTCTTTTGTTATCCGTTCTTCACCGCGGTCAACTAAGTCGCTAATTGCTCGCGCTCTTTCTCGACGTTGGCTCCCTAGCTCTGCTTCAGATTCGATACTAGGCTGTCGGGCGTTGCTGACAGTCGCTCTCTCGGTCGCGGGAGAGTTCGGAAGGATGACGTAAACGAAGACAATTGCGTCGTCGAAAGTCCCGTGGCCATGACTTGACCGCCGAATTCTGAGTTTAACGAGGACTTCCTTGTGTCTCCCAACGTCATTCGATGAAACGGCGTGCCTAATGATCTTCTCCGTCGTCCACGCGCCGCTGGGACCTGGGTGAAACGCATAACTGTATTCAAGTTCCGCGCCTGTGGGGTCGTGACCGCTCACGACAAATTCGAGCACGTCTCCCACACGAAGGACCTTGTGACTGTGAATGTATTTAGGTGTTCCAGTCTTCCATTTATTGCCGAGCGAGTCTTCGACGCTGTCGAGCTGTGGGAAGTAGCTATCGGCCGCTGTTACAACATTGCCAGCGGGGTCATGGTAGTCTTCGACTTGCCCACTTTCACTCTCCTGCGGTCGCTCGCTCGGCTCGAGATACGCATCGCGACCGAGCCCGTCGTTAAGCGCGAGACGCTGCAAAATGATCTTCGCCAGTTGCTCTGGCATTTTGCCGCCAAGATCGACATATCCTGCAGTCGAATACAATCCCTTCACGGTGGCGAGTCCGAACCTACAGAGGAGCACTTCTTGATCGCGGTGCGAGAGAAGATCGTGGATCGCCGTCCACTCAAGTCCCGTCCATTGCTTGCGGTCGTAGTCGGGGCACACGACCACGATGACGAGGTCGGTCTGATTGTGGTAAAGCTCCGGCAAGTAGATCCCAAGATCGCGACGGGCGAACTCTGCCTCGTGATAGCGGTCGTAAAGGATCGCCGCCTCGCCGAACCGGAGCGCCAGAGTTTCTGCTGTCCTCTGAACAAAGTCCCTCACTTCTCCGGCGAAGGAGAATCCGAGTCTAAACCGCTTTTTCTTTGTCTGACCGCTTACCGCATCCGCCATAAATACCTTTCAATCCGAGCGGCAAAATAACACGAGGGCCGGTGAGGGCCACAGAGGTTTCGGCAGGCATCAGGCGCCGCACTTATTAGCGAGGGGCGCAGCGAAAGGCAAGGCGCTGGTGCTCGCGTTCGGCAGTAGCGAGCACAAAAACTGGGAAAGTTAACGGACGCGTCACCGCGTGATCTTGGGACGGAGCGTGTCGGCGAAAGCGCCAAGCTTCACGGCTCAGTCTGAGATCTCGGCGTTCCCTTGCGGGGCGCGGGGAAAAGAGAATTATGCTCCCGTGGTTCCAAAGCGGAAACTTCCCGTTCTATCTCGCGCCGATGGCCGGGGTGTCGGACCTGATTTTCCGGCGGCTCTGCGTCCATCTCATATTGATCTACCCTGCCCGGGTTATGATTACACCATTCACACCTTGATTTACTCCGACGACGCGGCGTTTCTGCGCGATGTCCTCGGGTGGAAATATGTGGCCGAAGATTGGGACGAGGATTGGCTGATCTTCCAGTCGAGGCGGAGCGAGGCGGCGGCAGTTTGCAGAGCAACTCGGGCCAGTTAACTTCCTCGTGGATGAGCGCCAGCGACATCATTAGCGAAATCCAGCGCCTTTCGCCGGCCGACCAGGCGGAGGTGATTCGCTTTGCCTATCGCCTCGATGCCGCCCGGATGTTGACCGGGAAGGAACTAGGCGCGCTGGCGCAGCGGATGATCGATAGCGCCGATCCGGCCGAAAAACTGCGACTACGCGAAGAAATGACCCGCGGGTTCTACGGCGAGAGCGCGAATGCCTAGAATTCGCCGTCGTGGCGTGCCGCGGGCGTTGCTGCAACATCTCTTCGACCGTGTTGACGAGCGCGCCATTTCGGTCGACCAGTTGCAGCTCTTCGCCGCCTGGCTCGAACTGGAGCCTGAAGTTCCGGAGGCTCAGTGGTTCAAACGATTTCCTGAAATGTTTGTTTGCGGGGAAGGCGAGTTCGTTAAGACCTTCCTGCGCAGCGGCCAAATTCCCGTAGGTCAGGAGGTCGTCTGAACCGCAAGAAAGGCGACGGCTTAACGGAGTCTCGCCCTGCCAACGTTTTCCTTTCCTTCATGGCTTCCAAATCCAATTGGAACCCAATCGCAATGCGCTAATCCATCGTGCTGTATATAGACCGTCATGCCTGAAACCGATTACGTCCTTGGCACTCATGATGATGAGATTGCGCGGCTGGGTGTGCAGCATCGCGTCTGGCGCGATGCGGTGACGGCCGCGTGGCAGCGCGCGGGGATCACGGAAGGCTGGCAGGTGCTCGATGTCGGCGCGGGGCCGGGCTATGCGGCGGCGGACCTGGGCGAGATCGTCGGGTCGCGCGGTGGCGTGCTGGGCGTGGAGCGTTCGCCGCGGTTTGTGGCGGCGGCGCGGGAACGTTGTCAGCGTCGCGGCCTGACGAATGTGGAGATCGTCGAGGGTGACCTGATGGAGGTGTCGTTAGGCGGACGGCAGTTCGACGCGAGCTGGTGCCGCTGGGTGGCGTCGTTCGTGGCGTCGCCGCGCACGCTGGTGGAGAAGGTCGCAGGCGCGCTGCGGCCGGGCGGGGTCGCCATTTTTCACGAATACTGCGATTACCTGACCTTCCGCTTCATGCCGGTGCGGCCGGCGCTGGAGAAGTTCGCGGTCGCGGTGAGCGAGAGCTGGTATGCGTCCGGCGGCGATCCAAATGTGGCGCGGCAGTTACCGGGATTGCTGCGCGAGGCGGGGATGCGAGTGGTGGAAATCGTGCCGCTGGTGCGGACGATCTCGCCGCAGAGTTACACCTGGCAATGGCCGAAGAGTTTCATCGAGATCAACGTGGCGCGGTTGCAGGAGCTTGGCCGCATCTCGGATGAGCTGGCCGCCGAGATCCTGCGCGAATTCCGCGAAGCGGATGCCGATCCGGAGTCGTGGTTCGTCACTCCGATGTTCCTCGAGATCGTGGCGCGGAAGGAGTGAGGCGGGGGCGGCGTTTCATTCCGCGGCCCCATCGAGGAGCAGATCTACGGACGCATCATGACGCTGATCGTCCCCGGCGCGGGTGACATGCAGCTTTACCAGCCGACGAACAAGGTGGCGCATGATCTCCGGTAGCTGAGCAAGCGGCGGGAGTCGTGACGCGGCGACCACGCGCGCCAGGTTGCGGCGGTCCCAGAGCGACCTTACAGACAGGGCGATGCTCCCGTGGTTCCAAGGCGGTAAATTCCCGCTCTATCTCGCGCCCATGGCCGGGGTGTCGGACATGATTTTCCGGCAGCTCTGCAAGGAGCGCGGGGCCGATGTGCTGGTGACGGAGTTCGTCTCGGCCGAGGGCGTTTTTCGGCGGAACGAACGGACGCGCGGGTATCTCGAGTTCGACGCGGCGATCGAGCGACCGATCGGGGTGCAGCTTTTCGGCGGGAACGCCGAGCACATGGGGGAAGCGGCGCGCCAAGTCGTCGATTGGGTGCAGCCGGATTTCATCGATCTGAATTTTGGCTGCCCGGTGAACAAAGTGGTCGCGAAGAACGGCGGGAGTGCGCTGCTCAAGGATTGCCCGGCGCTAGGCAAAGTCGTCGAAGCGGTCGTGTCGGCGGTGGCGCCTGTTCCGGTGACGGCAAAAATCCGGATCGGCTGGGACGACGCGACGATCAACGCGGTCGAGGTCGCGCGACAGGTGGAGTCGTTAGGCGTGACCGCGCTTGCGGTCCACGGCCGGACGCGCGCGCAGGGTTATTCCGGCTCGGCCGATTGGGACGTGATCGGCGAAGTGGCCGCGGCGGTTGCCATCCCGGTGATCGGCAACGGTGACCTCTTCACGGCTGCCGATGTGGCGCGGCGCCGACGCGAGAGCGGGATCGCCGGCGCGATGATCGGACGCGCGGCGATGAGCTCGCCCTGGATTTTTTCGCAGACAAAACATTTCCTCGCCACCGGCGAGCTGCTCGCGCCGCCGGAGCCCGCGGAGAGATGGGCGCTGATCCAGCGGCATTGCGAGCTGGCCGTGGCGGAGTGGGGGAATGAAGATGTCGCGATGCGTTCGATGCGCGGGCGGTTGATGGCCTACACGAAAGGGATGCCCGCGGGAAAAATGTTGCGCGAGAAGTTTTCGCACGTGCGTTCGTTAGGCGAGATCGCCGAGATCGCGGAGCTCCATCTCGCGACTTGTCTGGAAGCAGCGTGAGGCCGGGGAAATTTTGACCGCGGATAACACGGATTAAACGGATGGGAAGAGATTCCGGCGCCTTTCGCTTCATCCGCGATATCCGTGATATCCGCAGTTAAAACCCTCCCGACGGTTGGCGGGATCGCCTGAAGCAGGTAAATTCCTTCGTGACCACTGCCGCCACGCCTAACGGCGAGATCAAATTCAAAATCGGCAACGAGCGCCTCGTCAAGGTGACGGAGGACGCGTCGCGCAAGCTCACGTCGCTCCTCCAGAAGCAGGGGCGCGCGCATGGCGCGTTGCGCGTGGCGGTGATCGGTGGCGGCTGCTCCGGGCTGCAATACAAGATGGATCTGGTCGATGGACCGGCGAATCGCGACATCATGGTCGAGTCGCAAAACGTGCGTGTGGTGGTCGACCCGAAGAGCGCGCTTTTCGTCAGCGGGTCGGTGCTCGATTTCAGCGACGATTTGCAGAAAGGCGGCTTCAAGGTCACCAACCCGAACGCGGTCGCCCACTGTTCCTGCGGCGAAAGCTTTTCGGCATGACCGATTACTTCGCGCTCTTCGGAGAAGCGCGACGGCCCTGGCTCGAACCGGCGGAGCTGAAGGAAAAATATTTCGCGCGCAGCCGGACGGCGGCGCCGAGCGCGGAACTAAACGAAGCGTTCCGGGTCTTGAGCGACCCGAAACTGCGGCTGCATCATCTGCTCACGCTCGCCGGCGCGGAGCTCACGGCCGGCCGGCCGGTGCCCCCGGCAGTCGCGGAGCTTTTCTGGAATACGGGGGCGCTTCTGCGCGAGATCGAAGGCTGGCTCCTGCGACGAGCTGCGGCGACGAGTGCGCTCGCGCAGGCGGTCCTGCAACCGGAGCGCGCGAACCTGGAACGACGGCTGGCGAAACTGGAGGAGGAGCTGGGCGCGAATCACGAGACCGAGATCGCGCAACTGCGCGGCGCGCCTAACGAGTCTTCGGAACTGGTCGAACGTTACGACCGGATCGCGTATCTGAGCCGGCTCCGTGAGCGTGCGGCGGAGAAGCGATTGCAGCTCGACCTGTAGCCGTTAGGCAATTTTTACTTGCATCCGGACATGTTTTCCAGAACATGTTCAAATGCTCACTCCCGGGCAGAAAAAAATTCTGGAATTCATCGAAGCCGAGCAGCGTGCGAGCGGACTGACTCCGAGCACCCGCGAGATCCAAGAGCACTTCGGATTCGCCAGCCAGACCTCGGTGATGCAGTACCTGGCCACTCTTGAGCGCAAAGGTTTTCTTCAGAGGCACGCACGGAAAGCCCGTGCGCTGGTCACCTCCGGAACCAGAATGCGAGTGGTCGACATCCCCATCTACGGTGAAATCCCGGCGGGTATGTCGACCCTCGCGGAAGAAAATATTGAAGGTCATGTCGCGCTCGATCTCGACTCGATCAACGCTTCCCGGACGGCGCGCACTTTCGCGCTGCGGGTGCGGGGCGATTCGATGATCGGCGCGCATATTCTCGACGGCGATATCGTGATTCTGGAGGATCGGCAGACGGCGCGGAGCGGCGATATCGTCGCGGCGTTGATCGATGGCGAGACGACGTTGAAGCGCTACGTGACCGAGCGCGGCCGACCGTATCTGAAGGCGGAAAATCCGAGCTTCCCAAACCTCGTGCCGGCGCAGGAACTGCGGATTCAGGGCGTGATGACCTCGCTCGTGCGCAAGCAATCGACAGCGCGGCGCTCTTCAGCGTAGCGTCGCCGAGTGCCTCCGCTTCATACCTACACCGCGCCGCTCACGACCGCGCAGGCCGCCGCTTTGCGCGCGTTGGTCGACGAGCTGGGCTTCGAGTTCTCACCGAAGCCGTATACGATTTTTTTCGCGCAGAAGAACAAGCTGAGCGTCGCGGTCTACGAGAAGGGCCCGAAGGTTCTGCTGCAAGGGAAGGGGATCGAAGACTTCGTCAGCTTCGAGCTGGAGCCGAAGATCCTCGGCGAGGCGCGCCTCGGCTATGAAGAGGTGCATTCGCCGGAAATGTTCGAGCCGCATTTTGGGATCGACGAGAGCGGGAAGGGCGATTTCTTCGGTCCGCTCGTGATCGCCGGCGTCTACACCGATCGCGCGATCGCGCGCGCCTTCCAAGATCACGGGATCCAGGATAGCAAACGCATCACTTCCGATGCCAAGATTCATGCGCTGGCGAGGATGATTCGGGAGACGCCGGGCGCGGCTTTCGAGGTCATCGTCATCGGCCCGGAAAAGTACAATGAGCTTTACGCGAAGTTTGCCAACCTGAACGATCTCCTTGGCTGGGGCCACGCGCGGGTGATCGAGAACTTGCTCGCGAAGCGGCCTGATTGTCCCCGCGCACTCTCGGATAAATTTGCCGACGAGCGCGTGATCCGGAAGGCGCTGTTCGAGCGCGGGAAAAACATCGAGCTCGAGCAGCGGACGAAAGCGGAATCCGACCCGGCCGTCGCGGCCGCGTCGATTTTGGCGCGCGAGGGATTCATCGACTGGCTGGAACGCCATGGGAAACGCGCCGGCTTCGATCTCGGCCGCGGCGTTTCTGAACCGATCAAGGCGACCGCGCGAAAAATCGTCGAGCAAGGTGGCCCGGAGGCGCTGCGACGTTTCGCCAAAGTCCACTTCCGCACCGCGCACGAGATTGCGCCGGACTACTACGCGGCGCCGCGGCCGCGGGTGGAATGGCGGAAGCGGAAAGCGTAATTTTTCCCCGAGCGGCGCGCCGTTCCTGGCCGCCGAAGAATCCCGGCGCTGGGCAAGATTCCTGCTTTTTACGGGGGAAGACTTCCTGCGTTTTGGACATCCGCCTACTGATTCTCAATCCCGATCCGGTATTCTCAGACGACACGCTCACGCACTTCTATGCGATGGAGCAGGTGGAGAGCCGGATCGTGCGCACGCTCTCCGACGCGATCTATGTCCTGCTGCGGGAGAATGTGGATCTTTTCGTGGTGGAAGGCGAAACCGCGGTCGCGATCGAACAGGCGATCAACGCGCGCCAGCATTTCCCGTCGCTCGAAATTCTCTGCCTCACCTCCGAAAGCCCGAACGCCGTTTCAACCGAACAGCTGGACCAGCAAAAAATCGCGTTCGTGGGGACGGATATTCCGGCCAACCAATTGCGTCGCCGCCTGCGCACGATCCTGTCGGCGTTTGAACGGCAAACGGGCGCCTCATCGGAAGGGATCGACCCCTGCCATTCCCTGGTTGGGAACCTGAATCAATTTTCCGCCGCGGAAGTCCTGCAGATGAGCTGCCTCGGCCAGCGAAGCGGGCGTTTCACTTTCAAATCACGCCGCGGCAACAGCGAAATTTATCTGCACCACGGGATGGTGCGCCACGCCGTCTTCGGCACGCTCGAAGGCGAAGAGGCGGTTGCGGAGATCTTCCGCTGGCGCCAGGGCCGCTTCTATTTTGAGGAAGGCATCATCAGCCAGGTGCAGACCGTTAGTCGCCCTTGGACTCACCTCCTGATCGATAACCTGCAAAAGCTCGACGAAACGGTGGATTCGGTCGGCCTCAGCGCACACTTATGAAAGACGCCGTTCTCGAAACCGATCTCCGCCTCCTGAGCCTCCAGGTGGAGAGCTGGAAAAAGCTCCATAACTTCATCTCTTACGCACTCGATAAATCGAAGCCGCTGATTTCAGTCATGCAGGAAGGACATTTTACTGAGACCCGCAGCATCCTGCTGCAGGAGAGCGAGCATGTTTTCGAAGAACTCAATATTGTCGAGGAAGCGGCCGGCAAGACCATGAACGTGCTCCAACGGGCGACCTCGCTCCGCGGAGTGCGCGAGCTCTCGGCGGAAGAAGCGCGCCGGCTCGAGATGGATTGGAACGCGGTCTTTACCAAGCTTGGGGTGCTCCAAGGCAAGCTAAAGGCGCGGCGCAAGGAATTGCGTTCGCGAAGCGCAATTTCGGTGTCGCTTCGCAGGCTTTTCGCCCGACGCGCGGCCGTCGCCTAACCGTTTTACCGGAAATAATTGAGGGAGAGGATCTTCGGCCGTAACGTCCTTTTACGGTTAAGGCGTTCTTTTCTCGAGTTTCATCCGGTCGCGCGACTGTCGGGCTGCGATTCCGTTTCCATGAGCAAGCTCACTAAGCGAGATATCGTTGTCGCCATCAGCAATCAGACCGGGATGGTGCAACACCAAGTTTTTGACGTGGTGCAGCGGACCTTGGACGAAATCACGGACAGCCTGGCGCGCAACGTCGCCGTTGAGTTGCGCAACTTCGGGGTCTTTCAGCCGCGCCTGACCAAGCCGCGCGTCGGCCGTAATCCCAACCAGCCAGGCAGCAGTTTCGTCATTCCCCCTCGGGCCACGGTGAAATTCAAAGCTGGCAAGGTGATGCGGCAGCGGGTGGAAAAGCTTTCCCGCGAGATGAAAGACAACGCGGAGCGGGAGGCGACGAGTAAAGGAAAAACTCCCTCCTCCCCAGAAAGCGCGGGCGAGCCGGTTCTCACCTAACGAATCCGGCGACCCGGATTTCCTCCCAGTGCGAATTATTTGCGGGAAAAGTCCAGTCCGCTTTGTGCTGAGCGCACGAATGAGCTAAAAGACATCCTTATGAAAAAACTTTTCCAGCTCGTCCCCGTCCTCTTGGTGTCCCTCGCCGCGTCCGCTTGGGGCGGCTCCGAGATTTCCGGCAAAGGAGTCGTCAGCACGCCAGCGGTCAGCGAGACCACGGAAGTGCCGCTGGATATTTTCAAACTCGAACACGGTTACGTCTTCGAAAGCGATCTGAATCACGGCGGAAGCTTCGGCAAACAGGACGCAATCCAGAATGAGTTCGAGTATGGCCATCGCATTCAATTGCGGGGCAACTTTTATGCGCACGTCGGCCTGGCCTATGATCGGTTCGATTTTGGCAGTACCAGCGCGCCCGTGCCGAATCACCTGCAGTCGCTCGCGGGAGTGATTGGCGTCGATTACATGCACGGCTCGGACGTCGGGGCTTTTTTCCAGGTCCGGCCCGGCTTTTACGCGCAGAACGATTTCGATATTTCGTCGTTCGACATCCCGATCACGCTGGGCGGTGTCATCACCTTGCAGCCCGATAAGCTTTACGTTTTTGTCGGCGCCTATGCGGCCTTCCTGCGCGGCAGCTTTCCGGTCCTGCCGCTGGCGGGCGTGGTCTGGATTCCCTGCGACCAGGTGAAATTGTTCGGCGTCCTTCCGGAGCCGAAGCTGATTTATTCGCCGACGAAGAACCTCGATCTCTATCTTGGCGCAGAGCTCTCCGGCGGCTCCTATCGCACGGACGACAACCCCAACGTGGTGCCTCACAAGTTGAGTGGGGCGCAGGTTGATTACACTGATTATCGGGCCGGGGTCGGCGTCGCCTACGCGGTGAACAAAAACTTCACCGTGGACCTCGGCGCGGGTTACTCCGTGCTGCGGGAGTTCGTCTTCGATCGGGCGGGGGAAAATTATCGCACCGACCCTGCGCCCTTCATCCGCCTGGAACTCAAAGCGGCGTTCTAGTCGCGGTCGCCGCAGTCGCGCTCATGCCGGTTGCTTGGTTAGGCAAAAGCCTCGGTGGAATCGCCGCGGCTTTCCTGGCCGTCGCCGTCGCGCAAGCTGGCCCGCTCGAAGAGCTACGATCCGTTTCCCATCTGCCGCAGCTTGATCTTGCGAAGCTGAAGGGCGGCGAGATCGTGACCCAGCGCGGGGAGGATGGCGGTTTCGCGCGCGGCATTTCGCTCGAGTCTTGTTATTTCGTCGCCGCCCCGATGGCAGAGGTCGGGAATAAACTGCTGCATTGGGATCCCACCCGACATCCGGAGATGGAGACGCGGCTCTACCGCGAATATCCGCTGGCTTCGTCGGCTCCGGCGTTTCAGGCCGTGCGGCTCTCCAGCCGGGTCGCGAACGATCGCTGGTTACTCGATCACACCTATGCGATCGCGGACGGCGGCGCCGCGGGCGACCTGCACCTGACTGAGGCCGAAGTTCAGTTGATTCGCCAAGGCGTTCCTAAAAAAGCCGCCTCCGCCCCGGCGCGTGAAGCACGGGCCAATGACGTCTGGGGTCAGATCCTGCGGCGCCGCAGCGAGAGCCTGGCCAGTGGCGGCGTCACGGCCGTGGCCCCTTTTGGCAGCGAACAGGACATCTCGCCCGGATCGGAGTTTCGCGGTTTGCTGACGCTGAATGAGAAGGCCGCGAAGCATTTTCGGCCCATCCTGGGCGCCCAACCGTTTGTCGGGAGTGGCGGAAAGGCGGACGAAGCGGTTGGTTACTGGGAGACTTCACTCGTACGAGGGCATACCACTTTGCAGCTTGGAGTTTTCGCCGCGCAAAAGGGGACTGACTCATGGCAGTTAGTCGATTGTGTCTATTACCCGACCGACACTTACTTCATGGCGCTCGATGTTTTCCAACTTTGGCCGGTCGAGGGCGGAACGCTGGTCTATCAGGTTGGCTTTGTTTCCGCGCCTTTCCGGACTTATCTCGGCGGTGTCGATCGCTACGTGGCCGGCAAGCAGATGGTCGGCGAAACGCTTGGCACGATAAAAGCCTTCCGCGCCGACCTGGAGAAACGACGATAGAAGCTATTCCTGGATCCGCTTCAGCAGCACCGCGGCGCCGAAGAAGGTAACCATCGCTCCGACGAGCAGGAAGAGCAGGTCGCCGGCATAGAAGCCGAAGTCCGCGCGATAGAGATTCACCAGCCGGAAGGCGCGGCAGAAATGCGTCAGCGGAAAGCATTCCGAGAGGTAGCGAATCGGCTGCGGTAACTGTTCCAGCGGAGCAAAGGCGCCGGACAAGACAAAGACCGGGAGAAGGAAGAAAACCGAAAGCTGGATCGCCTGCGTCTGCGTGCGCGAGAAAGTCGAGATGAGCAGGCCCAAGCCTAACGAGAAAAGGAGAAAGAGGAGGCAGACCAACCCGAGCATGGCCGGTTGATGAAAGACGACATGGAAATGCCACCCGGCCACGAGCATCACCACGAGGATCATCAGAATAGAGATCGCGAGATAGGGAATGATTTTGCCGATCACGATCTCATTCCGCCGCAGCGAAGTGACCATGAGTTGGTAGAGCGTGCCCGACTCCCGCTCGCGGGCGATCGTGCAGGCCGTGAGGGTGACGGTGAGGAGTTGGAGAATGATTCCAATCACGCCCGGCACGACATAGTCGATAAAGCGCTCTTCCGGGTTGTAGAGGACATGCTTCGCGACATTCCACTGGGTCATGGAAGAGACGAACTCCTTGCGGACTTCCACCGGCAATTTCTTCGCGAGGTCGAGCACCCCTTCGGGCAAGGTTTCGATCATCTGGTCGCGCTGATGTTTCTGGAATTCGCCCAGGCTTTCCAAGACCCGACCTTCCAGTTCGCTCGCCGTGTTCGTGTCCGACCCATCGAGATAGAGCGGGAGCGGAATGGGATCGCCATTCTTCAGGCTCGCGCCCCAGCCCGCGGGAATGCGCAACGCCGCGCGCACGTGCGCTCGCAGCAGATCAGGCTGGCCCGCGCCCGCCGGCGCCTGTTTCCACCGGAAGGTCTTTTCCTTGAGCAAGTCCTGAACGAAGAGCGCGCTGAGCGGCGACTGATCGGCGTCCTGGAGTAAGGCCGGAACATCGCTTGAAGAAGTGCTCTCGAAAGCATGCCCGAAAATGAGAGTGAAGACCGGGGGCAGAATCAGGAGCAATACGAGGATGCGCCAGTCGCGATAGATATGGATGAACTCCTTCTTCGCGACACTGCTTACCGCCTGCGGGCTGAAGCGACCTCTCATGGCATTCCCGCCTTGTTTAACATCGAGTCATAACCCTGCGAGTAAGCGGTAAAGACATCTTCCATGTCCGGCGCGGCCCAGCGATAACCCTTCAGCTCCAGCTCGGCGAAAGGCCAGCGGGCCTGCCACTCCGCGAGGAGCCTTTCCGCTTCCGGCGCATAGAGGCGCAGGCTGCCGCTGCGCAGGGAAATGCCGAGCACGCCCGGCCATTCGCGCAGCCTCACGAGTGCAGGCATAAGTGGTTTTACGTCCAACTCCAGGAGCTTGGCCTTGAAGGTCTCCATCAGCGCGCGCGGCGACGCTTTCGCGAGCAGCCGACCCTTGTCGATAAAGCCGACGTCGGTGCAGCGTTCTGCTTCGTCCATGTAATGGGTGGTCACGAAAATCGTGATCCCGCTATCGCCGAGGTCGTAGAGCAAATCCCACATCTGCTGGCGATGCACGGGGTCGAGGCCCGAGGTCGGTTCATCCAGAAAAAGCAGCGGCGGCTCGTGCACCAGCGCGCAGCCGAGCGCGAGCAATTGCCGCATCCCGCCGGAGAGCGCGCCCGCGGGGGTGTGCGGTTGGTCCGCCAGGTCCATCTGCTGAAGGAGCTGGTTGATGCGTGCTTCCATTTTGTTCGGCGACACACCGTAGGCGCCGGCGAAAAAACGCATGTTTTCCAGCACCGTCAGGTCGGGATAGAGGCTGAATTTTTGCGCCATGTAACCGAAGCGCGCGCGGACCGCGTAGCGTTCGCGCCAGACATCGCCGCCTACGATCGTGGCCTGCCCGGAAGTCGGCCGGAGCAATCCGCAGAGCATGCGCATGGTGGTTGTTTTGCCGGCGCCATTCGCGCCCAGGAATCCGAAAATCTCCCCGCGCCCGATCCGGAGCGAGAGATCGCGCACCGCGGCGGTGCCGCCAAAAAGTTTCGTTAGGCCGGAGATGGAGATGATGGCTTCGCTCATGGCAATCCGATTTCGGCAACGCAATCCGAGCAGCAGGAAAGCCCACGCCTCCCCGGGACGCAAACCCGCTCCGTGCGTTGACACTCCCCCAGTCCGTTGAAACGTTCGGGACAGTCATGAACAAACTTTCCCTTTTCCGTTTGCTGCTTCTCGTTTTCCTCCTGCCCGTGGCGGGCCTGGCTGATCCCGTGAGCGAACTGGCCGGGTTCTCCGTTTTCGGCAGAGTCGATCTCGTTGAACTCGCCCGCGGTGGAGTGAAAACCGCCGCCGGCGCCCCGATGAACACGCCGCGCTATCTGTCGGTGCAAAGCACTTTTGTGGTTCCGCGGCCGCCGGGGCAAGTCGTGCAGGCGATGAAGCAATTCGATCCCACCGCGCATCGGGAGCTGAAGGTTTACCTGCACTCCGACTTGGGCGGCAATCCCTCGGTGGCAGGTTTCGCGAAGCTGCAAAACCCACCGGATAACTCCGCGGTCAAGGCCCTTCGCGCCGCGACCGAGAAGATGAGCCCCGACCTCCAGGTGAGCCGCGCCGAGGCGCAACCCTGGACGCCGGGGAAGTCGGTCTTTGGTTTCTGGACCGAACTGCTCGCGAAGCGCGCGCAGCAATTCGCGCGCGGCGGCGCGCGCGCCGAGGCCGCTTACGATCACACCAGTGCGGCAGTGGCGCCGGGCCGGGAAATCTCCGGACTCGTTAGGCAACAGGGCACGGTCAACAAGCAGTTCGGCGGTTTCCTCGAGGCGACCGGCCTGCTCGGAGGGAAAAGCACGCTCAAGCCCGATCTTTATTGGGAATTGCTCGAGGTGGAAGATGAAGGCGTTCTCACTCTCGGCGCGTCCTCCACCCGGGGCACGGCAGGGGGCGGCTTCCAAATCGCCGACGGACTCTACTACGCGAGCGGCGGTTATTATGTGGCGCTGACCCTTTACCAACTCTGGCCGGTCGAGGTCGGCGGCAAACCTTCGACCCTGGTCTGGCGCGGCGATTTCATCTCCGCGGCGTCGTTAGGCGACCTCCATGGGATCGAGCGGATCGCGTCCGAGGGAGCGATGAAAAAAGATATAACCCGTGCGGTGACCATCTTTCAGCGCGAAGCTGGCCGATGAATTCGCGTTACCTTCTCTCCACCCTCCTGGGCTTCGGTCTGCTCGCGCTTCCCGGCGCCCTCCGCGCCGGAGACGGCGATGGCAAAGCGGTCGCGCATGAAGCGGCGGAGATGACCTCCCCGCCTTTTCGTTTTTCGGGCGAGTTCACCGTTGAGCAATCCTATGGCGGTGACTCCGAGGTGGCGCGCGGCCTTCGTCACGTAGACGGCCTGGAGGAGCTCTATACCAATCTTCGTTTCGTCTACACCCCGCGGGTGAAATACGGGATCATTCGGTTGGGGGCGCAATTCGAACGCTACTCTTTCGGCTTCGATGGGAGCGGCCAGCAGCTGCCGAATACCCTGCAGGCGCTCACTGCTGTGGTCGGCTTCGACACCAAGTTTGGGGATTCCATTCTCGTTCGACTGGAAGCGCAGCCTGGTCTTTACGGCACCAGCTTCGACGCGCTCTCGGGCGACCAGTTCAATGTCCCCTTCATCCTCGGGGGCACTTACATCGTGAACCCGGAGCTGCAATTCGTTTTCGGTGTGGGCGTGAACTTTCAGCAAAACTACCCGGTTCTCCCCGGTGGCGGCGTGCGTTGGAAATTCGCGCCGCAATGGGTCCTGAACGCCGTCGTGCCGACCCCGCGACTCGAGTATGCCGCGACTCGTAACCTGACCGTTTTCGTCGGCGGCGACATCAAAGCCAACTCCTTCCGGGTGGACGACCGCTTCGGCCTTCGCAACGGCGATCGGAGCCTCAACAACGCCTGGCTGAGTTACGAAGAGCTGCGCGCCGGCGCGGGGGTGGAATGGAAACTCAGTTCTGCGCTGACCCTCAAGCTGGAAGGCGGCTACGTGCCGTATCGAAACTTCGATTACTTCCGTACCGACGTGCGCTATCACAACGAGCACGGCGGTCCCTACAGCGCGGTCGTGCTCCAGGGTGATTTCTAGCCGACTCCCGGCCTAACGAACTAAGGACAGAACGGGCAGGAAACGGATTCCACGTAACGGGGATCCTGCTGCTCGAGCGCGGTCAACGGCGTCTGGCAAACAAAGCAGAGGGCCGCGCCGGTCTCGCGCAGGGTGGGATCGAGCGCGACTCGCTTGTCGAAGACGAAGCAGTCGCCATCGTAGTGGGCGCCCCCGCATTGCTCGAAGTAATTCAGGATGCCGCCATCGAGCTGGAAGACCTGGGTGAACCCCGCCAGCTCGAGAAGCGGCGCGGCCTTTTCGCAGCGGATGCCGCCGGTGCAGAAGGTCACCACTGGCTCATCCTTCATCTGTGCCGGCAACCGGTCTGCGGCCTCGGGAAATTCGCGGAAGTGATCGAGGTCAAGCGTTCGGGCGCCGCGGAAAGTGCCGAGTTTCACTTCGTAGCGGTTGCGGGCGTCGAGCAACGTGATCGCGCAGCCTTCGTCCAGCCACTGCTTGAGCTGGCGCGGAGCGATCCGCGGGGCGGGCCGCTGCCCCGGGTCGATCTCTCCGACTCCACAGGCGATGATCTCCTTTTTGATCTTCACCAGCATGCGATTGAAAGGTTGATGATCGCTCTTGCTCACCTTGGCGGCCAAATCGGCCAGACCAGGCAGGGCTCTTAGCCTAACGAGAAGACGAACGCAGGCTTCCCGCTCCGCCGCGACCACGACGTTAATCCCTTCGGGGCTGAGCAGGATCGTGCCGCGCATCCGGTGGGCGGTGCAGAATTCGCGGAGCTCATCGCGGAGCGGGCTGAGTTCGCCTAACGAGGCAAAGCGGTAGGCGGCGAGATTAGTGAAGACGGGCATGAACGAGTCGGAACTTGCTCCATGAGACAACCACTGCCAATAGACCCGCATCATGGCGCGCCCGAAAACTCAGGTGACCCGCAGGAGGTTCGACTCGTCGAGCTGGCTCCTGCTCCTGGCGGCGTTTGCTCTCGGCGCCGGGGTGACCTGGTTTTTAATGCGGAGCGCGGCCACTCCGCCGCCCCCGGCGATCGAGAGCTTCCTGCCCGGAACCACCGGACAGATACCGGCCACTGCGCCCGCGCTTCCCGCCGTCGCAGCCGCGCCGGATGTTTCCCAGCTTCCGCCCGCGGAGGCCGCCCGCACGCTGGCAAACTGGAATTACGATCAGAAAAATTGGACCCACGCGATCGAGCATTATCAGCAGGCCCTCACCGCCGGGGCCGACACGCCAGACATCCGCACCGATCTCGGAAACTGTTTTCGCTTTCTCGGGCAACCGCAAAAGGCCCTCGAGCAATACGAGATCGCGCAAAAGGAGGATCCGCGACACGAGAACAGCCTCTTCAATCAGATCAGTCTTTTTGCCGACTATCTGCACGACCCGGACCGGGCCACGGCGGCCGCGCGCGATTTCGTCGCGCGTTTTCCGCAAAGTCCCCAGGCCGCCTCCGCGCGACAGTTGAGTGCTCAGCTTCCGGGAAAGACCGGCCCGGGTTTGGCTCCCAAGTAAGCCGATCGTAGGCCTCGTTAGGCCAGGCTCTTATCCAGCCGACCGATTTTGCGGAGGACGGGCCATTTCCAAGCCACCGCCGCGACCACGAGGATCGTGCCCAGGCCGCCGGCGACGACGGAGATGACCGGTCCGAAGAAGGCCGCCGTCAGTCCGCTTTCGAGCGCGCCAAACTCGTTTGAAGTGCCGATGAAAATGTTGTTCACCGACGAGACCCGGCCGCGCATTTCGTCCGGGGTGAGGAGCTGCACCAGCGTCTGCCGGATGACCACGCTGACGCTGTCGAAGAGCCCGGTGCAGAAAAGCAACAGGAGCGAGAACCAGAACCAGGTCGAGAGCCCGAAGAGAATCGTCGCCACTCCGAAACCGCTCACGCACCAGAGCAGGGTCCGCCCCGCGCGCCGGATCGGCGGGAGGTAGGCGATCGCCACCGCCATGACGAACGCGCCGACCGCCGGCGCCGCGCGCAGCCAACCGAGCCCGATCGGCCCGCAATGCAGGATGCGGTCGGCGAAGATCGGCAGCAGCGCCGTCGCCCCGCCGAGGAGGACGGCAAACATATCGAGCGTCAGCGCGGCCAGGATCACTTTGCGGCCGGCCACGAAGCGCAACCCGGCGGCCAGACTTTCCCACGCCCCTGCTGCGACCCGCGATGCTTCCCGTGCTTTCCGGATCGGAAGCACGAGCACGAAGAACGTCAGCGCACAGGCAAAATCGAGCGTGTAAATGAAGGGAAACCCCAGCCGAACGATGAGAAATCCCGCGGCCGCCGGGCCGAGGACACAGGCGATCTGAAACATGCTGCTGTTCCAGGTGACCGCGTTCGCGAAGTGATCGCGCGTGACCAGAGTGGGAAAATAGGAGGCCCGCGCCGCCCAGCCGAAAGTGCGGGCCGAGCCCGAGATGAGCATCACGAGAAAGAGCAGCGGCAACGAGAGATCGTCGAAGTGATAAACGGCATGGCGTTCGAAGACGTGGGCGACCGCTGTTAGCGCCGCGTTCGCCCGCAGGAGAACCGGCCAGGGCGGAATGACCAAATGCCGCCACGAGATCAACGCCAAGCAAAGTGAGCAAAGTCCGCTCGCCGCCTGCGACCAGAGGATGATTGTCTTGCGGCTGAAGCGATCCGCGAGATGGCCCGCGGGCAAAGAGAGCGCCACTATCGGGAGAGCCGCCATCAGCCCGACCAGCCCGAGGGCCGTTGCCGAATGGGTCCGCGCATAGACTTCCCACTCCAGCGCCACCGTCAGCATTTGCCGCCCGGTGATGGCGACGAAATTGCCTAACGAGTAAAGGACAAAACTGCGAAAACGAAAAGCCGCATAGGGATCGCGCGCGGCCGGCAAAGGCGAAGTCGGGAAGGTGGCGGGCATCCGGGCGCGCGCGCCTTGGCGCGCCAGAGACCGTAAAGGCGCCGCCCTTCCGCGCAACCGCCCGTTGTGTGTGGGGAAGCGGCTACAAAAGGATCGTGCTCCGCGTCCAGCCGGTGCGCGGCACGGGCGTGAGCATGGCCTGGTCCATCAGCAGGTTGCGCAGGTGGGCGGACTCGTCTGCTCCGGGCGCGCGCGGGGCGAGGTCTTCGTTAGGCGGTATTGGCGGCAGATCCTGGTGCTCGAGATTCTCGTAACGTTTGCGCACCTCTTCCGGGACCAGGGCGCGCTCTGCCTCGGTTTCAATCGGTCCCTGGAAAATTAGTTTACCGGCCGGGTCTTTGGCCGTGAGCACGCGCTTGCCGGCGACGGTCTCCAGCCGCAGTTCGCCTTTGTCGTCGGAGTAGACAATCTGCGCCTTGCCCATGTCGACATGCGTCGCTTTCACCGTCCCGTCGTCGGTGGTGATGACGCGCAACTTCCGCGCGGCCTCGCGCGCCTGCTCGCCGGCGCGCGCCGCATCTTTGCGGGCCCGCGCCACCACTTCGCGCACCGCCGACATATCGGGCAGGTGCATGTCCTTGAGAGCATCCATGCCTTCCTCCAGACCATCGAAGTTCCACTCGTAGCCGAACCCGTTTTTACCGGGCTTATCCTGCTTTTGCTGGAGGCGCACGGGCAGTTTCATCTCCTTGCCTTTGCGCAGCACGGTGAGCTCGACCGTCGTCCCGTCGGCGAAGCTCCGGACGAGAGTCCCGAGCTGATCGGAGCTGACTAGGATCTGGTCGTTCAACATCCGGACAATGTCGTTTTGTTCCAGGCCGGCCTTGGCCGCGGCGCTCTCCGGGACGACGTAATCCACGACTACGCCGAAGCCGCGCGGGAGACCGAGTTGCTCGCTCACGACGCGCGGCACGCGCGACGTTTCCACCCCGAGGAAGGTGTAGGGGCCGCGCGGTTGATCGTCGCCGTGCATCCGGTGGAGCAGCGGGGCGGGTGGGACGGGCGGAACAGCCGGAGCCCCGGCGACCGCCGGCGCGGGGGGCGCAGGCGGGGCCGGAGCGAGGGCCGGCTGGGGCGGGGGATTGTCGGGGTTGGGGGTGTTGTTCTGGGCGGAAGCCGCGAGGGCGAGGAGGGCGACGAGGGCGCTGGTTAGGGCGATTCGATTTTTCATGGTGTTATGTTCGTTAGGCTATTGATAGGAAACGGGCGCGAGCACGACCTGCTCGGCGGGAAAGGAAACGCGCACGGAGGCGCCGGTCTGGGCATTGCGCCAGCGCATGGTCTCGCGGGTCTCATAACGGAGTCGGCGGCGGACCGTGCCGGAGTCGTTAGGCGGAAAGACCAGCCCTTCGTCGCGGCCGCGGTAAACCACCTGGGTGAGACCAGCCGGTTGGAAACCCTGATCCTTGCTCGTCTCGGTCGGCGCGGCCGCGACGGGCCGGGGCGGCGCGGTTTGATCGAAAAAAGTGAGCCCGATCACGAGCAGCGCCACCACCCCGGTGAGGCCCAGGCCGAGCGACCACCAGCCGCCGCTCCGCGCCCGGGAGCGCGGGCGCGGCAGCACGCCGGCCGTGGGCGACAACGCGGGCGCGGCGAGATCCTGCTCAATCCGTCGCGCCAGCTCCGGGGAGGCGGCGACGGGCCGCAGTCTCTTCAAGTCCGCTTCGAGTTCGGAAAAATCATTCATGGGGTTGTAAAATTTTCTTCAGCGTGCCGAGTGCATAGCGGTAGCGCGAGGCGGCGGTGTTCTGCGAAATCTCGAGGGCGACTGCGATCTCGGCGAAGGTCAGTTCGTTCCAGATCTTCAAAGTGACGACCTCCCTTTGCTCGTTAGGCAAACGGGCGATGGCCGCGGCCAGGAGCTGCTGGCCTTCGTCCTCCGGCGCGAAGACCGGGTCACAGTGCTCGTCGTGATCGAGCGCGGAGAGCGCTTCCCGCCGCGAACGGCGTTGCTCGCGCCGGAGTCGATCGAGTGCGGTGGAGCGGACCGTGGCGTAGAGGAGCCCGCGATTCTCGAGCGAGTGCTGCTGGCGCCAGAAGCGCACGAAAGCTTCCTGCACGACGTCCTCCGCGTCCGCCTGGGAGTGCGTCCAGCGGCGGGCGAAGAGCAGCAACGCCGGGGCGAGCTGTGCGAAACAGGTTTTCCAATCTTCATGCGAAACAGTGATCTCCATGACCTCAGCAACGGTCTTTAGAAATGAGACGCCGCCAAATGCGGGTTTTGTCTAAAGGGGTGTCTAAAACGGGGTGGCAAATGGATGATAGGCATCATTGCCTGTCCCGGCCGATGGGCTGTTAGGCAGTCGCTTCGAGAACCTGCAGGCAAGATGGCTGCCGGCCAAGACAGGCTGAAAGCCTATCTTCCACCGCGCCCGATGGGCGGCGGAGCATCGTCGTTAGGCGCGCCAGCTTTCCGCGAGAGTGCGCGCGCGGCTTTCGAGCAGCTCGGCCGTGCGCGCGTAAGGCGGCTCGTCGTTGAGCGTCAGGATGCGGTCGAAGAGCGCGCCCATCGCGGGGTCGTCGCTCGCGCGGCCGACGATGGCGAAAACCGGTTTGCTCAGTTCGCGGGCGAGCCGGGCCACGCCCGCCGGCCCTTTCCCGTCGAGCGTCTGACGATCGAGAGAGCCTTCGCCGGTGATGATGTAATCGGCGTTCTGCAACGCACGGCGCAGGCCGATTGTTTCCGCCACTACGCCGAAACCCGAACGCAATTCAGCGTCGCAAAAAGCGAGCAACCCGAAGCCGAGCCCGCCGGCCGCACCGGCGCCGGGAGAGTCGCCAAAGTCCTTTCCATCTCGGGCCGCGACCTCTGCGAGGCGGGACAGAGATCGCTCGAGCACCTCGACCATTTGCGGGGGCGCGCCTTTTTGCGGGCCGAAGGTGCGCGTGGCGCCGGCGGGCCCGAGGAGCGGAGAGCGCACGTCGCTGAGCGCGGTGATTGCGGGCAGAACGAGTTCGTTAGGCCGCGCGATCCGCGCGAGAGTTTCCAAGCCCACCGCCGAGATGATTTCCCGCTCCGCGGCATCGAGAAAGCGAAAGCCGAGCGCGCGGGCGAGGCCGGTGCCGCCATCGTTGGTGGCGCTGCCCCCGAGGCCGACGAGAAGGCCGGCCGCGCCGCGCTCGCTCGCCGCCCGGAGCATTTCGCCAACCCCAAAGCTCGAGGCGGACGAAGGATCGCGCTCGTTAGGCGTGAGCTGGGCGAGCCCGGCCGCGGCGCTCATGTCCAGGATCGCGAGCCGCTCCGGCTCGAGCCAGCTGTAGCGGGCGCGGATCGCCCGACCGCGGGCATCGTGCGCGGCGCACTCAAGATTTGTCCCGCCTCGCGCAGCGCGAATCACTTCCGCCGTCCCTTCGCCGCCGTCGGCGATCGGTAGGATCTGGATTTCCGCTTCCGGCCAGACGGCGCGCAAGCCCGCGGCGAGATGCAAGCCGACCTCCGCCGCGCCTAACGAGCCTTTGAATTTATCCGGAGCGATGACGATCCGCATCGCGACGAATCTGGCGGCGCAGCCCCGACAAGTCACGACACGTTCGGGCTGGGGGCATTGACACTTTTCCGCCTGCTGGCTAGAGAACGGGCCATGCGCGCCGCCTTCCTTCTCCAAGGCAACAGGTCGGAGCGCACTTTTGCCATCGCGCTCTCACTCCTGGGCGCGATCGCCGCCACGCAGATCGTCGCCGGGTTGCTGCTGCATTCCCGACTCGATCGCGGAACTACCGCCGCCGCGACCGCCGCCCCGCCTACGGCGGAATCGGAAGAATCGGCACCCGTCGCGCAATCATCCGAGCCCAAGACGCAACTCCGTTCCTCGGCCGCGCCGGTCCCGGCGCGCACCCTGGCGGGACGCAAGCCCCCCCGCGCCCGGCCCGCCGCCGCGCCGCGGTCTTCGGTGCCGGCCGAATTACTGCAGGTCGCGAAAGCGCTCCGCTTCCACGGCGACACCGGGAACGCGATCGCGAAACTGCAGCAGGCGACCGCGCTCGCGCCGGATAACGCGGAGATCCTCGCCGAGCTCGCGATGACTTATGAATCGATGCAGCTCTTCGATCGGTCGAACGAGACCTGGCGAAAGGTAAAAGATCTCGGCCTGGAAGCCGGCGCGCTCGGTGAGCTGGCGGATTTGAAACTAAAGATGGGTGTGCCCGTGCAGGGCATCCCGGGCTCGACCGGTCGTTCGCCGACGGAACCAGCCAGTCCCGATGACGTCACAGGGATTCCCGAAGGCTCGGCCTTTGGTATTTCCCAGGTCAACCAGACCACTGTGGCCGATCCCGAGGCGGCGACGAAACTCACGCTCCGGGTCGGGGTAAAAAAGCGGCCGAACACCCCGGTTGATTACACCAAGGTGAAGATCCAAGTCTTCTTCTACGACGTGGTTAATAACGACCAGGTCCTGCTCACGAACGCGGATGTGAGCTACGAGTGGATCACACCCGGACATAACTGGTCCGACACCGATACCGAATTGCTCGACGTCACTTATCTGCGGGCGAAGAAACATTATCCCGTGCCCGGGAGCGCGTCTGCGGTGGTTCCCGATTCGGTGGAAAAGGCGACGCGCGCGGAAGCCGGCAAAGGCGGGACCGGAGATGATTTCGACAACGCGCCGCGGCAATACCTCGGCTACATCGTGCGCATTTACTACCAGGACGAATTACAGGCCGTGCGGGCCGACCCGACCCGCCTGCTTAACCTTTTCCCGCCTCCCTTCACCGCGCCCCCGCAGTAGATGCAACTGCTGATCGTCCATCACGACCCGGAGGTGGGCGAGGGTCTGCACGCGATGCTGCGCGAGTATTCGAGCGACGAAGTCAATTACGTCGAAAGCGACGCCGCGGCCCACGCCTGGGCGGAGAGTCATCCGGAGTGCGACGTGCTCCTCACCCAGCTCGAGGGCCCGGGCGTTAATGGCCTCGCCCTCAGTAGTTCGTTAGGCGCAATCTACGGAGCGCTTCAGAGTTTTTTCCTGCCCGCCTATCAAGCCTCCGCGCAGCCGCTGGAGGTGGCCAGATCCAAGATTTTTCCCGAGCCGATCGAAGGTGAGCGTCTGCTCCATCGCCTCGCGCAGGTGGCGGCGAACGAACGCACCGGCGATTTTTTTCATCTCGTCGATCTCCTCCAGATGTGTTGCCTGAGTGAGAAAAGCGGCGCGATGCAGATGGTCGCGGGGAACGAATCCGGGGTGGTGTTCCTGCGCCACGGCGAACTCCGGCACGCCGTCACGGCGCGCGCGCAGGGGCTCGAGGCGATTTACGAAATGCTCTTCTGGGGGCCGGCGGGATTTGCCTTCGACGAGGACTCGAGCCCGGCCGAGCAGACGATCGATGTCGGCTGGGACGTCGCCCTGGTGGAAGTGGTGTTGCGCAAACGCGAAGCGCAGGCGCTCGAGCCGGAAGCAGCGACCGCGGAACCCCAGGTCGCCGTCGCCCACCTCACGCCGGAGCCCGATCTCACCGGCGCAGAATTCGGCCGGTATCGGGTCGGGCGGAAGTTAACCGAAAGTTTCTGGGACAAAGTCTACGAGGCGGAACAGACCTCCGTCGGGCGGAAGGTCGTCCTCCACGTCCTGCGCCGCAGCCTGCGCGAAGATCCCGCGCGCGCGCAGGAATTTCTCGATACCGCGAGCGCGAACGCGAACATCCGGCACCCGGCGATCCTCCCGGTTTACGAAGCGGGGGAACACGAGGGCACCTATTTTTATGCGCGCGAATTTGTGGTCGGGCGCACTCTTTACGAGATCCAGGCCGCCGGCCTAACGATCTCCGCGCTGCTCGCGCTCCGGATTATCGGCGCGGTCGCGGAAGGTCTCGCGCATCTCGACGCTCACCAGATCCTGCACGCGCCCTTGCGGCTTTCACGCATCTTCGTCACGCCTAACGAGGAGGCGCGGCTCGCGGAAGTAGCGGTGGCGAATCCTTCACTCGCCCAGCTCGAGCCTGCGCAGCATGAAATCCAAACGCTCGGCCGGCTCCTCATCCCGATGACCAAGGCGACGGCGCTTCCGGGCAGCGGGCGCGTGCTCAAGCTCATCCACCAGATGCAGACGTCCGGGGAGGAGGCGTTGACCGACTGGAAAGCGCTGGCCGAGGAAGCGAAGAAGCTCGAGCCGATCGTCGCGCCCGCGCCGCTCGCCCGCACGCCGCGCAAGACCAGGCTGCTCGAGAAGGTGAAATTCTGGGGCAAATAGCCGCGCCGGCCGCGACAAGACCAACTTTCACTTCAGGCGACTTGCGTTAGTTTAGGCGCCGATGACGCGAATTTTTGCCGGCGCGGCGCTCTTCTTTTTCGCTCTTTCTGCGCAGGCGCAGATTCAGATCGACCTCAACTTCAAGCGGCTCCAGTACATCGCCTACGAGCCGGTGATCGCGACGGTCAAGATCACCAATCTCGCCGGCCGCGACATCGAATTGCACGACGCCGAGGACCAGCATTGGTTCGGTTTTGAAGTGACCGTCGGTGACGGCCGCACCCTCGGGCCGACGGTGCAAATGCCGGAGCCGCCGTTGGAGATTGCCGCCGGCACTTCGGTCACCCGCAAGATCGATCTCGGGAAGCGTTTTCCGGTCGCGGACCTCGGCGTTTATCACGTGCGGCCGAATGTTTACTTCGCCGACCTGAACAAATATTTCTACGCGCAGGCGAAGGTCTTCGAGGTCACGACTGCGCGGCCCATCTGGCAGAAGACAGTCGGGTTGCCGACAAGCGACGGGGAGCGCACCTATTCGTTGCTGACGAATCGTTTCGCCGATCACACTTCGCTCTATGCGCGGGTCGAGGACAAGGCGAACGGGCTCGTCTATTCCACCTATTCGTTAGGCCGGCTCATTTCCTACGATCAACCGCATGCCGAGATCGATCGCGAGAATCAGTTGCACGTTCTCCAATGTTCAGCGCCGCGGATGTGGACCTACTCGCTGGTGGGGCTGGATGGCCGCCTGCTCAAACATGGTAACTACGCCGAGGCCCGGAGCACTCCCCGGCTCCGGCGGATGGTCGATGGCAGTGTCAAGGTGGCCGGCGGCATTCTCGATGTCCCGGTGGTGCCGGCGACGAACGGGAAAGCCATTCCCAAATTATCCGATCGGCCCCTCGATCTCCCGCCGGAAGACTAAGCTGATGTTTCCACCTCCGCGCAGCGCGCCCGGGCGCGCCTCCTCGTTAGGCATGGTCAGCGCCGCGCTGCTCGCGCTCGGTTTTTTCCCGGCGCCGCCGGCCTCGGCCGCGAACGGGCCGCACACCATCGTGCTCGATGCCGGCCATGGCGGATTCGATCGCGGCGGCATTCCGGGCCAACGGGTCGCGGAGAAAACCATGACCCTAGATCTCACCCAGCGCGTCGAGAAAAAACTTCGCGCCGCCGGCTATCGCGTGATCATGACCCGCGACAGCGACGTCTTCGTGCCGCTCGGGACGCGGGTGGCGATCGCCAATGCCCAGCGCGATGCGGAGTTCGTCTGTATCCATTTCAACTCGGCGACGCGGTCCGGCGCGAACGGGATCGAGACCTACTACTACCGCAGCGACAGCGCGCGTCTCGCCGCGAATATCCATCGCCAGGTCGTCAGCGGCACCGATACCGAAAATCGCGGGATCCGCCGCCGCGGTTTTTACGTCCTGCGGCGCACGAGCATTCCATCCGTTCTCGTAGAATGCGGTTTCCTCACCAACCCGGGAGAGGCGGGACTTGCCCTGCAGAGCAGCTATCGCGATCGCCTCGCGGAGAAAATCACCGCTGGCATCCAGGGCCGGCTCGCGCCCTACACCCGGCCGGTGGTGGCGGGACTAACCCACCTGCGCTCACCAATCGGCGGCAGCGGCAACGACTTCGTGGCCGCGGGCTCCACCTCCAGCCGGTCTTCGATCTCGCATCATTCGCGAAAGAGCTCGAAAAAGAGCGGCCGCCACAGCACCAAGAGGGCGAAGAAAAAGAAGAAGAAAAAATCCTCCGCCGACAATTAGCCTAACGAAACCGTTGCAATCGCCGATCATCACTCCCGACGAAATGCGCGCGGCGGAAAAGCGGGCGTTCGCGGCCGGCGCCACGGCGGGGGCCTTGATGGAAGAGGCGGGCGCAGGGATCGCGCGCGCGCTGGCGAAGTTTTTTCCGGAGCCGGGCCGCTGTGTTGTCTTCGCCGGGAAAGGTCATAACGCAGGCGACGCCTTCGTCGCGGCGCGCCGGCTCGCGGCGCTCGGCTGGGCGATCGAGACCCGGCTGGCTTATCCCCGGAGCAAGCTCAGCAAACTAACCGCGAAAAAACTGCGCGAGCTGCGCGCGGCGAAACCGCCCGCGGTCGGCACTGGCCTAACGATCGTGCTCGATGGGCTGCTCGGGCTTGGCGCGAGGCCGCCGCTGCGCGAGCCGATTCGCGCGGCCTGCCGGGAGATCAATGCTTGGCGGACCCGTGCTCGCGTCATCGCGATCGATCTGCCCACCGGTCTCGACGGCGATTCTGGCGCGACCGATGAGGATTGTGTGATCGCCGATTTCACCATCACTGTCGGCTTCGCGAAAGCGGGTCTGCTCGCGGATGCAGCGCTCGATTTTGTCGGCCGCCTCGAAGTTATCCCGCTCGCCGCGTTGCAGAGCGGCGCGCGCTCGGCCGAGTTGGCGATCCCGCAAACGCTCGGCCCGCTCTTACCGCGGCGGCAATATTCCGCCTACAAGAATCAGTTCGGGCGCATCGGGATCGTCGCGGGTTCGCGCGGTTTTACCGGCGCGGCGCTCCTTTGTTCGTTAGGCGCACTCCGCGCCGGCGCGGGGTTGGTCGAGCTCTTCGTGCTGGAGGAAATCTACGAGATCATCGCCGCCGCCGCCGCGCCTGAGGTGATGGTGAAGCCAGTCAAATCGTACGCGAAGCTGCTCGAGGAACCGATCGATGTCTGGGCGGTTGGCCCGGGATTGGGGAAAGCGTGGGCGAAGGAAATCCGCACCCTCATCCGCGACGCGGAACGACCCATGGTGGTCGACGCCGACGGCCTGAACATCCTCGCCGAAAAAATCGACACGCTCTTGAAGGCCCGCGGCCCTCGCCTGCTCACGCCGCATCCCGGCGAGATGAAACGACTTTTCCCGGCGAAGAAAAAATCGCGCGCCGATTGGGCCGCGAAGTTTTGCCGGACTTACGACGTCGCTCTGCTCTTGAAAGGCAGCCGCACGATCGTCGCGGAGCGGGGCGCGCCGCTCAGCTACAATCCCACCGGCACCCCCGCGATGGCGACCGGCGGGATGGGCGACGTTCTCACCGGCGTCTGCGCCGGATTACTCGGCTCGCAGCTCTTGCCTAACGACGCGGCGCGGGTCGGCGCCTGGGTCTGCGGCCGCGCCGCGGAACTGGCGCTGAGTCACGGCGATGCCAGTGAAGAATCGCTCCTGCCCACGGACGTGCTCGGGCATCTCGGCGGCGCTTTCCGAGAGCTGCACGGCCAGTGAAAAATCTCGTGGTCGTGGGCTGCGCCATCGCCTAACGAACCGGCGCGGCCCAGAGCTTCGCGAAGCGCGGGTCGGCCCGGAGCGGCGTCCATTCCCAGCGTTTCTCGAGGTCGCTCCGCGTCATGCTGTAGTCTGCGCTATCGACGGCGCCGGGAGTGCGGAGCAGGCGCTCGATGAGCGGGAAGGCCAGGTTGAGTTCCCCGGTCCGCGCATAAATCAGCGCGAGAAATCCCTGCATCAGCGGGCCGTCGACCGCGTCTTGCGCTTCCGGTTTTAGCTCGACCGCGCGCCGGCCTTCGCGCAGCGCATCCTCTTTCCGATCGAGGAAAGCGTAGAGCAGGCCGAGGTTCGCGTGGCGCACCGCGACCTCGGGCGCTTCGCGGACATCATCTTCAAAAGCCGTCCGCGCCTCTTCGAAGCGCGCGCGCGCCTGCGCGGCGTCGCCGGCGGCGAGCGCGCTACAACCAGCGAGAAAACTCTTCGGGGTCGGGCCGCCGTTCAGGTAATCGATCGCAGCCGCGGGCGTCTGCTCGAGCACCTTCGCCGCTTCGCGGTAGGCGCCATCCAACATCGCCGCTTCCCAGCGGCAGGAGGTCGCGACGCCGTCGGGATCGTTCGTGATCTGCGCGAGCTGCGCGTGCATCGCCGCGGTGGTGCCTTTCCACCAAAAGTCGATGTAACCGGTCTGAATTTTCGCGATCAGCGAATCGGGCGCGATCTCGCGCAGGCGCGCGGCCGCTTCCGCCGCCTCGGGCCATTTCCGCATCGCGCTGCAGGTGATGAGCACCTCCCGCATCAGGTTGGGATTCTGCGGATCGAGCGTCTGGATCCGCCGATAGGACGCGAGCGCCTCCTCCCAATGTCCCTGCCGTCTCTGGATCGCCGCGATCAGGCGACCGATCGTGGCATTGTTAGGCGCGAGCTCCTGGGCTTGGGCGAATTCCGCCAGCGCCCGGTCGTAATCGCCGTCGAGCCAGTAGGCGCACTGGCCGAGCGCAAGGTGGGCTTCGCTCAGGTTTGGCTCCAACTGCTGCGCGGTTTGGGCGGCGGATTCCGCTTTCTCCTTCCAGCTCGCGAGGGGTTCGTGGAAATGAAAAATCTCCGCGTAGGTGGTGGCGAGATGGGCGTAGGCGAGGGCGAAATTCGGATCGAGCGCGATCGCGCCGGTATAGAGCTGGACGGCGCGGCGGTAATCCTCGAGCAGCGTGTCGGGCCCCTGCTCGTAGGGGAGCGCGCGCAGGTAGAGGACGTAGGCGTCCGCGTTCTGGGTCGGCTTTTGCTGGACCCGTTCCTTTTCGTTAGGCGTAAGGGTGGCGCGGAGCGCGCTCGCGATCTCGCTCGCCAGCTCGCCCTCCAGACCGAGCGAATTCGCGAGGGTGCGCTTGTAGCGATTGGCCCAGAGATGATGATCGGTCTGGGCGTCGATCAACTGCACGTTCACCGCCACTTCGTTGCCCGCGCGGCGGACGCTGCCCTCGAGCACGTTGGAGACGCCTAACGAATTCCCGATCTCCCGGATGTTGCGCGTCCCGGCGTTGCGATACTTCATCACGCTGGTCCGGCTGATCACCTTCAGGTCCGCGATCTTCGCCAGGTTGGTCAGGAGATCATCCTGGATGCCATCCGCGAAGAAAGCGTTCTCCGGGTCGGCGCTGAAATTTTCAAAGGGCAGCACGGCGATACTCTTGTCCCGACTGCGCGCGAAGAAGCTGAACCAGTGCGGCTGGAGCAGGAGCGCGACGATGATGACCGAGAGCACCGCGATGATGACGAAATCGATCCGACGACTGACCCGGGCTGGTCGCGTGCCCGATGGCGGTTGATCCTCGGTTTTCACAATCCCTTCCGGCGTGATTTCAAAGGCCCACGCGAGCACGAGGACGATCGGCAAACCAATGATGAGCCCGATGATGATCGCGCGGACGAGCCAGGTCGGGGCGTTGAAGAACGGGAAGGTCTGCGTGGTGACCTGGATGATGAGCCACGCGCCCATCACATAGATCACCCCGGCGCGGTAGACATGCCGGCGCTTCAGTTCAGCGAAAAATCCACGGCCTGCCATGCGCGGTATTTAGCGGGTTCCCGTGCAGAATGCGAGCAGGGGTTGCGCGCTTCCTCGCGGCAAAGCCGGCTGCTGCGGGACAAACAGAAAGGGAAAGCGCGGCCGGAAAGAGCGGCGGTTATTCGTTGGCCTTCGGCTGTTTACGGGTAACTTACCGATCGGACAGCATCTCCTCTCGCGTTCTTCGTTTGTCTGAACCGCGCCGGGGCCGCTCTCCTTTGGAAAGGAAAAGTCGCGATGGACCAGCAACCACAAGATATCACCGACCTGCAACAGGCCCTCGACCGCCTCCACGGCTGCAAGAGTGGCTACTGCCGCACCGTCCTGGTGGAGGAAAAGCTCGACGGCCACCCGGATTGGGATGGCCTGGTCAAAGTCTTTGATCTCTTTGGCCACCCCAGCGCGGAGTGCTGCTTCGCCTGGACCTATCGCGACGGGGAAACGCTCAAGCCGGTCGCTGTCCTGCAAATAGGGTCGGTCGATTCCCCGGAAGCGGCCGTCCGGACGTTCCGGAAAAGCTAGCTTCCGCAGAACAATCTCGTGCTGGCGGGAGTCATGGTGTTCGCTGAGAGGACGAAATGAAAGCAAGCCCTGAAAGTCGGGTCACGATCCACATGGCCGCGAGCCTCGACGGTTTTATCGCGCGAAAGGATGGACGCGTCGACTGGATGGAAACATCAGACGAATTCGCCGGCGGCGAGACGATGGACCCGGACTTCATCGCGTCGTTTCTCCAGACCATCGACTGCGTCATGGGATCGCGAACCTATGAGACTGCGCTTCGTTTTGAAGCTCAGGGATTTGGTTGGTCCTACGGCGATAAACCCACCTTCGTGCTGACCCGTCGCGAGTTGCCACGGACCCGCGATACCGTCGAGTTTCACGCCGGCGACCTCGCGCAATTCGTGAACGGGCGCCTGCGGCCCAGGTTCCGCAGCATCTGGTTTGTCAGAGGCGGTGCCGTCTCCGGCGAATGCCTGCGGCTCGGGCTGGCCGATGAAGTTCGTTACTCCATCCTGCCGATCTTGATTGGCGATGGAGTCTCGTTCTTCGAGCAGCTCGACCGAGACGTCGCCCTCCATCTCGCGGAGGTGAAAGCCTACCAGAGCGGCACGGGGCGCTGTGTTATCACGTGCGAGGAAGTCCAGGGGCACCGCGCCGCGCCACCTGATCAGGCCATGGCACCGATCCCAGGCCACCCTCCGCTTCAGCTGGCGCTGCGCTCAACCCAGCAATTCGCCACCCCGCGCCGGCCCGCCCGCGTCGGTGTATCTTATACTCGTTAGGCCAGGAAACCTCGCTACATTCCCACCATGCTCTCGAACCGCTCCATCCCCGAGGCCGTCGTCATTCCGGAGCTCGCCTACCGGGAAGTGGCGGCAGCCGCCGCCTGGCTCTGTGCCGCCTTCGGCTTCGAAGAGCGGCTGCGCATTGCCGATCATCGCATCCAGCTTTCCGTGGGCGCCCAGGGAGCCGTCATCGTCGTGGAACTGGCCGCCCCGGCCGACCTGCGGCCGGACACAGCCCACTCTGTCCTGGTGCGGATCGAAGATGTCGACCGGCATCATTCGGGGGCGCAGGCCTACGGCGCCACCATCCTCCGCCATCCCGAGAGCCATCCCTACGGTGAAAGGCAATACACCGTGGCCGATCTCGGCGGCCACGTCTGGACCTTCTCCCAAAGCATCGCTGACATCGATCCGGCGACCTGGGGAGGAATTCTCGCTCAGGGGTCTGCCAATTCCTAACCAACGGCGGGAGAAAGCCTTCAGCGGTTTAGCGACCACTGGGAGCTGACAAGCGGGCGACCACGGGAGATTCCGGGGGGCGTAAACTTAACTCAGCCCGGGTCGCGCGCCGCGGAAATACGGGGAAGAGAAGCCGGCGCCCTACGGCACCACCGTTAGCGTCAGGTCGTTGCCGTCGCCGCCTTCGTAGTTGGCTTGGAAATTCGTGCCGTTGACAGTGAGGGTTCCGCCATCGGTCAAGTTGGCAAACGTGCCGCTGATCGGGGTACTTGCGGTGTTGCTGATGATCGTGAAGACCGTGCCAGCAGTGAGCGTCGCCATGCCTATGGGGCGGACGGTAAAGCTGGCCCCTGGGCTGATCACAACGCCAGCGGCGGTCACTTTGTCGCCTTTGACTTTCGTGGTGTTGATCGTCCAGCTGTAGATGCCGTCAACCTGGAAGTTGAGGGTGTTCGGGATCGTGAGGCTGCGTGGGGTGTTGGTGCCGCCAGCTGGCGCGAGAGTCGCTCCCGAACCAGTCCCTGTGCCTAACGTCACCGTGCCGGTGATTACTCCAGCGCCGCCCAGCGACCCTCCATTCACCACGACGGGACCGGTCCCGGTGCCTGACCCGGCCGTATTGTTCACGCGCAGGATGCCTGATTCGATCGTGGTCCCTCCCGTGTAGGTATTCGATCCGGCAAGTTCCAGCGACTTATTTCCAAGCTTGGTAAGACTTCCGCCGTTCTTGATCACCCCGGAAAAGACCGTGTCGCGATTAGCCAGTCCGACGCCCACGATTCCACTCCCGAGAGCCACGCTGCCGTCGCCTTCGAGCGAGCCGATTTTTGTTCCCACCCGCACGCTGGAGCCAAGATTGAGCGAGCCGTTCCCGTAGATTTTAAACTGGGCGTATCTGGCGGTTGCGCTTGAGCTCACCGTCACCAGGCCGCCCTCGCCGCCGTTCGTGCCGCCATTAGCAATAACAACGGCCCGGTTGGCGCTGGAGTTGCCGTCGAGAGTCAAATGTCCACCTTTGGCATTCCCGGCCGTTCCGCCGTTGTTAATAATCGTCGCACTTCCGCAGGTGGAATCGTCATTGAAAAAGATATCGCCGCCAAGAGCTCCGCCGATCGTGCCGCCGTTATTCGTGATCTCGGCCGAGCCAGCGCTGGAGTTGAAGGAAAAGAAAATCTCCGCTCCGTTCCTGGAATTATTCGCCCCGTTATTCACGATTGTAGCCTGGCCGGCCGTCGAAAAATTTGAGAACTTTATAATGCCGCCGATCTCTCCCATGGCAGTTGCCCCTTCATTGCTGATCTGAGCGTTGGCAGCGGTCGCGGTGTCGTAGAAGTTTGTGTCTCCTCCCCAGGCGAGGCTCAACGACCCACCCTGATTAATGATTGTGGCGTTCCCGGCACTGGATTCATTTCTGAACGTAGTCTCACCGCCGAACACGTCACCCGAAGTCGCCGGTCCATTGGTGATAATGATCAGGTCGCCGGCACTCGCCTGGTTGTAGAAATCGACCCCGCCAACACCTAATTTCACGGCGACGGTAGAAAAATTTTGAGCTACTCCTGAATCATTAAGCATGCCTAGGCCGAACAAAGCCAAATGCCCAAGCTGGCAGGTGAAAGTGAAGGCGCTTGCGCCCGCCAGGAAATGCACTTGTGCAACAGATTCTCCCCCGTTCTTAAGGTCCACTTGCGGTAGCGACGAAGTAGCAAAGGTGGCGACATCGGTTAGCCCGTTCGGCACGGTCGCGGGATTCCAGTTTGCGGCGGTATTCCAATCGCTGCTGGCTGGATTTAGATTCCAAGTCGCGCTGCCTGCTGACGCCTTGGCAGCGATGAGTAATGACAAGGCGCTGCTCAAGAATAGAGCCCGGCGCAGGAATTGGGAATAGGTCATATGATTTCTCCTTATTGTCGGTTCGTTTGGATTGGAGTTTTGCTCGGAGGTTCCAGCGCACGCATTTTTGCAGATTGCGCTGCTTTTTTACAAGCTATTCTTCGCGAGCCGCCCCGCTTTCCGCGCTAAGGCGATCGTTTGGAAATCGCCCGGTCTACCGCGTAAGTCTCTCCGGAACGGGCCGCCAATCCCCCTAGACGAAACGTGCAGGCGCCGCTGCCTGGAAGCCCTCATCCACGAAACGTCATGCCCAAGTCGGCGGAGGATTGATCTCGACAGGCAGGGAACAGCCGCCTTAGTCTCAAATCATCTAATAAATGTGAATGTTGGACGAGGCGCTTCTCCCAAGAGCTTCTTTCCCTCCTTCCGACCTGCAGTCACAAATTACCACTTCGGGAACAGAAAGGTTGTTTTATGAAAACGAAAAATTCACACACAGTGAATTCGACTGACCACTCATCCCGCCACTGCGGGACGGTCGCGGCACTTCTCATCACGCTCGGGCTCGCCTGCTCTGCGCTTTCGCCGCAAGCGCGAGCGAGTTGCCAGGAAGGCTGCGATCCCGTCAACTTCAACACCTTCCTCGGGGAGGACGCGCTCTTGGACCACAGCGGCGTCAGCAACACGGCCATCGGTTGGCACGCGCTCAAGAACACCGCGAACTCCGCTTGGAACACGGCCATCGGTAGCGGGGCGCTCGAAGCCGGCGGCGGCTACGACAACACGGCCACCGGTGTCGCTGCGCTTGGGGACAACTTAGGCCACAGCAATACGGCCACTGGCAGCAGTGCGCTCTCTTTCAACACAGCGGGTAGCGATAACACGGCCACAGGATTTTCGGCGCTTGGGAGCAACAGTACCGGTGACTTCAACGTCGCGAACGGTATGTGGGCACTCACGAGTAACACAACCGGCGCCAAGAACACGGCCACCGGTTATGGTGCGCTCTTCAGCAGCACCACCAGTGATTTTAACACGGCCTCCGGTTATAGTGCGCTCTCCGCCAACACAACCGGCAGCAACAACACGGCTTTTGGTTATTCTGCGCTCTCCGCCAACACGGGTGGAAACAACATCGCACTTGGCTCAGCCGCCGGCCGCAAGCTCACCACCGGCAACCAAAATATCGATATTGGCAACATCGGCGTTGCCGGTGAATCCAGAACCATCCGTATCGGCACGGCAGTAGATCAGACGGCCACATTTATCGCTGGAATTAGTGGATCGACCGTAGCAGGGGGTGTAGGTGTAGTTGTCGATACCAATGGCCACTTGGGAACCGTCGTTTCCTCGGCGCGGTTCAAGGAAGCAATCAAGCCAATGGCTAAAGCGAGTGAAGGAATTCTCTCGCTCCAGCCCGTGACCTTTCGTTACAAGCACGACCTTGATCCTGATGGCATCCCGCAGTTTGGCCTTGTTGCTGAGCAAGTCGCAAAGGTAAATCCTGATCTTGTGGCTCGGGACGATCAAGGTAAGCCATACACCGTGCGCTATGAAGCGGTGAACGCGATGCTGCTCAACGAGTTTCTCAAAGAGCACCGCACAGTGGAAGAATTAAAGACGACGGTTGCGAAGCAGGAAGCGACTATTGCACAGCAGGAGAAGGCCTCCCAAATAACTGCCGCGCAGCAGGAGAGGGAAATCCACTCTCTTATCGTAAAACTCAGCGCGCAGGAATCGCAGATCCGGAAGGTGAGTGAGGAAGTTAAGATGAGTAAGCCAGCGCCGCAACTCGTCGTGAACGGGCAGTAAAGCGACCAGACGCAAACTCACCAAAAGAGACGTCCTTATGGACGAACAAATTCAGATCAAAAAACGAAAACCGTCAGGCAGAAATTTCCTCTCCCCAAACTCTGTTTGGGAACGAAATTGTCACTAAAATTCCGTTTCAGGTCCTCAGGTACTATGCGCAGCCGCTATCGGACTAGCGATTCTGACGCAGCCCACTTCGTCCCTTCAATGGTGGTGAATCGGTCGCTATCAGGTGCGAGGAAATCGGAGCGCGCCGGGCGACTCCGCCGTCGCGGAGGTGACCGGGAAAAGCCGGCGCCTTACGGCACGACCGTCAACGTCAGATCGTTCCCGTCGCCGCCTTCGTAGTTAGCTTGGAAATTTCCCCCCGCCAACCCGATGATCGTGCCGTCCGCCAGGTTGCCAAACCGCCCAACGATCGGGGTCGTCGCCGTGTTATTAATGATCGTCAGCACCGTGCCAATACGGAGATTGCCCCGCGTCGTGCCCGGGAGGTTGATCCCGGGTTGGTTGATCAGGGCCACCCCGTTCGCTACCACCTGGTCGGCTTGCGCTCGCTGTTTGTTCCCCTGGAAGGAGCAGGTGTAGGTGCTGGAGAGGAAAGTCAGCGTGCCCTGGATGGTCAGCGTCGCCTGCCGCCGGCCGTCTGGAGAGAGCGTCGCGATTTTCGTCGGGTCACCCCCCGGTCGAGACATCCCCGGCGATGGTCCCGTTCCCTCCGAGAGTACCAGATAGCACCTGCACCGGGCCGGTGCCCGTGCCGGACCCGGTGGTGTTACTGACGTTCAATGTGCCCCCCGTTACCGTCGTGCCACCGGTGTAGAGACTCGCCCCGGTGAGGGTGAAAGTCGTCTTGCCCGTCTTCGTGAGCGAACCGCCGCTGCCCGCTATCCCATCCTGGATGATCCCGGAGAAGGTCGTGTTGAAATTATTCGCCCCGACGCTCAGGTTATGCGACCCGAGCAAGACGGAGCCATCGCCCTCGATCGAGCCTGTGGTCAGGCCGCCCGAGACATCCAGCTGGCCATTCCCGAAGGCCTCAAGCCGTCCGGTTCCTCCCGACGTCGTGACAAAGGATACGCGCCCGCCCGCATCCACCCCACCATTGGCGATCACGGTGGCGCTTCCGAGCGCCGATAAGACCACGAAACCGCCCGAGGCACCCGCCTCCATTGCAGGTGATGGTGCCGTTCCCCACCGTCGACGTGGCGGCAAAGACCAGAGCGCCACCCACCCCCTGCGCGACCGCGCCGCCATTCACGGTGAAGCTCGCATTCGCCGCCGTGGAGGTCTCGAAGAAGTAGACCGTCGCCGACTGCCCAGTGACACCGTCCCGCCCGCCAGGGTGAAGGTCGCATTCGCCGCCGTGCTCGAGCCGTAGAAAAGCACATAGCCCCCCAAGCCGCGGTTCTCACTCCCCGCGCCGAGGCCCGCATTCAAGATAAAGTTACCCGCCTCCGCAGTCGCACTATCCGTGAAGCTGATGACGCCCCCGTCGTCCGTCTTCCCGTCCGCATCCGTGCTGCCGAATAACGTGTACTGCGTCAGCGACCCCGCCGTCGCCGTCCCGGAAAAAGTAAAGAGATTCTCCGATTCCTCATCCCCCACGAACTGCGGTACCGCCGGCAGGAGGAAATTCTGCACCACCCCCGAGTTATTGATGATCCCGGAGCCCGCCATCGTCATCTGGTAGGGATTAGCCGGCGTGATCGTGTAGGCACTGGCTCCCGGATTAAAGACGATGCTCCCCACATTCAGGATAGCCGTCGTGACGTTCGTTGTATTAGACGATCCGAACGTCGCCGTATCCGCCGTCACCGTCGGGATGGTCGCCGGCGTCCAGTTCGCGGCAATGAACCAATTTCCGTTAGCCGGCGCCGCATCCCACGTCGCGCTGCCCGCCTCGGCGGAGTGAAGATTGAGCAGGAGCAAAAGAGAGCAAGCCCAGGGAACTCGCCCGGCGGAGAAAAAGGAGACGCATCATCCTACCGGTTCACAGCGGGTCCGCGGGCAATGTAAAGCCGGAACTGCCAGCCGCTCCCCCGTGGAACCGCGCCTCTGCGAGGCGCGCCCGCGAAAGGAAGATATAATGAGAGGCGGGGAAACCTTTTTGCCGGTCGAAGCGCGATCCGGACGGGAAAAAGATTGTGGCGGCTCGCCTGAGCAACAACGGGCGGGCCCGGGTCGTGCACGATCTCGTGGAACACGACAGCACCCATCTGGAATACACCGTAGAAATTTACGGCGATGAAGTGCCTGGACTCGAGTGAGCCCGGCTGGCGTATCGAAAGTCTAACTGGCGAGCTGGACGAATAACTCGGTAGGTCTGCGAAGGGAGACGTGTGGTCGTGACTCGGCAACCGAAACACGCATCGGCCACCTGGCGTCTAGCCCGAGACTTCTGGTCGGATGATCACCTTCAACGCCTTCTTCCGCGTGGCGTCCGTGGTTAAACCGACTCGGCGGGTTCCAGCTCGGGCTCGGGGGGGACGATGTCGAGGGGCGCGGCTTCGATCGAGAGGATGGCGTAACGGCCGCCGGCGCCGTCGGCGTTGATCTCGATGACTTCGCCCATGCGATGCGCGAGGAGGGCCTGACCGATCGCGGTCTGGTAGGAGATAATGGCGCGGTCGGGGTCGCCATCCCAGGCGCCGAGGATGGTGTAGGTCTCTTCGCGGTTAGTCGTGGTTTCGCGCAGGGTGACGATGGTGCCAATGGAGACCTGAGTGAGGTCGGGGTTCTCGAAGGCGGTGCCGCGGGCGCGGTCGAGCGCGGTCTCGAGCTCGGATTTGCGGCGCATGAGGACGGCCTGCATTTCTTTCGCGGCTTTGAATTCGAAATTCTCCCGCAGATCGCCGTAGGAACGAGCGACGCCGATCTCTTTGCTGTTCTCGGGGATCTTTTTGTTGATCAATTCCTCCAGCTCAGCCTTCCGCTTTTGCAGGCTGCTCCAGGAGACGACGATAAATTCGGTCTTGGTCTCGGCCTGTTCGCCGCTGACGAGGCTTTGCAGGTCGGGGTAGAGTTTGATGATGCGCGCCATGAGGGAGCGCTTGGTGAGTTCGTCGAAGACTGGGCTCAACATGAGGCGGCGCATGGCGTCGCGGGCGAGGGAAATATCGGAGCCGGCGAAGATATCGGGGATGAGCGCGCGGTCGTCGAGGAGGACGTCGCGCAGGCGGGTGCTGCGGCTATTACTCTCGTTATGCTGGTCGCGTTCGCAGGCGGAGAAGATGGCGCTTAACAATTCGGGAGAGATGAGCGTGGGCCAGTCCTTCCGGTTTTTGCAAAGCCAGTAGAGCATCTCGCTGGTGGCAGAATGTTCGCGCAGGCTGCGATCGAGCGCGGCGCGGAGTTCGTCCTGTTTGCCGTTTTCGGCAAAAACGCGGGCCATCTGGCCGACGAGGCGGGCGTTATTGCCCTGCATGAGCTGGAGGGCGCGGGTGGTCCAGCGTTCGCCGAGGGCGGAGGGAATGACGTTTAAAAGGGAGCGCTCTTTGGCGGAGGGAAGTTTCGGGAGGATGGCGCCGAGCCGCGGTTCTTCGTCGGCGAGCAGGCGCTGGAGGGTCAGATCGGGGTGGGTGGTGTGGAGCTTCGGTTCGAGCTGGAGGAGCTCGTCGCGGCCGATGACGAACTCGAAGGTCATCGCGGGGTTGAGCTTCTGATTGCGCCGCGCGGTGTCTTCGATGGTGTCGATGAGCGGCTGAAGTTGTTTCTCGGGGTCCTTGAATTCGTGGTGTGACTTGATGATCTGGTCGAGCGCGGCGGCCTGCTCCTTCGGCGCGCGCGCCTGGGCGAAAAAGGCCAGCAGCTCGTCGGCGTGCGAGACCTTGCTCGTGCGGAGCTCGATCGGGTCGTTCTTTTTCGTCGGGATGAGGAAGGTGCCTTCCTTTTTGATCAAGGTCTTGGTAGCCGACCACCATTTCTTAAACTCCGGCTCGCTGAAAACTTCGCCCGTCAGCCAATGGCTGATCTGCTGCTGGGTCGCCTTGCCGCCGAGGCTCTCGAGGATGCTGCGCATCATCTCGGCGGGCGTGTCTTTGAGCGAGGTCCTTAACGCCGGGAGGTCGCTTGCCTTGCGCGCGAGAAAGTGCTCGGCGGGAATCGGGGTGAGGTTATCCGCCGCGTACTGGAGCTGCATCGGGTGGCCCTTCTTCTTTTCGAAATCGATCAGCACCTGGTTGAGCAGAAGATTCCAGTCGGCGACCCGGCCGAAGCCCCAGCTCTTGTGGAGACAGAACGCGCCCGGTTTCAACTGCTCCAACTGGATGGCCCCGGCGTTGGTCAGCTTGCCGGCCTCGACTAATTTCTGCAGTTCTGCGTCCATAATTTTTCCCGTGCTTTTTTTGGGGGACTCACGATGCACGACGCGCCCCGGGGGCGCAAACGAGCGGGCCCTTTCCGATTCGCGTTGCCCGCATCGAGGAGGCGTGGAACCCTAGCGCCGCGTGTCTGTCAGCATCTGGTTTTGGGTCGCATTCCACGTTGGAGTCTTCGGCGCCCTTGCCATCGACCTGCTGAGCTTTCGCAAGCCGCACACGATCTCTCTGGCGAGCGCAGTCCGGCGCAGCCTGATCTGGGTCGCGCTCTCGCTCGCCTTCAATCTCGTCGTCTGGCGCTGGCAGGGCGCCGACCAGGGGATCGATTTTTTTACCGGCTACCTGATCGAGTACTCGCTCAGCGTCGATAACATCTTCGTCTTCGTCCTCATCTTCGCCTACTTCCGGGTGCCGCCGCAGTACGAACATCGGGTGCTCATCTGGGGCATCCTCGGCGCGCTGGTCATGCGCGCGCTTATGATCTGGCTCGGGGTGGCGCTGGTCGCGCGGTTCCATTTCGTGCTCTACATCTTCGGCGCCTTCCTCCTCGTCACCGGCGCGCGGATGCTCTTGGGGGGATCGGAGCAGATCGATCTCGAGAATAATTTCATCCTCCGCACGACCCGCCGGCTCCTCCCGGTGACAAGCGATTATCACGGCCCGAAATTCTTCGCCCTCGTCGGCGGCCGCACCATGCTCACGCCGCTCGCGCTCGTGCTCATCGTGATCGACGTGATGGACCTGGTCTTCGCGGTGGACTCGATCCCGGCGGTGCTCGCGATCACGCAGGACACCTTCATCATTTATACCTCGAACATCTGCGCCATCCTCGGTCTGCGTTCGCTCTATTTCCTGCTCGCGAATCTGGTCAACCGCTTCGTCTATCTGCGGATCGGGCTCGCGGTGATTCTGTTTTTTGTCGGCGCGAAAATGATTGCGGCCCGTTGGTATCACGTGCCGAACTGGCTCTCGCTCGTCTTTATTATCACAGTGCTCACGATCACGATCGTGGTCTCGATTTTCGCGACCAAAGGCGAGCCTAAGCGGCCTCCACGATAAACAAGAGTTGCCATGCCGCGCGCCGATTGGTTTACTCGCTAGAGCTATGAGACGTTCGCTTGTTTTCCTTCTCCTCGTCGGATTCACGGCTAGTTCGCTGGCGGATATTCAGGACCCGCCGGCGGCGGATTACGGCCCGACGCGCAAGCTCGCGCGCGGCGTCTCGAACGTGTTTTTCGGCTGGTCGGAGGTGCCGGTGACGATCGGCAAGATCAACCAGGATGAAGGCAACGCCGCCGGCCTGAGCTATGGAGTGATCCGCGGAACCGGGCGCGCCTTCGCGCGGTTCGGCGTTGGTTTTTACGAAGCGATTCTCTGGCCGTTCCCGGTTTACAAGGGCAGTTACAATCCGGTCCTGCGCAGCGACGTGCCCTGGATTCACCGGGGCTACGGCGAGTTTCCGCCGGAGCTGGGGAACGAGTCGAAGTATCCCTACGTGCGCGATTATTAGAGCGGGTCATGCACTTCACCCCACTCGGTCAGCGTGCTGGTGCAGACGTTTCGCTACGCGAAACGCGCGCCCGACTCTCGCGGCCAGCTCGCCGACCGCGTTTCGCACAGCGAAACGTCTACAGTCTCACCTTGACCAAAGTGCATGACCCGCTCTAGCCGCTCGTTAGGCGGCCCCTGGGTCTGATGCCGGATCTCGGCAGTGCGCTCGCGGACCGGTTGCGGCCGCTGTTCGAGGAAAATTTCGCGCGCTTCGGCGAGCTCGGGGCCGCCATCTCGGTCTGGCAGCACGGCCAGCCGGTGTGCGAGCTGCATGGGGGATTTTGCGACGCTCGGCGCGAGATTCCGTGGACGGACGAGACGCTGGTGCTTGTCTGGTCGGCGACCAAAGGGATCGGGAGCGCGTGCCTCCTCCATGTCCTGCAGGAGCACGGGATCGGCCTGGAGCGGCCGGTGGCGGAGTTCTGGCCGGAGTTTGCCGCGAACGGGAAGAGCGCGATCACGCTGGCGCAGTTGCTCTCGCACCAGGCCGGCCTCGCGGCGATCGACGACCCGGCCGACGTGACCGATTTCGACGCCGTCGTTAGGGCATTAGCCGGGCAGGCACCGCTTTGGCTGCCGGGGAGCGGGCACGGTTATCACGCGCGGACGTTTGGCTACCTGCTCGACGAACTCGTTAGGCGGACCGACGGTCGCGAACTCGGCGTTTACTGGCGCGAAGTTTTCGCGAAGCCGCTCGCGCTCGACCTCTGGATCGGTCTCCCCGCGGAACTGAATCCGCGCGTCGCCTCGATCTACGCCGCGAAAGCCGGTGACGTCGCGGAGCCGTCAGAATTTTACCGGGCGCTCGCAACTCCCGGCACCCTCCCGCGCCAGGTCTTCAGCTCGCCCCGCGGGTTGGGCGCGGTCAGCGCGATGAACACGCCGGAGAACCGCACGCGCTCGCTGGTGTCGTTAGGCGGAATCGGCAGCGCTCACGCGCTCGCGAAATTCTACGCTCTGCTCGCGCACGGCGGGGAGCTGGAGGGCCGGCGCTTTTTCACGGCCGCGACCTTGGCCCAGATGACGACCACGCTCGCCTGCGGAGTCGATCGCGTTTTTGGCATTCCGACCGCCTTCTCCGCCGGCTTCATGCAAGACGCGCCGGCAAATGCTCCCCGGCTCTTCGGTCCGTCGTCGCGCGCCTTTGGTCATCCCGGCGCCGGCGGGAGCAACGCCTTCGCCGATCCCGCACATGACCTCGCCTTCGCCTACGTCATGAACCAGATGACGCTGAGTCTTTTGCCCAATGAGAAGTCGCGACGCCTGGTCGACGAAATCTACCGCGCCCTGGGCGCCCGTTGACAGCTGGGAACGGAGCTGCCATACAGGCGCGCGCCGTTTCCATTCCGCTCGCGTGAAGACCGATTACATCGCTGTTGGGTTTGAGAAAATCGACCGCGACCTCGCGTTCCTGAGCGAATGCTTCCGCGAAGTGCTGGTGGAACTGGGCGAACCGGAGCTGGCCGCGCGGCTCCCCTGGATCGCCTCGCCGCCGACCGAACTCCCGGCGAGCTATCCGCCGCGGATGGGCCAGGCCTTTTCCATCGCCTTCCAGCTCCTCAACCTGGTCGAGGAAAACGTCGCCGCGCGGATGCGGCGGATGCGCGAGACGGAACTGGGTCTTTCCTTCGAACCGGGGCTCTGGGGTTACCATTTCCGCCGGCTCAAGGAAATCGGCGTGCCGGAAAACGAGATCGCCCACGCGGTCGGCGCCATCCGGGTGGAACCGGTCCTGACCGCGCACCCGACTGAGGCGAAACGCGCGACCGTGCTCGAGCAGTTGCGCGCGCTCTACCTCCTGCTCCTGAAGCGCGAGGACCCGCTGGCCACGCCCCGCGAGCAGGAGGCGCTCCGCGAGGAAATCAAAGGCGCGCTCGAGCGGCTCTGGCGCACCGGGGAGATCGCGCGCCACAAGCCGTCCGTCGAGGAGGAGCGGCGGAACACGATTTATTATCTGGGCGAAGTTTTCCCCGAGGTCTTGGTGCAACTCGACGAGCGGCTCGCTCAATCGTGGCGCGATGCGGGCTTCGATCCGCACTGGTTCGCCGAACCGCATCGGCAACCGGCGCTGCGCTTCGGCACCTGGGTCGGTGGCGATCGCGACGGGCATCCGCTGGTCACGGCGGAGGTGACGCGCGAGACCCTGGCGGACTTGCGGGTGAGCGCGCTGCGCTCTTTCCATCACAAGCTCGACCGCACGCTCGATCGCCTGAGCCTCGCGCAATCGGTTCATCGCGTGCCGGAGGAGTTGCGGACGGCGCTTGCGGCAGGCGCGACGCATCTCGGCGCGGAAGCGATGGCGGAGATCCAGGTCCGCTACTCGGACGAGCCGTGGCGCCAGTTCGTTAGGCTGATGCAGGAGCGGATTCCGATGAAACGTTCCGCCGAAGGCACCGCAGAGATGCATCAGGTGCCGGGCCGATACCGCTTGGCGCGCGAAGCAATGGCGGATCTCGAAGTCCTGCGGCGCTCGCTGGAAGCGGTCGGCGCGGGACGGATCGCGCGCGCGGAAATCCTGCCGGTGATGCGGCACCTCGAGGTTTTCGGGTTTCACTCCGCCACGCTCGACCTGCGGCAGAACAGCGCCTTCCACGAAAAAGCCCTGGTGCAGATGATGAACCGGGCCGGTCTGCCTAACGACGCCTACGCCGGCTGGGAGGAAGCGGAACGACTGGAATTTCTCGAGCGCGAGCTCGGTTCGCCCCGGCCTTTTCTGCTCCCAGGGGTGTCGGCCGGAGCGGAGGCGGACGCGGTGCTCGATTCCTACCGCGTGCTCACTCGGCAGCGCGCGGAATTTGGCGGCGAGGGCCTGGGGGCGTTGATCGTGAGCATGACGCGCAGTCTTTCCGATCTGCTCATGATTTATCTCTTCGCGCGCGAAGCCGGCCTGCTCGAAGCGACCGCGGCGGGTCTCGTCTGCGTGTTGCCGGTCGTGCCGCTCTTCGAGACGACGGAAGATCTCGAGGGCAGCCCAGAGTTGATGCGGAAATTTCTCGAGCACCCGATCACGCGGCCGAGCCTCGAATGGCAAAAGCAATTGCGGCCCCGGCCGGCCAGCCGCGATCCGCGACCGGTGCAGCAGATCATGGTCGGCTACAGCGACAGCAACAAGGAAGGCGGCATCATCGCCAGCCAGTGGTCGCTCCAGATCGCGCAGGAAGCGCTGACCGAGATCGGCGCCGAGCGCGGTTTCGCGACTCGTTATTTCCACGGACGCGGCGGCACGATCAGCCGTGGTGCCGGGCCGACCCATCGCTTCCTCGAAGCGCTGCCACCGGGCACGATCGCGGGCGATCTCCGCCTGACGGAACAGGGCGAGACGATCGCGCAGAAGTATGCGAACCGCGGCACCGCCGCCTACAATCTCGAGCTTCTGCTCGCGGGCGTGACCGGCGTCTCCTTGAAACAGCAGAAGTTGCCCGACCCCTCACGGCCGCTGAAGGGTGCGATGCACAGGCTCGCGCGGACCAGCCGGGAGGCTTACCAGGCATTGTTAGGCGAAGCGGACTTCATGGAATTTTATCGGCAGGCGACGCCGATCGACGCGCTCGAACGGAGCACGATCGGCTCGCGCCCGCCGCGCCGGACCGGGCAGCAGGACCGGTTGAGCGATCTGCGCGCGATCCCGTGGGTCTTCAGTTGGAACCAGGCGCGCTATTATTTACCCGGCTGGTTCGGGGCGGGTCACGCGCTGGAAGAGCTCGCGAGTAACGAACCGGATTTGTTCGATCGGCTGATGCGGGAAGTGCAACGCTGGCCGTTCCTGCGTTTCACCCTGAACAACGTCGAGACCAGCCTGGCCAGCGCCGATCTCCCGCTCATGACCCGCTACGCCGCGCTCGTCGCCGACGAGGCGGTGCGCGCCCACATCTTCGGGATCATCCGCGCGGAGTTTGATCGCACCCATCGGATGCTTGCGCGGATCATGGGCACCGATGAACTGGCGCCGCGCCGGCCGCGTTTTGAGAAGACCCTGCGCGTGCGCGCCGATGCCTTGCTCGTGCTCCACGGCCAGCAGATCGAGCTGCTGCACACCTGGCGCGCCCTCCTCGATCGCGACGAGCACGACGCCGCCGACGCGATGTTACCGGAGCTGCTGCTCTCGATCAACGCGATCGCGAGCGGGCTGCGTACGACCGGCTAGTTCCGCTTCTCGTTAGGCGTGTGCCTGGAGGGATTCGAACCCCCAGCCTTCTGGTTCGAAGCCAGATGCTCTATCCGGTTGAGCTACAGGCACGGAATGCAATGCGGAATGCGGAATTGGGAATGCGGAATGAAAAATACGGCGTCGCCTCGTGATATTCCGCATTCCGAATCGCCATTCCGCATAGGGGAAGCGGGGTGGCCAACGGGACTCGAACCCGCAACAGCCAGAACCACAATCTGGGGCTCTACCATTGAGCTATGGCCACCGACGCGCAGGACTTTAGATTTCTCGGGCACTTTTGCAAAGGCAAAGGCGCCTGCTTTCATTGCCAGCCGCGAATCGGTCGTTTATCATCCGCCGCTTATTCGATGAACAAAATCGGGCTGCTTCTTCTACCCGTCCTCGCAATTCTGGCGCAGCCGTTCGTCACTTTAGCGCAGGACACCGATCCCTCGGAAGTCTTCCTCAAGGCTTACATGACCGCGCAGCAGGCCGAGAAATTGGAACGCGAGAATCAGCTCAAGCCCGCGCTCTCGAAGCTGCGTTTCGCCGGCTCCCTCCTCGAGGAAGTGAAAAAGAACAGCCCGGATTGGCAACCGGCGATCGTCGAATACCGCGGGCGCAAGATCGGCGAGAGCATCCTGCGGGTGCAGAGCAAGATTTCCACCCAGAATGATCTCTCCGACGGCGCCGCCGAGGCGCTCGCGAATGCCGGGGAGCCGCCGCTGCCGAGCGCGATCCCGGCGAATGCAAATCAACCCGCCGCGCAACCAAGCATCGATGTCGGTGCGCCGTCGAAAGAAGAACAGGCGGCCAACGTACAAAGCGCGATTCAGGACGCGACCAAGGAGCTGCGCGCCCGGGTCGACTCCCTCGAGACGGAGTTAAAAACTTCCCGCCGACAGGTCGATGCCGCGCAGAAAGAGAAACAGGAAATCTCCGGCAAACTGCAGGAAACCAGCACCGCGCTCGAGCAGGCCAAAACCGAGGTCGCGAAGACCGCGAAAGCCGAATCCGAGGTGCGCGCCCAACTCACGGAAGAGCAGAAATCGCTGACCAGCATTCAATCGAGTAACAACGGCGACCAGAAAGCGGCGCTCGCGCTCCAGGGAGAAATCAACCAGCTCAAGAAAGCGCTCGAAGCCGCGGAATCTGGCCGGACCGCGGCCGAGAAAGAAACCGCCGCCGAGCAAACGAAGCTCGCCGATTCCAATAAAAAGATCGCGAGCGTGAGCCAGGAGCGCGACGCGATGCAGCGGGAACGCGACGACGCGCTGAAGCAATTGAAGAGCGCGGGTGAAGCGCAGGCCCGGGTCACCGCCCTGGTCGCCGAGAACGCCGATCTGCAGCAGCGCCTGACCACCGCGGTCACGACCGTGCGGGAGATCAGCGAGGATAAACCGAAGCGCGCGCGCGAACTCGCCGAGGTGAAACAGGCGCTCGAGAAACTGCGCAATCAGCTCGTGGAAAGCCAAGAGCAAAACCAGGATTCGGACAAGACCGTGGCGGATCTCCGCTCGCAACTCGACGAAGCGAGCGGCGCCCTCACCAACGCAAAACTGAACGGCACAAACACCGCTGATTCCGCGCAACTGGTGAAAGAAAACCAGATGCTCCGCGGGATCGTGATCCGCGAACGGCAGGAAGAAGCGCGCCGCGAACAGGCGAAGAAGCTGATGCTCGCGGAGTTCGGTAAACTCAAAATTAAATCCGACGTGCTCGACCAGCAGATCCGCCTGCTCGCCGAGCCGATCACGAAATTGAGTGAGGAGGAACTGGCCTTGCTCAAGGCGCCGGTGGTCGCGATTTCCGACGCCGAGCCGCAAACGATCAAGGCCAGCCTAACGATGGCGAAACCGTCCGGGGGCACGCCGCCGCCGGAAGGACCCCCGGTGACCATCACCGACCCGACGCCGCCGCCGACGCAAGGTGCGATTGAAGCGAACACGGCCGACGCCGGTCCGCCGGAGGTGGGCAGCAATCCGCCCGGACCCGCGGTCGAAGCGGGTTTCAAACCGGGGGTGCCGGGTGAGTTGCTCCCGCTGGCGCGCGACGCGAAGGACAGTTTCGATCGCGGGAAGTTTCAGGAGGCGGAACGGCAATACGAAGAGATCCTCGCGAAGAGCCCGAACAATATTTATTCGCTCTCGAACCTGGGCGTCGTCTTCTTTCGCAACGGCAAGCTCAAGGCCGCCGAGCAGACCCTGAAGAAAGCGATCGAGCTCGCGCCGAGGGACGAGTTCACCCACACCACCCTCGGGATTGTTTATTACCGGCAGAGCAAATTCGACGACGCCCTTTCCGAACTCACGAAATCGCTCGCGATCAATCCCAAGAGCGCGACTGCGCACAACTATCTCGGCATCACCGCCAGCCAGAAGGGTTGGCAGGAAGCCGCGGAGAAGGAAATGCTCGAGGCGATCGCGGCCAATCCCGAATACGCCGACGCGCACTTCAACCTGGCGGTGGTCTACTCCACCTCGCAGCCGCCGGCCAAGGAACTGGCGCGCCGGCACTACGAGAAGGCGCTCGCCTTGGGCGCGCAGCCGGACCCGACTCTCGACAAGTTGCTCGGTCGTTAGGGCGCAGAAAGGCGGAAAGGGACGGTGTAGCGTGTGTGTCCTTAGCGCATCCGGGAAGGAGGACCGGGGCGAGAGGAGGAATTCCGCTGGGGGACAGCGGAGGCTACACTCGGACGCGCCGAGGGGCGTTCCTCCAGAGGGGCCTGCACCGCCTCGTGTTTCGATTCAAAATACGATTGCGCATTCTCCTGAAGTTCCGCGGGCGTGCATTCGTGGCCCGCTCCTGTCGTCGCATTACTTTATCCAGCGGCGGCCCCTTCACCCCTGCATCGTAAAGTCATGACCGAGAGAATTGGAATCGAGAATTTCATCCGGCCGACTCCGCATCTTCAAAATCTGCGAGGTCGCTTGATGGCCGGCATAAAGAGCGACGGGGGTGCCGACGAACAAAGTTGGAGCAAGGAAAAGCAACCTTCTCGCGTCCTTTTCGGTCGTGGGAATTTGTGAACGGTTCGAAGAGAGCCTGGTTTCAATCGCGCAAACTTTCCGCGGGGAGATACCCTTCTACGAAAAGCTTTGATCCGGAACCACAACTGCTTCAACCTTGACCTCTACGAACTTGGCCATGGGTTTTTTCCAGGGAAAATTGACACAGAATCGCACGGAAATGGGAAAAAGGACGGCCCCTCTCAATTCCGTCCCGCAGCTCGGCGCGCTCCAGAATTTCTACCAATCCAGGGCCGGGCGTTGGGAGATTTCCGGCAAGCATGATCGCATCTGCCGCCTAACGCCAAAGGAGCACAAGTTAGATTGACTTCCCGTTTTCAGGCTATCCACTCCGCGAGAGCTAGGGATACGAATCGGCTTGACCACTGATAAGTGAAAACCGTCAAGCTCCTGATTGTCGCCCTCGATGCTGCCACCTTGGACTTGATCGATCCCTGGGTGGCGGAGGGGAAATTGCCAAATATCGCCCGATTGATGAGCACGGGCGCGTCGGGACGGCTTGCCTCTATCCTGCCGCCGGTGACTCCGCCAGCCTGGACGTCATTCATGACTGGAAAAAATCCGGGAAAGCACGGCATTTTCGAATTCATGGCAATGCCGCTGGGGACTTATTCATGGCGCTACCTAGACGGCGGCGCCCGCCGAAGTAAAACGGTTTGGCGGATGCTCAATGAGGCTGGCTTCACTGTGGGCACGGTCAACATTCCTTTTACCTACCCTCCAGAACCTCTCGATGGTTTTCAGATCTCGGGCATGTCTACTCCATCAGAGGAGAGTTCCTTTATCTACCCACCGGAGCTTCGCGGCGAGTTGGAAGGTCACCTCGGGAAATTGCACCTGGACCCGAGATTCCTCGGTTATATGTCCACCGATCCTCGCCGTCGCAAGGTCATCGACGATATGAAGCGCCTGGATGAGCAGTGGCTTGGCGCCAGCCTTTACCTGGTCGAGACGCATCCGGCCGATGTGATGATGTTCACCTTCATGTCGATCGACACGGTCCAGCATCATTTCTGGCAGTATATGGATCCCAACCATCACTATTATGACGCGAACGCTGCTCCGGAGTTCGGCGACGCTATTTTGCGCGTCTACCAATGGCTCGACCACGCGGTCGGCCGGATCGTCGAGAAAGTCCCGCCAGGTACTCCCATTTTCGTTGTCTCCGATCATGGCGCCGGCCCTACCTCCGATCGCGTCCTCTATCTCAATCGCTTCCTCGCTCAGCTCGGCCTTCTTCATTACCAAGAGAAGAAGGACTCGCCGCTCCCCAAAGTCGCGAAGAATTTTCTCCGCTGGTCCTACGCCATCTTACGCAGCTCTCTTAGCTCTCGGCAGAAAATAAAATTGGCGGAGGCCTTTCCCACTTTACGGAAGCGGCTCGAAGCTGCAGTTACATCCTACTCGAACATTGACTGGCCACGGACGAAGGCCTTCTGCAGCGAAGTGCTGGCCTCGCCTCCTGGCATTTGGATCAACCGTAAGGGAGTGAAACCGGAAGGCATTGTCGAGGAAAGTGACTATCAGGCTTTGCTTGAGTTAATCACCCGGAAGCTGGGTGAGCTCAGTGATCCGCGAACGGGGGACGCCATCGTGAAGCGCGTCTTCCGCAGGAACGAAATCTTTCACGGCCCTTACCAGGATCAAGCGCCCGACTTGATCCTCGATTGGTGGGAGACCAGTCTTTTTGCGACCGGTCCAAGCCTTCCCGAAAAAAGCGGCGAACCGCCCGTCGAAATTATTGAACGCAAGGTTCCTTCAACTAACGAGTGGGGAGGGATGCATCGCCGGGATGGAATTTTGATTGCCCAAGGCGAGCCTTTCCGAAAAGGAATAAGAATCAAAGGCGCTCAGTTGGTCGATATAGCGCCTACAATCTTGCGCCTGCTGGGCCAACCAGCGCCGGAGGACATGGACGGCCGCGTCTTGGAAGAACTCTTCGAGCCTGACTTTCCCGTCCGGCAGCCGCATCAGGGACCGGGCGAATAGCACCCCCGGCGCTCTATCTCACTCTAGGAGTAATTGGCCACTGGGTGACCGCAAATCCTTAACCTTTAAAGCGAAGCTAGGCCCGTGGGCCATCAGTCTCACTTCCGGTTCTCGTTGACAAAACGCAGGTAATTTGCGAAGAAACCGTAAATGGAACGAACGTGACCGGGCTATGCCTCCGATGAAAACCGATGTCGCGATCATCGGTGGCGGGCCGGGCGGAACGGCCGCTGCCATGTATCTTGCCCGCACTGGCCTGCGCGTCACGTTAGTCGAGAAGGAAGAATCGCCTCGCTATCACATTGGCGAATCCCTTACCGGCGAGTGCGGGAATTGCCTGCGGACTCTCGGGCTCGAACAAGAGATGATCTCGCGCCGGCATCCCGTGAAACACGGCGTCACGGTTTATGGTCCGCGCGGCAACAACGCCTTCTGGGTTCCGGTCAAAGGCTGGCATCAAGGGACCGGTCTTTTTGATGCGCATACTTGGTCGGTGCGGCGAAGTGACTTTGATCATATGCTTTTCACGGCGGCGGCGGCGGCGCGTGGTGTGTCCGTGATGCGAGCCGAGGCGGTGGCCCCGCTTTCGAACGGTGATACGGTATCTGGGGTGCGTGTTCGCACAGATAGTGGCACGGTCGAAGACATAGCCTCAGAGGTATTGATCGATGCTTCAGGACAAGCCACGTTCCTGTCTAAGAGCGGAATCATTGGCAAGAAACACCGTGGTAATTACGATCGGCAAGTGGCGATTTTTTCACAGGTTACCGGGGCGATCCGCGACCCCGGCGCCGCCAGCGGGAATACCCTGATCTTTTATCGCCAAAAGAATCATTGGGCATGGTTCATTCCGCTGGACGACCACGTCGTTAGCGTGGGCGTCGTCGTGCCGGCCGATTACTACCGCGCCAAAAATGAGAGTAAGGATCAGTTCCTGTCACGCGAGTTGCACGAACTGAATCCGGAACTAACACGCCGACTTCCGGAGATTGAATTTATCGAGGAAGTGCGCGGCCTTTCCAATTACTCCTACCGCGTTTCGGATTTCACGGGAAGCGGATTTCTCTGCGTGGGCGACTCCCATCGCTTCATTGATCCAGTCTTTTCTTTTGGGGTTTTTTTCGCCATGAAAGAAGCAGAGTTCGCTGCGGCTTCGATCGCCTCCTTTTTTGCTGACTCAAAGAGAGAGCAGTCGAATCCCTTTGCGGACTATCAGCGGCTCTGCGACCGTGGTCAGGATAGTGTGCAGGATCTGATTGATGCATTTTGGCAGCATCCCTACGCCTTCTCCATGCTCGCGCACCATCGCTACGCGGAAGACATCATCCACCTGTTCGCCGGCCGGATCTATACGGAGACTCCTTTGCCTGGTCTATTGGCGATGCGGTCCATTAATGAGCAAGGGCGCAGAAAGGAAGGGACGCATGAATGTGCGGGAATTGTTGACTGACTACCTTCGTAACGAGGTGGTGGCCAAGAGCGGGCAGCCAATGCCAACACTGGACCAGCCGCTGCTTGAGTTGGAAGGCGGCATTATTGACTCGATGAGTCTTTGGCCGTTGATTGTTTTTCTTGAATCGCGTTGCGGAATCGAAGTTCAAGATACCGACTTGATGGAGGATAATTTCCAAACGCTGCGATCGTTACTTAAGTTCGTCGAGCGCAAACATTCGGAGTTGCATTCATAGGGGGAAACGTTATGCCGGTACCACACACTTACACGCTAAAGGCAGGAACAAGGTCTAAGCTGCTCCTGGTTTATGCCACCTCAGGCGACAGCATATCCGGGGTGACAGGCCTCGCCCGGAAGCTGTCTGAGGGCAGTGCGGCCTACGTCCGTGAGGGAGAAACGGAGGCTCATCAAGTCCCGATCGTAAAGGGTCGGGTTGGCCAATGGGGATCGGGCGCCTGGGCGGAAGTCGATCCTGACTTGGTGCCTGGTCTCTATCAATTTGGCGCACCCGACGAGATGGTGGCGGAGGGTTCGGCGCGCGCTGTTCTCATAATTCGTTTCCCGAGTACGGTAATTAAGCCGGTGGAAATCCACCTCGTGGCCTACGATCCCCAAGATGCGGAACGGATCGGGGTATGGAGCTTGGCCGGTCACAAGCGGCACGAATTTCTGCGGAGGGCGCTTCCTCGGTTCACCGAGATGGAACTTGAGCTAGGCGAGCAGGCCGAGAAAGAGCTAGCGACAAGGATGAGCGCTCAGAAGGAATCATAAACATGTCCTATGCATTAAAAAAGGGAAATACATCAAAGATGCTGCTCGTCTACGCCCTCGACGCGGCGGATCTGCGATCCGGCAAGACGGGCTTGAACTTCCGCGCGGCGGACGCCAGCGCGGCCTTCGTTCGCGAAGGAGAAGCTGCCGTGTGGCCGATTGCTCTCGTGGCAGGCAGGCTGGGCGAATATCAAGCTGGCAGTTTTGTTGAGGTCGACGGTCAAGCGTTGCCGGGCATTTATCAATTTGGCGTTCCTGATGAGATGCTGGCGGCCGGCGCGGAGTCCGTTACGCTGATGTTAATATTTCCCGGAGCGGTGATTGAGCCGATTTCCATTCATCTCGTTGCTTATGACCCACAGGACGCGGACCGCCTTGGAATGTCGGCGCTTGGACCGGAAGGTCGACGCGCCGCTCTTCGTGGCGCTTTCCCGCGATTGACCGCGAAAGAATTGGGCGAAAGCCCGCTAAAGTAAAGTAGACTGCGCACTTCCCTCAGGCGGCACTCGACTAATACGCGCAGGCCTTTCTCTCCTAACGCAATAGGGGCTGAATTTCACTTCAGGTGCCCAGTGGGATAATCACATCGTCGAGCCGTAATCCATCGCTTAGGAGCGACCGGGCTTCCAGTTCGGCGATCGCGCGCTTAAGAAGACTACGATCCAAGCTCGTGTCAGAACACCAGGCCGGCGCTTCACGCGCAATGGCGCTACGGATATCCTCGGCCGGAATCGTGGGCATTTCGCCTATTACTCGTTCCGCCGCGGTTTCTAGATCGAGTTTGGCGGCCCTGACCCAACCGGCATAGCCCTGAAGCACGGCGAGGACCAAGTCGGGAGCCTCCTCCACCAGGCTCCGCCGGGCGTAGATCATGGTACAGTAGCGGGAGAGAGACCACACGCTGGCGCCCGCGGCAAAGACCTCCCAGCCCAGCTCTCGTATCGCGGTCGTGGTGTAGGGCTCCCACAAGACTGCCGCACCCAACTCGGCGCGCCGGATGAAATCGAGGACTTGGGGGCCGCCGCCCATCTCGACAATGCGCACCTGGGATTCATTCATGCTTTCGCGCGCCAGCAGCGTGCAAAGAATGCTGTAGGAGCAAGTCCCCCGCCGGTTGATGCCGATCGGTTGACCCCGAATTTCTCGAAGCTGTTTGACGCCGGCCGGAAGTAAGACCGAGTGCGGCGGGTAACGAAGCAGCCCGGTACCGACCAGCGCGTAGTCGCGGGTGCGGCTGAGCACATTCATGAGCGGCAACGCGCCGATGTGGCCCATGGCATAGGCGCCATCCAAGAGCGCTCGGGTATGATGTCCGCCATCACGGGCATCGGTCGCGACGATGTCCGCCCCTGGCACCGTCAGCCCGCCGTTGGCACGCGCGAGATAGACCGGCGCATTGAGCACACAGGGTGAAGGGTTCCCCCATTTGAGAGTCAGTCGGGACACAGGTTTTCAACTTACGCCTAAAGCGCTTGAGCCGTCATCGCCAACTTTCCGTCCACAATCAAAGGCATCTCTGCACGAGGAAATTCGCGGGCCAGGAAAAGATTTTGAATTCATTCTTCGAAATGTCGATCTTTGCAGACTATAACGTAGGTCGGCCGCAAAAACACATGGAAGACATTAAGACAGCGATCAAAGACCAAATTCTCAAGGAATTTCGTCCGGGTGAAACGGCCCAGAATCTGACAGATCACATAACCGTTAGTAACCTCGTTCTTCTTGTCGGACACACAGTTAAGGCATGCAGGGAATACACCCTTCCTGGATTTTTTGTTCACAAAACTTCGTTCCAACTGATTCCTTCAATTCGCGGATGAGCAGTCAAATCGGCCAACTCGCGCAGGCGACGGCGCCATCTGCGGAACCCTATCGCCGGCAGATCGTCGGCCTGCCCCTACAGCGCTCGCTCTTCGCTCAGGCGGCTAAAGCCGCGACGACGCTTGGTTTGCCCGGCCTATCGTCCGAGCTTGATTTTCCAGCGCGGCTGGACGAAAACGGCGACCTCTTTTTGGATCGGTCCAAGGTCGCGGCACTGACCAGAGTCCTACCCTCGTGGTTCACGCCGGAAACTCTCGAAGACATGCACATGAAGCATGCCGGTGCCTGCGATGACTTGGTCGAGGTGAGCGTGAATGCCGTCTTTCTAGCCGCTTCGCTTGATGGCACTTCGGCCGGGAAAGTGTCCGAAGATCTGGCCCATAGAATTGCCCTTGTCATGGCCTACGGAATCTTAAGCAAATTTGTTCCGGATGTCCTTTTGCGCACGCTCGCGGAGGCCGGAGATCTTGACCCACCGCCTTTTCCCGAGAAAAGTGCTGGCTCCGGGCTCATGCAAAACACGTTCGCCTTGTATCAGGCCTGCTCCGCCCTTGACTATCCCCCGTTACGCTTGCAACGGGAGTGGCCCCGGGTCTCGCCGAAAGTCTTTCAGCTCATTAGCGATTTCTGCAATCGGCAGAGAGGGTTCGGTCCGCTGGCATGGGACTCGCCCGGCTATGAGAATCCCAACTATGTTGTTCGGTTGCTTCAGGCGGCTTTCAACGAGGTCGATCCAGAACAAGTGCGCCAGCGCTTGTCTTTCGCGAATAAACCCGCCGCCGCTCGGTCCACCACCGATGTGCCAAAGAGAACCGCCGCCCTCAGGCGTGTCCTCGGATTTTGGCTGGATTTTCTGGAGCGGGAAACTTGGTACGTCCGTCAAGCGTTTTACGTCGGAATGACCCCTCTCTTGAGACGTCTGGCGGTGGAATATCAGCGACATCTTTCCACGTTCCAAGTGACGGATCTTTTATTTTTCGAAGTTGGCGAACTGAACGGGGGAACGGTCGATCCGGCGGTCATCCAGACGCGCCGTCATCGTTATTGGGAAAACAGCGACTACCTGTCATTGCAGGGCATCGTTCCGGGCCAGCTCGCAGCCATGCTGGGGAGCTCATGAACCCGGAAAACGCGACGGCAGTCTACTCGGGCGTGGCCGCCGCACCGGGGCGTGCCAGCGGGAAGGCCTACGTGATACGCGACGCCCAGGACATTATGGCCGTTCCGGCAGGTTGTATTCTTGTTCTTCGCATCCTCCATCCACATCTGGCGCCGCTGCTTCCTCGAGTGGCCGGCCTGGTCGTCGAGGAGGGCGCGATTCTTCAGCACGCCACCACGCTGGCTCGCGAATGCGGCATACCCGCCGTGGTGGGCGTGCGACACGCTCGCGGTCTCTTTCAAAACGGCGAACTGTTGGACCTGGATGGCGACACCGGCAAAGTGATCAAGAGGCCGGTCGAGTGATTGGTCTTCCTCTGACCGATCTTGGATTAGCACAGTATCTCGGCTTTTCCGGCGGCCTCTACCCAGATGGAAAAAACTCACGTCCCGCCGCCTACGAGGACGCCGGAGTGAGGCTGGGCGCAAGTGTGCAACCGCTAGACAGAGACGGCAGACCATTGACCTCTGGAAAAATTGTCATGCTCTGCATCGGCATGTCCAATGCGTCGCACGCATTTTCACACTTTATCCAGTTGGCCGACGCGGACGCGCACAAGAATCCCAGCCTGTTGATGATTGATGTTGCTCGCGATGGAGCGGCCGCAAACCAGATTGCCGTTCCCTTCGGCGACTATTGGATAGACGTGGACCAGCACCTTCAAGGCTGCGCGGTATCCACGGCACAAGTTCAGGTCGTATGGCTCAAGACGGCACTCGCTCGTGACCCCCGGGGTTTTCCGGAAAGTGCCCGGCTTCTCCAGCGGACGTTGCGCGCGATCGTGGAAATTCTCGGGACCAAGTTTCCAGAGCTGAAACTTGTCTACGTTTCCAGCCGGACCTATGGCGGGTATTCGGAATCCGACTTGAGTCCGGAACCCATTGCGTATGAATCCGCCTTCGCAGTCAAGTGGTTGATCGAGGAGCGCATCAACCATCCGAATCCCGACAGGCCGATTCCCTGGGTTTCATGGGGTCCTTACTTGTGGGCCCATGGCTTGACGCCGCGAAGCGACGGCCTTGTCTGGGAGCGGAGCGATTTTGAATCCGACGGTGTCCACCCTTCACCGCAGGGTGCATTGAAAGTGGCTACGATGTTGCTCGAATTCTTTCAGAAAGACGCCACAGCCAGACCCTGGTTCTTTTCGCCCGGGAGGTGACCTTCGTTAGTCCGCGGTGCCCGTCGAGTTTTTGAGCAGCGCAGTGATCGCGCGCGCCATTTCCTCGGCCTCGAACCAACCTTGCTTGAAGGCGATTCGTCCGTCGGGCTGGACCAGCATCGCGACGTTTGGAGCGCTCCCAAACTCCCGCCAGACACGGTTATCCATATCGTCGATCAGCATGGGAATGGACAGGCGAACACGGCGCCTCAATTGTTCTGCCAGTTCGATGCGCCCTTCAAGGTTTCGGGGTTGAGCACAGTGGATGCCGGCTATCTCGTTCAGCGGCGTTAGCCATATCCCGTCGGTGTAGGGTGAAGGCACGTCAATTGGGTGCGCTTCGACCACGTAGATGATCACGGTGTTGATATTCTCTTCGAAACGCCGCGCCAATCGTCGCACGGCTCGCGCGTGTTGCCGGGTCCGGCCGCAACTTAGCGACATTGTGACCAGCAGTGCCGGGTGCTTCTCCCAGCACCGGCTGAGTTGCTGATCATTGCCTGCAAGGTCATGTAAGACTAACTCCGGCATGGGTTCCCCAGGCTTGCCGGATTGCAGGGCACGGTCGCCGAGGCTCCGGTAGACATCTTTGTACCATGCGGTCCCGGCGTCGGTCGTTTGCATTCCGGGTGAGCGGAACCGCCGCAGTGATCGCCGGGCTTTGTTGCGGAGCCAACGGAGCGCGGTCAAGGCGTGCCCAATCAGAATGCCAACCCGCGGCAAACTCCGACGTGAACCGCCTGCAGAACTGGCCCGTCGTAGCTGTGTTGCACGGGATGAGGCCATAACTTAGCGTTACCAGTTAAGCCTGGGGGCTAACAACGACCAGACAGTGTTGCACATCTCTTCGCGCGAAAGGTTTGTCGTATCCAGCTCTACGACGGGGCCCAGGCTTGCCGCCAACCGGCGAGAAGCTTTTTCCCTCTTCCGAAAAAATTCTTTCGATTCGAGCATCCTGCGCGCGACCGGCGTGACTATGCCTGACTCGAGCGAACGGCTCTGAATTCTGGCACTGGCCACGGCGTGCTCAGCGCTCAGGAGGAGAGTCAGATCGGGCATGTGGAGGTATGATTCAAATGGCTCCGTCAGGCGGCGAGCTTCCTCCTCTTCGATTGCCGATTCGCCGATCATGAGGGAAAGCGGACTTGCCAGATAACGATCGCAAATAACATGGCTCCGGGTGAGTTGGGCGCGCACGAGATCCGACAGGTGCAATGTCGCCGCCAGATAGTAAGCAAGCCGGGGTAGCGGCGCCAGACATTCGTCCAAACGCACGTCGCGACGAAAACTCAGGAACTCAGGCGGGTAGTGAAACGATGAAGCGCCAGTCCGGCCGCAAAGGTAGGTCACAATCGTACTCTTTCCGATACCGTTACAACCTTCAATAACAAGGAACTTGGATTGTGCTGGCATCAGTAGTAGTCATCTTCAGGTGTCGCCGGCTCCGCATCCGAATCGACCAGCCGGGCTTCGATAAGATAGCCTCGGCGGCGGTTTTTCACCTTGGACACGAGATCCGGTGACAACGGCGCCGGGAGGTTCTTCGCGGCTGCAATCAGCTCCGGAGCTTGCAGGAAGAAGACGTCGCCCTTGTCGAGGCTGCCGGATGCGATCAGGCGTCGCTCGATCTCGACCGTAAGCTGGCGCAGCGGATAGGAATACTTCAGCCAGAGGACATGGTGATTCTCCCTTTCGACATTCAAGTCGTGGACGAAACGTGCCGCGTGATTCAGCCCAAGCGCGCGGCCGCTGCGTTGGGCGAGATCGAAATGAAAGCTCAGCGCAAAAATATTGCGCCGCAGGTTGAATTCGTAAGGCATGACCGAGTGGGGCTGGGTCTTGAGCGCCGTCTCGATGACACGGCCACGCGTATCCCACGGTTCGAAGAGCAGGTCGCGGTCGCGCATCCAGTGCCATTTCTTAAGATGCTCGCTCAGGTTCTGGGCAATGGCGGGATGTTGTCCGGCATCCAGAGCGGACTCGGCTTCTTCTCTCGTGCGCAACCCGGACGCAAGCAATGCATCGCGCAGAATGGCGACGTCGGCCATGTAAGCGCCGCTTAGAACAGGTGTCGTTGGCGCGATGAAATCAGCCGGACCAGGCCACGCTCGATCGGCCGCCGGCAAGCCAGCATGACTCAGATTGTGGGTCACCGTCTCCTCGATGAAGGGTCCCAGAATGTCGTCTCCCTGAGCCTGAATAAACCAGCAGAGCGCGAAGAATTCCACCCAGCGAGGCCACCAGGATGTGATGAGTGCGACCATCTGATCTCCGGAGAGAGCGCTCAACTCCGCGTCAGTTTTGGGAAAGAGAATGAGAACTTCAGCCAGCCGATCGTATGAAGCACGGATCTGGCGCATCAAATCAGCCATGAAGGCTTCATCCCATGTCGCCCGGACGATGGATTGCCAGACCAGAGCAAACGTGTCGGAGCGAAAGTGGTAGCGGCATTTCACCCACTTGATGTGGAGCGGTGGAACGTTTCGAAACCCGAGAATACGCGGGACCATCTCGAACCCCGGCTGAACGAGAGATTTCAAAAGAGCCGAGATGACCAGCTCGGGGCGCACTTCCAGCCACTCAAATTCCCCCGTCGTCGCCGCGGTGGCGAATTCCTGGTGAAAGCGCGCGTACTCCGGAAGCACAGCCCACCACTTCGCGCGTGACTCTGGCGCGGGCATGGTCGTGATCTTGCTCCCGGGTTTGTGCCCGAAGAACTTGATCGTGTCGAGCGCCGCGAATTCTGCCTCATCCATTCCGCCGATTTTTATCCCGGTGTTCGCTGCGCTATTGCGGAGGGCGCTGGCGGAGCCGAGCGGAACCGCGGCGGCTCCCTCCGGCCAGGTGATTCCCGGAGCAAAGACCAATGGGAATTCGGCGCGGTCATGATCGTAAAGTGCGACCGCCGGATTCGCACTTCGCGCGATCGCCTCACCGAGTTTGTGACGAGGCAAGCTGCCTAACGGGAGTAGGAATAACTTCGAGGTCACCCGTTCCGCAACAATCCCGGCAACGGTCGAGATGTAACTGTCAAATGCGGCCTTGCGCGCCTCGGCGGGACGCGCTTCGAGATCGTTCCACAGGCCGCGTCCGTCTGTTCTCAGGTCAAGATCGGGCACGAGAACAACCCGCGTAACCCCGGAAGGCATCTCTCGCAACGCCTCCACGGTAGAGACAATCGGCACGAGATTAGGCCTATCTCTGGTCGACTCCGTCCATCCGGACCAGATGTCCGACCACTGCACTGGCCCTAATGCCTTGGCCGCACTTTCCGCTTCGAGGCGGCCTCGATAAATGCGGCCAGTCGATCCATTCACGGTGATTGAATCCCCGGCCATCAGCGTTGCCGTCGCCGTTGCGGTGCCGACGACGCAAGGCAGACCGAGTTCGCGCGACACGATCGCGGCGTGACAAATAATCCCTCCGACGTCCGTCACGATCGCCGCCGAGTTTCGCATCGCAACCACCATATCGGGATTGGTCATCGGCGTGACGAGCACCGCTCCGGACTGGAGCTGAAGTGCTTGTTCGATGTTGAAGACGAGATAGACGTCGCCCGATCCGGTGCCGGGGCTGGCAGGCACTCCGGTGAGGACGGGGGCGGTGGTGAAGGAAGATGCCGCTCCGGCACTCGGGTCGCCGGAGAAAGCCGCAGTGATCGGCCTGGATTGGACGATATGGAGCGCATCGTCGTGGATGACCCACTCGACGTCTTGGGGCGCGCCGAAACTTTCCTCCAGGCGTTTGGCGACCTGCGCCAGGGCACGGGCATGTCCCGGTCGAAGTGGTCCTTCGAGGGATTCCGGAACATCTTCCCCTTCGTGTAACCAAAGCCGCTCCGGCGTCACTTCACCCTTGACTAGCTTTTCGCAATCTCCCTCGACGTGTTCGACGAGAATGCTCTGCCTTCCATCAGGCCCGGCAAAACGCGTGAACATGACTCCCGAGCGCTCGGGGTGCAGGTAACGCTGCGCGACGACCGCCATCGCTGGTATCTGCTGGACTCCAATCTCCCGGAAGTAAGTCAGGGCGCGCGGCGAGAAAACCGAGGCCCAAATCTCTCGAACCGTCGGTTCGAATTCTTCCGGAGTGCTGATCGCCACCGATTCAAAAATACCGGCAAACGAATGAGCGCTGCCGTCCTCGATCGTAGCCGATGACCGAACGATGACGCCTTCACACGGCTGCTCCCAGAGCCGTAAGGCGTCGACTGATCGCATGATCGGCTCGAGGATTCGCGAGGGAATCTGGCGGGAAAGAATGCTCTGACTAATTTGCTCGCCCGTTTTGGTCATATCCCCGGATCCGGCAAGGAGCGAGTCGAGCGTTTCAATGGCGGAAGCGAGTCCCATCTCTTGGAGCGCGTCTTGAAAAGCATCACGCGTGATGACAAACCCCGGTGGAACCCGATGTCCGAAACCCACCAGTCGGCAGAGAGATGCGCCCTTGCCGCCCAGCAAACCCGGATCGGCTGCGCTGCCTGCGCCGAGGACCTCGATGTACTGCGTGTGACTAAGAGGTGTTGTCATGACCGATTTCCGATCGCGATTATGCGGCAACCCTGAGCGCACGACAATACCCTCGTGCGGATATGAGAACAACATTTGCGGTTAATCCACTCTACTAGGTCCCCGTGCTGGCCAAGAGGCCATGCCGACGATGACCTTCCGGATGGCCCGACCCTAAGTCGCCTTCCATCGACCATTCACCTACAACGCCGGGCGCTTTTCGTTCCGGCGTTCTAAGGCTGCCAGGACGGCGAAGACCAAAATGGTGAGAAGGGCCGTGATCAGCGCGATCCCGACCTCGCCCAGGCCGATCGCAATTCCAATCGCGGCTGTGGTCCAGAGCCTGACCGAAACCGTCAGGCCATGAACCAGATGCTCTTCACTCGATTTCAGAATGGAACCGGCGCCGATAAAACCAATTCCAGTCACGATCCCTTGAACGACCCGTGAGACACCTTCGGGCGAAAACGCCGCCGCCGAGCAGGACAAGAGAAGGGCAGCCGTCCCGAGGCAGACCAGAGTATGAGTGCGCACCCCGGCAGGCTTTCCCGGGCTCACCCGTTGCAGCCCAATCAGTCCGCCGAGCAGAATCGCCGCGAAAAGACGAAAGAAAACGCGCAGGAGATGATCGTGATTCGTTAGTCCGGCAGTCAGTTCTTCCCAGAGGATGTTCATCATTGTTCTCGTCTCGCGGATCGAGAATAGCAAAAGAGCGAGGCGGAGCAATCCGGCGTTTTCGATTGCGTGCGGGTGGTCCGAGGGAAATTGGGGTTTTCTTCTTGACCGGTCCTGGACATTCTGAAATGACCTTAGGCAATCCCTTCTATCGGTTTTGAGGACGATAGCTTATCGAGGCGGGTTCTGATGGTCCACACCTATCAAGAGACTGGCAGATGCCGATAGTTCCGTCCCGACGAATGACAACGATACCCGCGCAATTCGAAAAAACACTCTCGGTTGTTCCCGACAAGGCTGCTCTTTTTAAAGGAAGCGAATCAATGACCTTCCGCCAGCTCTACGCTGAGACCGTGGCGAGCTCGCACGCCCTAGCTTCGTTGGGAGTGTTACCGGGTGATCGCGTCGGCATTTGCATGCAAAAGACGCTCGACCAAGTGGTTGCGATCCTCGGAGTGCTCTGGGCCAACGCCATCCTGGTTCCTATCCATCCCGTACTTCACGTCGAACAAATCGGACACATCATCGACGATTGCGACATGAAAGTCCTGATCACGGAATCAGCCCGGATTGCGGAACTCGGTGACGCCGCACATGGGCGTATGGTGCTCGGGCGTGGTCCGGCGGAAGAAGAGATCGACTCGCTTGCGGAGCGGCGGCGGCAATATAAGGACAATCCCGATTTCTTTCGCAGCGAAGCCGGCGACACAGCCGCAATCATCTACTCCTCAGGATCCACCGGCAGGCCCAAGGGCATCGTCATCTCGCACCGGAACCTGGCCGACGGCGCCAGAATCGTGGCGAGCTATCTCAAAACGGAAAGGACTGATCGCATCGCGGGTGTTCTTGCGTTCAATTTCGACTATGGCCTGAACCAGCTTTGGCAGACCCTTTACACGGGGGCATCACTCTATCTGCACGACTTAATTTTTCCGCGCGACCTCTTTCGTCTCCTCGCTGCAGAGCGGATTACGGCTTTGCCCGTGATGCCGGTTATCATTACACGGATGTTCGATTCGCAGCTTCCGGGTCCCGACCCTGATCTGGATTTCTCGGCGCTACGCTACGTCTGCTCAACGGGCGGGACGGTGACTGCAAGGATGCTTGACCAACTCCAGGAAACGTTCCCGGGGACGGATATTGTAGTCATGTACGGCCTGACCGAGGCTTTTCGCTCATCATGGTTGCCGCCCGATCAACTCGCTGCCCGGCCTACCTCGATTGGTAAAGCGATTCCGGAGGTGGATTTATACGTCCTGGATGAGGAGGGAGAGGATTGCCCGCCCGATGTTACGGGCCAGCTCGTCCACCGCGGCGGGTGCGTAACGAAAGGTTATTGGAACGCGCCGGAGAAAACAGCGGAACGCTTCCGACAGATCGATCGCTTTCCAAACGAAACTGTGGTTTTCTCCGGCGACTTCGTACGGCGCGACGGGGAGGGATACTTATACTTCGTGGGACGGATGGACTCGATGATCAAGACCCACGGCTTCCGTGTCAGCCCGACGGAAATTGAAGGACACGCGCGTCGCTTCGAGGGCCTGTTCGATGCCGTGGCTTTCGGCATCGACAATCCCGAAATCGGGCAGGATATTGCCGTGGTCTATACGACCATCGACCGAACTCCTCTCGCTTGCGATGCCCTGACCGATCACTTTCGCGTTGGGATGCCTCATCACATGGTGCCTCGCTGGTTCGTCCACTTGGAGGCATTCCCCGCGACCGGCAGTGGAGGGAAGGTGGATCGCGTCCTGGCGCGCCAGTTATCTCTGGAGAAGCTAGGCGCCTTGTCTACAAAGGAGGACCACCATGATCTCACATAGTTTCGGCGGCGAATTGCTCGAGCGATACGGCTCGCCCCTTTACGTCTACGATCTGGACGAGGCCGAGCGTCAGGCGAAAGCGCTCTTTGCACTGCTCCCGACGTCCGCGCAGGTGCTCTACTCGGTCAAGGCGAACCCAATTCCCGAAGTATGCGCCGCTTTGAAAGAAGCCGGCTGCCGCGTCGAAATTGCAGCACCGTCGGAACTAAAGGTTGTATTCGAGGCCGGTTTCAGGCCGGATCAAATCCTTTGCTCCGGTCCAGGCAAGACTGCTTCGGTCGTGCGCGAAATGTTACTCGCCGGCGTCACTCATTTCTCTTGTGACTCTTGGTACGACTTGGAACGCTTGTCCGCCGTCGCGTTGGCAACAAAGAAGCCAGCGAGCGCTCTCTTGCGCCTTCAGGTCTCAGGTGCACCGACCGGAAGCGTCGGCGTCGGCGCGATGCAAAGCCACTTCGGCGCTGACCCGGCCGAGTTGCTCAAAGGCGGGGCCGCTCGAGTCGCCGCGCTGCGGGGCGCGGAATTGGCCGGGATTCATATCTATTCGGGAGGTCAAATTCAGAGCGCGGAAAAGCTGGCGGGCACTTTCGAACATGCCATCCATCTCGCCGAAGAAATCGTCCAGGCTGGGGTTCCGCTGCGCGTGCTCGATCTGGGCGGGGGGTTTCCATGGCCATTTGGAACCTCGGACGCCCCTACAGACATCTCCACTTTGGGAAAAAAAATTCAGGGTGTAAATGCGCTGCGCCGGTTAACCGCTGAGGCGGAGCTTTGGTTCGAGTCCGGACGATATCTCGTAGCCTCTTGCGGGACTCTGCTCTCGACTGTTCTCGACGTGAAAGTCGCGCTCGGTGGCAAGACCTACATCATCCTCGATACTGGGATGGTTCATTTGGGCGGTATGGCGGGCCTCGGCCGGATTTATCGCGCCGTTGCCTCGATCGAGCCGCTCGCGGAGCCTCGCGGCGAAACACGCCAATCCGCCGACGTGATGGGCCCGACAGACTACGCCTTGGACTTCGTCGCGCGCGATACCTCGGTTCCGCCTTTGGAAGCGGGCGATACTGTTGCCATACCGAACGTCGGCGCTTATGGTCTGACCGCCAGTCTGGTCGCCTTCGCAGGCCTGCAACTCCCGGTGGAAGTGTGCTGCCGGGGGACGTCAGTCGTTGCGGCGCATCGCCTAAGCATGGGGCACGAGCGTATTCGAACCTGACCTTTGGGCTGAACCCCGGCTGAATTCAATGACAAACATATGGACGACATAACCACTCGATTCGAGGAATGTCTGCGTCGACACCTCCGTTCGGCGAAACCGAACCCTATCAAATACGACGTGGAGCTCGTGCAACTCGGTCTCGATTCGATGACTGCGGTCGCAGTCCTCCTGGACATGGAAAAGACGTTTGAAATTCGTTTTCCCGACGACATGCTCGTCGAAGGAACCTTCCGCACTGCTGGAGCGTTGAAAGAAGCGGTCCAGACGCTCCGAGAACGCAAAGCGTCATGACCAGACCATTGCCCGACCTGTCACTGGGATCCGAGTGGACGATCCTAGAGCTGTTGGCCCGGGGCGTTATCGACGACCCGGAGAGGCCGATGGTTCGCGAACTCTTATTGTCGAACACCTTGGATTGGGGTGAGCTGCTGGAGCAGGCGTTGCGGCACAAAATGCTCCCGCTGCTAGCGCAGCACATAATCTCGTCGGATTTACGATTCGAAGTTCCAATGAGCATCTATCAACACTTGGAATCCGACTTGGAATGGAATCGATGGCAGATCGAGGTATTTCGGCGCGAGACGGTCCGCGTCGCCCAGGGGCTGGCTGATCGCGGTATTCCTTTTGTCGTCACCAAAGGGATGACTTTCGAATCGACGCTCTACGACAGCCTCGGCACGAGATACATGAATGACATCGATTTCATGATAGCGTCACGAGATCGCGAGGCGGTGCTAAGCGCAATGCAGGAGCTCGGATTTCGACCGTTCTTCGACTGGGCGAAGGATCCCCGCCGCGAAGAAATCAGCAGCCGTTTGAATCGCGACCATTTGCCCAAGCTCATGCGCGCGATCGATGGGCCTGGGACACGTGCCGTCATGGTCGACGTCGCCAACAGCTTAACCTGGACAAAGAGTCCGTTCGACGTCCCGGTCGAGGAAGCGCTTAAGGAGACTGACGAGCAACCCGTTCCCGGCATGCCCGACGTGGGCCTGCCCTGTTTCCGCCCCGTATATCAATTCCTCTTCACCGTCCTTCACTTGTTCCGCGAGGCATGGCTGCAAAAATTCGTCGATTTCGGGATTGACGTCGGTCTGATGAAATTCGGCGATGTGATCCGCCTGGTCGATCGAAATCGCAACGAACTAACCGACGGTGAGCTGCTTCGGACGATGGAGGCCCACAAGGTTACCCATGCCGTCGCCTGGGTGCTCGGTCAGATGGACGAGATCTTCCATACCCACACGTTAGAACTGCTCGCACTTGAGAAGCATGGTGATGAGAACCTTCTGGCTGCCCAGATGCAATCCAGCGGTTACGTAAACGCCTTGGGCCAATCGATGCGCGAGCGACTGCAAAGCAAGGCCCGCGGTTCTCTGCCGTCGGCGACACCGGCCCATTCGGGTTCCCGGGATGAATAGCATCAAGAGCCTCCTCTTTCGTCGCCGCGAGATGAACGGGATAGATGACTATTTCCCTCCCAGAATGACAAGTCTCAAAGGCCTTCTCTTCCATCTCGTGCCGACTTCGTTTCGCGCGCGGAGGTACAACCGGCAACTACGCCGGGAGATCGAAGAGCGTCCGGATGGCGCCCTTGTCGCGTGGGAGCGAGAGAACTCGAGACAATTGTACTATGTCTTTCACGGGATGGCGGGGGGGCTGGGAATGCAGCCTTTAACGGTCCTCCGCGAAACCGGATTGATCCGGACAAATCTGATTCTGCTCAAGGATTATTATCGCTTTTTTTACCTGGCTGGGTTAAACCACGAGATCACGGACGTTGACGCCATCATCGCGCGCCTCCGGAGATGCCGCGAAGAGTTACCTCATGTCCGGCAGACCTACTGTTTCGGGCCCTCCTCCGGTGGTTACGCGGCGATCCTTTTCGGCCACTACCTGCAAGCGGATGTCGTGTATGCCTTCGCACCAGTGACGCTGATCAACCTGGAAGATCTGAGGAAATACGGCGGCCGCAAGGAAATCGAGCAAATCCCCGATGAGCACCGCGATCTGGCGCGTCTGCTGGCGAAGCACAACGGTCGAACCCGTTACAAAATATTCTATTGCGAAGGGTACGCCCGAGACCGGGCCTACGCCGAACATCTCCGCGGCCTCCCTGGCGTAGAGCTTTGCCCACAGCCAGGTAGTACTCATAACGTCGCCCAGGCTATCCACGAAAGCGGTCGATTGCGCGAGATCTTTGACATGATCCCTTCGGATTCCGCGTAACGTGAAGGCCGCAGAGCGAGCGAACGCGGGCCGCCATCATCTTCCTGCGAAGGAGCGTGAGGCCCTAATTTTTCTTCACATTCCGAAAACAGCAGGGACGACGCTGAACCGGATTATCGAATGGCAGTACAGTCCATTCGCCATTTTCACGATGGATCCCTATCGGATCAGAGCGACCGCGGAACGATTCAAACGACTTCCTGAGGCGCGCCGTCGCCGGTTGCGGGTAGTCCGGGGGCATTTCTCCTACGGTATCCACGAATGCCTGCCACAAGGTGCGACTTACATTACAATGCTGCGGGAACCGGTGGCCCGGGTTCTCTCTGCATATAATTTTATTTTGCGCCGGCCGCTACATCCGCTCCATCGGAAGCTCAAGAAGGAACGATTGGGAATCAAAGACTGCCTTCTGCTATTCCCTCAACGCCAGAACTTGCAGTGCAAATTTATTGCCGGGATAGAGGGTAACGCGATCGATGGGGAGACTCTATTGGGTGTTGCGAAGGCAAATCTGGAGAAATCGTTCAGTGTGGTTGGAATCTCGGAACGTTTTGAGGAAAGTCTTATGCTCATGGCGACGACCTTTTCCTGGAAGATTCCTTTCTATGAGAATCGCAGAGTTGCCAAAACCCCTCCGCAGATCGACTCCGGTGCTCTGGAAATGATCCGCAATCACAATCGGCTCGATCTTGAGCTTTACGAATTTGGGAAAGGCCTCTTCGAAGCCAGCCTGGCGAGGCAACGAGTGAAGATAGACGAAGGGTTGGCAGCGCTGCGCGCACTGCGGCGTCCCACGCCGATCAAGATGTTTTATAGTTCCTCCCTTGGAACTGGTCGCTTCCTGTTGACCAAAATTACGTCTGCCCTATGAGGATGGCCCTTCAGCTTCGATCTAGGCGATTGGCCCTCTTGCTGGTCATGGCAATAGCGACTCACTGGACCCTGCCTGCCCTTTCGGCGGAAGGCCGGCGAAAGCGGGCCGAGTATAACGATGCCGACGTCCAGCGCGACATTGAATATCGGAAGGTCGATGGGCACAGCCTCCGATTAGATATCTATTCGCCTAAGTCGATTACCTTCCCCTTGCCCGCAGTTCTATGGATCCAAGGGCATCGTTGGAGTCGAGGAAACAAAAGCCAAACGCCGGGTGTGAACCTTGTGTCTCAGGGTTATATCCTTGTCTGTCTAGACTATCGACTCTCCGGGGAGGCGCCCTTTCCGGCACAAATCGAAGACTGCAAGGCGGCAGTTCGTTGGTTGCGCGCACACGCCGCCACCTATCACATCGATCCCGATCATATCGGCGCGTGGGGACATTCGGCGGGCGGGCATCTGGCTGCCCTCCTCGGCACCTCTGGGGGTGTGGCGGAGCTGGCGGGAGCCGGTGGTAATCCTTCCTTTTCGGACCGGGTGCAGGCGGTCTGTAGTATGGCTGGCCCGTCGGATCTCGTGCAACTTTACCAGATTGTATCGACTTCCCGCAGTGACTTGGGCCACGCTGCCAAGTCTTCTCTGGAGCAATTTCTGGGGGGACCGTTCGAAGGAAATAAAAGCAAGGCGATCGCGGCCAGTCCAACGACTTACATTACAAAAGATGATTCGCCTTTCCTGCTGATTCACGGAGAGAACGATAAGTCGATTCCAGTTAGCCAGAGCCAAATCCTGGCGGAGAAACTCAAGGCTGCAGGCGTTGACGTGACCTTGGAGATCGAGAAAGGACGGGGCCACGGAGTGGGTGGCCCTGAATATGGCCCCGTCATCACCAGGTTCTTCGATAAGTACCTCAAGACCAGTAAGGCGCCCTAGGCGATTACTGCGGTAACTGCTCGAATTTATCGACGCACCGGATTGCCAAGCTCTTTGTTTTCCTGCGGCCCTGACATTGACCCTTTTTACTGCTGCTGACTCCTGGCCGAACGGCAGCTTATTCACAGGGCCTCTGGGTTATGTAGAAATTGCCCGAGAACGACAGGGCTTCGCGAGCGTTCTCAGTTGGCAGCGCCTTTTCATTCCTGCCAGATATAAGCAGCGGGGCCCGCACGGCTCGCCGAGCCGCTGCTACAGGTGGGCGAAAATCAGGGTCGGTTTGCGAGGAACTGAGCTTAGTGTGGGTCAACCAAGTTGGGTCGGAGACAAACCAGTTCAGTTTTTCCGCGAACTAACCTGCGTTTCCCGGCCGGGAGAGCAATTCCCGGAGGACGAAGGGCAAAATTCCGCCGTGCCGGTAGTAATCGATCTCGATCGCGGTATCGATGCGCAGCTTCACCGAAAGCTTCTCGGCCTTGCCGTCGGCGCGCTTGATTTCCAAGGTCAGGTTTTGTCCGGGCTGGATCGATTCGCTCAAGCCCGTGATGCTGAAAACTTCCGACCCCTCCAAGCCTAACGACTGCGCGCTCGCGCCCTCCACGAATTGCAGCGGGAGCACGCCCATGCCGACAAGATTCGAGCGGTGAATCCGCTCATAGCTCGCGGCCACGACGGCTTTCACGCCTAACAATCGCGTCCCTTTTGCGGCCCAGTCGCGGCTCGAGCCAGTCCCGTATTCCTGACCCGCTAAAATCACCAGCGGCGTTTTCGTTTCCGCGTATTTCTCGGCCGCGTCGAAGATCGACATCTGCTCGCCGCTCGGCTGGTGCACGGTGACGCCGCCTTCCACCCCCGGCACCATCAGGTTCTTGATCCGCACATTCGCGAAAGTGCCGCGGGTCATGACCAGGTCGTTCCCGCGCCGGCTGCCGTAGCTGTTAAAATCCTCCGGCTTGATTCCGCGCGACTGGAGATATTTGCCCGCGGGCGAGTTCGCCTTGATGGCGCCGGCCGGCGAGATGTGATCGGTCGTAACCGAGTCGCCAAAAATGCCCAGCGGACGCGCGTCGCGGATCTCTTCGATCTTCCCGGCGTTCATCGTGAAGTCGGCGAAGAAGGGCGGGTCGTGGATGTAATCGCTCGTCTCGTCCCACTGGTAAACGTCGCCGGTGCTCGAGGAGATTTCGTTCCACTTCGGATTCTGGTCGGCAAAGTCGCGATACAATTTGCGGAAGACTTCCGGCTTGAGTGCGGACTGCATCGCCTCGCGAATTTCGCCTAACGACGGCCAGAGTTCCTTGAGGAAAACATCCTGGCCGTCCTTGTCTTTCGCGATCGGGTCGTGCGCGAGGTCGAGATTGATCCGGCCGGCGAGGGCGAAGGCGACCACGAGTGGCGGCGACATGAGGAAGTTGGCCTTGATGTTCTGGTGCACGCGCGCCTCGAAGTTGCGGTTGCCAGAAAGAACCGAGGCGGCGATCAGGTCATGTTCCGCGATCGCTTTTTCGATCTTCGGGTGGAGCGGGCCGGAGTTCCCGATGCAAGTGGTGCAGCCGTAGCCGACGATGTTGAAGCCGAGCTGATCGAGATAGGCCTGGAGTCCGGTTTTATCGAGGTAATCGGTAACGACGCGCGAGCCCGGTGCGAGCGAAGTTTTGACCAACGGATCGATCGTTAGGCCGCGCTCGACCGCTTTCTTCGCGAGGAGTCCGGCGGCGAGCATGACGCTCGGGTTGCTGGTGTTCGTGCAACTAGTGATCGCCGCGATCAGCACGCTGCCGTGGCCGATCTGGCTCTCGCCTTGCTCGAAGACCGGTTCACGTTCTGCCTCGATCTCGTCGCCGCTGTCGGGCGTCGGGCGGTTGCTCACCATCTCGACCTTGTTCAGTTCGTCGCCGGGTTCGATGCCTTGTTCCTCGCGATCGGTCGAGACCATCTCTTCCGCCTGGACGTGGGTGCCGTTCAGCCTAACGAGATGGCGCGCGCCGAGATCTCCGTTGCTCTTGCCGTAGCCACCGTCTTTTACCGGCTTCTCGAGGAGGGTGCGAAACGCGCTGCCGAGTTCCGGCAGATTAATCCGGTCCTGCGGGCGCTTCGGCCCGGCGACGCTCGGCTGCACTTCAGCGAGGTTGAGCTCGAGGTCGACGCTGTAATCGATGTCGCCTTTTCGCGGCATGCCGAACATTTTTTGCGCGCGGAAATAGGCTTCGAACGCCGCGCATTGCTCATCGGTGCGGCCAGTGGCGCGGAGATAATTCACCGACTCGCCATCGACCGGGAAGTAACCCATGGTCGCGCCATATTCGGGCGCCATGTTGCCGATTGTCGCGCGATCGGGGAGCGGCAGTTTCGCGACGCCTTCGCCGTAGAATTCGACAAACTTCCCGACGACTTTCTGCGCTCGGAGCATCTGGGTGATGTGGAGCGCGAGATCGGTCGCGGTGACACCTTCGCCTAACGAACCGGTGAGATGCACGCCGACGACTTCCGGGGTTAAAAAATAAACCGGCTGCCCGAGCATTCCGGCTTCCGCTTCAATCCCGCCGACGCCCCAGCCGACCACGCCGAGGCCGTTAATCATGGTGGTGTGCGAGTCGGTGCCGACGAGCGTGTCGGGGTAGAAGAGAAGTGATTGGTGATCAGTGATCGGTGAATGGAGGACGCCTTTGGCGAGGTATTCGAGGTTGACCTGGTGGACGATGCCGATGCCGGGCGGGACGAGGCCGAACGTCTTGAACGCTTGCTGGCCCCATTTCAGGAATTCGTAGCGCTCGCGGTTGCGCTTGAATTCCATGTCCATGTTCAGCTTCAGGGCGAGCGCGGAGCCGGCGAAATCGACCTGCACCGAGTGATCGACCACCAGATCGACGGGGACGAGCGGCTCGATAATTTTCGGGTCGCCGCCGACGCGCGCGACCGCGCTGCGCATCGCCGCGAGATCGACCACCAGCGGCACGCCGGTGAAATCCTGGAGCACGATCCGCGCGACGACGAAGGGGATCTCTTCGTTTGCGGGCTTCTTTGCGTTCCAGTTCGCGAGCGTCTCGACATCCTTGCGCTGCACTTTTTTCCCGTCGCAATTGCGCAGCACCGACTCGAGCACGATGCGGATGCTCACGGGCAGGCGGGAGATGTTGCCGACGCCCTGCTCCTCGAGCGCGGGGAGGGAATGGAACTGGCCGGTGCGGCCAAGGCCGGCGTCGAACTGCTGCAAGGTGGAAAAAGTATCTGCGCTCATGGGTGCAGAATAAAAGAGCCGGGCGCGGAAGCAACGCGGCTATTTTTCGAGAAGGAGAAAAGAGTAGTCGTTGATCGGGGCTCAGCCGACTGAATGAAATAGGCGTGCTCGACAATGAGGCGATCACTGCGCGCATCGTCCTCGACGTTCTGTCGATGTCAGTTTCGTTAGGCATCGACAACGCGGTGTCCTCCATGCAGAACCAACCGCTATTGACTCAGCGCAAGCTACGCACCAAACCTCTTACCCGTGCCGTCCGACGAGCCGCTCATCTGGCTGCTCCCGTATCGGGAAGTGCAGAAAGCCGGGATCAAATTTTGAAAGCATTCCTCATCGCGACCGTTCTCCTGTGCTTCGCGACCGGCGCGCGAGCCCAGAAATGGAGCAGTCCCGGCGACCCTTACGGAACTCTCGATCAGACAGACTTGGTGGCCCTACAAAAGTTCGCCGCGAAATCAGGCGTCGATCTGAACGCAGCCATGGAAAAATCCTATTCGCGTGACCAGAAGACGCGCGAGGAAGGGCTCGGGCGCTTCTTTCGATTCTCGCTCACGTTCGAGGGCTTCGACCAAAACGCGCGCACCTACGGGCAACTCGTTTTTAACTCTTTCCTGAATCTCGGCGAAGCCTACGGCGTGAAGCCCTACGCCGCGGTCCTCGATCGTCAGAGGGCAGACGTGCAGCAGCGTGTCCGCGATTTCCTCTTCTATCCCGCCTCCGTTTCGCCGGCTGAGGAACGAGACGAAGAGAGAGCTAGTCTCACCCAGGCTTACCCGGCTGTGTTCCCGCGGCAGTTCCAGTTTGCGCACGGCGACGCCCTCTTCGTCGCGCGCGATCTCCCCGAGATTTTCTCTCTCAGGGTCAGCCAGGACCCGGCGACGAAAGACCTGCTCGTGAAACTCGCGAACTTCTCACCCAAGGAGCAGAAATACGTCGATTCTCTTTGGGGGCCGGTCCCGCGGTTTGCCTTCCGATGCCAATTTGGAAAGCGAGCAGCCGATGGAGAAGTGAAAAACCTTTCCAACGAGATCACGCTGAATCTGCTCGGTGAACACAACCCGCCTACGCCGATGCCTCTCTCCACGCTAGCTCCGCGAGCGCAACGGACGGAGCGCATACCCCTGGAGCTGATCGTCGAGCGGATTCCAGCCGCCCTGGCTCGCGTCCCTCAGAGCAGCAGCTACGACTCCGTCCGCTTCCTCCTTTCCGTCTGTCTCGATGCCGATTACCTGCGCTCGAAGCAGGGCAAGACGTCCTTTCTCGATCTCAAGAGCTATCAAAAAGCGAAGTAAATCTGGGAGGGAAGCGTGCCTTCGCTTACCTGCACGTTATCGCCGCATTTGCGTGTCCGATTAACGGGCGGAATGCCGAAGCGAGGGTCACCGCGAGGCGCACGCATGGGCCCGACGACCGCCGGCTTGTGCTCTGCCCCGCGCGGCCCGCGCTGCAAAGCGGGACGAGCGGAAAGCGCGCGACGCTTTCGTGCAATGCCGCGCGCCGGCGGGCGAAAGGAATCGCGAAGCGAATGAGGAAATTATTTCAGCTCAGCGAGCTTCGCTTTGATCTGGTCGAAGTTCGGCAACTCGCGTGCGTCCTCGAGGACCTCGGCGTATTGCACCACGCCGTCGCGATCGATGACGAAGGCGGAGCGCTTTGCGACGCCGGCGAAACCGAGATTCAACTGCGGCAGGAACGAATCGTAGGCGACGCCGTAATCCTGCGTGACCTTGTGCTCGTAGTCGCTCAGCAGGGTGACGCTGATTTTTTCCTTTTGCGCCCAGGCTTCCTGCGAAAACGGATTGTCGCCGCTGATCCCGTAGACTTCGGCGTTGAGGTCGCCGTATTCGCGCAGCCCGTTGCCGACGCCGCACATTTCGGTGGTGCAGGTGCCGGTGAAAGCCATCGGGAAGAAAAGCAGAAGCGTGTTTTTCTCGCCGAAATTTTCGCTCAACCGGACGGGGCGCGGGCCGTCGGCGGTTTTGGTGGGAAGGGTGAAATCAGGTGCTTTGCTGCCAACGGTAAGTGCCATAGGCCGTCAGTATAGAAGTGCGCGCCGGTCGGTCAAAAAGTTTGCCGATCGTTAGGCAAACAAGCGGTCGCTCGCGCGACTCGTTAGGCGCGATCGTTGGCGGGCTTCGCCGAACTGGCCGAGACACGCTTGGGCGTGGCAGCCGGTTGGGCCGGAGCGACCGGCTGATCGGGCGCGGCGGAGGTGGCGATGATGGTCGTTTTCGACCGTTTCACCTTCGGCAATTTCGGCAGGGAATCGGGAATGATCCGGACGATGGCGCCGATCGGAAGCTGCGCGTAGACCTGGGTCACATCCTTCGAGCACATTCGCACGCAGCCGTAGCTGGCCGGTTTGCCGATGGATTTTTCTTCGGCGGTGCCGTGGATGTAGATGCAGCGATTGAAAGCGTTGGCGTTGGAATGCTCGAGACCACGCAGCCAGATGATGCGGGTGACGATCGGGTCGCGGCCGGGCGCGTTTGGTTTTAGGATTTCGCCGGTGAAGCGGCGCTTGTGGAAGACGGCTCCGGGCGGCGCGTGATCACCGATTTTCTCCGCCACCTGCATCCAGCCTAACGGCGTCGCCATGCTGCCCCAACGATCGCCCAAGCCGAACTTTGAAGTGGAAACCGGATAGATCGCGGCCCGTTTGCCGTCCTCGATCACCATCAGTTTCTGGTCTTTTACGCTGATGATCACCTTCGGTGGAATCACCGTCACGGTTTCGATGCCGGCTCGGAGACCGAGGGTCGCGGAAAGGGAAATCGTTAGGCCGAGAAGGGCCGTGCGTAAAAGCATCGGCGGTCTATTAGCGGTTAAGGAGGATGCTGTCACGCAGGAATTACGGTTTCGCGTGGACTAACGAAAAGAAAGCGCGGCCACCATTGCGCGACCGAGGTGAGCGCCACGTAGAGAAAACCAGCCTGGAACATGATCAGAAACGGCAGGTTGAAAAATTGGCGATGGATGATCGCGAAGTAGACGAAATAACTGAAGTAGGCCGCGAAGCCGATCTCGATGATCGGCAGGAGAGACTTCAGTGGCATGTAGCGGCAGGAGCGCCAGGCCTGCGCCTTGTGTTCGATGCCGTACTTCGGCGTGCGTTTGAATTCCGACTGGTGATTAAAGACGGCTTCGAGGACGGCGCGGGCGTTGTTGATCGAGAGGCCGACGCCGAGCGCGAGAAGCGCGGGGAGGAGGAGAATCTCTTTCATCCAGGTGTGCGGGTGGAGTTCGCGCTGGGCGCAAATGTAAAAGACGGCGACCGAAAGGGAGGCGGTGAAGAAGATCGGAACGTCGAGCAGGAAGGTGCGGAGCCAGCCGGTCTGCGGTCCGCCTAACGACGGATGGAGGAGCACGCAAAGGCAGGCAAGGAGGAGGTAGGCGAAGTTCGAGGTGAGGTGGCCGGTCGCTTCGATCTTGATCGCGAGCGGCAACTGGCTGCGCCAGATCGTGGGCAGGAGTTTCTTGCAGGTCTGGATCGAACCTTTGGTCCAACGGTGCTGTTGCGATTTGAAGCCGTTCATGTCCACGGGCAATTCCGCCGGCGTCACCACATCGGTGAGGAAGACAAATTTCCAGCCTTCGAGTTGCGCCCGATAGCTGAGGTCGAGGTCTTCGGTCAGGGTGTCGTGTTGCCAGCCGCCGGATTCCTGGATGCAGGATTTGCGCCAGAGACCGGCGGTTCCGTTGAAATTAAAAAAGCGCCCGCTCCGGCTGCGCGCGACCTGCTCGAGGAGGAGGTGACCATCGAGGAACATCGCCTGTATCCGGGTGAGCAGGGAGTAGCCGCGATTGATGTGGCCCCAGCGGGTCTGGATCATCCCGACCTTCGGGTCGGTGAAAAAGTGGACCGTCTTTTGAAGCAGCTCAGGTTGGGGAACAAAATCGGCATCGAGAATGCAGACAAAATCGCCGCGGGCGGTATCGAGCCCGGCCTCGAGCGCTCCGGCTTTGTAGCCGACGCGATTCGCCCGCTGGAGTAGCTCCACCTCGAAGCCGCGCGCCTGCAGGTTTTCGACGCAGGAAAGGGTCACCGCGCAGGTGTCGTCGGTGGAATCATCCAGCACTTGGATCTGCAACCGGTCGCGCGGGTAATCGAGCGCGCTGACCGCATTGAGCAGCCGCTCGACGACGTAGATTTCGTTGAAGAGCGGGAGCTGCACCGTCACCACCGGCAGCTCGTCGAAGTGCGCGAGCGGCTGCGGCGGCCGGTCGCGGTTTTTCAGGAAGAGGTAGACGATGAAATACCGGTGCAGGCCGTAACCGGAGAGTCCGATCAGGACGCTCAGGTAACAGACCGTCCAGAGAACATCCAGTGCGCTTCCTCCCATGGTCGAATTCCGTGCGGGGCCCAGCCGGGCCCAGAAAGGCGACATGATGCCGCTTCCGCGAGGTGCGTCAAATCAAATCTCGGTCGCGCACCCTCCCGGGAAAGCCCGGCCGGAGCCATGGGGAAAACCGAACCGGGCAGGGGGATTCCTCGGTTGCTTCACACTCGAAGTGGTCGAAGACTGACCCGGGTAAGAACTACGTCAGCGTGCGAGAGAAAACGAAAATTCCCACCACGGGCCGCCGCCGGTTCGAGCGATGGAACGTGATCGTAAGCATCCTGATCGCGGGCTGGGTGCCCTCGATCCTGATGCTCGTGATCTCCTACACGATCCTCACCCGCACTCTCGAGTCGAAGATCCTGCGCGACCGCCAGGCGTTGGTGCAGCTCATTGGTCACCTGGTGGGCGACGATCTCAGCCGCACCGGGGCGGTCGTCGATTACTACCAAACCTTCCAGCAACTGCGAGAAATACTCAGCTCGCCCAATGCGGCAGAGGAAGGGCAGCGGTGGCTGACCGAGACCTATTTTTCCCAACCCCGGATCGACGGGATGTTTCTCGCCGACGCGGAAGGGCGGTTGATCGCGTCGATCCCGCCGGAGCCGGCGCGGGTCGGAGCGGATTTCGCTTCGGCCCACTGGTTGAAAGGCGCGCGCGCTTCGACCGGGGTTTACTTTTCCGCGGTGCATCCGCGTTCGGCCGATCGGCGGAGCGCGGCGGACATCGTTGGGACGGTGCGCGCGGCGGACGGGTCCACGGCCGGGTTCATCGGCGTCTCGGTGCTGGTCGAACGGATCGGTCGCCGACTTTCCACGATCAACTTCGCCGACCAGGCCCAATGCCAGATCGTGGACCAGGAAGGGAACGCGCTCTTCACCGGAAGTTTTAAGGCCAATCCCGGACCCGTCTTCAGCGCGGGGCAGAAGCTCGTCCAGGACATCCGGAATGTTAAAAGCGAACACAGCGAACGCGACGGGAATATTTTTTCCTTCGCGCCGGTCGAGCCCACAGGCTGGACCACGGTGCTGATCCAGCCGCGCGCAGTTGCCTACCGACCCGTGCAAGACCTTCTGCAGAAGACGACGCTCCTCGCGCTTTGGCTGATCATCGGCACGTCGGTCATCGCTTGGCTCGCGAGCAAGGTCTATAAACGCCAAAGCGAAGCGGCGGCTCGGATCGATCGCGAAGTGACCTTTAACGACAAGATCCTCGCGAACATGCCGAGCGGGATCGCGTTGGTCGATCCGGAGACGCGGCGCTTTCTCCAAGCAAATGAAGCCTTCGCGCAGATGGCGCGGCGGTTCGGAAATTTCCCGACCGAGCGCGATATCCGCGAGGCCACCTATGCGGAAGTGGAAATCGCGCCGCGCGACGCGATCGAGAAGGTCCTCTCCTTTGGCACGCCCTTTCAACTGGTCGAACAACCGCTCATCGATCGCGGCGGCACGACCAATTTCGCCAATGTCAACCTCCTCCGCCTCCAGGACTCGAACCAAAACGTGCAGGGCGTTCTCTTCCTCGTCGAAGACAAGACGCGCGACGTGCGGCTGCGGCAGGAGTTAATCGCGGCAAACGCCTCGAAGGATCAGTTCCTCGCCCTGCTCTCGCACGAGCTGCGCAACCCGCTCTCGCCCGTAATCGCGATGGTCGCCGAGCTCGAAGCGCGCACGCCCGACGGCCCGGAAGTGCGCCAGGCGCTCGCGGTGATCCGGCGCAATGTCGAACTGGAAGCGCGCCTGATCGACGACCTGCTCGACATCACCCGCATCTCGAAAGGGAAGTTGCAGCTCAGCTTCGAGCCGACCTCGGTGCACGAGACCCTGATGCGTTCCTACGAGATTTGTCGCGAAGACATTTTGCAGAAAGAGCTCGAGTTCGAGTTCCGCCTCGAGGCGAAAGACGAATACGTCAACGGCGACCCGGCGCGCCTGCAACAGGTCTTTTGGAATCTGATCAAGAACGCGGTGAAATTCACCGGCGAGGGCGGCCGGATCACAGTCGAAACCTCCAACCCGACGGCCGACCAGATCGAAATCCGCACGATCGACAACGGGATCGGAATCGGCCCAGAGAAGATCGGCAAAATCTTCAACGCCTTCGAGCAGGGGCAAAGTTCGATCACGCGGAAGTTCGGCGGGCTCGGGCTGGGGTTGGCGATTTCCAAGGCGATGGTGGGCGCGCACGGCGGCGCCATCGCTGTCGAAAGCGAGGGAACCGGCCGAGGCGCGACTTTCCGGATTCTCCTGAACACTGTGGCGACGCCCGCACCGGAGCAGCGCCAGGCGAAGACTAGCCCAGCCGCACCGCACGACCCTCCGACGAACCAGATTGCGGACCAGAAGGTGCACCTGCTCGTGGTCGACGATCATCACGACACCTGTCTAGGGATGAAATTGCTGCTCGAGCGTCGCGGATATCGCATCACCCTGGCGCATACCGCCGACCAAGCCGTGGCGCGGGCGCAGGAGGAAAATTTCGACCTGGTGATCAGCGACATCGGTCTGCCGGACCGGAGCGGTTACGAGCTGATGACGGAGCTGCGCGCGACCCGCTCGCTCCGCGGCATCGCGCTGAGCGGATTTGGGATGGAGAACGACATCAGAAAGGCGCACGCGGCCGGATTCTCCGAGCACCTGACGAAGCCGATCAATTTCGAGCGGCTCGACGAAGCGATTCGTAATCTGCTCGCGCCGGAAGCGAATCACCGCTCGTAAGGCGATGGCTCTACGCTTTGGGTAAACGCGCGTCGACCATTCCGCAGATGACGTGGAGCAGAAACTTATGCGCCTCCTGGATCCGCGCGGTCGTGTCGCTCGGCACCAGCAGCTCGATCTCCGCCCTTCCCTTCGCTGGACCGCCGCCGCGCCCGAGGAGCGAGACCGTCGTTAGGCCACGGGCTTTTCCTTCCTCCAGCGCGCGGAGAATGTTCTTCGAGTTGCCGCTGGTGGTGATGGCCACCAGAACGTCGCCCTGGTGTCCCAGTCCGGCGACCTGCCGCGCAAATACTTCTTCGAACCCGTAGTCATTGCCGATCGCGCTCATCAGGCTGCCGCCTTGGGCGAGATTCAGGGCCGGGTAGGGCCGGCGGTCGGTGGTGAAACGGCAACCGAATTCCGCCGAGAAGTCGGCGCCATCGGCGGCGCTCCCGCCATTCCCGCAGACCAGCAGCTTCCGGCCGGCGCAGAGGCACTCCACCATCGCGTCGGCGGTCCGCGCGACCGGCGCGGCTAGTTCTGCGAGGGCGGCAAAAGTGCGCCGAGCGTCGGCGATCGCGTCCGTGAGATCGTTCGTTAGGGTCGTCATGAGCAGGATTTATTTTTCTTAGATTTTCGCCGCTGCATTAGTCTCCAGCCCGCGTCGACGCAAAGAAATTTCTTCGCTCGGACTCGGGTGAGAGCGAGTTTTTGATTGCTGTCCGGTAAGGTTTTTGATTAAACTCGGTTCATGAGCGAAGCAATGCCTTCCATCTATCTGGATTCGCTTCGGTCCGACGGGTCCCTCGAATTATTTGGCGACTCGACTCGTCCGATGAATGCGGCCGGCGGCAAAATTTCTGCCGTTTGAGAAGCGGCGATGCCGCCGCGGCAGCAAAATTTCAATATACAACTGTTTCGAAATTTCATAAGCTCCATAACGAACTCAGAATTCTCAGCTCAAAAAAAGCGCATGATCAATCAAACTACTCTGGTGACTGACCGGGAGGAACGCTTCCGGACGAAAGCGGCCCTACCTGTTTCGCTTTCGGTCATTTTCCCGGCTTTCAACGAGGAGGCCAATATTCAGCGGACTGTGGAGTCCGCTCGGCAGGTGCTCCCGAAACTCGCCCAGACTTGGGAGATCATTCTGGTGAACGACGGCAGCAAGGATGCGACGACTCCGCTCTGCGACCAATTGGCCGAGCAGTATCCGGAAGTGCGCGCCATTCACCATGTCGATAACCGCGGCTACGGCGCGGCGCTCAAGAGCGGCATCCTCGCCGCGCGGCACGATTTCATTTTCTTCACCGATTCCGATGGCCAGTTCGATCTCGAGGAACTCGAGCACCTGATCGAATACGCCAGCCACTATGATATCGTCACCGGCTACCGCGGGAAGCGACAGGATCCGCCGCACCGGCTGATCAATGCCTTCGGCTGGAAAATGCTCGTCCGGATGGTGCTCGGGGTGAAGGTGCGCGACATCGATTGCGCCTTCAAAATCTTCCAGCGTTCCGTTTTCGACCGGGTCCAGATTCGCTCGGTCGGCGCAATGGTGAACACGGAGATTCTCGCGCAGGCCAACGCTTTCGGGATGCGCATCCATGAGGTGCGAGTCAGCCATTACCCCCGGCAGTTCGGGAAATCGTCGGGTGCAAATCTGCGGGTGATCGCGAAGGCGTTCCGCGAGCTATTCCGTCTCCACCGGCAGCTCCGCACGGTTACGCACGAGCAGGCGGGCCTCTACCTCACGGATCGGCAGATCCATCACAAAGTGTTTCGCCATCACGGGGTGGCGGAGGAAATTGGCGCCGGGGTGGGTGCCGTCTCGTGCCGATTTAGCGTTGAGCCAGCCGCCGAAGCGACCTCAAGCCAGGGGATGCTCGCCGACTAGCCAGGGCCGCGGCGGGTAGGCGGATGAGCGCAGGCCGCCGCGATCTGGTCTGCCCTTGCGGAGACGCGATTTTACTGGATTAGGAAGGGGCGGTCGTGCGCGGTAGACTGTGCGGGCCAGCGGAAGTTCGCAAGGCTGCAAAGGCGCGGCGAGCCGGGGAAAATCCAGACGCACGACCGATATAGCCGTTATCACCTTTTATCGTTAGCCGACTTTACGATTCATCATGTTGAAGAAATTTTTCTCGCGGTCATCCGCTGAGCCCATGCCGCAGGCCGAAGAGACGACCGTGCCCGCGGCCGGCAAGAAGCGCGTCCTGCTCATTGGGCTCGATTGCGCGGAGCCGGACCTGGTTTTCGATCGCTGGCTGGACGAGCTGCCGAATCTGAAATCGCTTTACCAACAAGGACTGCACGGTCCGCTCCGTTCCTGCGATCCGCCGATCACGGTGCCGGCCTGGTCGGTGATGATGTCTTCGAAAAGTCCGGGAATGCTCGGCGTTTACGGCTTCCGCAACCGCGCGGATCATTCCTACGATCGTTATGCGATCGCGAATTCGCTCGCGATCAAGGAAGAGCGCCTCTGGGAAATTCTCTCCCGCGCCGGGAAACGCTCCGTCGTCATCGGGGTGCCGGGAACGTATCCGCCGAAACCGTTAAACGGGCTTATGGTGACCGATTTTCTCACCCCGGACATCACGTGCGAATACACCTATCCGCCGGAGCTGAAAAAAGAGATCGCCGAGCTGGTCGGCGAATACATTCTCGATGTGCGCGATTTCCGGTCGGGGAACAAGGCTAAGATCCTGGCCGACATCTACGAGATGACGCGGAAACGCTTTCAGCTCGCGCGGTACCTCATCCAGAAAGAAGACTGGGACTATTTCATGATGGTGGAGATGGGGACCGACCGCATCCATCACGCGCTCTGGGATAACATGGATCCCACGCATCGTTTCTACGAGAAAGGCAACGAATTCGAGAGCGCGATTCACGATTATTACATCGAGGTCGATCGCGAAATCGGCGAACTGCTCAAGCTGGTCGACGACAATACCGACGTGCTCGTGGTCTCCGATCACGGCGCGAAGCGGATGGACGGCGGCATCTGTGTGAACGAATGGCTGATGCAGAACGGCTACCTCGCGATCCGCGAGAAACCGGAAGGGGCCGTGCCGCTGTCGAAGGTAAAAATCGATTGGCCGAAAACGAAGGCATGGGGAGACGGCGGCTATTACGCGCGCATCTTTTTAAACGTCGCCGGCCGTGAGCCGCAGGGCACGATCGCCCCGGAAGATTACGAGAACGTCCGCGACGAGCTCATCGCGGGGTTGAAGTCGATCAAGGACGAGAATGGCCAAGAGATCGGGACGAAGGTCTATCGACCGGAAGAGCTTTACCAGGAGGTGAGGGGAGTGGCGCCGGATCTGATCGTTTACTTTGGCGATCTCTACTGGCGCTCGGTGGGCACGATCGGGGGCGGGAAGCTGCACACGTTTGAGAACGACACCGGCCCCGATGGCGCGAACCACGCGCAGGACGGCATCGTTATATTCCGGCCCGCCGGTGGCCTGGCCCAGGGAGGAGTCCTCGCAGGCGCAAAGATTGTGGATGTGGCTCCGACGGTCCTGGACTTGCTTGGGTTACCAATCCCAAGCGACATGGAAGGCAAAATTTTGCGCGGCTAAACCCCGCCACGATGAGCGACAAACCAAACAACTATCTCAGCCAGATTAAAATGGTGCGCGCGCGCACTCCGCTCCGGTTGAGCTTTGGCGGTGGCGGGACCGATGTTTCGCCTTACGCCGATACCCGCGGCGGCTGCGTGCTCAACGCCACGATCTCGCGCTATGTCTACGCGACGCTCGTGCCGAAGTCGGAGCGCTCGATTGGCTTTCGCTCCTTCGATTACGGCACGGTCGTTTATTGGACGCAGGAGGAACACTTCCAGTTCGATGGCCAGATGGATTTGGTGAAGGGCGTCTTGAAGCGCTTCGAGCTTGATAAATTTCGCACGGATGGGTTTGACCTATTCGTCCACGCCGACGCGCCTCCCGGTTCGGGCTTGGGTAGCTCCTCCACTTTTACCGTCGCGTTGATTGGCCTCTTCCGGGAGTTGCTCGGTTTGCCAATCACTTCCGAAGGCATGGCCGGGCTGGCCTACGACATCGAGCGCAACGAAATCGGGATCAAAGGCGGCCGCCAGGATCAGTACGCCGCGGCTTACGGCGGCTTTAATTTCATGGAGTTCAACGGCAATGATGCCGTCGTCACCCCGCTGCGGCTGAGCGAGTATCTGATCAACGAACTCGAGTACAATCTCATCCTTTGCTTCACCGGCAGCCGCGAATCGCAGCCGATCATCGAGAGCCAGATGGAGAGCGCGAAGAACGAAGACGTTGACGCGATGGCCGCGATGGACCAGGTCAAGGCGATCGCTTACGACATGAAAAAGGCGCTCCTGGCCCACGATCTCGACCGTTTCGGTAATCTGCTCCACGAAGGCTGGCTGCAGAAGAAAAAGATGGCCAAGGGGATCACCACGCCGCGGATTGACGAGCTTTACGACGAGGCCCGGAAAGCCGGCGCGATCGGCGGGAAGATCACCGGCGCCGGCGGCGGCGGCCACCTGTTGCTTTACTGTCCTTTTAATAAACGGCATATCGTGCGCGAACGGCTAACCCAGCTCGGCACGACGGTGACCGACTTCCGGTTCGATCCGGTCGGGATGCAAACCTGGCGGGTTTATAAATAATGCGTAACCGGTTCGCGTTCCCGCTGATCTTTACGGAACCCGGCATGAACTTTAGCCTCCGCACAAAGTGAAGAAAGAACCTAAAGTTGTCGTCGTCGGTCTCGACTCCGCGACCTGGACCGTGATCCAGCCATGGATGGCGGAAGGGAGCATGCCAAACCTTGCCCGGCTCATGCAGAGCGGAGTCAAAGGAACGCTGCAATCCGTCCTGCCTCCCATCACGCCGCCGGCGTGGACTTCTTTCATGACCGGTAAACAGCCGGGGAAACATGGGATCTTCAATTTCGTCGAGAGCGAACAGGGCGGCTACGCGATGAACTATGCGAACGCCACCTCACGGCGATCGCCGACTGTTTGGAAGCTCCTAAACGACGCCGGTTATTCCGTGGGCACGATGAACATTCCGTTCACTTATCCGCCCGAAAAACTGAACGGCTTTCAGATTTCCGGGATGGACACTCCTTCCGAGTCGAGTCCTTTCATACATCCCCCGGAGTTGCGCGAAGAGTTAGTCAAACATCTCGGCCGCGACTTACAGCTCGACCTGCGCTTTCTCGGATCGATGACGACCGACGAGCGCCGCAACCAGGTCCTCGACGAGATGAAAGAGATGGACGCGCAGTGGTCCAGGGTCGCGCTCTATCTCCTCGAGAATTACCCGCAGGACGTGATGATGTTCGTCTTCATGTCCATCGACACGGTGCAGCATTACTTCTGGCAGCACATGGATAAAGAGCACTTCCTCCATGATCCGACTTTGGCCGCGAAGTTCGGCGACGCCATTCGCAAGGTCTACGAGAGACTTGATGACGTGGTCGGTCAGATCATCGACCGGTTGTCGGAAGAAACGGCTGTCTTCGTTGTCTCCGATCACGGCGGTGGTCCGGTGGTCGATCGCACGATTTATCTGAATCGCTATCTCGCTCAATTAGGGCTTCTTCATTACAAAGAAAGCGCCACTTCCAGCCTGCGCACCCTCGGTCAGAAGGTCATGCGCGCCGGTTTTTCAGCTCTCCGCGGCATGCTTAGTTCCAAACAAAAAGTGAGGCTCGCCGCGCTCTTCCCCGAGATGCGGCGCAAGAGCGAACTGGCTTACTCCTCCTTTACTGCAATCGACTGGAGTCGGACCAAGGCTTACTGTAGCGAAGTGCTGGCCGCCCCGCCCAGCATTTATATCAATCTCAAGGGAGTAAAACCCGAAGGTATCGTCGAGCAGAAAGATTATCAGGCGGTGATTAACGACGTGATCGCCAAAATCGCGGAGCTGAAGGATCCGCGCGACGGCCGGCCGGTCATCAAGAAGGTCTGGCGCCGCGAAGAGCTTTTCCACGGGCCTTTTGCCCTTGAAACGGCGGATCTCATTCTCGACTGGTGGAGTGAGGACAGTTTGTTCTCAACCGAGCCAAGTTTCCCGGAAGACACGGACCAGCCCGCGCTCATCATCCGCGAGCATAAGCCTTCGGACACCTCCGAATGGGGCGGCACCCATCGGCTGAACGGAATACTCATCGCGTGTGGGCCGGTCATCCGACGGGGCACGGAAATCGAGAACGCGCGTCTGATTGACCTTGCTCCCACCTTGCTCCATTTCTTCGGCGTCGCGATCCCCGCAGACATGGATGGTCGCGTGCTCCTGGAGGCGTTTCAGCCTGACTTCCTCGCGGCGCATTCGGTGAAGGCTGGAGCTGCCTCCGGCACTTCGGCGGGCGATCGCTCCAGTGGTTATACGGAAGAGGAATCTGCCAAGATCGAGGAACGTCTCCAAGCGCTTGGTTATCTGGAATAGGAAGACCTTAGGAATTTATCGCTATGTTTGAAAATATTCGTGCTGACCTTGATCGGAAACAATCTAGCTTCGGCGTTCGACCACAGGACAAGACTTTTTTTCGCCGGTGGATTACGCCTTTTCTCGAATTTGGCACCTTTGCTGTGGTGGTTTATCGGTTCGGCTACTGGGCCTACACCGTCAAGATCCCCGTTATCCGGCAACTGCTCATCGGGCTCTATCTCCTCGTGGATGTGTTCTGCATGATGGTTACAGGAATTAAGATTCAGCGGGAAAGTGAGATTGGCCCGGGCTTGGTTATTCACTGTTTCTCCTGCATTCACATACTCGTGGCGCGGATGGGTCACAGTTGCACTGTCAATCAAGGAGTTTCGCTCGCTAACATCAGAGGTTCGGGACGGCCTACGATCGGCAACAATTGCTATTTTGGAGCGGGCTGTAGGGTTTTGGGTGGCGTCACCGTAGGGGATAATGTCGTCGTCAGCGCCAACTCTCTTGTCATCACGGACGTACCGAGCGGATGCACGGTCTTGGGTGTGCCGGCCCGCATCATCTCACGCGAAACCGCCAGTCCATACCTAAAGACTCCGGTGAAGGCGGTCACGGCAGACCCCTCAGACGCGGCAGCGGCGACGCCATGAGTATGCCAAAGTCAAAGCTTGGGCGGCCACCGGACGGTTATGCGATCGCGATGGTTGCAGCTTGTCCTTTCCCGGCCAATCATGGCTCGGCCGCGAGCATCCGCGAGATGTCCGATACCTTGACGGACATGGGTCACAACGTGACCATCGTGACATATCCGATCGGCCAGGAAGATATCCAGGTACGTTGCGCCAAGGTGCGCCGGACCGGTCCTTTCCAGCCGGAGACTAATGCCAAGGTCGGCCCCTCAGCGGATAAGTTTCTGCTCGACTTCAAGCTGCTCAAGCTTCTTTGCCGGGTCATTCGCGAAGAGAAGGTGGATGTGATCCACGCACATAACTATGAAGGCGCCCTCGTGGGAATCTTGGCCAAGTTCATCACCCGGCGGCCACTGCTTTATAACGCGGTCAATCTCATGTCGGATGAGCTGGCGGGTTATAAGTTCATCCGCCCAGCCTTTCTCGCGAACTGGCTCGCGGCCATCCTCGATTGGTTCATCCCGATCTTTCCCGATCATATTACCGCGGTCTCGCCGGAGCTGCGGGATTGGTTTGTCGAGCACGGTGTGCCCGCCGGCAAAGTGGACATGGTGCCGGCCGGGATCGAGCCGGAGATGTTTGATCATCCCAATCCGGAGAAGTTTCGCGCGAAGTTAGCGATCAACGGTCGCCCGGTCGTGATGTATACCGGTGTGCTTAATGCCTTTCAGCGCGTCGACCATCTGCTGCGCGCTTTCGCGGTGGCTTTGCGCGAACAACCGGACGCGCTCCTGCTCATGGTGAGCCCGCTGGTTTCGGCCAACCATGAACGGGAGCACAAACAACTCGCGCAGGAACTCGGCATTGCGGATTCGATTATCTGGATTGCGCCGCACGCGCTGGAGGACCTGCCGAGTTATCTCGCGCTGGCCGACGTGACCGTCGTGCCGCGGCCGGAGTGTCCGGGACATCCGGTGAAGCTTTTGAATTACATGCTCGCGGGCAAGCCGACGGTGACTTTCGCCGGTTCGGCCAAAGGCGTGCGCCATCTGCACGATGCTTTCATCGTGCCAAACCACGACTTCGAGGCGCTCGGCCGGGGGATCAGCATCGTGCTCAAGGACAAGGCGCTCGCCGCCGAATTGGGTGCCAATGGCCGCGCCACAGTGCTGGCTGATTTCGACTGGCGCCAGATCTGTCGTCGGATTGTCCGCATTTACGATGAAATGCTCGGGGTTTCCACCCAGCCGGCTCAAATCCCACTGGAAGCACCGGCCGGTGTGACGGTTGGCGAACATTAAGGAAGCGCTTTGCACACGAATTTGTTCTCTTATTTCACCGGCCAGCGGACAGTTTAATTCTCGACAACCCACGGGCGCCCGACTAGAACTCCCACTTTCGCTCAACTAACCGCGAACAACCAAGCAACTATGGACACGAAAACTGAAACCCCGGAAACGTCCCCACGACGAGCCGACGACAGCCGTGAGACAATCCGCACTTCCACCTCTGGCATGAAGCCGGCCCATTGGATCGTCTTCCTGGTTGTGTGCATCGTCCTCGGCCTGCTCGTCTTCGAGACGGTCATCCACGTCATCGGCACGAACACTGGCGTAGCGCGGCATTTCAATGCCGCCTCCCCGGTGGAGACCGTGGTCACGCAGCGCCAGGCTCTTGATGAAGTGATCGGCGGCAGCGGCGCGGTAGAGCAATCAAGCACGGTCCAACTCACCAGCCAAGTGACCGCAGAAGTGCTCGAGGTGCCCGTCAAGGTCGGCGACGTGGTGAAGAAGGGCGACCTGCTCCTTCGCCTCGACGATCGCCTGATCCAGGCACAGCTCGAGGCGAATAAGGAGTTCGTCGAGGTCAGCAATGTGAAGATCAAGGACCAGCAGAAGCAGGTTGACCGTTACACCGCGCTGGGGAAGAAATCGATGGGCACCCCACTCGAGTTGGAGAAAAGCGAGATCGCCCTGGCCGACGCGCGCCAGGATTTGGCCAAGGCGAAACTGACTCTCCGCCAGGCCGAGATCGATCTCGAACATGTGAAGGCAATTTCGCCGATCGACGGCATCGTCCTCGAGCGGCTGGTGAACCCGGGCGAATCCACCCATCACGACCAGATAGTGCTCAAGCTCGGCTCGCTCAACACGGTCTTCGTCGCGCCGAAGATCACCGAAGAAAAGATGCACGCGCTCCAGGTGGGCATGCCAGCCGAAGCGAGCTTCCCGGCTTTCTCGGGTGAAGTCTTCTCAGGTAAGATCGTGAAGATCGATCCGAATATCGACCCCGTCACCCGCACCTTCACCGCCTACGTCGAGATCAAGAACGAGGACCTGCGCTTGAAACCCGGCCTGTCCGGTTTCGTCCGCATCCGCCGCAGCCTGAAGGACGTGCTCGCGGTGCCGAGCATCGCGGTGATGAACCCTTCCGGCGAACAAGCCTCGGTCTTTGTCGTGAATGACGGCGGCCACGCGAACCAGCGCAAAGTGCGGACCGGCGCGGTCGTGAACGCGATGACGGAAATTACCAGCGGCCTCCAGGCCGGCGAAAAGGTGGTCACGGTGGGTCAGTTGTATTTGAAAGAAAATGATAAAGTTCACACGACAGCACGATCGAATCCTGGCAAGTAGTCTCCTCCTTTCCTGCGCCTTATTCTCGTTAGGCGGCTCGACCGCGCGAGCGCAGGAAGCGCTTGAGACGCCCCGAATGCACCTGCTGTCCCTGCAGGATTGCATTTCGATGGCGCTGCAGGAGAGCCCGGCGCTGGAAGCGAGCCGCTTCGACGTCGCCTCGGCGACGGAAGAAGTGAAAGCGGCCCGCGCTAAGCTTCTCCCGGACCTGACCGCACAGGCCTCCGCGCAGGCCTTTTCCGGCAGCCCGACGAGTAGATTCTCCATCGTGAATCTGGGCAATCAGGGGAGCGTCGTGGTCAATCCAAACCCGAATCCCAATAGGCCGCCCAACCCGGGAACTTCCAGTCGCTCGGTCAATCTCGGCGAAGTCGAAGTCTACTCCGCGCACCTGAGTTACCCTCTCTTCAAGGACGGTAGCTTTCTAGGTTTGGGCAATCCGCCTGCCGTCGCCAGCAAACAGGCCCGGAAGCGCAACCTCGCCTGGACCTTTCAGCTCCGCCGTGAAGAAGTAATCGATCGGATTACGGATGCTTATATCACCACGGTCTCGGCAATGAACCGCGCCGGCTACGCGGAACGCCGGGTCCGGTTGCTCGATCTGCTAGTGGGAATCACGCAGGAACAGCAGCGACAAGGGCTTACATTGCCGATCGACCTCAAGCTGGCGCAGGGCCAGTTATCCGGTGCGCGCTCACTGGCGAAAATCCTCCGCGAGCAAGAAGTGGCCGGTTCGATCGAGCTCTCGCGCGCTCTCGGGATGGAATCCGCGCAGGAGCTTCATCTCTCGTCTGACCTCCCCTCGCCCCCGGAGCCGCCAAGTGCCCAGGCGCTGCTCGGTAACTCGCTGAACCAGCATCCCTCACTGCAGGTGCAGCGGGCGGTGATCGATCAGGCCAAGGCGGATTACAAACTCGAACGTTACCGCCTCTATCCTTCGGTCAACCTGGATGGTTCCGCCCTCCACATTGACGATTTCGGTTCTTCCGGTGCGGAAGTGTATGCGGGCGCGGTCACGGTGAATATCCCGATCTTCGACTTCGGCGCGCAGATCTCGACCACCCGCGCCAAGCTGCTGAAATATAAAGCCGAGCGCGCGCGGCTGCTTTCCATCGCAGACGACGTGACCTTTGAAGTGGTCAAGACCTATCAGGAAATCTATGTCCTGAGTCAGAACATCCTTTCCCTCCAGGAGGAAGTCTCGAAAGCGGATCGTGACCTGCAGGTGACTAACTCGCAGCAGCAGCAGGGCATCGCGCCGCCGCTCACTTCGATCGAGAAGGAGTTGCGTTTCATCGCGAAGAAGGACGATCTCGACGGGATCGAGGTACGCCGGTTGATTCTCTACTCTGCGCTGCAGAAGGCCGCCGGCGGCTCGTGGCAGTGGACTAAATGAAGCAATCGCAGCGGATCGTAAAAAACGTTGTTCTTGGGATTGCCGCCGGAGTCATCGCCGGGCTGGTTTACCTGCTCACGACAGTTGCGCTCGCGCGCAACAGTCACGTTAGCCTGGTGGAGTTCGGCAAGTATCAGTGGGTCCTTTCTTTCGCCATGATTGCGCAGCTCGTGGCGGACTCTGGTCTGCCGAGAATGATGATTCGCGAAATCGCCAAAGATCCGGATTGCGCCGGCAGTATTACCGGGGCGGCCCAAGGTTTGATCTGGGCCATCTCGGTAGTGGTCTGCCTCGTGGTTGGCATCATTGCTCTCTTCCTCCCTTACGGCAATGATGTGAAGCTTGCCGTCCTGCTGATGACGGGCGCCACTCTCGCGACTTTTCATAGCGCGGGCTATAGCGCCGTCCTCCGTGCTTTCGAGGATAACGAGCTGAACTACCTGGGCTTAATCCTGCAGAAGGTCGTGCTCCTCGGTTTCATCCTGGCGATGCTGCATTTCCAGACGGGTCTCATTGGGTTCGTCATCGCCCATCTTGTTTCTAACCTTCTGCTTTGGGCTTTCTATTCAGTGCTCGTGGGGCGGCTCTATACCAAGGTGAAACTCCGGGTGGACTGGCCCCTCTGGAAGTCACTCTTTCTCACGTCGATCCCCATGGGTGGAGGGGTCATGCTCCGATCGCTCGCGATGCAGATCGACATTTTCGTTTTGGGTCTGATGACGAACATGAGCACGGTGGGACTTTTCGGCGGTCCTTATCGGCTGAGCTGGACCTTGCGCACGGTCCCGCAGACGATGGCCTTGCCTCTTTATCCGCTCTATTCCCGGACGGCCCACCTGTCGCCGGAACGTTTCCGGCAGGCCTATCAGCAGAGCATCAAATTTTTCGCCCTCATCAGTATTCCCTTTGCGGCATTCTTTGTGGCCTGGTCGAGTCCCATTCTTCATCTCGCGCTGGGAAATAAGTTCACCCCCGCGCTGCCCGCGATGCGGTATCTCGGTCTCGGCTTGGTGCCTTTCTTTCTCTCGACCATTTTCCAGTATCTCTTTGCCGCGCTCGACGAGCAAAAGCGTTTCCTTTCCAGCGCTTTCATTGGGACCGTGTTGCGGGTGGGGATGTTGATCTTCCTTATTCCCCGACTGGGCCTGGTTGGGCCGGCGATTGCCTTTACCTGCGCGGAAACCTTGATCGTCGGGATGTGGATCGTGCAACTTTCGCGACTGGGTTACCCGGCCAAGTTAGGTGAAGTTTTTGTCCGGCCCTTGATTGCCGGAGTCTGCATGGCGGCGGTCCTGTTCGCAGCCAATGACGCCTCGCTCGTCTGGCAGTTAGGCGGCGCGCTGCTCGCCGGGATTGTTTATATCGTGGCCCTCTTGGCTCTACGGACTTTCTCCGCGGAGGAGATCCAGCAGGCTCGAGAAGGAATTTCGTTCGTCTCTCCCTTTATCGAATCCTGGTCGAAGAAACTAAAGCGAAACACGTGAAGCTTTTCGCGCGGATCGAGCAGATCGGGGGCTGGATCGGGAGAATCTGGACCCATAACTGGTTACTAATTACCGGGAGCCTTTTCGTGTTTGGTTCCGTCCTGCTGAAATGGGTGGAATTTCCGTTTAGCCGCAACCTTCGTGGCTTACAGCTCCCGCTCTTCCACGACACCGGCCTGATGCCGCATCTGAGCCTGTTCTCTTTCGGAATGCTCGCGGCGCTGGTCTTGGTCGGCGGCTTGCTTTTCATCCGGTTATCGGCCGGGCTCTTGGCGGCGGCGGCGGCAGTCCTGCTGACCATTTTCGCTCTTGTTCCCGCCCACATTGCCTTTGCCCAGCCGACCATGCTGCAACGACTCACCGAAGAATCCCAAGCCATGCCTCTGATCAAGGCTTTTACCAAGAGCTATCTGCCGCAAAACTACGGCGCGGCCGAGGCGATTCCCAAGCGGATGACTCTCTATAGCGGCTGGGGTCGTTTTATGGCCGCGTGGTCATTCCTCAGTCTCGGATGGTATCTCTTCGGCATCGGCTCTTTTCTGATCGCGGCCTACGCCCTCGGGCGGCTGCGCGGGCAGACGGCGTTTGTCATCGTGGGAATCTTCGGGCTCCCGCTGGCCGCGCTCGCGGTGGTGCTCGCTCCGGCCATGCTCGGCCAGCACTTCTTTACCAAAGGCTCGCTGGCCAAAGCCGAGGGCCGCAATGTGGAAGCAATCGCCGCTTTTCGTCGGGCCATGCGCTGGGATGCGTGGCATGCACGGGATATCGACCTCTATGCCACCATCGGCGAGCTGCAGAAGTCGGCCGGTCTAGCGGAAGGTTCCCCTGAGCGACATATCAACCGAGCGCTGGACCTGGAGAAACTCAGCCAGTACGAGCAGGCGATCTTTGAGCTGGAAGAGGTCGCGAAAGCCGGCGGCGCCATGGGTGAAGCCGCCCGGCGGGAAGCGGCCCAGGCGCACATCTCGTTGGGCCTGGCGCTTTACCATGCGGGCGGAATTGGCAGCGCGGTGACGCACTGGCAGCAGGCCCTTATCGAAGACCCGACGCGGATTTACGGGATGCCTTATCTGGCCCGCGGCTATTTCGATCTCGGGAGCTACAATTCCGCCATCCAGACGGTTGAGCAGGTGGTCAAGATCGTGAAAGATCATAACTCGCTTCTCGGCGATGCGTATTCCCTTGGTGCCGACTCCTACGCCAAACTCGGGCGCAACGCTGAGGCACGCGAATACTACACCCTGTCCCTCAATGCCGATTCGGCGGGGAACTACTGGGCTTTAACCGGCCTCGTCGGAGAATAACTGTGACGCGCAACCTGCCAAATCCTTCCTCCACCGTCCGGTCGCATACCGTCGCTTGGTCGCTGGCGCTGGTGTTATCCTGTGGTTTTCTTCTCGGTTACTATGTCCTGCAGACTTATCTGGCGCCGAAGCACCGCCAGTATCAGCTCGACTTCGGCGACGCTCAGTGGATCGAGCCGGCCGAAGCCGGTCCGACCGCTTACTTCCGCACTAAAATCTTCCTGAGCACCGCCCCGGAGCAGGCTTGGCTCGAAGTCGCAGCAATGGACAATTTTAAGGCGATCGTCAACAGTCATACGGTAGGCGTGGAAGACTCGGTCAAGACACGCGTTGCTGGAATCTACGACATTAAGAAGCGACTGAAAGCCGGCACGAACGTCGTCGCGATCTCTATTTCGCGCACGTCCTTTCCCGGCGCGGCCCAAGTTCTCCTACGCGGTTATATCAAGGAACGAGGTGGAAAGACGACCGAGCTCATCTCGGATAGCAGTTGGAAAGTCACGACCGAGACCGGAATCGTGCAGGGCTCAGAAGAGTGGACGTCGGCCAAGGTGCAGGACGAACAATGGCCAAGCGCGATTCGCTCCCAGATCGCGGCTAACTCTGTGCCCATTGCCTGGGTCGATACCAACCCTTTGGTCCTTCAGTCCTCTCCCTCCGGTTCGTGGATCACGTCGGAGAATGCGGCGAACGAAGTGACCTTTTCGACCACCCTCCAGGCGAGTCACACGCGTCAGGAAACCTGGCTGCAAATCGCCGCCTCCGGAGACCTTGACTTGGTCATTAACGGTCATTTGATAACCGCGGCGGAAAGCAGTTCGGCAGGCGCCCGATTGCCCCATTTGCCGGCGGTAGAGAAGGCCTCCTCTGCTCAAGAGAAGGCCGGCAAACAGGCGGAGGGGAAAATCTCACCAAAGGATGCGGAAGCTTCCTTTGAGAAAGCCACCCTCAATGTTTTCGACATTAGCTATTGGGTAAAAGCCGGCCGGAACTCCATCGTCACAACGGTCAGGGCGGATCATCGCCCGGCGACCCTTCTCGTCTCCGGCTTTCTCGTCACCGGAGACGGCGGGTTGCAAAGATTTGATTCTAACTCGCAGTGGCTGGCCAAAGACCTTCTCATGCCGCGAGAGACGCAACCTCGACAGGCCGTCGAGCTGGGTGAGAACGGTTCCGCGCCGTGGGGCTATCTCCCGCAGGAGTTAGCCAAGCCGGTTAGTCGCGCCGGTTTCGTTTCCCTCTTGCGGGATTGGCTTACGATCACGCTGACGGCAGCGGCCGTGATGGGGATCTGGCTGCTCCTTTCCGGCCTGGTGGCGAGCGGGCGCGACGAAGTGTTTCGCCGGGTCATGGTGCGCGACGCCCTTTTTCACGTTCCCGTGACGATCGCCCTGCTGTTCCTTTTGCTGCCCAATTACGACCTGCGCTTTCCGGCCGGCTGGTCGTTTCAAAACGGCTTCGTGATCGCAGCGCTCATGCTGCTCTTCGGGATTCGGCTCTTTCATCTCTTTCCGATCGATGAGTTTGCCGGCCGGATGAAGCCGCGGGTTCGTCGATTCGATCGCGCGGTCCTGCCGTTCCTGATCCTCTTCGTGATCATGGCCTTCGGTCTCGCGCTTCGCTTTCATAACCTCGGCTACATGTCATTTGATCACGACGAGATGGGTCTGGTCACTAAGTCCAAGGGGATCTACTCGCTGGGATTTCCTTATACAATTAACGCCGGTGGTACGATTAACGCCAGTGGTGTCCGCTGGATTACGACCTACGAAGCGGTGCCATACCCGCTGGCTTTGAGCGGAATTTTTGGTTACTCCGAGTGGACCATGCGCCTGCCATCGTGTTTGATGGGGACGCTTAGCATCGGGCTCATCGCCCTGCTGGGGCGGCGACTCTTCAACTGGCGGACCGGGTTGATCGCGGCCTTCGTTTATGCGTGCATCCCGCTGAACATACGCTGGGCACAAAACTGCTTCTATCCGCAGCAGTGCCAGTTTATGGCCTTGCTTTCGATCTGGCTATTTTACGAAGCGATCCGACTGCGACCGCTGCGTTCGGGCTATCTCATGGGAGCGGCGGTGGCGTTTTGCCTCACTTACCTGTCCTGGGAAGGAAGCGCGTTCCTCGTCCCTTCCCTCTTTGTTGGTTTAATGATCTATCGTTGGGGTGAATGGTGGTGGCTCAAGGAGTGGTCGCTCTATCGGGCGCTCTTCGTCATTGGCGCCGTCGTGGTGGCCCAATACTGCTCGCGCACGCTGGCTTCTATTCCGTATCTGCAAATTGGATCGGGTCTTTCGAATCTTACCGGCCCCTCGCTCTTTTTCCTGAAGTCGGGCTATCTGCCGATGTACTACATCGATAAGCTGTGGCTGTCGGAAGGACATGTCTTCTTCACGGTCATGGCTTTGCTAGGCCTGCCCTTCTGCTGGTCGCATCGCGGCTTCCGTTATATCTTCTCGATCTTGGTCAGTCTTTGGATCTGTCATACGAACTTCATCGCGGCGCTTTCGCCTCGTTATTGCTACTACTTCCAGCCGCTGCTGGTCCTTTCCGGAGTGGCGGCGACGGTGATGCTCTATGATCGGTTGGTCGCCCTGGCGCAGCGGGAGAGTGACTCAGCGATCGCGGCGATCTGCGCGTACGCCTCCGGGATTGCTGCTTTGCTTCTCGTCTTTGTCGCGAGCAATGAATTCCTCTTCAAAGAATACGAGCTTTCCAGCATGGGCGACACGCCCACGATGATGACCCGGATGAACTTGTACCGCTACGACTACCGTTCGGCCGATGAATATGTGAAGGCTCATCTGCAACCGGGCGACGTCGTTTTCCCAGGTATTCCTCACGTTTACGCGTATTATACCGGCATGCCGGGTGACTATTTCCTCAATACTCTGCTCGCCTCGAAAGTGCCTTACAACCAGACGCTCGATGAGCCGCGGTTTATCGATAAGTTTGGCGGACTCCCGGTGGTGAGAAATCTCACCGAACTCAAAGAAGCGGTCAACCGCGGCAAGCGCACCTGGCTTATCTTCGCGCCTTACGCCTCCTTTGAAAAATTAGATAACCCTAAGGTCTTGGAGTATATCAACACGAATGCCCGCATCGTGTATGAGACTTACCGAGCCAAGGTCTTCCTGATTGAGGGACAGAGCGAGATGTTTGAGAAAGGGGGCTCGAGGACGGCCTCCGCTCAGAAGGCGGAATAAGCGCGGCTCAGGGCTTTGCGTCCGGTTGAACGCAGCGAGAAGAGTGCGGAAGTCATTCGATCCTGGGTCCGTTCCTTGGCTGCTTTCAACTCCTCAGTCAATCGGCTAACGTCAGCGGCGTCCTTCTGCACCGCTGTTTCAAAGCGTTTGGCGGCGAATTGATAGAGAGCTACATCGTAGGAATTCTTCTCGACGATCAGGTCGAGCGTAGCCTGGGACAGGTCGCGTTTTTTCGGTCGCGCGCGGGTGACGTTGAAACTGGAATAGGACGAGAGTTGCCAGCCGTAGCGCAGCTTCATCAGAGCGAGACTTTCTTCAAAGCGTTCACTGAGTCCTACAACGCTGAAATGTTTTTCAATGTTGGCCATCGCCCGCGCGCAGATTTCTTCGGTGCAGGGCTTCTCGTACGCGGCGCCAGCAATGATCTTGCACTGCACGTTCGTCCGTGGGGAACGGTGGATGAAGTCTTCCAGTGTCCAGTTTTCCCGGCGCATCTTCCAGTAAAGGGGGTGCAGCTTGTAGGTGCGCATGAAGTAGTAGGCGGAAAGAACACGATCAACTGGCTCCCGCAGGACAGTGATATAGGTCGCAGGCTGGGGGAGAATCTCGTGCAGCCCGAAGAGCATGTGACCCTTAAACATTCGGATCCCGCGCAACCGGTCGGCGGGAAGCTTCCGCAGGTGTTTGCTCGACCAGGTGAAGAGCACGGGATCGACCGAGTACATTTGCCGCACCGGATATTCCCATTCGATTAACCGGTTCAAGGTCGTACCCGCCGTTTTGGGGACGTGAAGGAAAATGACGGCTTCGTCGATGGCAGGCTGGCTAGAATGAGCCTGATGATTGGGCGTAGCGGAAGAGTTCATGGTTAATGACGATATTTGTTTGCGGAAATGAGCCTTTTCTTATAGGCGTCGTAGCCCAGCCGCTTCGCTTCGGCCCACGTCTGGGCCACGGTAGCCGAGGTAGCAGGGCTCAGGCCATCGCCATGCCAGAGCTCCCAGTATTCCCCCTGCGCATGGACCAGATTGAGGGCGGCCATTTCCACGGAACCCATGCGGTCGTTAGGCTGGGAAAGGCCGGCGAGACTTTGAAAGCCGTGGTGGGCGCGGTCGCGGTATTTCATCACCAATTGGTAGGTCATGTTCCCGATGTCTTCCTTGCGGCCGGTTAGTTGGCAATTCTGCAGGCTGAAGCGCTGGGGGTAGGCACTCAGGCCATTCTCGATCACACGATCGAGGAAGGAAGAAGGCAAATCGAGAACCTTGGAGAGGTGGAGCGAGATTTCCTGCCGGGGAAAAGCCTGCGCCCATTCCGCGGTATACTTTTGGTAAACGCCGAAGAGCTTTTCGTCATAATTTCCGAGAGAGGCCCAGCGCGCGAGATCGGAGCGGGTTTTCGGCAGGTGCATTTCGGCGCTGAGATAGTTCGCACAAGTCAACACAACACTGACGCACAGCGGGTCGCTGGCGTAGCGACGGCCAAGCTCCTGAATGATCGAGGAAAAATTGCGTTCGTAGATTGGATCCCAAGGGACTGGAATGTTAATTGCCTGGCCGACGTTCGCTCGGTGGGGATTGGTAACCTGAGTCGGAAAAGCCTGCGCGCCTTCGGTATAAACGAAGGCCGGCGTGTCGGCGCCGGGCTTGAGGCAAAGTTGATATTTAAGGCCGAGCTTTCGTAGGTCTGCAATCGTCTGATCGAGCGCGGTGAAATCCGGTTTTCCCGTTTCCGGTTCAATCGCCTTCCAGGCGAAGTTCAGACAGACGCCGCTGAGATTGGAGTTGTTTCGAAGCTGCGTCGTTACCTCGGCCCGCGCGGCTGCGTCCGGCGGAAGCTTTTGCATCACCCAGATGCCGCTGCGGGGCGGTGCGGCCGCATGGGTCTGGGCGGCGAACCCGAGGAGGACCAGGTAGCACGCGAGGCGCGGAGCCTTCATAGGACGGAAGCGACTTTGCTGACGAGGAAACGGCCGCTGCCCACGCTGGTCTGGAGGAAGCTCTCAAATTTGCCGAGCTTGCGCGTCGCCTGCAAAGCGGCCGCGGTTTCCGCGATGGCACCCGCATTTTTGGCCAGGTCTTCCTCGAAGCGGCGCTGGCCGAATTCGTAGAGCTCCAAATCGTACGAGTTACGTGCTCGAATCCGCTCGATTGTCGCTGGATCGATCGCGGGACTGTTCTTCGAGACCTTGCGATTTTCGTAGTAGGGAATCTCCCAGCCGAACGAAGAAGCGATGAGGAGCAGGCTCTCGTGAAAGCGCTCGCTGATTCCGACCACGCGAAATGACTTCGTCGCGTGCTCCTTCGCCGCGGCGAGCGTCTGCTCATCGCAAAGCGCAACGTGGGGCACGCCCGCGAGCATCTTCGTCTGCAAATTTTGGCGGTTTGCGGTGAACTCGAGAAATGCTTCGAACGCGTTCCCTTTCGCCTTCAACTTCCGATGCAAAGGATGCAGCGGCCGTCGGAGAATGAATTGGTAGGAGGACAACACCCGCTTTACCGGGTCGCGCAGCATCGTGATGTAGGTGCCGCTCTGGGGCAAGCATTCGTGGATGCCATAGAGCAGATGACCGCGAACTACGCGCAAACGCCGCCGCCGCTCTTCTGGCAGAGTGGTTAATCTACCTGCGGTGGCGCGAATCTGATAGGGATCCACGGTGTAGATCAGCCGCGGATCGTATTGCCATTCGATGATGCGGTTGAGTGTCGTGCCCGCCGTCTTCGGGATGTGGAGAAAGATCAGCGCTGCGCCGTGAGTAGGGCTGTTCATATGTTAACGGCTGCAACCGCCTGCTGCCCGACGCGCATCGCTCCGGCCTTGGACGCCGGTGCGGGCATTCTCAGCCGGCTGCTCAGTCCCCCCTTGAAAAATGCAGCGCCGTGATCGAGTCCCGTGATCGAGTCCGTCGGGCCGTTGCCGAGAATGAATTGTCGTTTTTTCAATTTGTTTGATACGAACCGTCGGGGGTCTGTGTTGCATAACACGAGGATTTGAGATTTCCCCCCGCACCACTGCGCTTCCAAAGCAGTGTGTAACTATCGTGATATTTGGTCAGAAATGTCAAGAACAACGGGACGCATCTCGGGTTCGCGAAGAGTGGTTACGCGGCCCCGCCGGCTGAGTTCCCGCTAGATTGAAATCTCGTTCCCGAAGTGTATCCTGCGCCTGCTTCGCCCCGGGAGAATTCGTTATGCCCTATCTTTTGCATCAAATGCTCACGGCCAGCGCGACGGCACGGCCCGACGCCGAAGCGGTGCGGTTGCTCGAAGAGGCAATTACTTACGGCGAGCTGGAAAGGCAAAGTAACCAGCTCGCGCACGCGCTCATGGCTGCCGGAGTCCGGCCGGGAGATCGCGTCGGGATTTATCTGAAAAAATCGCCCGCGGCGGTCGTCAGCATCTTCGGAATTTTGAAAACGGGAGCCTGCTACGTCCCGGTGGATGCGAATGCGCCAGGCCCGCGGCTCGTTGAGATCGGGCGGCAATGCGCCTTTCGCGCGCTCGTCACCAGTGCGGCGCTTTATCCGAAGATCGACGGCAGCCTGCAGCAGGAATGTCCCACTGCGGCTCTTTTTTTCGTCGATGAAAAACCGGCAGGTGCGCCGGCGGGGCGAGCCTTCGCGGAAACGCTGGCGGAATATTCAGCCGCGCCGCCCGCGGTGCCGGTGATCGATCACGATCTCGCTTATATCCTCTTCACCTCCGGCTCGACCGGCACGCCCAAGGGCGTGATGCTCTCGCACCTTAACGCGCGGACTTTTGTGAACTGGGCGGCGGAAACGTTCGCGATCACAGGCGACGATCGACTCTCGAATCACGCGCCGTTTAATTTCGATCTCTCCGTGCTCGATATTTTCGTGGCGATCAAAGCCGGCGCCGCGATCTCGCTCGTGCCGGAAGGACTGTCGGTCTTTCCGCTGCAGCTATCCAAGTTCATCCAAAGCCAGAAGATCACGGTCTGGTATTCGGTGCCGATGGTGCTGATGCAGTTGCTGGCGCGCGGGAAACTGGATGATGGCGATTTCAGTTCCTTACGCTGGATTCTCTTCGCCGGGGAAGTTTTTCCGACTAAACATCTGCGCGCGCTGATGGAGAAATTGCCGAAACCCGGCTACGCGAATCTCTACGGGCCGACCGAAACCAATGTCTGCGCCTACTACGAAGTCACCGCCCTCGATCCCGCGGCATCAGCGCCGATTCCAATCGGCCAGGCGTGCGCGAACACCGAACTGATCGCGATCTCCGAGGATGGCGAGAGGGTAATTGGGCCGGGGAAAGAAGGTCTGCTCTACGCGCGAGGCTCGACTGTCATGCAGGGCTATTACGGCCGGCTGGAAGCGACGCAGGCTTCGTTCATTCCGAACCCTTTTTCAGTCGGTCGCGAGGAAAAACTCTACTGTACCGGCGATTGGGTGACCCTTGACGAGGAGGGAAATTATCTTTTCGTCGGTCGCAAGGATCATATGATCAAAACCCGCGGTTACCGCGTGGAACTCGGTGAGATCGAAGCGGTCATGGTCGCGCATCCGGCGGTGGACGAAGCGGTCGCACTGGCGATCCCGGACGACGCGGTGGGCAACACCATTCAGGCCGTGGTGACTCTCGCGGCGAACGAAGCGCTGGACGCCAGGGAGCTGAAGCGCCACTGCGCCGAGAAGCTCCCGACCTACATGGTTCCCGAGAAAATCGACTTCAGGGAGACGCTCCCGCGGACCGGTAACGGGAAAATCGATCGCCGGCTTTTGCAGAGCGAGCGCGTCGGCACTCGTTAGGCGAGCAAAGTCTGCGCGCGCTCGAGATCGGCGGGGATGCCTATATCGATGAACGGTCCCTCGCAAACGACGCCGTAAACGCGGTGCGCGAGCAGCTCGGGATAGACTTCCCGTTCGAGCGAGACTGGCTTGTCGTTAGGCATGCGGCTGACGATTTCCTTGCGCAACAAATACACGCCGGCATTAATCAAGCCCGATCCGGTGGCCGTGCCTTTCTCGGCGAATTGAGTGATCTGGCCGTGGTCGTCCATGAGGACGTTCCCATAGCGGCTCACATCCGAGACTGCCTGGAGCGCCATCACCAGATCGGCCTTGCGCTCCGCGGCGACTGCAAGCATAGGCGCCAGATTCCATTCGACGTAGCTATCGCCATTAAGGATCAAGGCGGGGTCGCTCAGGAAGGGTTCGGCCAGTTTCACTGCTCCGCCGGTCCCGAGCGGCCCGGTTTCGCGCGAATAGCTTATCGTTAGGCCAAAGGCCTCACCGCCGCCGAAATGCTGCTCGATCTGCTCCGCCAGGTAACCGGTGCCGAGCGTGACCTTAGCGATCCCCTGGTCGCGCAGGCGCGTGAGCAGGAGTTGCAGAAACGGCCGTCCCGCGACTGGCGCCATCGACTTCGGCCGATCGGAAAGAACGGAACGGAGCCGGGTGCCGAGTCCGCCGCAAAGCACGAAGGCGTGCACGGCGGCGGCGAGAGGGCCGGAGGAGCGTTGGCTGGCCAACGCTTGGGACCTACGCAGTCTCCGCCGGATTCGACTTGCTCTCCAGCAGCGTGCTGAGAGCGCGCATGGTGGCGAAGTTTTCCGCGAGCAATTCCTCGTCTTCGATCCGGATGCCGAGATCGCTTTCGAGAAATGCCACGAGGCGAATCAACCCGAGGGAATCGATCTGCAAAGGTTCGTCGGGATCGCTGATCGGAGGCAGCGGGGCCCGGTTGGTATCGATGTATTCTTTTAGTTTTGGTGGTATTTCCATGAGCTTGATGAGCAGGTCACCGGAGACTCCGGTAGTTGCGGCGCACACCGCGAGCACCCGTTATGACCGTCGGTGAGTTTCGCTGAGCGTTGCATTCTCGCGAGATTTTGTAAAGCCAACAGCCTTGCGAGTTGGTCAGTGTTCCACGGTATCGTCGAGCCAGAAGGCGACTTTTCGGCAAAATGATTTGCGTGCAGATTCTCGTCTAAAAACACCTTGATCATTGGCTCGAAACGCGGACAACCGGTGCCGTGACCGCGACCGACGACGACGACGCCGAGTGTGGTCGGAACGTCCGCAGCGTTCACGGCTTGCGCGAAAATTTTGCTCTGGCTCACCGGGGCGGTTTGGTCTTCGTCACCGTGAATGATGAGAAATGGCGGATCATCCTTGCTGATGTAGGTCATCGGACTGGCGAAGGTACAGATCGGAGCGAGCCCTTGGTCGACGACTTTCCCGTAAACCAGATCGGGGACCACCCAGGCGTCGGAAAGATCAGCGTATTGCCGCGCCATCAGCCGCTGCATTTTGCGGATGTTTTCTAAGAAAAACCACCTCGCAGCTTCTGTTGAGCGGTCTCTTGCCCAACGCCGGATAGACCCGCGATCTTAGAGGAGACGATACAAGCTTCGGATATTGCGCTGCGCCTGGGGCGCAAATATTTGTTCTGCATTTAAAGTATTTTATCGACAAACGTAAACGATCTGCAATCATACTCCAAGTCGTTTGGAACCTTAGTGTGCCGTCACCGTTCGGTATTGAGACTCTACAGTTTGCAGGCTTCAACCAACCACCTGATTAGCATGAAAACCCATTTTTTCCTTGTGCCATTCGTTATAGCCGTAGTTCTTGGGAGTACGGCCTACTCCCAAACCATCCCTCTCTCTCCGGAGCGCGCGGGCCATACGGCGACTCGGCTCGTCTCCGGTAATATTTTGATTGCAGGCGGTGTAAACGAAGGCGCAACGCTCGCTTCCGCTCTTCTCTATAATCCAGCAAGTAACAGCTTTTCACCGACGGGGAGCATGACGACTCCGCGAGCCTACCATACTGCGACCTTGTTATACGATGGAACAGTGTTACTTACCGGGGGCGATCCGGGCGGTTCGCTCCCCTTGCTTAAATCGGGTGAGATCTATGATCCAGCCACGGGTAAGTTTACCGCCATCGCGAAGGGAATGTCCATTGCCCGGGATAAGCATACCGCGACCCTGCTCCACGACGGTCGGGTGCTCATCGTCGGTGGGAAACAGGCCGATATCTACGATCCGGCTGGCCAATCGTTTTCTATGGCGGCCAGCTCTCCGACAAATCGTAGCAGTCATGCTGCAGTTAGGCTTTCTAATGATACGGTGCTTGTTACCGGCGGTTATGTAGGAAGCCTGCCAGCTAGCGATGCCTGGATATTTGATCCTGCAACCAACAACTTCACTCTTTTGCCCGCCACGATGGTGATCCCCCGAGCTAATCACGCGATGACCTTGTTGCTCAGCGGCGAGGTTCTGGTGACGGGGGGATTTACCGGGACCAGTCCGCACGATGAGGTCGACATTTACGACCCAACAGCGCAGACCTTCACGGGGGTTCGCCATATGCTTTTTCACCGTTCCAATCATGAGGCTCTCCTTCTGCCGAATGGGAAGGTCCTTGTTGTAGGAGGGACGACGCTGGAGAGTGGGTTCCTTGCGACCAATGAGGTTTACGACCCAGCGCAGGATACTTGGACCAAGGACGATTATGTCATGCAGGAAAATCGGTCCGGAGCGACGGCTAATCTTTTGTTGAACGGTAATGTCCTTGTCGCTGGTGGAATCACCGGGAGCAAGACGCTAATTTCTGCGGAAATACTCGATCCGATAACGCACATATTCACCAAGATTTCGGATATGAATGTTGGGCGGAATCAGCATTCGGCGACGCTCTTGAATGATGGGAGAGTCCTTCTAGCGGCAGGAAGTACCGACTTTATCTTTCTGAAGTCGGCAGAAATCTTCGATCCCAGCAATAACTCGTTTACCCCGACTGGCGCCCTTGTGGATCCTCCCGGGATCAGTGGCGCGAGGAAAAGTCAAACTGACACTTTATTGCCCAACGGAAATGTCTTATTGACCGGGGGCAAGAGTGCCAGCGGAGACCTCGCTTCCTCCGAGTTATACGATCCGGCGGCGGGGCAATTTTCTATCACCGGCGACTTGAACAACGGGCGCTCTCTCCATACCGCGACCTTGCTTAACGATGGCAAAGTCTTGATCGCTGGCGGCCGCGAAGGCGCGAATCCCCTTCTGACGGCCGAGCTTTACGCTCCCGCGACAGGAACCTTTACCTTTACCGGGTCCTTAACCATTCAGCGCAAACGGCATGCGGCGACGCTTCTCAATGACGGCACAGTTCTTGTGGAAGGAGGGGCTTCAGTCTCCAATGGAATGGCCGTCGATGCAGGCACTCCTACCGCCGAAGTTTATGATCCTTCGGCTGGGAATTGGGCCATTAATACGCCCGCCGGTGACATGAGCACGGGCCGTACCGAGCACGCTGCAACTTTGCTCTCCGATGGAACTGTTCTCGTCACGGGCGGAATCTCTTTCACAATGCCATCGGATCTTTATAATCCCACGGGGACGCCCGGAACTCCCGGGACATTTTCGCAGGTCGCTGGATTGATGGACCCTCGGCAGCGGCACATAGCTATCAAACTGGATTCGAATTGGGGCTCCCTGGAAAATCATGTCCTCGAAATAGGCGGTGCCTCGACTGGTAACTCCGTCTTCGGCGGCTTGGAGAAAGCGCTCGACACGGTTGAGATTTATGACCCTGCCACCGCGACCTTCAGTCTGTTTGGGACCATGACAGAGCCGAGGCAAAATAATACCGCCACCCTTCTGAATGATGGCCGGATTCTCATTGCGGGCGGCGTGAGCAGTCCTGCGATCAGTGGCACGGGGGAAATAGTTCCGGAAAGTGCTGGTACGCCCACGCCAAGTCCGTCCCCGGTTCCAACTCCGACACCAAGCGGCACCCCGACGCCGACGCCGACGCCGACGCCGACGCCAAGCCCGACCCCGAGTGGCACCCCAACGCCGACCCCGCCCGGGAACTTGTTCAATATTTCCACACGTCTGAAAGCGCAGACCGGAGACAACGTCTTGATTGGTGGATTCATTATTACTGGGACTGCACCAAAGAATGTTCTCATCCGAGCAATCGGCCCGTCGCTCAAAAACCTCAATCCTCCCATCGAAGGTGCGCTGGCCGATCCGATTCTAGAGTTACACAAGCCAGATGGGACGGTTGTGACTAACGATGATTGGAAGTCGGATCAGCAGCCAGAGATCAACGCAACCGGCCTCCCGCCGCCTAGTAATTTGGAGTCAGCTATTGTCGCCTCCTTGGACCCAGTGGATGTCAATGTCCCCAAGAGCGGAAGTTATACGGCCATCGTCCGCGGAAAGAACGGCGGCGTTGGGGTCGCCTTGGTCGAAGTATACGATCTGGATTCTGATAATCCCCAGCCTACCGCGCAACTAGCCAACACCAGCACACGCGGCTTGGTCGAGACGGGAGATAATGTGATGATCGGTGGATTCATTGTAGGCCCCGCCCCCGCGAAAGGCGCGACTGTTCTGGTCCTCGCGATCGGTCCATCCTTGTCCGAACACGGCATCATCAATCCACTGCCGAATCCAAATCTCGAGATGCACGACGGGAATGGTAACATTATCGCCGTGAATGATGACTGGGCCAGTTCCAATGCTGACGCGATCAGGGCGACTGGACTTGCGCCCACAAATGCTCTTGAGTCAGCGGTTTTATTGAGTGATTTGCCGGCTGGCTCTTACACAGGGATAGTCCGCGGGGAGGGTGAAACCACCGGCGTAGCTTTGGTGGAAGTGTATCGGTTACCGTAGTCGCGCACAGCGTCGCGGATCAAGAGACCCGGCTAAAACAACTCCGCTTAGCCGCCGCCGAAGCAGTGCAGGATGCGGTGGAAAATCCATCTTGGTCAACGATTTTGCCGACACGCGGCACGAACATGAATCCGCGCCGAGCGTTTTCGCACCTTTGGCACGCTCAGCACAACGCGCCAGAAGCATACAGCCACGGAGTTGGCGGAAGGACGGATCCTGATCACCGGCCGCGTGGTTCAGGCCTATATCAGTCAAACAGCAGAAATCGACGTTCCTCCGCCGACCGTCTCATCCCGCCCGATCGTCTAACCACGCTGGCGGGTTACCCGCCGAGCGCCGAGGTCGCCGTTTCCTAGAACGAAGCCGAACGTCTCATTCGATTTCTGACCGGGGCCGATCCAATCGGCTACGCGCCCTGCTCGACTCGGCCGCCAAGGCATCGGCCAAGGACGGGGCATGAGACCAGAAAAAGAGGGCAGAGTGCTCATAATATCGCTTCGGAAGAGTTCGCGAGTTGAACTAGTTTCCGGCGAAAAGGTCAATTTTTCCCCGCGAAGAGCGCATTTCGTGGCAACTTTCTGGGAAATCTCCGATCCCGCGCGAATTTTCTTAATTTTCTTGCGAAATTCTGCCGGGCTGGCGCGAAGAACGCTTTTCTCAGGATAGATGTCGTTGTCTTCGTCTATCCGTAAATCCGTCCCTCGGGGCCAGGGCGGGTTACCCTTTGTGTTTGCCCTCTTCGCAATCCTCCTCGCCTCGCCGGCGATGGCGAAGGTCCCGCAGGGCGTCTTCTGTCTCCTCCCGGCTGGCGTAGCCTGCTCCGCGGCGGCGCTTTCGAATCCAAACGTGGATGGCATCGCCATCCGTCAGGCTTGGGGCGACCTCGAGCCGTCCGAGGCACATTACGACTTCAGCTATCTCGATTCCGAAGTTGCCCGAACGACGGCCGCCGGGAAAAAAGTCCTCCTCCGCATTCTCACCCAGACCGGCAAACCCCCTTGGGTCACCGCCGCCATCACCGCGGCCGGCGGGCAATTCTTCACCTTTGATAACAACGGCGTGAACTCGACTATCCCGGTCTTCTGGGACCCGACTCTCCTCGCTAAGAAAAAGGCGATGATCGCGGCCCTCGGAGCGCATTTTACCGGGAACCCCACGATCAAGGTCGTCGCCATCAGTTTCGCCAACGCCAACAGCGAAGACTGGAGCGTGCCGCATACGCCGCCCGACATCGCAGAGTGGAGCCAGCTCGGTTACACTTCGCAGAAGTTGCTTGATGCCGGCCAGACGTTGATCGACGCCGCGATGGTCGCATTCCCCAATCAACTGATCACGCTCGCGGTCGCGACCAACGGTCAGCTCGATGCCGACGTCAGCTACGTCGCGCGCAATGCTATCGCGACCGCGCGCGCGAGTTGGCCGGGCCGCCTGATCGTGCAGAAAAACTCGCTCGCCGCCTTTACCTCTCCCGCGCCGGGCACCGGCACGGTCTACGAGGTACTGTGGGATAGCCGGCCGGATGTAGCTGGGCAAATGTTGAACGCGGCCTATGGCGACACGACCTACCGCGATAACGCCGGGGTCCCCGGCGATGCCGCCGGCATTCTTCACCAGACGATCGAGAACGGCGTCGGCTACGGGATGAAATACATCGAAATCTACCAGACCGATGTGCTCAATCTTCCGGCGGAAATCACCTATGCGCACAGCGCGCTGCTCGGCGCCGCGGGGTCGCCCCCGCCCCCCGCCGTTCCGAAACCGCCGACCGGCCTCCGCCGCGTGCCATAGGGCGCGTCGGGAGTGGGGGTCTGGGGAGCGCACCCGCCTCGCGTGCTGGCGACGGCGCCCCGCCGTCGCGAACTTTTGCTTCGGCCCTCGACATAGGTTCCACGTGTTCGACACTGCGCGGGCTCGCCGCTAAACTCGGCGTCTCCGATGACGCGCGCCTTTCTTCTTCTCCCGATTCTGGCGCTCCTGCAGGCGAAGCCTAACGACTGGCCTTTCCCGAGCCGCTCGCCGGCCGGAGTCAGTTCGCCGGCGTCTTCCGCTTCCCCGAGCGCTCCGCCCGTCTCCACCCCGCCGCCCTACGACGTCGCGCTGCGCCAGGAGCCTTGGGAAAAGCTGTCGGACCAGCAGATCAGCCGCGTCGGCCAGGAAGCGCTCGCCCTGCGCCCCCAGCAATGGCGCCACGGCGAGACGGAGAATTTCATCTTCCATTACCGCGGCCTGAGCGCTGCCCTCCAGATCGCGCGCGAGATCGAGTTTGATCTCTGGTATGTCGCAAACTCGTTAGGCGCAGAGAAAGCGGACTACACGAAGAAGTCGCACGTCTATGTTTTCGCGGACGAGAAAGAGTGGCAGAAATTCGTCGTGCTCTGCCACGCCCCGGCCTGGACCCACAGTCTCGCGATCGGCGACGAACTTTTCCTCAACGTCCGCGCCGCCGGCGGCGGCTTCGACTCGCAGACCCTGGCGCACGAGACGACGCACGCGGTGGTGGCGCGGATTTATCGCGGTCGACACTGGCCGGTCTGGCTGAACGAGGGCTTCGCCGAATACATGGGCGACGCCAGCGTGGCGGCACGGGGCTCGCGTTCGCCCCGCTCGCAGCAGCGGAAACTGCATTACGCCGACCTGACCGTGGCGGAGCTGACCGCGACCGTCCGTTACCCGGAGGAGATCGACCAGGTCGCGCGGCTTTACGACACGAGCGCGAAATTCGTGCGTTATCTTTTCAATAAATATCCGAAAGAGCTTTTCCCGAAATTCGTCGAGCGGCTGCTCGGGGGCGAAACCGCGGCGACCGCACTGGCGGAAGTTTACGGCGCCGAATTTCGCGACCTGCCCGCATTCGAAAAACGCTTCAGCCGGTTCACCCGTTGATGAAAGCCAAGGCGAAAACCGCGCGCGCCGCGGACGCTTCCATCTACGCCGTGGTCGGCTCGGATGAGAGCTCGGTGAAGTCGCGCGCGCGGGAGCTCGCGACCGAACTCGCCCCCGCCGACGCCGGGGATTTCGGCGTCGAGACGATCGACGGCGCCGCCGATAACGCCGACCAGGCCGCGAGCAGGATTCGGTCGGCGATCGAAGCGCTGCAGACGCTGCCCTTCTTCGGCGGCGGCAAGCTGGTCTGGCTGAAGAACGCGAGTTTCCTCGCCGATACCGTGCTCGGGCGCGCGGCCGATGTGCAGGAAGCACTCGAGGAACTGGCGGCGATCCTGCAGAGCGGTTTCGGCTCGGTCGAAGTGAAGTTCCTGCTCAGTGCGCCGGAAGTGGACAAGCGCCGCACCTTTTACAAAACGCTCGTGAAACGCGCCGAACTCGAGGTCTTCGACAAGCTCGATTCCAGCCGCAGCGGCTGGGAGGAAGCAGCCACCGATCTCGTCCAGTCGTTAGGCAAAAAAAGCCGGCTGCAATTCGATCCCGACGCGCTCGATCTCTTCGTCCTCCTCACCGGCGGCGACACGCGCGTGATCGGCAACGAGCTGGAGAAGATCGATCTCTACCTCGGCGCCGCGACCCGCCGGGTCACCCTCGAGGAAGTGCGGATCCTGGTGCCAATTTCGCGCGCCGGCGTCATCTTCGAGCTCGGGAACGCGCTCGCCGCGAGTGACCTCGAGCATGCGCTCACGCTCGTGAGGCGGCTGCTCGACCAGGGTGAATCGGTCATCGGAATTCTCCTCGTCGCCATCATCCCGACGGTGCGGAATCTCCTGCTCGCGAAGGACCTGATGCAGCGCCACAAGTTGTCGCGACCGGGCGCACCCTTTTCCTTCATCTCCACCCTCAACCGCCTGCCTAACGAAGCCACCGCGCACCTGCCGCGGAAAAAAGACGGTTCGCTCAACGGCTACGCGCTTGGCTTGGCGGCGATGCAGGCCGGCCGTTTCACGATCGACCAGCTCGTCCACGGCCTGGAAGCCTGCCTCGAGGCCAACCTGCAAATCGTCAGCACCCAGCTCGATCACGAACTGATCCTGAACCAGGTGGTGGTGAAACTTCTCCTGTAGCCGTTTCGCTCTGCGCAACGTGGGATTGACACCGTGGTCCGAGGCGTGTCGTTCGTTAGGGCATCCCGTTAGGCAAAACCCACCCCGCGCTTCCCACAGGGAAGCGGCTACAGGGTCGCGCCGGTCTGCTTGCGCGCCATCGGTCCCACCCACGGAATATCCCAGCGCACCCCGCTGAAGGCTTTCACGATCGCGATGATGAGCACGATCAGGAAGGCGACGTTGACCGCCGCCCACAAGAGCCAAAGAAGAAAGGCGAAGATCACGCCGATGCCCGGAATGCTCGCGAGGATGCTATAGAAAATTCTCCAGGCGAGCCCGAAGAGCATCCAGGCCAAGCCGAAGATGATCGATTGCATCGCGTAGAAGCGGACAAACGAATCGCGCTTCTCGAGGATGTAAAAAATGATCCCGCCGATGAGCGGAAAACAGGCAAGCGCGGCGGCCACATTCGAGGGCAGGCCGGTGGAAGTAGGTTGCCCAGGATTGCCTTCCTCAGGCAGGGGCGCGGTGTGCGGTGGCGCGACAGGGTCAACCGGCTCGAATGGATCTGGCATGACTCTATTAAGGCTGGAAGCGGGTGGTTAGGCAAGCGGCGGTTGCGTGCCGCGGCGCGTGGCGGATTTCGCTACCGCAATCCGCAGACGCAATGATACGGTGCGGCCGTGATGGAAAAAAAGCGCACTTTGGGTTGCCGACGCGGGTTCACCTTGATCGAACTGCTCGTGGTGGTCGCGATCATCGCCCTCCTCGTCGGCCTCGCACTTCCGGTTTTCTCCAGCGTGCAGGAACGCGCCCGGGTCACCCAGGACTTGAACAACCTCCGTCAGATCGGCATCGGCACGCAGGTTTACCTGAACGATCACGACAGCGTTGTCTTTTCCACCGACGCGGCGGTAGGAACCTGGATGGCGCAGTTGCATCCGAAAAATCTGCCGACCTGGAAAATCTTCCAATCTCCCTTCGATCGTCGCGCTCCGCAGGAGGACGACACCAGTGCGCCGGTCAGCTACGGCCTGAACAGCACCATCCTCGGGCAGACCGCCGATAAGATCGCGCGTCCCTCAGTCTTCATTCTTTTCGCACCGGCCCAGACCAGCAGCACAACCGTTACCTTCAGCGGGACGGCCGCCGCTGCGGTCACGGTCCTCCGCAGCACGAGCACGCCCGGCGGAACCGCCCCTGGCGGCCCGCAGACTAAGCGCCAGCGAATCAATGCGCTCTACGCTGACAGCCACTCGGACAGCCTGACCTGGACGACCTTTGTCGCGCCGGCGAACGGCACGGCGGGCGACGATTCGAACTACCGCTGGGAACCCGCGCCTGCTTCCACTCCCTCTCCGTGAGGACGGTGTTGGTCCGCGGCGGAGCGGAGCCTTACGAAGCGCTCATTGGCGAGGGGCTCCTCGGCCGCGTCGGGCCACTCGTTAGGCAAAAACTGCCCGGAACGCACGGTGCCGTCATCTCGGATGCGAACGTGGCGCCGCTCTACGCCGCGGAGGTGATCGAGAGCCTGCGCGGCGCCGGTTGCGTGGTCGAGCTGCTGACCATTCCCGCGGGTGAAAGCTCGAAGTCTTTCACTCAGGCGGGTGCGCTTTGCGCTCGGCTGAGCGCGCTGGGGCTGGATCGCGGTTCGTTTTTGGTGTCGTTAGGCGGCGGCGTGGTCGGCGATCTGACCGGGTTCGTCGCTGCGATTTTTCTGCGCGGAATTCCGTATGTTTCGCTCCCGACCACGCTTCTCGCCCAGGTCGATAGCTGCATCGGCGGGAAGACAGGGGTCAATTCCGGAGCCGGCAAAAATCTCATCGGCACCTTTCATCATCCGGCGTTGGTGCTCGCGGATACCGCGACATTGGGCACGCTCCCGGAGCGCATTTGGGACGAAGGTTTCGCCGAGGCGATCAAGCATGGCGTCATTCGCGACGCCGCGCTCTTCGACTCCATCCCGGCAGTGACGCGGGCGAACGCCGCGGATTTCGTGGAACGGAACATCGCTCTCAAGGCGTCGATCGTGGCGGCGGATGAGCGGGAACGGAGCGGGGTGCGCGCGTTGCTCAATTTCGGGCACACCATCGGCCACGCGCTCGAGCACGCAGCCGGCTACGGGGAATTGCTCCACGGCGAAGCGATCAGCCTCGGGATGGTGGCCGCGGCGCGCATCTCGACGCGGCGCGCCGGCTTGTCGTTAGGCAACTGCACCCGCATCGTGGACGCGCTCGCCGCCCGCCAGTTGCCGGTGAAGTTGCCGGCGGATTTCCCGCGCGAGAAAATCTTCGAGTCCCTGCCGCGCGACAAGAAATTCGAACACGGCCGGATTCGTTTCGTCGTCGCGCACGCCATCGGCGAAGCGAGCGTGAGCGACGAGGTGACGCCGGAAGATCTCCAAGCCGCCATCGCGGAGTTGTAGCTACGGCCGCGCCTGCTTGAAATAGGCAACCACGCCGTCGACCACGCCATCGACGTACTCGCGAAAAATGCTTGGCCGCTTTTTGCCGGCAACGCGTTTCGTGCCTTCGTAGTCGCCCGCTTCGACCCGCGCGAAAACCTCCCGGCTATTCATCACGTACGGCTCCAGGTAGACGGTCGGGCAGCGATAGAGCCGCGTCGCCATCAGGTTGCGCGCGTAAACGTAGCCGCTCTTCCCCACCGGGGTGACGTTCCCGGTCGTGTATTGATATGGTGGCAGGTTGGTCTTTTTTTTCATCGTGAGGGCGATCGCTTCCGCGAGGCCCAGTTCCTCGGGATACGCCTGGCTCAGGAGCTTGTGCAGCATTTCGCAACGCTCGTCATCGAGGTCGATCTCCGCCGGCAGATAGGCGCCGTTCACGAGCAGGTGGAGATGATTTTTCTTCACCAGGCTCGGGCTCGCCGGGTCACCCCACTTCTCCGCATTGAAATGCAGGCAGAGCACGAGATCGGGTTGCAGTCGGTAGTTGACCTGGCTCGCGCGCCGGCGGATTTCGCTCGTCCGGTAGAAGAGCAACTCTTCCTGCCAGCGCACGCTTTTTTCCTTCTCCGAGTCGGCGGGTCCGTCGAAATCTTCCCGAGGCTCCGCCACTCCGGCCTGTTGCAAAATCTGCAGCGCGATCTCGCGAAAATCCGAAGGCCGATAGGGCGTGCTCGGTTCCGCCTGCGCGCGCACCAACGACACTTTCGCGCCTAACGACTCCAGACGCGGCGCGAGCAAATTCGCCACCTCCAGGGTCATGTCGCCCTCCTGGATCGGCGGCGCTTTTTTGATCTGGAACCAGCGCTCTTCCATTTTCGCCCAGGCGCCGCCGAGATGGCCGGGATCGAGCGCGATGTGGAGACCGGCGAGGGGCCCGGTGCCGGCGACCGCGGGCAATTTCGCCGCTGGCGTCCACGTGCGATCGAGCGGCAGGCGATCGGCTTCGGTCTGCGCGAAGTGGAGCGTGAATGTCTCCGGCGCGCCCTTGTGTGTCACGATCCTCGCCTCGGCCGGCGTGACCTCGATCAGGTCCGCGCTGCAGCCGCGCGGGGCGTAAACGTCGTGGAGCAGATGGAGGAATTCGTCGTGGGTGATCGTCGCCTGGTATTTTTCCAGCTCGCTCCAATCCGGTTTGCGGCCCAGGGTGCTCAGGCTCGCCGCGGGATCGTTAGGCGGCTCCGCCTCCAGCGCGCGCGCGGCCGGCGTGAGCCCGAGCGAGAAGAGCGTGGCGAGGGCGAAAAGGCGGCGGACAGGAAACAACATCGTCTTTGGGAATTTTCAGTGTAATACGGTGCTCGGCGATGCTTACCATTCTTTTCCTCGGTGACGTCGTGGGCGAACCCGGCCGCAGCGCCGTGATCGCGCGGCTCCCGGAATTGAAGGAGAAATGGCAGCTCGATTTCGCGATCGTCAACGGCGAGAACGCCGCCGCCGGACGCGGCATCACACCCCGGATCACGATCGACCTGCTGCGCGCTGGGGTGCAGGTCGTAACCACGGGCGACCACATCTGGGACCAGAAGGAAATCGTCTCCTTCATCGACACCGAGCCGCGTTTGCTGCGGCCGATAAATTATCCCGACGGCGCCCCCGGCGGAGGCACGATCATCCTCGAGACGCCGAAGGGAAAAGTCGGCGTGATCAACGTGCAGGCCCGCACTTTCATGCAGCCGATCCTGGAAAATCCGTTCCCCATGCTCGACCGCGCCGTGACGGAGATGCGGGCCGAGACCCCGGTCATCGTGGTCGATGCCCACGGGGAAACCACGAGCGAGAAAATCGCCATCGGGCGGTTCCTCGACGGCCGCGTTTCCGCCGTCTTCGGCACTCACACCCACGTGCAGACGGCCGACGAACAGATTTTTCCCGGCGGCACCGCTTTCCTCTGCGACGCCGGGATGTGCGGCGCAGTCCAGTCCATTCTCGGGCGCGCGATCGACCCGATTGTGCGCCGGTTCATCGATAATCTGCCCGCGGCTTTCCCTGTGGCGCAGGGCGAAGTGCGGCTTCGCGGCGCCCTGGTCGAGATCGACGAAAACACCGGGCGCGCCCTCCGTGTCGCCCGCGTGGATGAGCCCGGGGCCGGGGCACCGAGAAGCGGCGAATAAGCTTTGCCGGCGCAGCTTGTTGCGGCCAAACTCTCCGCGCTTCCGAATCTAGAGAAGACATCTATGATCATGACAACCTTGAAACATAACTTAATGGTGAGCGTGTTGCTCGCCGGCGCCGCCCTGCTCTCACCGCTGGCCCAAGCCGACGACAAAGCCGACGCCTACAAATACGGAAAAGAAGGAATCGAAGCCGCCAAGAAAAAGGAATGGGACAAGGCGATCGACCTTTTCCAGAAAGCGGTCAAAGCCGATCCGAAAGAGGCGAACAACTACAACAATCTCGGCCTCGGCTACAAAGGCGCGAACAAGTTGGATGACGCGATCAAGGCTTTCTCCGGCGCGATCGAGGCGGAGTCGGAGAACTCCGCCGGCTATCTCAATCGCGGGATTATTTACACCTCGCAGGAGAAATACGAGAAGGCGATCCAGGACTTCGACCGCGCGGTCAAGCTCAAGAGCGATAGTGTGGCGGCGAAGCGCTTCCGCGCCTTTGCCTATCTCCAGCACAAGGACTACGCGAAAGCCGTGCAGGATTACGACGTGGTCTTGCAAGAGAAGGACGACCTCGCGATTCTCGACCGGCGCGCTTTTGCACTCTGGAACCTGAAGGAATACGACAAGGCGATCGCCGACTTCAGCAAGATCATCAAGGAAAAGCCGGAGGCGAAGGAAGCCTATCTCGACCGCAGTTACGTCTATGAGCTGAAGAAGGACTACGTCGCGGGGATCGCCGATTGCGACAAAGTTCTGAGCCTCGATCCGAACAATGCGGATGCGAAGAATCGCAAGGCGCGCCTCGAATACGCCCAAAAGGGCGGGGGCGTCCCGACGCCGACCCCGACTGCAAGGCCGCGCCGGACGTTGCCGCCCGAGCCCCGTGCTACGCCGCGGTAAATGCGCCGGCTCGGCCGCGACGCGTAGGACCGTTTTTCCTTAACCCCGCCGAAGAAATCAGGCCGCGAAGCCTAACGAGCGAGCGCGCTCTCGACCTCGGAAGGATCGTCGAGCATGATCCAGCGCAGGATGGAGACGGGCAGGCTGCCATGGCTGATCAGGTCGTCGTGGAACTTCCCGAGCTCGAAATCCTTCCCTTGCTTATCCCGGTAGCTGCCGAGGAGCTGCATGATCTGCCACTTCCCCACGATGTAACTGATCTTCTGCGTTGGACTCGAAGCCGCGCCGGCCGCTTCGCCTTCCGCCGCTTCATGATCGAGGCCGCCGGCTTCCATGAAGTAGTTCACCGCCTGGTCAAAGGTCCACTTCCCGGTGTGGAGGTTTACATCGACGCCGATGCGCGCGCAGCGATAGCGGGCCAGTCTCAACACCTGGCCCGCGGAGGAAGAGTCCGCCGGGTAAAGGCCCTGGCGTAAAAGCATCTCTTCGCCGTAGAGCGCCCAGCCTTCCACGAAGACGTTGTCCCCATGGTGCCGGCGGATTTCGTCCGACAGATGATTCGCGATCGAGAGCTGCATGAAGTGCCCGGGAATCCCTTCGTGGCCCAGGATCGGCCGCGGATCTTCGATCGCCGCCCGGATATAGAAGTTCTTCGAGTCCGGATTGTAAGTCGGGATGAAATAGAAGCCCGCCGGGTCTTTGTCGTAGAGACCGGGAGGATTCATGAACCCGCCCGGGCTGGTCGGCTTGAACGCTTCCGGTAACTGCCGAATCTCAAACCGGCCGAGATAATCCGGAATCGTGACCAGATGATGTTCCTTCAGGAACGCGATCATCTCCGCCTCGCGGCTTTCGTACGCCTTCAGGAACGAGGCTTGGTCGGGCGGGATACTCTTGCTTCGTTTCGGATCGGGATCGGCCAGCGAAGGATCGGGGAGCCAGGCTTCGTAGGCGCGATATTGCGCCAGCTCCACCCGGCCGATCATCTCCACCTGCGCGGCATCGAGCGGCAGGAGCAGGATGTGGTGGAGGTAAAAATTGTAGTTCTCCTCGCCCATCGGCGCGAAGGCGACCATCGCCGGCAGCTTCTTCTCCAGGTGATCGGCAAAGCCATGGATCGCTTGCAGGGCGGCGTCCCGCGCGGCCACCAAAGTCTTATGTTCGTTAGGCGGAAGGTCCTTCGCCAGGGTCATCAGGCTGTCGGTAAAGAGCGGATCGATCGCGCGTGCGGAGGCGATCGCGAGCTGGGCGAAAAGTTTTACCGGCTCGGTCAGGTTTTTCTCCCCCTGCGCGAGCATCGCCGGCATCGCCTGGAGCCGGGCGGTCGCGGCCGCCGCGCGCTTCTGCGGCGTGTCGTATTCCTTTTTCAGGAGCGAGAAAATGGCGTTGCTGCATTCGCCCACATAAGTCTGCGGATCGCGGCTGTTGGAATGCCAGACCCGATCGTCAAAGGCCGCCCCTTCCAGTTGCGAGCGGAAAAGCATCCAGTCGATTCGCTGGTCTTTCGGCCACTGCGCCGCGTCGACCCGCTTCATCTGCTCCAGCACTTCCGCCACGTGCCGCGCGCGTTCGACGATCGCGGCGGCCGAGTAATCCGTCAGCCGATCGTCCCAGGTATGGAGGCCGGAGTCACTGCTCCCGACCGGGAATTGTTCGTTGCGCCAGGCATAAAAATCGTCGGCGGTTTTGTGCAGCGCGGTGGTCGCGACGAGGTCGGATCTTGCGGCGGTGAATAGGCCTTTGTTCGAAACGTCCGGCGTCTGCTGTGGTGTGGGCATCTGGGCCCAGGTGGAGGTGACAAGGCCGAACGCCGCGACCGCGACGCCCCTAACGAATTGAATTTTTTTCACCCCGGGAGCGTAGCCAGCGCCGACGGGAGCGAGAAGCGCAAAGCGCGGCGAGGTTAGGGCCGCGTGCGGCGGCGGGAGGCCGGGGCGAGGCTATCGGTCACCGGCAATAAATCAAAGGTGCGAAAGAGCGGGGCAAGATCAATCGTCGCGTTCGCGGAAGCCTTCAGGACGCCGCCGAGATTCTGCGCCACCGAGGCCACCTCCACCCGCATGCCTTTTCTGCGCAATTTCGTCGCGAGATAAGCGAAGTCGGCGTCGCCGGTCACGAGCACGACGACGTCCGGCTGCATCGCGGTCGCCAGCTCCAGCGCATCGATCGCCATCATCACGTCGACATTGGCCTTGTAGTGACCTTCCTCGGCCGGCGCGCCGTCCTTGGTCACGACCAGGAAACCATTCGAGCGCAGCCAATGGACGAACTTGTTTTTCTTATCCCGCTCCTCCTGCCAAAGCGGAATCGCCGGGGGCAATCCGGCATACACCACCATCTCGACCAGCTCGCGGCCGCTCTCCGGGCCGCCGAGAAAATCGCGCAGCCGCAGCCAGTCGAGGCCACGTCCGGAGGTGCGCACGGAGCTGCCGACGTTCGACTCGTCCACGAGGACGAGGAGCCGCGGCGGCCGCGGAACGGCCGCGTCTTTTCGGGGCATCGCCGCGGACTACTTGGCGGCTTTCTTTTTCGCGTTCGCTTTCACGATCCGGTCGGATTTCTTGCGGCGGGCCGCGCGTTTTTTGACGTTGTCTCTGCCTTGGCTATTACCCATAAGGCGGCCACTGTCGCCCGGGCCGGGCCGCTTCCCAACTTCTTTCGCGCGGCCTGCCCGAGGGAAGCGCCGTAGAGCGTGACCTGCATTTTTGGGTTGCGGGCACGTGCGCTCCCAGCCGGGCCGGTAGCCTCTCGCCCGCGACCCAAAGTGCCTGACACGTTCTCGGCATGGAGCGCTCCAGTCGGGGGAGGAAAGCCGGACACAAGGCGGGCGACTTATCTGACCCGCCGGTATGGTGGATGCTCTAGAGGAAGGCATGGCGTTGCCATTTCGCATCCTGTCCGTCGATAATCAGGCGTCGGTGACGTTCTCGATGAAATTTGTTTTCGCCGCGCCCCGCTTTGAAGTGCGCACGGCCGAAAACGGGATCGTCGCGTTGGACCAGCTCGAAGCAGACACCACTCCTTACGACCTCATCATCGTCGACCAGAAAATGCCCACGATCACCGGGGTGGAATTGGTCGCGGAAATCAGGCGGCGTGGCCTGCCCGGAAAAATCATCGTCGTCTCGGCCCATCTCTCCAGCGAAGTGCGCGCCGCTTTCGAAGAGATGCAGGTGCATGCGATCTTCACCAAGCCTTTCGATCTCGGCGCGCTGCGCGCGGCGGTCGAGGACATCGCCGCCTGAGGCCGAGGCTAGCGCCAGTGTTTGGCGAGCAGCGCCTTGATCTCGGGGGTTTGCAGCCGGTAGTTTTCTTCCTCGTGGCTCGGCAATTCCGGGAACCATTTCCACCAAAACATTCCGGCGATCACCGGACAGTGGAGCGGAAGATCGAGCGCCACCTCGATGCAGCGCTGCTGGATTTCCGCCGCGTGCTCGCCCCCGGTTTTAAACGCCCACGGCTCGGCCGCGGCGCGCGCGCTTTCGTTGTAGCCGATCTCGACGAAGAGGAATTTCTTCTGGCCATGCGCGGCGGAGAACGCCTCGAGTTGCTGGCAGCGGGCGTCCCAGGCGCTCTGGATTTCGCCGGCCGAAGGATCCGCGCTTTTCGTTAGGGGAAAATAAGCGAGCACGCCGATGTAGTCGAGTGCGTCCCAGAATTTCACCTGCTCAAAGCTGTCCCAGTTCCCTCCGTAGGTGACCTTGCCATGATAGACTCCGCGGACCGCGGCAATGATCTTGCGCCAGCGAGCCTCGAACTTCTGCGCCTCGGTAAATTCCAGTCCGACGCAGAACGTGCCCGCGCCGTGCGCCTCGGCCAATTTCGCCATCTCGACGATCCAGGTTTCGTAGTCACCGAAAAACCGGTCCCACTCCGCGGTCGTCTGGAAATTAATCTCGCCCCGCCAGAGGAACTTCGACCCCCAGTAAGCGATGTGGGGGATCAGCATCACGGATATCCCGCGTTGTCGCGCCCAGTCGAGCGGGACGGTGATCTCGTGGTGGTCGCCCTCCGCGTGGAAGCGGACGTGGCCGTCGTTCTGGATCTGCGCGTAGGGATGAATCGAAACACTGTTCACGCCTAACGACTTCAGTTCGTCGAGCGTTTTCGCCATTTCCGGCGTGGCCCATTCCCAGCCGGAAGTCTGGCAGGAAATGGTCATGCCCTTCACGAAGTCCTCTTTTGCGAGGGTGAAGGAGGGCGCGGCGAGCAGAGCCACGGCGCAGAGGAAACTACCGAGAAGGCGGCGGTCGGAGTGCATCGTGCGCAAGGTAATACAGGAAAAGCGAGTTGTAGTGCAGGTAACGCGAGAAGAGCCGGCGCGGCTCGGAAAAGGCGCGAAAGACCCAGGTGAGTCCGACGCGTTGCATCCAACCGGGCGCGTCCTTTTTCATCCCGGCATTCACGTCGAAGGCGAAACCGACCGCGAGCAAGACGCCGCGGCGGATTTTGTTTTTATGCCGGTGAATCCACTCCTGCTGTTTCGGCGTGCCCAGCCCGACCCAGATGAAATCGGGTGCGAGCCGGTTAATCTCATCGGCGATTTCCGCCTCCTCGTTAGGGGAAAAATAACCGTGCCGCGCACCCACGATCTCTGCCTGGGAAAATTTTGAGCGCAGCGCCTCGAGACAGGCGGCCGAGCCGCCTAACAAATAGTGTTTGTACGGCGCCCCGCTCGCCTCGAGGCAGCGCCGCATGAAAGTCGGCCCATAAACGCGGTCGCGCAGTTCCGCGCCGTGTCGGTTCAGGCACCAGATGAGCGGCATCCCGTCCGGCACGAAATAGTCGACGTCGTTCGTGAGCGCGCGGAACTGCGGGTCGTGGCGCCGGAGCGTGACGATGTGGGTGTTCGTGAAATCGATCGCGTAAGTCCCGCCCGCGCGGGCGAGAGCCTGACAACGCGCGATCAGATCATCGTAGGTGGTCGCGAGCAGCGGCGTGCCGAGGAGCGCGAAGGAGCGGGAGTCTGGCGTCACGCGGATGATTCGGTGACCGCGCCGCCCTTTTCTCGTTAGGGCTCGATCGCCGGCAGTTCGCGTTCGGTGTCGCCCGCGTCAATCCCGCGACCCAGCCGGCTGTGACTGACGCTGTAGAGAAAATAAATGACCAGGCCGATCACCAGCCAGATGAAGAACCGGACCCAGGTTTCGATCGGCAGACTGAGCATGAGCGCGCCGCAAAACAGCACGCCGAGAATCGGGAAGAGCGGGACGAATGGCACGCGAAAGGGCCGCGGCCGGCTCGGATCTTTCCGGCGCAGCACGATCACGCCGAGACAGACGAGGACGAAAGCAAAGAGCGTTCCGATATTAGTCAGGTCGGCGAGCGAGCCGATGTCGGTGAGCATGGCGACGCCGCCGACCACGATGCCGGTGAGGATCGTCGTGACGTAAGGCGTGCGATAGCGTGGATGAATCCGCGCGAAGAAGCGGGGCAGCAGGCCATCCCGCGCCATCGCCATGAAGATGCGCGGTTGTCCGAGTTGGAAGACGAGCAGGACCGAGGTCAACCCGGCGAGCGCGCCCGCGCTGATCAGCGCCTGGGCCCAAGGCTTCGCGGCGAATGCGGTTGCGACGGCCGCGGAGTCGCCCAGGAAGGTGGTGTATTTCTTCATGCCCGTGAGCACGAGGGACATCATGACGTAGAGCAGGGTGCAGATGACGAGGCTGGCGATCATCCCGATCGGCAGATCGCGCCGCGGATTTTTCGTTTCCTCCGCCGTGGTCGAGATCGCGTCGAAGCCGATGAAGGCGAAGAACACAATCGCCGCTCCGCCCATCACGCCCCCAAATCCGCTCGGCATGAACGGATGCCAGTTCGTGGGATTGACCATGAACGAGCCGAACGCGATCACGAACACCACCACTGCGAGTTTGATGATGACGATAGTGGTGTTGGCCCTGGCGCTTTCGCGAATGCCGAAAATTAGGAGCACGGTTACGGCCGCGACGATGATGAACGCGGGCAGGTCGAAGGCGATCTGGTGACCCATCACCACCGGCAGCACGGTCGAGGAATAATCGCTCAGGGCCGCGCCGCCCTTCGCGATGACCGTGAGCGCCGTGGTGTGATCGCAGACCAGCCAAAGCGGAAACTTGAGGTGCAAGCCGAAGGGAAGGTTGCCCAGCAACTGCACAAAATAACCGGACCAACCGACCGCCACAGCCATGTTGCCGACCGCATATTCCAGGATCAAATCCCAACCGATAATCCAGGCGATGATCTCCCCGAGCGTGGCGTAGGAGTAGGTGTAAGCCGAACCCGATACCGGAATCATCGCCGCCAACTCGCTGTAGCAAAGGGCCGCAAAACCGCAGGCGATCGCGGCCACGACAAAGGAGAGCGCCACCGCCGGTCCCGCAGCGGCGCGCCCGAAGACGAGGTCGGTGTGATTCACCCAAGAGATGAGAAAATTGAGCACCGGCGTCTTCATGATCGAGCCGCCGGCGTGGACCGCCTCACCCGCGGCCGCCGTGCCGGCGAGGGCGAAAATACCGGTGCCGATGATCGCGCCGATGCCGAGGCAGGTGAGATCGAACGCCGTCAGCGACCGCTTCATCTTCCGGTCCGGGGCTTCGGATTCGTGGATCAGGAGTTCAGGACTTTTGGTGCGAAAAAGATTGGCGGCCACGAATTGGTTCCGGTTAGTGAGTTGCGGTTTTTATGGAAAGTGCGGCATCGTCTCACTGCGTCCGCCTGGCGGTCAATGCTTAGTTTGCGGGAAGGGCTGGCCGCCTAACGAGTTCCGGGGCCGGTGCGGATGGCGCGTTTCTGGCTTCCATTCCCGCATGCCCGCGTTGCCCGCCATCTCCGGCCTCAATCTTTTCGCCGGCCTCGTCTTCAGCAGCATCGGCTTCGTCGGGTTCGTCTACGGTAAGAAGATGCATCTCTGGAAGCCGCTCTTCATCGGGATCGCGCTCATGGCTTACCCCTATTTCATCGAGAACACCGCGGTGCTCTGCGCCATCGGTGTCGCCGGCACCGCCGCGCTTTTCGTCTTTCGCGATTAACCGGTCCGCGGTGTGGCATGGACTTCGCGCGGCCGGTTGCATAACGTGCGCCGATGTCTGACGAAACGCCCCTCATCTTCGGGGACGCCGTGGCCGCGGAGCTCAACCGGCCGCCGCGTCGGCGCTGGTTGCGGGGCAAGAAACAACCGCTGCCGCCGCTGACGCATTGCGAGAATTGTGGGCGGGCGCTTGACGGTCCCTACTGCGCGCAGTGTGGCCAGCCCGCGATCGATTACCGGCGCTCCTTCGGGTCGCTGCTGGTCGATGCTGCCGACGCGTTTTTCAATCTCGACGCGCGCTTTTTCCAATCCTTCGGCCTGCTCCTGATCAAGCCCTGGCAACTGACGAATGAATTCGTCGAGGGCAAGCGCGCGCGGCACGTCCATCCGCTGCGGGTCTACCTGATCGCGAGCGTGCTCTTTTTCCTTGTGATTAATTTCCTCTCCCGCGGCAATCACCTGCAGTCGGACCACATCAAGGTGGCGCCGCTCGGCAAAGCCCCCACGGGTCTTTTCTCGATCGAAATGAACGACGATTTGCCGAAGCCGAAGCCGGGTGCTTCTGCCGCGCCGTCACCCACGCTCGGACCGTGGCGCCCGGAGTCCTCGCCTGCGCCGCCGGCGATCTCGTTAGGCGTTTCTCCGCAGAAATCGCCGGGCGTTGTCGGGCCGCATTTTTCCTGGAGCGACAGCGACGAGGCGGCGCCGATGGCGACCCCGGACCACAAAGTTTTCTTCGAGGAACTGGACAAGCAAAAAAATGTGCCGCCCTTCATGAAATGGGTGGAAGCACACGCCAAGGAAAAGCTCGGACCGACCGGCGACCGCGGTGATCTTTTCCTCAAGGCGCTGATCCAAAACATCGCCCCGATGGTGCTCTGCTGTATCCCGCTCTTCGCGCTCGTCCTGAAAATTCTCTACATTTTTAAGCGGCGTTTCTATGTCGACCACCTGATCTTCGCGCTCCACACGCACGCGTTTGTTTTCCTGAGCACGGTGATCATCATCGGGTTGGGATTTCTCTGCGCGATGCAATCGGCCGCGCTCACTGCGGTGGTCTGTACCGTGCTCGGGATCGTGGTCTTCGTACAGCTGCTCCTCGCGATCCGGCGGGTTTATCGGCAGAACTGGCTGGCCACGCTCTTCAAGTTCGCGCTTGGGAGCGTGATCTATCTTATGATGCTGACTTTCGCGTTTGGCATCACCGCGTTCGTGACCCTGCTTTTGCCCTAACGAGGCAATCAGCCGATCGAGCGGATCACGCCGCCGTCGGCGCGGACGGAGGCGCCATTGATCGCGGACGCGAGCGGGCTGCAGACGAACCCGACCACGTTGGCGATCTCTTCTGGGTCGAGAAAACGCTGCACGATCGAGCTCGGTCGCGCGTTTTTGAAAAAGTCCTTCTCGAATTCTTCGTTGCTCACTTTTTTCTCCCGCGCGAGTTGCCCGACAAACTCCGTCACGCCTTCCGATGCGGTCGGCCCGGGCAGCACCGAGTTGACCGTCACCGCGGTGCCGCGGCAGGTCTCGGCGAGACCGCGCGCGATCGCGAGCTGCGCAGTTTTCGTGGTGCCGTAATGGATCATCTCCGCCGGGATCTGCAGGCCCGATTCGCTGGAGATGAAAACGATCCGGCCCCAGTTCCGCTCTTTCATCCCGTCGAGATAGGCGCGGCTGAGGCGCACGCCCGAAAGCACGTTGACGGTGAAAAAACGCAGCCATTCTTCGTCGCTGATTTTCGCAAACGGCTTCGGCTCGAAGATGCCGACGTTGTTCACCAGGATGTCGAGCTCGGGCAGTTGCCGGACGAATTCGGCGCAACCCTCCGCCGTCCCGAGATCGGCGGCGATGCCGTGGACTTTTCCCTCTTTCCCGAGCTGGGTGATCGCTTCGTCGACCCGCTCTTTGGTGCGGCCGTTTAGCCAGACTTCCGCGCCTTCCTGTGCCAGCCGGCTGGCAATCGCCAGCCCGATTCCCGCGGTCGAGCCGCTCACGAAAGCCTTCTTCCCGTCCAACTCGAGATTCATGAGCCAGCTACGCACGGCCGCGCCGCGCGCGCCACTTGCCACCGTCGCGCGCGCCGGCTAAATCAGGCCTATGGGACGTCAATGGCTGCACGCCAAACGCGAAGTCGCGGGCCTGAAAAAAGGGCAGGTAACCGGCAAACTGGTGAAGGAAATCATGGTGGCCGCGAAGCTCGGCGGAGGCGATCCGGCGGGCAACCCGCGGCTCTTCGCGGTCGTGGAAAAGGCGCGCCGGGCGAGCGTGTCGCGGGATGTGATCGAGCGCGCGATCAAGAAAGGCGCGGGAATTGGCGGCGAAAGGCTCGAACTCGAGCACGTGGTTTTCGAAGGCTACGCACCGCACAAAGTGGCCGTCATCGTCGAGGTGCAGACCGACAATAAAAACCGCACGGCGCCCGAGATCCGTGTTCTCTTCAAACGCGGCCAGCTCGGCGCGCCCGGCAGCAACAAGTTCCTTTTCGATCATGTCGGCTTCGTCGAAGCGCACCACGCCGACGCGACGAAGGACGCGGAAGCCGCGGCGATCGAATCTGGCGCGCAGGATTTCAAGCCGCTGACGCACGCGGACGACCCGGAAATTCCCGAGGGCACGAGCGGCGCACAGTTCATCACCGGGCCGACCGATCTCCACGCGGTCTCGCAATGGCTCGGGGAAAATGGCTGGACCATCGTCACGAGCGAGCTCGGCTACATCGCGAAAAATTACCCGGAGCTGAGCGAAGAAGATCGACAGCAAGTCGGCGAATTCCTGCAGACGCTCGAAGACCACGACGACGTCCATCGCGTCTGGGCCGCGCTGAAGTAGCGGTCGTTAGGCGAGGATCAGCTCTTTCGCCTTCGCGAGAGCTTCCCCGATTTTCGCCGGGTCCTTGCCAGCGCCGCGGGCATTGTCCGGACGACCGCCACCTTTACCGCCGACGATCGGCGCGATCTGCTGGATGAGCGCGCCGGCCTGAAACTGCGCGGTCATTTCCTTCGGCACTGCGGCCACGAGATCGACCCGGCCATTATTCGCTCCGGCAAGAAAGATCGCCCCGTTGAACTGAGTTTTTAGTGCATCAACGATCGCCTGCAAAAGCGCGCCATCGGCGCCCGCGATTTCCATCACGACCGCTTTCGCTCCTCGGTTTGCCTCCGCCAGTTCCTGGGCAAGCACGGCGGCGCGTTTCTGGATTTCCGCGCCGACGGTCTTGGCGTTCTCCTTCTCCCAAGCGAGCAACTCGACTTCGGTCTTCTCGAGGTGCGCCGCGCGTGGGTTGATCGACGTATGGTCGGTGAACGCGGGCATCGGCGAGAGGTCGTTTTTTCTTTTCGTGAGGCCGCTAAATTTCTCGTCCTGCGCTGCGGCTTCGATTGTCGCCCAAGCCTCGAGCGCGGCCCCAGCCACGGCCTCGATCCGGCGGATGCCGGCAGCAATCGCCGATTCGCTGAGAATCCGGAAGGGTCCGATGTCGCCGGTCGCGCGGACGTGAGTGCCGCCACAGAGTTCCATCGAGTAACCGTTCAACTCGTTAGGTGCGCCGCCGATCTGCACCACGCGCACGAGGTCCCCGTATTTGTCCCCAAAGAATTGCATGATGTCGGCGCGCTGCTTGGCCTCGGGGTAGGGGATTTCCTTCCACGAGACCGCGCCGTTCTCGGCGATCTTTTCGTTCACGAGCTTCTCCACTTCGCGCAGTTGCAGCTTCGTGAGCGCGGCGCTGGTGAAATCGAAAGTCAGCTTCTCCGGGCCGACGTAGCTTCCTTTTTGGGTGGCGTCGCGGCTGACGATTTCGTGCAGCGCCCAATGCAGTAAATGCGTCACGCTATGATGCCGTTCGATCGCCGCGCGCCGGTCGCGATCGATCCGCACGGTCACATGCTCACCGACGGTTGGCGCGACGTTCCCCGCGAGAACGTGCACAAAAGCCGCTCCGCTTTTGCGCGTGTCGACCACTTTCCAATGGGCGGTTTCTCCCTCGATCTCGCCCTTGTCCCCGACCTGACCGCCCACCTCCGCGTAGAGCACCGAGTTGTTTAGGATTACGCCCGTCTTGCCACCGAGAGCGACAACTTCTTCGACATCCGCACCGGTGTGATCGTGCTCGAAACCGAGAAAGTTCGTAGCCTTTTTCGCCGCGTCGTCCGCGATCGTGATGACGCTTTTCTTCTGCGCCTTGCGCGCCCGCTCGCGCTGCGCCTTCATCAATTTATCAAAACCTTCCGTGTCGACCGAGAGCCCGCGCTCGCGCGCCATCAGTTCAGTCAGATCGAGCGGAAAACCGTAGGTATCGTAAAGTTTGAATGCGTCCGCAGCTTCTACTCGCGGTGGATATTTCAAGAATTTCCGCCACCCGCCGCGTCTAAGCTCATCAAGATCGAACGAAACAAGTTGCCCCCCGAGTCGGATGTCGAAGGAGTCGATTGTCATTTCGGAACGCTCCTCCTCTCGCTCCACCCCGCTGTATGCGGATTTTGAGAGACCCTCGTGTCTTGCCGCAGCCATAACCGAGTAAGCAAGCACCTCGTTTTCGAAGAGTTTGATTCCGCGATCGAGCGTTTTGTTAAACGACTCTTCTTCGCGCTGGATCGTCTCGCTGATCTGCGTCTGCTTCGCGCGCAACTCGGGGAAGACTTCGCCCATCGTCCGGCTCACGACGTCGACGAGTTTGAAGAAGAACGGCTCATGCAGGCCTAACGAACGCCCGTAGCGGACCGCACGGCGGAGGATGCGGCGGAGGACGTAGCCCCGACCTTCGTTGCTCGGCTGAATGCCGTCCGCAATTGCGAAGCTGAGCGTGCGGATGTGATCCGCGACGACGCGAAAGGCGACGTCGATTTTTTCCTGCTCGGTCTCGCCGGTGCTGCCGCTTTCGGGCAGGGTGGCTCCGTAGGTTTGGCCGCTCAGCTTTTCGATCTCGTCGAAGATCGGGCGGAAGATATCGGTCTCGTAGTTCGAGATCTGGCCGCTGAAGTCGGTGAAATCTTTCGTGCCCTTAATGATCGCGGTGACGCGCTCGAAGCCCATGCCGGTGTCGACATGGCGAGCGGGGAGGGGAACGAAACTGCCGTCCGGGTTCGCGTTGAACTGGATGAAAACCAGATTCCAAATCTCGATGCAGCGCGGGTCGCCGGCGTTGACCAGCGCACCGCGGGTGTTGCCTAACGGGGTCAGGTCGACGTGCAGTTCGGAGCATGGGCCGCACGGGCCGGTGTCGCCCATCATCCAGAAGTTGTCCTTCTTATTGCCGTCTACGATGTGGATCGCGGGGTCGAGCCCGGCGGCGGTGAAGAGTTTTTCCCAGTGTGCGTGCGCTTCCTGGTCGAACGCGCTCGGCTCGTTAGGCCCCGGCCGGTAGACCGTGGCGTAGAGCCGCTCCGCCGGAAACCTCCACCGCCTAACGACGAGTTCCCAAGCCCACTCGATCGCCTCCTTTTTGAAATAATCTCCGAAGCTCCAGTTCCCCAGCATCTCGAAAAAGGTGTGGTGATAAGTGTCGAGCCCGACGTCGTCGAGATCGTTATGCTTGCCTCCGGCGCGGATGCATTTCTGGGTGTCGACCGCGCGCGGCGGGTCGTAGGGCGCGGTCTGCTGGCCGAGAAATATCGGCACGAACTGGTTCATGCCTGCGTTGGTGAAAAGAAGGTTGGGTGAGTCCGGGAGAAGCGAGGATGACGGCACCACGGTGTGCATTTTCTCGCGAAAGAAATCGAGGAAGGATTGGCGGATCTCGGCAGAGGTCATAGTAACGAACGGAGAGGTTAAACCGGTTGCGCCGATTTTTCATCAGGCGCGGTGCCTAACGACGACGGGTTCGTTCAGGTTGACGAACTATTTCCCGGGCTCAATCCTTGCCAGCATGAAGGACCAGCTCGTGGCCGGGATCCAACGACTCTATCCGCAGATATATCTGGCCTGCCACGTCGATCACGTGCGCACGAGCTCGACGGAATGGAGGCTCTCGGCGCGCGATTCGTCCATCCTCGCTCATCTGGACCGCGCGCGCGGGGTCAGCCCGAAGGAGCTGGCCTGCCACTTGCGAGTGGCGCCGTCGACGCTCTCCGCTGCACTCGGTCGACTCGGCGAGCTGGGCTACCTCGCCAGCCGCGCGGCGTCGGCGGACAAGCGGCAACACGAACTGCGCCTAACGAATCTGGGAGCGCGCGCGATGGCGGCGACCTCGGTCCTCGAGACGAAACGCGTGCGGGCGCTGGTCGCGTTGCTCACGCCGGAGGAACGAGCCGCCGCGGCGCGCGGTTTGGATGTGCTGGCGGGCGCGGCTCGGAGGTTGCAGACGCAGTCATGAAAATACTGCTCATCATCGTAGGAACCCTGGTTGTGCTGGTGGGAATCGTGCTGGTCATCGGAGCGATGTTGCCGCGAACGCATCGGGTGACTCGGAAAATTTCGCTCGGACCTTCGCCGGGGGTTGTCTATGGCGTGGTTCGCGATTTCGGAGCCGCGCCGAGCTGGCGATCCGATCTGCGCAGCGTGGAATTGCTCGACCCGGCCGATGGTCGCGTCCATTTCCGCGAGTGCTCGAAAAATGGCTGCGTGAACTACGAAGTCGTCGCCGACGTGCCGGGCGAGAAGCTGGTGACCCGCATTCTCGATCGCGACCTCGGTTATGCGGGATCGTGGACCTACGATTTCGCCGCGACGCCTGAGGGGACATGTCTGAGCATCACCGAGGATGGCGTGGTCTCGAATGTTCTCTTTCGCTTCGTTTCCCGTTTTATCTTCGGGCAGGCGAGCACGATCGAACGTTATCTGGCATCGTTAGGCAGCAGGTTCGGAGCGGCGACGGTGCCGCGTCCGAGGCACTAAAAAAGGGCCTTACTTCTTCTCTTCGTCGAGCTTCGCTTTCACCATTGTCTCGATCTCAGCATAGAGCGCGGGGTCGTTCTTGAGCACTTCCTTCGCGGCATCGCGACCCTGCGCGAGCTGCGCGCCCTTGAAGCTGAGCCACGACCCGCGCTTCTCGACGATTTGTTTTTCCAAGGCCAGATCGAGGAGCGAGCCGGTCGTGGAAATGCCTTCGTTATACATAATGTCGAACTCCGCTTCGGTGAACGGCGGCGCGACTTTGTTCTTCACCACTTTGATCCGGGTGCGGTTCCCGGTGACGACCCCGTCGGTCTGCTTGATCGCGCCGATGCGGCGAATATCCATCCGGACGCTCGAGTAAAATTTCAGCGCGCGACCGCCCGGCGTGGTTTCGGGATTGCCAAACATGACGCCGATTTTCTCGCGGATCTGATTGGTGAAAATGCAGCAGGTTCGCGCCTTGGAAATGAGCGAGGTCAGCTTCCGCAAAGCCGCGCTCATGAGCCGCGCCTGCGCCCCGACGGTCGAGTCGCCGATCTCACCTTCGAGCTCCTGTTTCGTCACCAGCGCGGCGACGGAATCGAGCACGATGACGTCGAGCGCGTTTGAGCGCACGAGCGTCTCGACAATCCGGAGTGCTTCTTCACCAGAGCCGGGTTGGGAAACGAGGAGGTCGTCGAGATCGACCCCGAGTTTGCGAGCGTATTGCGGGTCGAGCGCGTGCTCGACATCCACGAAAGCCGCGAGGCCGCCGCGCTTCTGGGCCTGCGCGATGATCGTGAGGGTGAGGGTCGTTTTGCCGGACGATTCCGGTCCGAAAACTTCCACAATCCGGCCACGGGGCACGCCGCCTACGCCGAGCGCGCGGTCGATCAGGATATTGCCAGTCGGAATGACATCGATGTCGACGATGTTGCCATCTCCGAGGCGCATGATGGCGCCGTCGCCGTAGTCTTTGGCGATCTGCTGGATGGCGAGATCGAGGTTCTTGTTCCGGGCGGCGACGAGTTTGTCTTCGGTCGGTTTCTCTTCAGTTTTGGAGGCCATAAGCGGTTCCTAGGTACGTCGCTCCGTGCGACCCGCCAAGTAGAAAAGCGGACCACCTCGGAAAAGAGAACGCAAAAAGCCGCAGACCTTGCGGCCTGCGGCTTCCTCCTCACCTAATGATTAGGAAAATCACGAAACGGCGATGCGCCGCGGCTTCACCTCTTCCGCTTTCGGAAGGGTCAGCGTGACCACGCCCTGGCTGATCCGGGCGCTGATCTTCGCGGTGTCGATCGACGGATCGATCTCAAACGCACGGCGGTAGTGATGCGGCCGGCTTTCGCGATGGACCACGGTGCCTTCAGGCGTGGTGATCTGCTTGCGACCGATGATCGAGAGTTCGTTGTTCTCGACCGAGATTTCGAGGCCCGCCTTGCTCACTCCGGGCATTTCCAGCTCGAGGGTGTAGCCTTCCGGCGCCTCGTTCACGCTCGCCACGGGCGTGATGAATTTCTCACCGCCCTCGCGGCGGGCGATCGCGCTGTCGTTGTTCTCGCGGACTAAATTGTTCGTCATGATTTGTTGTTCCTTTCTTGGATTAAATTATTCGATGCTGACTTCGATTTTCTTCGGCTTCGCTTCCTCGGCTTTCGGGAGCGTGACGGTGAGAATGCCGTCCTTGTAAGAGGCGCTCACCTTGCCTGCGTCGACCTGCGTCGGGAGGGTAATCGTGCGGCGGAATCTGCCGACGAAACGTTCGGTCCGTTCGGCCTGGTCGGTTTCGCCGGAGCCGCTTTTGCGCTCGCCTGCGATCGTGAGGGTGCCGTCGTGAAGCGAGATTTCGATCTCCTCCTTGCGCATTCCAGGGAGTTCGAGCACGGCCACGACGTTGTCCGGATTCTGGTAAACGTCGAGGGCCGGAGTCCAGCCATTGAAGAGTTGTGTCTGGCGACCGGTTGCGGCCATCGTCGGCAACTCGAAAAGACGATTCATCTCGTCTCGGAGGTTGGCCCAGCGGTCGAAGGACTGCCAGCCGTTGAGTTCAGGTGATTGATATCGAATGATGCTCATAGTTTCTGTGTTGGTTAAGTTTCCTCCAGAACCAGAGCTATCCGAATGCCAATGTTCACCTCTATGTGTTACTATTTATAGATCAGCGACTTATATATTGATTTGGCTGGAACCGAGCACTTCAGTTGAGTCAAAGCGACCCTCTACAAGACCGGAGTGGCTACCGACGGATGTAACTGAATGGCGCACTTCCAGCCTGTGAAAGCAGACTGCGGCGACCTGGAGAAAGACGAAGACCGTTGCGGTCTCTTGGCGGACGCTTAACCTGCGCGGATGCCGGAGAAGTCTGACGAAAAATTTATGGCGGCGGCGTTAGCAGAAGCACGCAAAGGGATCGGCCTCGCGAGTCCGAATCCGGCCGTCGGTGCCGTGCTCGTGCAGGCCGGGCGCGTGATCGCAACCGGCTATCATCGGGGCCGCGGCCGGCCACACGCGGAAATTGAATGTCTCACGACGGCAGGCTCGCGCTCACTTCACTCCGCCACGCTTTATGTCACGCTCGAGCCTTGCTCGACTACAGGACGCACGCCGCCCTGCACGGAAGCGATTATTCGCGCCGGCGTGCGGCGGGTGGTCGTCGGCGCGATCGATCTGAATCCGGCCCATCAGGCCCGCGGTCTTCAACAACTGGAGCTGGCGGGAATCGCCGTGACGAGTGGGGTGCTCGCGGCGGAATGCACCCGGCTGAACGAAGCGTTCAACAAGTGGATCGTCAGCGGGCGGCCCTTCGTGATCGCGAAATGCGGGATGAGCCTGGACGGGCATCTGACCCGGCCGCCTAACGAGAGCCGCTGGCTAACGAGCCCGGCCGCCCGGCGCTCGGCTCATGCCTTGCGGGCGGAAGTGGACGCGATCCTGATCGGCGCAGAAACGCTGCGGCAGGACAACCCGCGCCTAACGACTCGCGGGATTTCCGGGGCGCGTCAGCCGTGGCGCGTGGTGCTCTCCCGGTCGGGAAAGCTGCCGCCCGAGGCGCACCTTTTCACCGACCGTTTCGCCCATCGCACGCTGGTTTACAAAAAGAAAACTCTCGCCGCGGTCCTGGCCGATCTGGGCCGCCGGGAGATAACCAGCGTGCTCCTCGAAGGTGGCGGCGAGGTTCTCGGGCAGGCGTTCGATGCGCACCTCGTGGACCGGGTGCAATTCTATCTCGCGCCGCTGCTCACCGGTGGACCCGTGCCCGCGGTCGCCGGCCGGGGCGCGGACGCGACCCTCGCGGGGGCGAAGATCGAGGAAATCCACTACGCGCAAATCGGCTCCGACTTGTGCCTCACCGGCTATCCGCGTTGGAGCGGAAAAGAGAGTGAATAGCTGGCCGCGGCCCGCGTCTCACAGAAGTAATCCCCAGCAGGAAAGGAGGTGAGGTTCATGAATTGGAAGAAACTTCTTATCATTGCAGCGGTCGTGGGCGCCTTCGCGGTTGTCTCCGCTCCGAAATCTGAAGCGCGGGTTTCGATCGGCATCGGCATCGGGTTTCCCGTTGGTTTCTACGGCGGCTGCGCTCCGTATGGGTATGGGTATGGGTATGGCTACGGCTATCCCTATTACGGGTCCTACGGTTACGCACGTCCGGTCGTTTACCGTCGTCCGGTGATTTATCGCCGGCCGGTCGTTCGCCTGCGCAACGGCCGCCGCGTCCGCAGCCGCCGTTAGGCGGTCGGGAGCGGTTTCCGGATTGGTTCGAGATCGGCAGCTTCGAGGAATCCCTCGAGCTGCCGAATCCTCGTCGGGTGCCGCATCTTGCGCAGCGCTTTCGCCTCTATCTGGCGGATGCGTTCGCGGGTGACACGGAACTGCCGGCCCACTTCCTCGAGTGTGCGGCTGTAGCCATCGACCAAACCGAAACGCTGTTCGAGCACCTGGCGTTCGCGTTCGGTTAAGGTCTCGAGGACATCCCTGATCTTCTCCTTCAGGAGCGCGATCGCGGTCATGTCGCTCGGGTTATCAGCGGATTTATCCTCGATGAAATCGCCAAAATTGGTCTCCTCGCTTTCACCCACCGGGGCTTGGAGCGAGATCGGCTGCTGCGCCATCTTGAGCACCGCGCGGACGCGATCCACCGGCAGTAGAATTTCCTCCGCCACTTCGTCGGGCGTGGGCTCGCGGCCGTATTCCTGGAGCAGTTGTTTCTGCACCCGCATCAATTTGTTGATCGTCTCGATCATGTGCACTGGGATGCGGATCGTCCGCGCCTGATCGGCGATTGAGCGGGTGATCGCCTGCCGGATCCACCAGGTCGCATAAGTCGAAAATTTGTAGCCGCGCCGATACTCGAACTTCTCGACCGCTTTCATCAGGCCCATGTTCCCTTCCTGGATGAGGTCGAGGAAAGAGAGGCCGCGGTTGGTGTATTTCTTCGCGATCGAAATCACGAGGCGGAGGTTGGCCTCCACCATCTCGGTCTTGGCCCGCAGCGCCTTGCGCAGCCAGTCGCGCAGCTCGCGGTAGCGGTCCTCGAATTCCGCGCCGGAAAGCCAAAGCGTGACCTCGAGCGCGCGCAATTTTTTCTGCACGGCATCTTTGCCTTTCTTGAGGGCGCGGGCGTTTTTCATCTCCTCCTGCACGGTGCGGAGAAGCGTGTAGTGCGTATCGGCGAGATGGACGAACTCCTCGACCACGCGCTGCTTGTAAAAAAACTGCGGATAGAGCGCCTGCAGTTTCGCCGCCGCCTTCTCAAATTTCTTCGCTTCGGAGGAATCGCGCTGCGTCCGCTGCGCGATGTGCGTGTATTCCTTGGCCAGCTCGGCGCTCATCTTCTGCACCTTCCGGCAAAGGCCCGGGAGCTGTTTCAGGTAGCGTTCGCGGCTCTCGATTTTCTTGTCGAGGATGACCCGGTCGAAACGTTCGCCGCCTTCGGAAAGTTTCGCCGCGAGGTCGAGGTGCGCCTGGGCCACGAAACCGAAACGGTTGATGTTCAGTTGGACCTTCTCTTCCGCTTCCTCGATCCGCTTGGAAATCTCCACTTCCTGTTCGCGCGTGAGCAGCGGCACCTGGCCCATCTGCTTCAAATACATCCGCACCGGATCGTCGAGGATGTCGAGCTTCGGCTCAGGCTTTTCCTCTTCTTCGTCGGCGTCTTTTTTCACGTCCTTGAAGCTGTCGACTTCGGAGGCCTCGATGATGCTGATCTCGAGTTTGCGCAGCCGCATTAGGATGTGATCGAGCTCGTCCGGATTGGTCAGCTCCGCCGGCAGCGTCTCGTTCAGGTCGTCGAAAGTGAGATAGCCCTGTTCCTTCGCGAGCTTGATCAGCTCGCGGATGCGGGCCTGCGTCTGGCTCGCGCCGTTCGTGAGCGCGGTTCCATTCGTGCCTGTGGTCTCAGCGGCAAGGGCGACCTCGAGGCGCGATGGTTTTGCCGGAACGGTCTTCGATTTTTTCCCGGGCGGCCGACCCCGGCCACGCTTCGCCTCGCCGGCGACGGGGAGGACATGCTTGCGCGGCCGACCGCGCGAGCGCTTGGGCTTTTCCGCGACGACCTTCTTCTTGGTCGAACCGGGCGGGCGGCCTCGTTTCCGCGGCGCGGCGGCCGCCGGTTTCGGCGGCTTCTTCGAACGTCCGCGTGGTTGGGGTTTCTTAGCCAAATCGAAGTCTGTTTAAGTCTGGGAAACGGAACTAAGCAGGAGCCATTCCGTGGACGACCGTTAGGAGTCGAGCTGGCAGTCCGGCGAAAACCGTGAAAAATCGTCGAGCTGCCCACGGAGGTCAACCACTTGTTTCTGCAGGATGACCACTTCGCCGGCCGTGATTTGCGGGAGCTTCAGGCGGCTCTCCGCCGCCTGCAGCCGCCGGCGCACCGCCGGGGTCCGCAAGCCCTGCCACCATTCGCGCGCTACGATCTCGGCGTTTGCCGGCATCTTCTGCATCAGCCAGCCGGAGACGAGCGATTCCTCTTCCGACGCCAGCTCGGAGAGAAAGAGATTGAGTGAAGCGGGCTCGTCGGGTCGCAGCTCGCTCTCGAGAATTTTCCCGAGCATCTCGGTGCCGGGCGTTTCCTCGACCACGTCGCGCCAATCCTGGGCGAGGAGGAAATCGCGGGCCTCGCCGTTGCGCAGCGCGAGCAGGCAGAGCATGGCAATCTCGTGCCGGGGCGCGGGGGCGACCGTGCGCAGACGGGGTTCGTTAGGCGTCCAGTTCCGCGCAGCGCGCGGGAGGAGATTTGCGAAATCGGACGGGGCGACGCCGAGGCGCGCAGTGACTTTGCTGATCACTTCGTTGCGCATCAGCGGGTCGTGCACGCGCGCCACGGTCTCGGCGAGGGCGCGCGCGAGCTGCATCTTCGCGCCGAGATTCGAGAGGTCGATCGAGGTCGCCGCTCGCTCAATCCAGAAATCGAAGAAGTCGCGCGCGTTGCTGATCCGCGCGCTAAAACTTTCCGCGCCGTCCTTCCGGACTAACGAGTCCGGGTCCTCGCCCGGCGGCATCTCCGCGACGCGGACGATGAGGTCATGCTGCAGAAGCGGCTCGAGCGAACGCTCGGCCGCTTTTTCCCCGGCGGCGTCGGCATCGAAGCAGAGCACGACTTCGCTCACGTAGCGCTTCAGAATCCGCGCCTGGTCCTCGGTAAAGGCGGTCCCCTGCGGCGCGACGACGTTCGTGAGGCCGGCCTCGAAGAGCGTGATCAGGTCGAGCTGTCCTTCACAGACGATCGCGCAACCGGCTTCGATCAGGCCGCGCTTCGTCTTGTGCAGACCGAAAAGAATTTTGCCTTTGCGAAAGAGCGGCGTCTCCGGCGAGTTCAGGTATTTCGCGCTCTGCGCGTCGCCCTGCAGGATGCGCCCGCTGAAGGCCACGACCTCGCCGAGATCGTTGCAGATCGGGAACATCAACCGCCCGCGGAACCGGTCGTAGACTTCGCTCTCCGGCCGCTCTTCATCGCGCAATTTCACCAGACCGCTTTGCAGCAGCGTGCTCCGCTGGTAGCCGCGCTCGAGGCCCCAAGCGAGCAGCGCATCCCAGCTCTCCGGCGCGAAGCCGAGCTGCCACGCTTTTGCGATCTCGTTCATGAGGCCGCGTTGCTTGAGGTAATCGCGCGCCGGCTTGGCCAGCTCGCGCTTCATCAGGTTGCCGTGGAACCATTCCGCCGCTTCCGCGTGCAGCTTCAGCAGCGTGTGTCGCGCTTCGTGCTGGCGATCCTCTTCGCTATTGCTCCCGCGTTCCTCGACGATCGGGATACCCGCGCGGGCCGCGAGCTTCTTCACCGCCTCCGGGAAATTGATGTGCTCGTAGAGCCCGACAAACTTGAAAACGCCGCCCCCCTCGCCGCAGCCGAAGCATTTAAAAATCTGCCGCTGCGGGTTCACTGTGAAAGAGGGCGATTTCTCCTGGTGAAAAGGGCAGAGCGCCTTCCAGGTCGAACCCGCCCTCTTCAGCGGAAAATAGGAGCCGATCACCTCCACGATGTCGTTCGCGGCGGCGATCTGTTCGAGAATGTGGTCGGGGATTGTGCCCATGTGGAGCAATGCGAGATTAAACCCATGTTCCGTCACGTGCCGCGCGTTTTTGCATTCCTCCTCGCCGCTGCCTTTTCGTTAGGCAGCCTCGCCGCCTCGGAAAAGATCGAACGCGGCGACGTCGTGGTCGTGCCGCTGCAGGGCGAGATCACCAAATCGCTCGCCGTCTTCCTCCGGCGCGCGGAAAAGACCGCGGAAAGCGCCGGCGCGGTCGCGATCGTTTTCGAGATGGACACCTACGGCGGTGCGCTCGATGCCGCGGAAGAGATCACCGGCATTCTCAATCACGCCACCATCCCGACCTACACCTACATCAACGCCAACGCCGGCTCCGCGGGTGCGCTCATCGCCCTCGCCACGCGCCACATCTACATGGCGCCGGTAAGCGCGATCGGGGCCGCCGCGCCGGTCCAGGCGACGGGCGAGGATCTTTCCGCGACGATGAAAGACAAGACCATCTCCTACTGGTCGGCAGTCATCCGGAGCACCGCGCAACGCAACGGCCATAATCCGGAGATTGGCGAGGCTTTCATGAACAAGGAGAAGGAGGTCAAAATCGGCAATCGCGTCGTCCATGCGAAAGGCACCCTCCTGACCCTGAACGCGCAGGAAGCGACCGAGAAAATCAACGGCCAGCCGCTCCTCGCCGCCGGGATCGCCGACTCCATCCCCGACTTGGTGAAGCAGGCGGGCTTAAAGGGCAACGTCGTGCAGTTCGCTCCGAGCGGGTTCGAGCAGCTCGCGTTTTGGCTCACCACCCTGGCGCCTCTCCTCTTGTTAGGCGGAATCCTCGGCGCTTACATCGAATTCAAGATTCCCGGCTTCGGCCTCTTCGGGATTCTCTCCATCATCTGCTTCGCCCTCTTCTTCCTCGGTCATTATTTTGCCGGCCTCGCCGGCTGGGAAGTGGTCGCGCTCTTTGTCGTCGGGTTCCTTTTTGTCCTCGTGGAGGTTTTGTTCTTCGGGCATTCCACGATCATCTTTGGGGTGGTCGGCGTGCTCCTCATGCTCGGGTCCTTGCTCTGGGCGATGATCGATCGCTATCCGGGCCAGGGGATTTTCCCCAGTAGCGGGATGCTCCGCGTGCCGGTCACGAATCTCTTCATCACCCTGCTCCTGGCCGCGGTCGCCATTTACGTCCTGGCGAAGTTCCTGCCCCGGACCAGCCTCTACCGTCGGTTCATTCTCTCGACCGTGATCTCACCCGGCCCTTCGTTAGGAGAACCGGTCCGCGCCTTTGCGCCGGCGGCCCCGATCGCACCGGGCATGCTTGGTCGCAGCCTCACGAGCCTGCGCCCGAGCGGCAAAGCGCAGTTCGACGACCGCGTCGTGGATGTCGTGACCGAAGGTGACTTCATCGCGCCGGAGACACCGGTCGCCGTCATCGCCACCGACGGGATGCGCGTGGTCGTGAAAGTGGTCGCCTGAGAGGCGTTCTTCTTCAGCCGGGCGCAGGATTCAAGCGCTGACCCGCTTCCCTCCTCTCAACCATCAACCCGACTCGCGGCAGCAGTCTGACCCCAACTATTTCTTCCCTGGCGCACCTCTCGCAACGGCGCCGCCAGGCGCCGGAGTTTCCTGACGCGCGCAACTTGTTTCCCGGGACGCAGGCGCTCAATCTGCGCGGCGAAGTCTCCGTTTTTCAGCAGTGGCGAGCAACCCAGCGGCCGGTTAGTCATCGGCGTAAGCTGCCTTAAAACATCAGGTTACGATTTCAGCACCTGTTCCTCATCTCTCCGATTCCTCTAGTGGGAGGAAGATTTGCCCTGTTAGAGCTTCGTTTCAGCTAGCTAAAACTTCGTTCCAGCTAGTCAAAACTTCGTGCTGAAACCTTAAATCCCCGGTTCTTTGGCCCGGATCCGCCGCGCCACCGGCCTCATTTTCGGCTCGAAACGCCCGTTACCCGTTCGCACCCTCACTCCGCACGCTTCCGCGAGGCCAGGATCGCCACCACGCCGGGGTGATCGGCGGCAGCCAGCGGTCGCCGACCCTCTATTCGCTCCCGGCGTCCAGATTCTGGCGGGCCTTGATCGTCCACTCGCGCCCCGCCTCAGCCTTCACCCCGTGGAGGCCGGTGGTGGGATCGAGACTCAGCACCAGCACCTCCCGGATCGTGACCGGCTTCACGGAGCTATCTTCAGGCGATCACGCAGTTCTGCGCTCGAGAGAAACGGCCCGCCTCCAGCATTAACCCTCGCGCGTCGGGGGGAGAGGACGGCAGCGTGCCGGAGTGGAGAGATGGCCGAATCGCCCGACCGTGCGATCGAATTCCAGATGAGCTCGATCGTTCCAAGGCGTCATGCCACACTCATGCTTTCAATCTCAGCGTCGCCGATCATTTCGAAAAAATTAGCAGGAGTCATTGACTACCTCCGAACTGGGGTTGGCAGTGCTGGTGCTTTCGCATACCCTTATTGCATGAGTTCGAGCAACCTCATCACCGTTGACTCCGACATTCTTGGCGGCACACCCGTCTTCTCGGGAACCCGCGTCCCCGTGAAGACGCTCTTCGACTACCTCGAAGACGACTACACCCTCGAGGAGTTTCTCGAATGCTTTCCGACGGTCACGCGCCAGATGGCCGTGCAGATGCTCGAACATTCACAACACGCCATCCTCCACGCCGCCGCGTGAGAATCCTGTTCGACGAGTGCGTCCCATGGCCGCTCCACAGGGAGTTGCCGGACCATCAATGTCAAACCGCGCAAGAGTTGGATTGGAACCGGATCAAGAACGGCGAGTTGCTTGCACTCGCCGAGCCGCATTTCGATCTTTTCCTCACCTCCGATCAGAACCTGCGCTATCAGCAAAACTTAGCTGGCCGCAGCATCGCGATCCTCGAACTTTCGACCAACAAACTGCGCCGCTTACAGGCAGCCGCCAAGTTGATCCTTGAGAACCTCGCCTCGATGGGACCGGCGGAGTTTCGGCGATTGGAGATTCCCTGAGCAGTGACGCCGTTGGGTCGCGCATCGCGAAATCGGCAACTTCTCCACCTGGATGGCCCTCAGGGAGGACCTGATCATTCCCCAAACTGGATTGGGCTAAGGACTCTCCTTCCGAGTTCCAAAAGCGCGACGTGCAGAACCTGCTCGCCACCGGTTGCGGCCACGATTACATCCAGCAGGGGACCAAGGAGATAGGCTTATCCTCCTCGCCCTCACACCCCGTCACCTTCCGCTGTAAGAAAGAAGTGGATGAGACCCGCGACGCCCAATTCGGCCTCGTCGCCGAAGAAGTAGCGAAGGTCGATCCTGACCTGGTGGTAAAGGATGAGAGCGGCAAGCCCTAATACGGTGCGCTACGAAGCGGTCAACGCGATGTTGCTCAATGAGTTCCTCAAGGAGCACCGGAAGGTGGAGTCACTGGAACAGAAAGTCGCGCGGCTCGAAGCGACCGTGGAGAAGCAGAGCGCGCTCATCGAGAAGGTGAGCACGGCGCCAGCCGCGTTCCGCGCTTCGGCTCGATTGGTCTCGGGTAACGAGTAAGGATCTGCCCTCGGCCCGGCCAACGTTTTGCGCTTGCTCTCCGGCTAGCAGTTCCGGCAGACTCGGGGGGTTATGAAACCATCCCGCGCCTGCGCTCTCGGCCTCGTGGCCACGCTCGTTCTTCCTTCTCTCGCTCTGGCCGTCGATCCGCCGCCGGACGGTGGCTATCCAAATAACAACACTGCAGAAGGCGAAGGGGCCCTCGCTCCAGCTTCGCCGGGATTTGATAACACAGCGGTCGGGTATCACGCGCTGATGAGCGTCGCCAGCACCGTCTCGGAGAACACGGCTGTGGGGAGTGGTGCTCTCGCCAACACGACCACGGGCGGCGCGAACGTCGGGGTGGGATTCTTTGCGTTACTCAATAATACGACCGGTGTGTTCAATGTGGCGGTGGGGTACAACGCCTTGGTGGCCAGTACTACCGGTGTCTACAACGTCGCGGTCGGCGAGGAAGCGCTCCAGGCGCACATGAACGGAGGCGATAATGTGGCGATCGGGTCTGGAGCGATGGCGCTTGGCACGACGGGAAGTTATAATACTGCCGTCGGCAGTAATGCCATGGCTTTCGCAAACGGGAACGACAATGTCGCCGTGGGGGATGGGGCGCTTAACTTGGCGCAGGGGAGTGAAAATATCGGCATCGGTCAGCAAGCGGTCTTGAATGCCTCCGGCAACAACAACATTGCCGTTGGCCAATATGCCGGACAGAGCATCACTACCGGCGGAAACAACATCTTCTTCGGCCTCTCGGCCGGGAATAACGTCACCACCGGATCCAACAACATCGAGATTGCCAGCCAGGGCGCGAAGAAGGACAGCGGCGTGATCCGCATCGGCGACCCAGCCACGCAGAAGCAGGCCTATATCGCGGGAGTCACTGGAACAACGGTCGCAACCGGCGTGGCCGTGGTGGTGAATACCAAAGGCCAGCTTGGAGTGATGACCTCCTCCGCACGTTACAAAGACCATATCGCACCCATGGCGAAGGCGAGTGAAGCGCTCCTCGCCCTCAAACCCGTCACCTTCCGCTACAAGAAAGAAGTGGATGAGACCGCGACGGCCCAATTCGGCCTCGTCGCCGAAGAAGTAGCGAAGATCGATCCCGACCTGGTGGTAAAGGACGAGAGCGGCCAGCCCTACACGGTGCGCTACGAAGCGGTCAACGCGATGTTGCTCAATGAGTTCCTCAAGGAGCATCGCAAGGTGGAGTCACTCGCAGGCACGGTGAGCGAGCTGAAGGTGGCATTGCGCGAACAGGCGGCGCTGCTGCAAAAGGTCAGCGCGCAGGTGCAAAGCACTCAGCCCGCCCCGCGCGTGGTCGCGAACGAGTAACTCCAGCCTTGGCGAGGGGATCAGGCGGCCCGGCGGGCGCGCCAGGCTTGCAAGCCGACCGCGCCGAGAGCGAGCAGGCCGAGCGAGCCAAGGGAATCGGCCGGCGGCGCGGCTTGGGCTTTCTGCGCAGCCGGCGGTGCGGCTGGCGCCTCGTTGGTTCTGAGTTGCTTCTGTCCCGTCTTGATCGGATCGCCCGGATCGCCCCAGGCATAATCCTTGACGATAAAATAGTTACGGTTACAGCCACTCCAAACAATGCGCGCCCACCCGTATTGCGGGCCGGCTCCGGTGTTGAAGCGGAACCCGACGTAGTAGGTTCCCTGCTCCTGCCAATCGGGATTGTCACAGTCACCATTCTGCATCAGGGCAAACCGGTAACCGGGTGTGGGGAAGAAGTTCCCGTCCGAGACCGGCCTTTTGCCGCGCAGGCCGTCGAGTTGAAAAAAGCCGCTGACACTCCCCGGCCCCCGCAGGGAGTTAGAAACGGCGGCTTTGTCCACGCCGAAATACGCATAGTCGTAGTTCAAGAAACGGACGATGTTGATCGCCCCGATGAGGTGGGCGCCATTCTCCAAGGGAAACGTGTGGGTTTTGAATGTGCTTGCCCCTGCAAACTTGTACTCGATGGGGCCGGAATAATGAATCTCGGCCTCCGAGCGCATTCCAACTTTTCCTCTCGGCGCGGTCAATCTTATTCTCCTGACCCCTCTCCCTCCTTGCGACCCAGTCGCCCGGCGGGACGACCGCCGGAACGTCTGGGTTGGCGATGCGGAGACTCGGACGCCCGCGGGCTCTGGCTAGGGGCTGAGGCGTGCGATGAAGGCGTGATAGAACCCCGAGACGGCGTCCGTGTAATAACCGCAAATCGCGTTCGAGTTATTGATGCCCCCGAAAACGGTAGCCGCTCCACCCGGGTAGTCGTAGGAGATAAAATGAGTGCGGTCCTTGATCGCGAATGCGTGGAGGGGGCCACTGCCGACATAATAGAGACCGACCATGAGGCCTTGATCGTTTAACCCGAGGATCTCGGTGTTCGCACCGGTCAGGGGATAGTCAATCGGATAGGTGAGGGTGCCGTCGGAGTCGCGGAAGAAGCCGTGTTGGACGCCGGCGGTGTAGTGACCGGCGATTTGTCCAAGGTTGTTGATGGCGCGGGGAGAGACATCACTGAGTCCCGGAATGGTGAAGGTGGTGATGACGCCAGCGACGTTGATGAAGTTGGTGCGCACCCCTTGGCCGTCGTTCGCCACCCCGATAAAGTCGCCCGCATTGTTTTCGCCGGTGATATTGGTCTCCAGGTTGCCGGGCAGGTCGTACTGCGTGTAGGAGGTGCCATCGAAGAAAAAGCCGTGGATGGCGTTGGAGATGGAGGTCCCGCAAACTAGGCCGACGCTGTTGATTCCAGAAGCTGTCGTAAAGGCCGCGCCCGGCACGCTGATCGGATGGCTGAAGCGGCCGTTAGCCAGCCGGAGGTAACTGTCCTGGACGACGCGGGAGTTACCATACGTTCCGACGACCCTCTGATCATCGGAGATAGCCGTGGCCAGGGTGCCATCGGCGCGACCGGGCGTATAATCGTAGCTTGGGACGATGAGTTGGATCGTCGGGATGGCCGAGGCCTCCGGCAAAGGGGCGAGCAAGGATGCGCCGAGCAAAAGCAGCGGGCTGAAACGGGTGAGCAGAGAGCGGCGGTTAGTCATATGGTGGGTCCTCCGAAGTTTTATTTTCCCGAGCATGTCGAAAAGCCAGTCCGGATGAAAGGAAATTCTTGCTTCATTCGTTGCTCCAGCTGCATCTTTGCGGGCTCGATGGAAGAGGAGCAGCCAAGGAATCGGTTTTGGAGAATCCCGACAAATCGCGCGATGCTACGAGTAACCAGCTTGACTCTGCAGCGGGTCTGGCTGTGCTTCGCACCTGATGTCGCGCCATAATCCGACGATCGCCGCTCAATCGTGTCTGTCGTTTTCGCGGACGACGCGGATGGTGCTGAGCTATCTCGCGCTGCTGCTCTTCACGCTTTTCGCGCTTTATCCGATCAGCCGTGTGGTCACGATCGCGCTGCGGCCGGGTGATCAGTTGCTCTCCTCCTCGCTCGCGATCATTCCGCGGAACCCGACCCTGGCGAACTTTCGCATCCTTCTTTTCGAGACGCCGTTCCTGCGCTGGCTCGCGAACTCCACGCTGATCGCGCTCGCGGTCACCGTGACCGGCGTCGCGCTGGCCTCGACTGCGGGTTATGCGCTCTCGCGCTTCAAATTCCTCGGCCGCAGCGCCACGCTCAACGGGCTGCTCGTTACCCAGATGTTCCCCGCCACGATGCTGCTCCTGCCGCTGTATCTCATCCTGATCAAGCTCAGCCTGATCAACAGCTATCTCGGCGTGATCATCATCTACAGCGCGACCGCGCTCCCGTTCTGCATCTGGCAACTCAAGGGCTACTACGACACCATCCCGCTCTCGCTTGAGGAGGCGTCGAACATCGACGGCTGCACGCGCTGGCAATCGTTCTATCTCGTGGTCCTGCCGCTTTCGCTTCCGGCCCTCGTCATTACCGCGCTTTTTTCCTTCATGACCGCGTGGAACGAATACGTCGTCGCCGCGCTTGTCCTCCAGGATGTGGAGCGCTTCACCTTGCCGCTCGGGCTGAAGATGTTCCAGTCCAACATGAGCACGCAATGGGGACTCTATGCCGCGGGCGCGCTCCTCGTTTCAATTCCGGTGGTCGTGCTCTTTCTGCTCCTGAGTCGGTTCCTTATTTCCGGCTTGAGCTCCGGAGCGGTGAAAGGCTAAGAGCGTGTCATGCACCTTGACCAACGCGCGACTGTAGACGTTTCGCTGTGCGAAACGCGGTGGTTGAGCAGGCCGCGAGAGTTGATGCCCGCGTTTCGCGCAGCGAAACGCCTACACCAGAACATTGACCGAGAGGTGTCCAAGACCGTGACCGGTGGTTACACTTCGTTCCACCACCGGCTAATCTCTGACGTTCCTCCGGGACGGGTTGCCAATCCGGCCGCCAGCAAAGTGCATGACACGCTCTAGCCAAATTTCCTACATGAAGCCCATCCGCCGCGCCGTCCTTTGTCTGCTCCTAACCGTTGCTCCTTTACTCGTTAGGGCGGATCAGACCAACATCGCGGAAGACGACGCCAGTCAGGAGGCGTACAAGGATGGATTCCAAAGTGGGAAGAATGGCGGGAGCGGATTCGGCGAATGGAAAATGACCCACGACGGCGACGGCGCCGACCGGCACTCCGGGTTCTTTATCGCCAACACCGGAAGCAATCCCGATCTCAACGGAATCGCCAGCAACGGCAAAGCCTGGGGCCTTTACGCCAACGGGACCGGCTTCGAGCAGGCCGTGGCGTATCGCAGCTTCAAGCTCCCGCTTGCGGTCGGCGATTCCTTTTCCTTCCTGATGGAGAATGGGAAAATCGAGAAGCGGTTCGGAAACGATGATCCCGCTCCCGGTTCGATCGGGCTCACCCTGCGGACCGGGAGCGCGGGCGAATCACCTAACGAATACAACAAGGACGCAGCCTTTGGTTTCAGTTTCGACGAGGCGAAAGAGAACTACCAGATCAGCGACGGCTCCGGTCCGGAAAAGGCCGACTCGGGCGTGCCCTTCACCGATGCGGGCGTGATCGTGACCGTCACCCTCACCGGGGCCGACACCTACGACCTGGAAATCCAGACCGTGAGCGATAAGAAGCTGACCAAGCTGCCCGGCCGGAAACTTTCCGCCACTGGACCGATCGCGAGCTTTGCGATCTTCAACCGCGACGGGGAAAAGACCGACGCGTTTTTCAACTCGCTTCAGGTCGCGCGCGAGAACAGGTAAGCGCCTAACGAACCGGCGTGGTTGAACCGTGCAAGCCGTCGGGGTGAGTTCAATCTTGCCTTCCCGGCGCGCCGGCCCCTAACCTCCCCGCGCTTTCGCCATGCACAAACCGCGCCTCTCTTTCGGCCAGATCTGGAACATGAGTTTCGGTTTTCTCGGCATCCAATTCGGCTGGGGACTGCAGATGGCGAACATGAGCCCGATCTACAAATACCTCGGAGCGCGCGACGACCAGATCCCGCTGCTCTGGCTGGCCGCGCCGCTCACCGGCTTCCTCGTGCAACCGATCATCGGCGCGATGAGCGACCGCACCTGGGGTCCGATAGGCCGGCGGCGGCCCTATTTTTTAGCCGGCGCGATTCTCAGCTCGCTTGCGCTTTTCCTCATGCCCAATGCCTCCACCCTCTGGATGGCGGCGGGCCTCCTCTGGATTCTCGACGCGTCGATCAACATCTCGATGGAACCGTTCCGCGCCTTCGTGGCCGATAAACTGCCGGAGGAGCAACGCGGCACCGGCTTCACCATGCAGAGCCTCTTCATCGGCGCCGGCGCGGTCATCGCCGGATTGCTCCCGTGGATCCTGAAGCACCTCTTCGGCGTGACCAGCGAAACCAGCGCGGGGCATGCCATCCCGCCGAACGTAAAATACGCGTTCTACATCGGCGCCGTTGCTTTCCTCGGCGCGGTTCTCTACACCATCGTCACCTCGCAGGAGTATCCCCCCGAAGATCTCGCCGCTTTCCGCCGGAAAAAATCCGAGCGCAGCGGGCTCGCCTATTTGCTCGCGGAAATCCCGGACGCGCTTCGGCAAATGCCGAGCGCGATGAAGCGGCTTGCGCTCGTCCAGTTCTTCACCTGGCTCGGGCTTTTCTGCATGTGGCTCCATTTTTCCAACGCCGTCCCGCTCGTCTTCGGCGCGACCGACACGCAGTCGCCGCTCTTCAAAGCCGGCGCGGAATGGGCCGGAGTCTGCTACGCCGCGAAGGACTTTGTCACCTTCGTCGCGGCCTTCGGTTTGATGGCGATCGCCTCCACTTTCGATCGGCGCAAAATCCACGCGGTCTGTCTGTCGTTAGGCGCGATCGGGCTGCTCTCGATCGGTTTCATTCATGGCGAGGAACAGAAGAGCTTATTGTTAGGCGCGCTCGCCCTCGGCGGGATCGCCTGGGCCTCGATTCTCTGCATGCCCTACGCCATGCTCGCGGGCGCGCTCCCCGCGGAGCGGATGGGCGTTTACATGGGTATCTTCAATTTTTTCATCGTGCTCCCGGAAATCCTGGCCGCGCTCACCTTCGGCCCGGCGGTGAAGAATCTGCTCGGCGGCAACCTCATTTACGCGGTCATGGCCGGCGGGGTCTTCATGTTGCTGGCGGCCATTCTCACCCTCTTCGTTCCGCGCACCGGGCTCTCCGCGGATCGGCTGCAGGAAGTCGCCCGGGACGAAGGCATGATGCCCACTGCCACACCGCCGGAAAGTCCGCTCGCCTAAGGTGAAGACCCGGCGATGGCTCGCTTTATCCTCAGCGCCCTCGCCATTTTTCTGCTCATGACTGCCGCCCGGGGAGCAGACGATGCGCGGGTCGATTTTGCGGTCGAGGGCGAGCAACTTCGGATCAGTTATCATTGCGGCGAGGTGCTTAAGCCCCGGACCGTTTTCATCGCCTTCCGGTCGGGCGTGGGAGCCGGTTCCGCTGTCGTGCCCTTCGCCGAGAACGAGGAAGGTTCGACGGTTTTTCTGCCCTTCCAGGCCAAGCAGCTCTTCGCCATTAAGTGGTACGATGGAACAGCGGAAGTCTCCCGTCGGACCTGGGCGAATTGGAAATGGAGCGAACGCCAGGCCGCGCCTAACGACGTCGAAGCTATCGTGGATGCAAGCACCTGCACCCTGCGGATACCGCGGGCGGGATTAGGCGACCAAGTTTCCGCGGTCGTTTACGCGAAGGATTTTTCGCATGGGCAATCGTGGGGTTGGTTCTTCGGTTGCTCCGACCCGGCGGTCGCAAGCGGCGAAGGCGACAAATACATTCCGCACTTCCTCGAGCTCGACCTTGCGGGAAAAGAGAAGCCCGCGCTCACCCTCCGCGGCCGGCTGGGCGGCGACGCCGCGCGTCTGCGGGTCTATCAGCTTTTCGTTAGGCTCTTCGGCAACGTCAATGAAACCCGCCAGCCCAACGGCACCGTCGCGCAAAACGGGGTGGGGAAATTCAACGACATCAACGACGCCGCGCTCGCCGCCATCGGGCGGATGGGTTTCTCCCACATCTGGCTGACCGGCGTGCTCCAGCAGGCCTCTGCGACCGATCACTCCGCCGCGGGGCAGCCGCCTGCCGACCCGGATTTGCTCAAGGGCCTCGCCGGCAGCCCCTACGCCATCGAGGACTACTTCGACGTCTGCGCCGACTACGCGGTCAAGCCGCCGGAGCGGCTCGCGGAATTCCAGGCGCTGCTGAAGCGGGTCCACGCGCACGGGATGAAAGCTTTGATCGACTTCGTCCCGAACCATGTCGCGCGCTGTTATCACTCCGACATCAAGCCGGAGATCAACTTCGGCCGGAGCGACGATCGGACGAAGTTTTTCGATCGGCATAACAACTTCTTTTACCTCCAGCCTAACGAACAGGGGCCACCCCTGCGGCTCCCGACTTTCCGCGACGGCGTGGCCCTAAGCCCGACCTCTCAGCTCGAGGGCATGGAGTGCGACGGCCTCTTCGCGGGCGAGGGGGGATATGGTCGCGTCACCGGTAACAACGTCGTCAGCTGGCAACCGAGCCTGAACGACTGGTATGAGACCGTGAAGATCAACTACGGGTTCGACTTCACCGACCCCGAACGGAACCGGCGCGAATATCCGAACGCGCGCACGCCGGACAATCCGATCCCGAACACCTGGGAGAAAATGGATCTTGTCATCGCCTACTGGCAGTCGTTAGGCGTGGATGGTTTCCGCTGCGACATGGCGCACATGGAGCCGCCGGAATTTTGGAAATGGCTCATCCAGCGGGCGCGCGAGCGCGCTCCGGAAGTGACCTTTCTCGCCGAGGCTTACGACAACGATCCCGCGAAAGTGCCGGGGAGCGACGAAGTCCTCGCGCAGCTGCACGGCGGTGGGGGCAACGTGATGTGCGATCTGCTCGAGGCCGGTTTTAACGGCGTCTACGACGATCCGACTTACCGCGTGCTCAAGGGCGTTTACGAAGGCGGCCGCTGGGCCAACGATCTCGATAGCGCGGCGCGTGACCCCTACATTTTCGAGAACTCGCTGCGCTACGCAGAAAATCACGACGAGGTCCGGCTCGCCTCTCCCAGCCAATGGGGCGGGGTCGGGATGCACGTCGGCCGGCCGGTCGCGGCGATCCTTTATGGTCTCTCGCGCGGACCGTTCATGCTCTACAACGGCCAGGAAGTCGGGGAGCCGGCGGCGGGGGCGGAAGGTTTTGGCGGTGACGATTCGCGGACGACGATTTTCGATTACTGGTCGATGCCGGCGATGGTTGGCTGGGTCAACGAACACAAATACGACGGCGCGAAACTATCTGCCGAGCAGAAGGACCTCCGCGCCTTCTACGGCCGACTCGTTAGGCTAAACAACGAGCCGGCGTTTCGCGATGGCGACCTCTACCCGCTGAATCCCGTGAACCGCGACAATCCGCACTTCGGTCGGGTGGGGGATGAAGGAGCGAGCGGGCATTGGTGCTATGCCTTCCTGCGCGCCGACCGCGCGACGAAACAACGATTCCTCGTGGTGGCGAATCTGCATCCGCACGAAACGCTGCGCGATCTGCGCGTCGCGCTGCCGGCGGCGGCGCGCGAGTTTCTGCACCTCGCCGAGGGGACCACTCTGAAATTCACCGATCGGCTCGCGGGCAATCCGGTCAGTTACGAAAGTCCGGATGCGGCGAGCGCGAAAATTCCCGCGCTGCCACCGCTCTCCGCGCTCTATCTGGAGATCGAGCCTAACGATCGTTAGGCTCGCCCGGCGGCGGCTCGCCCGGCCCGAGGGGCGGATGTCCATGGCGCAGGTGCTCGCGGCTTTCCTCTTTCATCTTTTCAAATTTCGCCTGCTGTTCCGGCGTCAGCAGCTTGGAGATTTCCGCATGCGAAGCCTCGACCCGCGCGACGACTCGCCGGGTGGTCTCGCGGCGAATCGCCTCGAGATCGCGGCCCGTTTTCTCGACTAGGGGCTGCACCTGTTTCATCTGCGCTGCGGTCAGGCCCAGTCCCTCCTGCAGGTGGTGCAGCATGTGCCGCGACATCTGCTTGGACCCGGGCGGCCGCATGAAAGAGCGCCCGAAGATCGGCGCCAGAAGCGCGCCGGTCGCGAGGCCCGCCAGGAAAATCAGCGAGACGTAGAGAACGATTTTGGCCGTGCGGGGATTACTCATAATCAAAGCCACTGGCGAGCGCGGAATCAGCCACCCGCGCGGTTGGATCGAAGCTGCTGCGGAAGGCGCTGAGCTCATCGTTTTGCACCGCTCCCACCAGCAACGCGATCGCGCAGGCGGCCAGCGCCGCCCAGCGCAGTCCGGGCAGCAGCGCGACGGTCGAGCGCTCACCTCCGGCGCGCCAGTGTGCGAGCACCGCGGTCTCCAGGCCTAACGGAATCTCCGCGGCGAGGGGCGCGGGCGCGCGGCGGGCGAGCTCGTACATGCGGGTGAGAAGTTGGTCGCGATTCATCGGGCGAAAGCGAGGTCGAGCCGGTTGAGTTGGGGAATCATTTTCTTCATCCGCGCTCGAGCCCGAAAGGCGCGCACCCGCACCGAGGCGTGGCTCCAGCCGGTGAGCGCGTGGATTTCCTCGACGGAGCGCTCTTCCAAATGCAGCAGCGTGATGAGCAGCCGATCGTCGGGCGGCAACCGCTTCAGCATGCGGTCGAGCAAAGCCTTCGCTTCGCGTGTGTCGTCGATCGTCGCGATGTCGCTCTCGGTGCGCGCGATTTTCTCGATCGCGGCCGAGGTCTCCTCGTCGAAATCGGCGAGGCGCCATTCCGGCCGGCGTTTCTCTGCGCGCAGCTCGTTCAGGCAGGTGTTCACGGTCACGCGCGAAATCCAATGCGCGAGCGGCACCTGCCCGCGGTAGCGGTCGAGGTTTTGGAAAATTTTGATGAACACCATTTGCGTGAGGTCCTCTTCGCTCATTCGGCGCGGGAGATGGGCGCGCACCAGCTTGAGCACGAAAGGATGGAAGTGGCGCAGAAGTTCGCGCGCCGCCGTCTCGTCTCCGTGAGCGATGCGGCGGAGGTGATCCTGCTCGTCAAAATCTTCATCTGGCATGAGCGGTCGCGCACCGTGTCCACATCGGGGTTAGAGACGCCGGGCGCGCTTCGAGGTTACAGGCATTTTCTCTGGTCACAGGTCGCGGAAAAATTTCCCGCGCGGGCTGTAACTGGCGCGGACCTCCGGCGTCTTCAGCATCGCAGCGAAATCGCTGTGCAGAAAAACAAAACACCACATGAAAACAAACAAACTAATTCCGTTCACTCTTTGCGCGGCCGCGATGCTGGCCTTCAGTTCGTTAGGCTTGGCCCAAGACCCCGACGACCAGGCGGGTCCGCCTCATCATCACGGTCAGCATGACCTCGCCGCGATGCTCACGCATACGCTTGACCTGACCGACGCGCAGAAGACCCAGGTGCAGACCTACGTGACCGGCGTGAAACCGCAGCTCGAGGCCATTCATCAACAGGCGCGGACTCAGGCGGACGCGGTCCTGAAGCAGCTCGACACGCAGATTCGCCCGCTGCTCACGCCGGAGCAGGTGAAGAAACTCGACGCGCTCGAGACCCTGCGTGCGGCGCACGAGGGGCTGGGGCCGAAGTAGTCGTTAGGCACAATTGCGATCAGGGCGAGGGCGGCGGATTCTTCCGCAGTCCTTTGTTTTTTCCCGGCCTAACGGGGACGCGCTTCGTGCCGGAGCCGCGCGAGATAGCCGGAAAAGTGCTCGGGATTCAGCTGCTCGACCGGGCGCAGTTCCCAGTCCGGATAACCCATCTCCTCGAGCAGGTCCGCGATCAGCGGCCGAAGAATGGCCACGTCTTCCGGCGTGAAAAATTCCCGCCAATTTCCCGAGGATGCAGAGCGCCGGGTGCGCTCGTATGCGCCGACCTCGCGCCGGGCCGAGAGGCGGAAGCCGAGATACGACTCGAGCCGGCGGAGATCGCCGTCGATAAAGCTTTCATATTTCAGCAGGTAACCGGAGTCGCCTAACGACATAAGAAAATCCCAGAAGGCGCGGTTGGTCACCTGACCGCTTTCGATCATGAGCCAGGCGCTCGAATAGCCGCGCCAGCGGAGGATGCGATTCACGCCGGCGCAGAGGCTGGCGAAGGAAATCGTCTGCGGGCTTTGCTCTTTTGCGCGGACAAGCGCGATCACTTCGTCGAGCTGTTCCTCGGTCGCACCACCCGGCTGGGCGAAGCTGAAAAACCTGTAGAGGAATGAGCTGATCGCTTGGTCGCGCGGATCGCGGATGATTTTCACGATCCGGTCGAAACGCGCGCTCGATTCGTTCCGCAGCACGCTCGTGAGACCCGGGAGATTTTTCTGCCATTGGCCCTGGAGAATTTTCACCACCGTATGCGTCGCGCCGGCGCGGGTGAGCGCTGCTTCGGTTTTCGGCTCCATCAGGAAAACGGCGCCGGGGAGGGAGTGCTGGATCGTCTTCGCGATCACGGTCGTCCCACTCTTGCCCTGTCCAAAGACCAGCACGTTCATGCAGGGGGAATAGACAGGATTAACAGGATTAACAGGATGAAGAAAATCAGCGGGCTCCGGAAACAATCCTGAAAATCCTGTTAATCCTGTCCCGGCTACCGGCAGAGCGCATCTCGATTTTGCCCGCAGATTGAACTAAGCATCGCCGTGTCTGCGCCATCCGCTGCTGCCCGAACGAGCTCGATCTCGCTCCTGACCGCGACCTGCCTCGTGGTCGCGAACATGGTCGGCACCGGGATTTTCGCTAGCCTCGGATTTCAGGTCGGCGACCTGCCGAGCGGCTTCGCGCTCATGATGCTCTGGGCGGTCGGCGGCATCTGTGCGCTCTGCGGCGCGCTCTCTTATGCGGAGCTGGGCGCGGCCCTCCCGCGGTCCGGCGGTGAGTATCATTTCCTTCGGGAAATTTATCATCCGGCCGTGGGCTTCATGGCGGGATGGATTTCGGCGACGGTCGGTTTTGCCGCGCCGGTTGCGATCGCGGCGATTCCGTTCGGGACTTATCTCGCGGGCGTTTTTCCGGGACTGAACCCGCTCCTCTTATCGTTAGGCTTAGTCTGGCTGACGACGCTCGTCCTGCTCCGTGATGTGCGGCTGGGCGGACATTTTCAGAACGGCTCCACCCTGCTGAAGATCGCGCTCCTGCTCGTGATCATCGGCGCGGGGTTCTTAGTCCGGCGGACGCAGCCGATCGTTTTCACGCCGGTGCCGGCGGACCGCAGTCTGCTCGTGAGCACGCCGTTCGCGATCAGTCTTTTCTGGGTCATGTATGCCTACTCTGGCTGGAACGCTTCCACCTACGTCCTCGGGGAAGTGCGCAATCCTTCCCGGACGATTCCGCTCTCGTTAGGCATCGGCACCCTCATCGTGATGGCGCTTTATCTCGCGCTCAATGCCGTTTTTCTGCGCACCACCCCGCTGGCGGAGATGGTCGGCAAACAGGAGATCGGCCTGATCGCGGGCGTCCACATTTTCGGCAGCGCGGGCGGAAAGGTGATGGCGATTTTCATCGCGCTCGGGCTCGTCTCGACCGTAAGCGCGATGATGTGGATCGGCCCGCGAGTCACCGTTGCGATGGGCGAAGATCTGCGGGCGCTTTCCTGGATCGCGGCGCGCAATCAACGCGGCGTGCCGGTGCGTGCGACGCTCCTGCAATTCGCGATCGCGAACTTGCTCATTCTGGTCACCAGTTTTCAAAAGGTGGTCAACTACGTGCAGTTTAGTCTCACGCTCTTCTCTGCGCTGACGGTGCTCGGCGTGTTCGTGCTCCGCTGGCGCAGGCCGGAACTGCCGCGGCCGTACCGGACCTGGGGTTATCCGGTCACACCGGCGATTTTCCTCGCGATCAGCGGCTGGATGCTCTGGCATTTGCTGGAGGATCCTGCGACGCGCGCCGCTTCATTGTGGGGATTGGCTACGGCTGCGATCGGGCTGGTGATTTATTATCTCTCACCTCGAGAGCGAACCTCCGGGTAGGTCACTCGACTCGAGTGCCAGTTTCGGCATCCTTGCCGAAATAGGTCAGAGGATTCGGCCTAACCAAACGCACGCCTGACTAATCAAGACTGGGTGAAGTAACGCGGTTGCGGTCCCGCACCCGAAACGGTGAATCTCAACAAAATTTGTCTTGTCACGGCTCCAGCGAAGCCGGTAAAAAAGACCTGATCTGGATCATGGCGAGATGCATTACCTGGGGAGCTTCTTCCCTCTTTCGGATCTGTCGTCGCAGGTAAATCGCCCAGGAACGAGGAAAATCGCCATGAACACTTCGGCCCAAGCCGCCCACCGCATTCACCCAATCCCAACCCCGTCCGTTCCCGTGCCTTCGCGACGCGGCATTCTCCGGCTCGTGCAGGCGGCGACGCGCGCGCGGTCTTCGCTCATCGCCTCGATTTTCGTTCGGCGCATTGCCTTCCCGCTGCTTCTTCTGGGTGCGGCACTGGCATTCGTGCAGCCGTGCGCGGGGGCTCCCTCGCAGTGGGAATTTACTGGTGACCTCAAGACGGCCCGCGCCCTCCACACGGCGACATTATTGCAAAACGGCCAGGTGCTGGTCGTAGGGGGCTCCAACAGCAGCGGCTTGCTCGCGAGCGCGGAACTATACGATCCAACTACCGGCACTTGGACCACCACCGGCAGCCTCGCGATGGCTCGTGATTTTCACACGGCGACCTTGCTCCCTGATGGCAAGGTCCTGGTCGCAGGGGGCAACAACTACGCCTTGGGTGGCGCACTGGCCAGTGCGGAGCTCTACGATCCGACCACTGGAACATGGACCCCCACCGGTGATCTTAACAATGCGCGATTCCTCCACACGGCGACCTTGCTGCCTGACGGCACGGTGCTGGTCGCCTGGGGTGGCGCATCGAGCCTGCTCGGCACGACGGAAATTTACGAGCCGGCCACCGGGCTGTGGAGACCCGTCAGTAACACGCATGGCCTCGCCCGCGCCTACTACACCGCCACGTTGCTGGCGGATGGCAGAGTGCTGGCCGCGGGAGGCAGAATTCCCGAGGGCTATGGGATAGCTAACGCATCGCTCTACGGCCCCGCCATGAGAGCCTGGGTCCCGACCGGGAAGCTCAACAAGGCGCGCTATAATCACACCGCGACACTACTAGATGACGGCAAGGTGCTTGTCGTAGGAGGTGACAAGTATCGGCCGGGCTACACGATCGCCATCCCGGAGCTCTACGATCCAGACACCGGGATGTGGACCTTCACCAGCAAGGCCAACGTGCGCCGTGACGCGCACACCGCAACATTGCTCGACGACCATACGGTACTGGTCGCAGGAGGACTCGATTACAAGCGCGTCGTCCTCGCGGGCGCGGAACTCTACCAACCAGCGACCGAGAATTGGACCCTGACGGGCAGTCTCAACACGCCGCGTAACAGCCACACGGCGACGTTGCTGCCGAGCGGCAAGGTGTTGGTCGCAGGAGGCTCCGACGGCAGCAGCGTTCTCGCGAGTGCGGAACTCTACGAGCCCGGTGCCGTCCCGGCGAACGTCGAGAGTCCCAACGCGCTCGATCAATAAAATCACGAAGTCATTTTCGGCGTTTGCGTGATTGCTAACAGCGGTGCCAGAAGCACGGACACCTATTTCCCGAGGAGGAGCCGGAGGAATTTGGCGTCGGAAAACGGACCGCCGTTTCCGTGCCTAACGACCACGAGGTCGAGCGACGGGATGACGTAGAGCCGCTGGTAATCGGAGCCGATACAGGCGACGAGATCTGCCGGCGCGGCGCGGCAGAGGCAGGCGTCGCTCCAGTTCTGGCGCGACCAGTTTGGTTTCAGCATCGCTTCGAAATCAAACTCACGGCCGCCGGGCGCGGCCCGGTTGTTCCACCAGCCTAACGAGAAGGCGCGATTCGCCGGCGAGCCGCGCCACGATTGCTCGAGCGTTTCCGGCTTCACGACGGGCTTGCCCCGTTCGAGCACAAGCTCTCCGATTTTGGCCCACTGCCGCGCGCTGAGGGTGAAGCCGGCCGCGAGCAGGGGATCGCCCGCCCGGTCGTCGAGGTAACGTTGCGGGCCGAGGTGCAGGCGGCGCAGGACTCTCCGCTCGAGGTATTCAGTCGGAGTCTTCTCGCCGAGTTTTTCTTTCAGGACCTGGTGGAAAACCTGGAGCGCGCTCGGCCCATAGATAAACGCGCGGCCCGGCTCCGCCACGAGCGGGAGCCGGAGCGCGGCGCGGTCGCGATCTCCGAAATCGTTTTGCTGAAGATTGAAACCGGGCGCGAGTCCGGCGGAGAAATCGAGCAGTTGGCGAACGGTCACGCGCGCCTTGCGCGGGTCTTTACGCCACGACTCGATGGTGCGGGAGACCGGTTCGTCGAGGTCGAGGAGATGATCGTCGACCGCCGCGAGCGCGGCCAGATTCCAGAACGCCTTCGTCCCGCTGTAAATCCGCCACGCGGTCTCGGAGTTGCCTTTCCCGGGATATTCCTCTAGGAGCGTGCGGCCTTTTTGCCTAACGAGAAAGGATAGCCCGCGATGGCGGGCGGAATAATCGGCCGCTTTCCGGAGCGCGGCGGGATCCAGCTCCGCCGCATGCGTCGGCCCGCCAGCGAGGCAAAGGGCGCCGATCAGGAGGAGCGATTTTGTCTGAATGTTTCTTCTCCGCATCGTGCGCCGGCTCATCTAGGCTGACCCTCTTGATCGCCTCCTACTTGGATAACTTCAGTCCGTTCATGGTCAAATTCGGGCCGAACTTCGGGATTCGTTGGTACGGGTTCTCGTATCTACTCGCCTTCTTCGCTGGTTTCCTTCTGTTGCATTGGCTGGCCCGGCATCGCTACTGCGCGCTGCCCGCGGCGAAGGTGGGGGATTTCATCGCACTGGCGTCGTTAGGCGTGCTCGCCGGCGGCCGGCTCGGCTTCGTGATTTTTTATCGTCCGCACCAGCTTCTGACCGATCCGCTTTTTATCTTTCGCGTCTGGGACGGCGGGATGTCGAGCCACGGCGGGATGATCGGTCTGACGCTCGCGACTTTCTACTACGCGCGCGCGCAGCGGATTTCCTGGCTGAGCCTGGCCGATAACATCGCCATCTCCGCGCCGCTTGGACTCCTCTTCGGTCGCTGCGCGAATTTCATCAATGGCGAGCTGTATGGGCGGCCGGCCACCGTGCCGTGGGCGATGCAGTTCCCGAAGGAAGCGCTCGATCTCCCGGCGTTGGGCGAGAAAACACTCGCGGCGGCGCAGGCGATTCGTCCCGGGATTGCTGGCCTCGATGCGGTCATCGTGCAGGCGCGCACCGACGCGGGTCTGCAATCAATGCTGCACCGGCTGCTCACACCGCGCCATCCGTCGCAGATCTACGAAGCACTGCTCGAAGGCGCTTTTCTGTTTACCTGTCTCTGGTTTCTCCGCCTGCGCACGCGACAACCCCGCGGGATGCTGGCGGGGCTGTTCCTCCTCCTCTACGCGTTCGTGAGGATCGTGGTTGAATATTTTCGCGAACCGGATGCGCCACTGACTGGTCCGTTCACCCGCGGGCAGACGCTTTCGGGATTGCTGATCGTGGGCGGAATTTGTTTCGTCGTCTACGCGCTCAAGAATCGGCAGTACGAAGCTGCTCAAGAGAAGTAACTACGCGGTCCCGCGATTCTTCAGCACCAGCGCGATCGCGATGCCGGCGAGGAAGAAGCCGACGACCTGCATGAAGATGTAGGCGGCGGTGTAAACCGCGGGGAAGCCGTACCAATTCCAGTACGAGATATTGGTCGCGATCGCCGCGAGCACGCCGGCGACCGTCACGAACCCGAGACGCGCGCCGAAGGTCACGAGTCGGGTGCAGACGAGGAGCAGGACCACGAGGAGCGACTCGAGGAATTCCGTCGCGAACTCGACCCCGAGGTAGCGACCCATCGTCAGCGGCCGCCCGCCGGCCGGAAAATACATTAGCAGCCCCGACGGATACTTGGCCACGCGCTGATCGAGATGCTGCATCGCCTCGCGCTTTTGCGCGCTCGTCGCGTCGGGACCGAGTCCGAAACCGGGGAGAACGTAGAGACCCGCCTGGTCGCCGAGATTGCTCTGCAGGCCGTCGAGCACGGCGGCGCTGGGCACGTCCCGCACCCCGGCTTCGCCTAACGGGAGCGCCATGTGCGCGATCGCCGACCAGATGAACATGGCGACGCCGCCGAGAAGAGCTGCCAGAAAAATACGCATAACTTTGATCCTCCGGCCGCGATGTTGTGACCGGACGGGTGGGGAAGTCGAGCCTGTTATTACGGGCCGCGGACCGGCACCCGGGCGCTCAGTAAACCGGCTCGGTCGCGCTCGTCTTCTTCAGGAAAACCTGCGCGAAAATGAAGAGGATCGCGAAGATCACGACCGAAAGCGCGGCGGCCCAGCCGAAGCGATACATGCTGAAGGCCGCCTTATAAACATAGGAGACGAGGATGTGGGTCGAGTCCGCCGGCTCGCCCATATTCGAGACCAGCCAGACGACGTTGATGTTATTAAACGTCCAGACGATCCCGAGCGTGATCGCCGGGATCATGACCGGCCGGAGCAACGGCGCGGTGATGTTCCAAAACTGAAACCACTGCGACGCGCCATCGACATCCGCCGCCTCGTAGAGTTCGTCCGGGATCGACTGCAAACCGCCGAGCGCGATCACCATCATGAAGGGAAACCCGAGCCAGATGTTCGTGATGATGACCGCAAGGAAAGCCTCAAACGGCGAGGTCAGCCATTGCACCGGCGAGAGGTGAAGATATTTCGTGATCAGCAAATTCACCGCGCCGTATTCGTAGTTGAACATCCCACGCCAGGTGAGCGCGGTGATGTATTGCGGGAGCGCCCACGGGAGAATGAGCAGGACGCGCCAGGCGGCTTTGCCGCGGATGAATTTCTGGTGCAGCACGACCGCAAGGAAGACGCCGATCGTGACATGGAAAACGATGTTCACCAAAGTCCAGATGACCGTCTTGCCGAGGATCGACCAGAAGAGCTGCTGCTGAAAAACGGACACGTACTGGGCGAAGCCGATCAGCCGCCAATCGCGGATGTGATAGATGTTCGCGTTCGAAAACGAGAGGAGAACGTTGAAGAGAAACGGGAAGAGGACGACCGCGAGGATGACGAGCAACGCCGGCGCGAGCAGGAGGGTAATGAAGAGCCGGGCTCGAAGGTCGCTGCCGCGCATCGGGCAAGACGTTGGGAGCGGGGGCCCGCCGGCGCAACCTTGTTTTCGCCGGGGCTAAAAAAGGAGTTGGCCCGTGCCACTTCCCCCAGAAGTGACGCGGGCCTTGTTCCCCCCAGAACTATCCCTTTTATAGCAGTGGGCGTGCGAAGTGTTGGAGGTTTAGCCAAATAGTTTACGCCGCTGACGGAAAGCCGGCTCATGCACGGCCCGGCCCGGCCTGGCCGGAGCCGAAAACCCGGAATCGCCTCTGCGGTGCGCGCCGCCGCCTCCCAGAAGGCCCAGACCCGATTGGCATGAATCACCGGCGAAGCAGGTGAAGCGGCCGGCGTTAGGCCTGAAGTGCGCGGTAACTCATGCCGAGTGGCGGCGCTTCATGCCATTCGTCCGCTGCTTTATATGAATCGGCGGGTGCTCAGACAAAGCGCTCCGCGATGTGGATGAAATTGAAAAAGATCAATCGATGATGCGGCACGATCCAGATGGATTCGCGGCACCAAATACGGGGTTTCTTGCACCGCATATGAGGTTTTGCGCGATCCGTATGGAGTGCTGCGCGCTTCATAGGGAAATTATTGCGATCCATCTGAGTGAGCGGATGATCCAGATGAATCCGGGCGCGATTCGAGTGCGTCCGTCAGCCATCCATCGGCGGCCTTGGACAATTTGCCGGGGTCGGCCCGCGCTTCATGTGCGGTGGGATCTACTCCGGGAGGAGCAGCGGGAGTTCCGTGTCTGTTCCCGGGCGCCGCGCTAGAGATTGCTGTCGGCGATGTTCTTTTCCGCCTCGCGCTGCATCCGGCGCGCCGCTTCCCGGGCGGTGATCGCGCCGTTCATCACCAGTTGATACGGGCCGCGCATGCCCTCCCAGATTTGGCGCATCTGCGGGCGGATCGGCATCGGCCGGCCGTGCGTGATCTGCGTCATCGAGGCCATGAGCGCGGGGTTGCCCCGGATCGCCGGGGAGACGAGGACGGTCTTGTCGACCGGCGTGGTTGCGAGCTGCACGGCCATTTTTTCCTGCACTTCCGCGCTCGTGAGGTAAGCGACGACGTCGCGCACCATGGCCAGCCGGGCGCCTTGCACGTTCGCGTTCACGGAATAGCCCTTGGCGGAAATCATCGGCTCGCACCAGAGTCCGGTCTCGGTGTTAAACGGCAACGGCGCGACCATGCTTTTCGCCGGCACATCGTAGTCGCCCCACGACCAGGGACCGTTGATGATCATCGCCGTGCGCTGCTCCTTGAAGAGCATGTCCGCGATCTCGTAGTCACCTTCCTTCGGGATGATTTTGTATTTGTCGCGGAGGTCGAGCACGAACTGAATCGCGCGCACAGTCTGATCGTTGTCGAGCGTCGGATTGCCGTTCTCGTCCATCACCCACCCGCCGAAACCGGTGAGGAAGGGGATGAAGAAAAATGGCTCGCGATAGTTCCAGGTCAGCCCGTACTCATCCATCCTGCCATCGTGGTTGTCGTCTCTCGTTAGGCGTTGACCGATCGCGATCAGATCGTCGAGCGTGGCCGGCGGTTTCGGGACGAGCGCCTTGTTATAAACCAGCGTGAGATGATTCCCGATCTGATCGGCCGCGAGCCAGTGCGAACCCTTCCAATCGACCAGACCCTGCGGGGTGAAACGCTGGAAAAACGACGCGTCGAAAATCTGGTCGAGCGGTTGGATCGTCTCCGTGGTCACGAGCACGCCGACGTTATCCGCCGGGCCGTAGATTAGATCCGGCCCCTGTCCCGCGACGGCGGCGATAATGTAGAGATTACGGAGTTCTTCGTTTTCCTTGTAGAGCGGCTCGACCACGCGATCGGGGTGGGCGCCGTTGTATTGCCCAATGAGTTGCTCGAACAGGTCGCGCTCCTTGCCGATCTTCTGGTGCCAAATGCGAATGTGCGCACGCGTGTCCGGCGCGCGCTGGCAGGCCGCGTAGAGGAGCGCAAAAACCACGAGCAGCATGAAGCCAAATCTCCCCGTCTGGGGAGCACAGGCCGCTGGCCTGTCGTTCGGGGCGGCTCGCCCCGAACCTTGGGGGAGTGAAAAGCAACGGCGCCACGTCGCTCCACCAGTTGCTCTTCGAGCAAAAATGCCTTCGGCGAGCCGCCGAAGGCGACAGGCCAGCGGCCTGTGCTCCCCGGAATTCACCAGCAGGCCACTCACTCGAAAGAAAGCACTACGCCAGTCAACGGCGGGAGAGTAAGATCGAGCGCGTTGCCAGAATCTTCCGCTTTAACGTCGGCGACCTCGCCTTTAGTGGTGAAGATTGGCAGCGCGTTGCGGTGCGGGAAGTTCAGACCTAACGAGGCCTCCGTGGCGCCGCGGTTGAGCACCACCAGCAGGTTCTCCTTCTCGCTCCGCCTAACGAAGGCAAGCGTGTCCTTGTCGTTATCAATCGCGATCACGCTGTAGTCGCCGTGGCTGAGGGCGTCGTGTCCGCGCCGGAGCGCAACGGCGCTTTTGTAGAAATCGAAAACCTGCTGGTTAAAATTAACGTCATCCGGTTTGCGCTCGCCGCCGCGCGGATCGATCGCCTGCGGATCGTATTTCAGATCGGCCCAAACCATCGGCATGCGGTCGTCGGGATCGTGCCCGCCCCACATCCCGGCTTCGTCCCCGTAGTAAATCATCGGCGCGCCGACATAAGTCATCTGGAAGAGGACGACGAGCCGCTGAATCTCGCGCTCGCGGTCGTTAGGCCGGCGAATCTTGTACGTCTTAGAGGAGTGCGCGTCGGCGTTCTCGTTGAAGGAGATCTCGCCGTTGGCGTATTGGGTTCCCTCGCCATTCACGATCATCGAGGCGAGCCGATCGGTGTCGTGCGAGCCCATCAGGTTTTGCATCACGTAGGCGACCGGGGCCGGAAAAAGATCGCGCCGTTCATCGGTCAGCTTGACGAATTTCGACGGGCCGATGTTGTCATCCACGAGGTAGCCTTTCACCGGGATGGTGAAGGCATTGTAGTTCATCGCGGCGGAGAAACCGCCGTCCTTGACCAGCGCCGCGGCATCGTGCCAGATCTCCGCCGTCGTGTAGGCCTCTGGATTGCACCTCCGCACGAAGGCGTTCCAATCCGCCCAGAACTTTGCCGGACGTTCATCCGCCACGTCGAGCCGCCAGCCGTCGATGCCTAACGACGGGTCTTTTCCGTCCGGCAACATCCAGCGTTTCGTTGCCTGCATGATGTATTCCTTCGGCCCGGCCGCCATGTCCTTGCCGTCGGCGGAGGCGGCGAACACGGGGAGGGTGGCGTGCCCCCACCAGCCCTTGTAAACGAACTCGTTTCGTTTCGTCTCGGGGTTGTCGAAACTGCTCACCACATACCAATCCTTGTAACGCGAATCAGTCTGCTTCCGGCGCAGATCGTTGAAGGCGAAGAAGTCGCGCCCGGTGTGGTTGAAGACGCCGTCGATGATCACGCGCAAGCCGCGCGCATGCGCCTCCTTCACCACCTGAAGGAAAAGCTTGTCCGCCGCGGTCCACTGCCAGGTCTTCGGCTCGGCGGTTTCCTTTTCCATCAAGGCGAAGTCGGCCTTCGGATCGGGCCCGAAATTCGGATCGATATGGTGGTAGGAATTGCCGTCGTATTTGTGCAGCGAGCGCGAGTAGAAGAGCGGGTTGAGATAGAGCGCGTTGACCCCAAGGTCCTTTAAGTAATCGAGCTTCTCGAGCACGCCTTGGAGGTCGCCACCGTAGCGCCGGTCGAAGACGCCGTCGTAGAAATCCGGGCCCATCTTTTTTTCCCAGTCCGCGCGCGCATACCAATCCGCGGTCCAGGGGGAAATCTGCCAGTCGTTAGGCGCCATGATCGGCGTCTCGAGACCGTCGCGCGTCGGATCGTTCTTCGAATCTCCGTTGCGAAAGCGGGTCGGGAAAATCTGATAGAAGACCGCTTCCGCCGCCCAGGCGGGAGCGGGTTTCAGGGCGTCGAGGGCGACGCCTTTATCCTCGGGGAAAGCCTGCGGCGGCGCGGCGGAGAGAGTCGTTAGGCCGAGAACGAGGAAGGTGCCAAACAGGAGCGATCTGAGCATGTCGAACCGAGCCTACGGGAAGGCTTCTCGTTAAGGCAATACCCGCACGCGATAGAATGCCGGGGTGCTGGCGGCGACCGTCTCGGAAGTGCTCGAGGTGGTCGCGGTCATCGGTGATCCGACCGAGGTGTAGCTGCCCCCTGGAGCGGTTGCCGTCTCGAGTTGATAGGTCTTCCCGGAGACCGAATCCCAGGTCACGGAAAGGGTCGTCGGCGTCGTGCGAACCACCGCGGTGATGCGGAGGAGCGAGGTGCTGCTGAATGGATTCGTGCCGGCCACGTCTTCGGCGGAGTTCGTCATGCCGTCGCCGTCGTCGTCAGCAGCGGGATCGAGCACTTTGATTGTCGCCACACTGCTGGTGCCGCCGCCGACGGTGGTGTCGTTAGGATTAACCGCCTGCACGGTGACGCTAAGAGTTTGCCCCGGCGTGACGGCGAAGGAGAGACTGGTCGCGTTGGTGTAATAAACTGTAGTGATGCCGTTAATAGTGACGCTGACCCGATACGACGGGATTATGCCCTCGCTGTCCGGAACGGCAGCGGTCCAGAGCAGGGTCGCGGTGTTGCCGATGACGTAGCCGAAGAGGTTAGGCGGAGTTGCGACGCCCGGAGTGCCGGTCGGAGCGGTCACGTCGTAAAGCTTGAGATACTGCGCCTCGAACGGCGCGGTGCCCCAGTCCGCATCGACTGCCGGGACCTTGTTTAGCGCGACAAAAAGTCCGTTGTCGAGCAGCTGGTCACCGGATTTGCGGTTTAGGAAGAGTGTCCTCCGATCGTTCTGCACCCCGAGGTAGGCGGCGATGTTCTTCACGTCGTAGGTGCGACCGCGCTTGATCCCGAAAAGATTGCTGCCGTTCTGGGTGATGTTGACGTTGAAATTCCCGCTCTGGTTGTTGTCGCGATCCAAGTTCATGAATCCGAAGACCAAATCGGTCTGCGCAGGCGAGGCGTTGGCGGAATCGTATTTCGCGACCGAGAAAATCTTCTGCTGCACGCTGCCATCGGTCTGGTTCAGGTAATAGCGATTCGAGCTGCGCAGCGCGCTGCTGAATTGCCGTGCCTGGCCCATCGCGGCGTAGTCCGGATAGAGCTGCTGCAACCCGTAGGTCTGGTTGCCGAGGATCGGGCCGAGGTCGTTGAAGACTTTGAAGTGCGGGACAAACTTCCCGAAGTTCACCTCGTAATGGCTGAAGCCGAAGGTCTGGGAGATGCCGTTTTCCTGCCCGTAGAAGATCATCGGCGCGCCATCGATCGTGTTGCTCACGCCATAACGAATCAGGGCCTGGTAAGGATCGGCGTAGTTTGCTTCGTCGTGCGAAGTCGAGTTGAGGAGGACGAGCGATTGCCCATAGGCGCTCCGGCGCGAGTCGAAAATGCCGCGGTAATCGGAGGTCTGCGAGGCGGCCTGGAAGGGGAAGATGATGTTCTCGTTCAGAATGTCGAAATGCCGCGCCGAACGATAGGTGACCGCGCCACCGTCGAGTGACTCGGTCATGAAAACGAAATTCCACTTATGACTGCGCGCGACGTTGATGATGTACTCCCACGCCTGCGGCGGAAGACCCTGGCCGAAGTCCGCGCGGAGGGCGTCGATCCCTTCGCTGTCGAGGGCGAGGCGGGTCGCCGCGTCGCCGTCGGCGGCGGTGCTGTTGAAGCCGCGATGGCCGGACTGCGTGAGCCAATACGGAATGTAACTCGCGAAGTAGCGCCAGACGTTGCGGGTGATGTTGTTGCTCACGCCGCCGCTCATGAAGTCGGTGCTGTTCCACGCCGGGTCGGTGTATTGGAAAACGTCGTTTTCGTTCAGGTAATTTCCGTTGTCCTGGTTGTTCAGGCAGACGAGCGCAGAGTATTGTCCAAAATAAATATCGAAGGTGTCGGCGAACTTGCCGAAGTCGTTGCGGTCTGGCGCCGGCGCGATGTCCGCCGCACTAGCGGCACGGATGCAATAGTTGTTGTTCGCGATGTTAAAGAGATCGCCGTGGGAAAAGAAGCGCGCCTCGGCGGAACGGATCTGGGTCAATGGATCAGCGCCCGGCTTGATTAACTGCACGCCCTGATTCGCCAACTCGACATCGTAGGAAGTGTGATTGAAAGGCGCGTCCAGCATCACGCCGACGCTCGCGCTATCGGCCGCCGTCATGAAGCCTTGGAACTCGGACATCGCTCCCGGGCGGGTGTTATCGCGTCCCATCAGCTCCATGATGTTGAAGAAATTCTTCACCGCATACGGGCTACCTACGGTGAAGGGTTGACCGGTGTTCGGATCGATCTGTCGACCATCGATGCCGTTCGGGTGAATCGGCTGAAACCACAGGTAGTTACAACCGAGGTTCTTCACGTAATCCAAGTTCCAGCGTTTCGAGCTGTCGTGTAGGTCGGCGAAAGTGCTCCGCTGCGCCATCTGATCGCCACCGGCGTTGATGTTGAGCACGTTCGCCTCGTAGAGATCGATGTTCCGCGCGCCTTTTGGCGAGACGACAATCGCGTGATCACGGCGACCGTTGGAGCTGTAGTAAATCCAGGTGCCGCTCCCGATGAGCCGATAACGCGCCGTCAGGCGATAAGCGCCGGTGCGGGCCGGCCCGGCATTCGAGGCGTCGAGAGTCAGGCTGTACTGCCCGCCGCTCGCAGGCATCGCATAGGCTTTGTAATAATGACTGTCGTTCGTGCCGACAACGTCGCCGTTCGGCGGATTGATCCCTTCCTCGGTCGCGATCCCGCTCGTGTCGGTGTAGGCGAGGGTCGTGTAATCGCGTCGGTTCAGGTTGGTGAAGACCTGCACCGTGGTCGGGTCGACATTGGCTGCGTTTGGATTGAAGACGACCGAATAGGAAACCGCGTCCCCCGCAATTTCATCCACGTAAACGTGCTCGGTGGTGTAGTTCGCGCTGACGCCGTTCACGGTCAGCGTTGGGTTAAGATCGACGGAGTAAGGATGCGCGGCGGCGAAAGCCGAGTCGGCGGTGACATTACTCGCGGAGTCAGTGCCGTAAAGATAGGTCGTGGGGTGATCTTGGTAAGTGATTTGGAAATAATATTGGACCGGACCCGGGGAAGGCGCGGTGAAGCTGGCGACCCAGAACTTATCGTTCCCACTTTGGGTGAAAAAGCCGAGCGGGACTGGCTGGTAGCTGCCGGTGCCTGACTTGTAGAAGACCGTCCCACCACTCTGGTCCCCGGGATTGCCGGAGCCTTGGAACTGATTGCCGTTGTAAACCGTGATCGTCGCCCCGGCGTCGCTGCCGCTCAAAGGCGAGCGCATCGTGGAACTGCTGTTCGGGACGGTGTTGACCGGGACGTGCCAGGCATTACCCAGCATCTGCGCCTGCGCGCCGAGCGCGCAGAGCCCGAGGATAAAGACAAGAAGGCGAAGCGATGTTTTCATTTACGAAGTCGTTAGGGCACGAGGCTGACGTCGAGTCTGTAGAACCGCGGCGTGCTCGTGGTCGGCGGGGAACCGGTGTCGCTGCCGTCGTCGGTGTAGATGATGGGGCTGCCCGTGCCGGTGAGATTGGCGCCGGCCTGGGTCCAGGTGGGATTCGTTAGGCTGGAGGTGTAGGAGACCTTGTAAACCCGGTCGCGAACCGACGGGAAAGTGAGCGCGACCGTCGTCGGCGAGGTGCGGTTGATCGCCAGGCTGGCGCTTGCCGCATCGGCGACCACCGGGTTCGTGCCGAGGATGTATTCCTGACGATTAGTTAGGCCGTCGCCGTCCTGGTCGCCGCTGGCGCCGTTGTTGCCGTTCGGATCGTTCGGGTTCAGGCCGTACTGGTTTTCGAAGGAATCGGGCAGACCGTCGCCGTCGGTGTCGTAGCTCAGAGTCGCGCCGGTCTCGAAGCCAATCGCAAATGTCATCCCGCTCGCGCCCTGCATTTCCACCTGTTGCGTCTGCGCCTGGTTGCGCATGACGACGGTGTCGAAGATGGCGTCGGCATCGCGATCGGTGGCGGCGGAGTTGTAGCTCGCGCCGCTGAAGCCGGGCGCATTGAAGCGGAGATAAGCGCGGACCTGCCGGTTCGGGTTGGTGTTGAACAGGTTCACGTCCTGCGGGTCGCTCGTTAGGCTGCCGAGATATTTCTGGCCGTTCTGCAACAGGTCGAGCAGATCGGGCGCGAGGCCGAAGCGGACGAAGAGCTGGACGTAGCCGGTGAGCGTGTAGTTCGCGGTCAGCTGACCTTTCCCGACCGGGAGCGTGATCGTCTTCACGATTTTGCCGTCGGAGCTGGTGAATTTCCAACCGATGCCCGACGCCGCCGGGACCACGGAGTAGAGATTGTTCGTGTAGGAAACGCCGCTGCCGGTGGTGTTGTCGATCTTGGCGAACCAATCCTTGAAACTCGAGGTCCGATAAGCCACGACCGCGCCGAGGCTGGTGTTAGTCGTGCCTTCCTCCTCGCTCTCGGAACCGGCGTAGCTGGAGAGGTTGCCCGCAACCTGCGTGACCACGCCGGTGTTGATATCGCGCAGCCAGGCCGCAGTCATCCGGCCACCGAGCCGCTCGAAGATGGTGAAGAGCCGGTCGTTGTAGATCAGGTATTCGTTCTCGCCATCGAGATCGACGTCAGCCTGCTCGGCGACCGACGAACTGTTGTAGCTGCCGGCGGCGGCCGCTTGCGACCAGGTGTTCACCCGCGCGAAGATCGCGGCATCGCGGGTGTGCGCCTGCGCGGCTTTGGCGAAGCCGGCGAGGCTCTGGAAACCGGTGTCCGGATTGATGTAGGCGCCGGTGCTGTATTTGCTGAGGTCGTTGTTCGTCTGGTCGTGGAAAGCCGTCTCAAAAACAGAAGCGTGGAGCGCGGCGCGGGCGAGGGTGTCGAGGCCGACGGTCGCGGGCCCCGGGGTGATGCCAGCGATGGCTTGCCAGGCGGAATTCGCCAGCCCGCTGACCCCTTGGGTTCCGTAGGTGGTCGTTAGGGGAACGCCAGTTCGAATATTGAACTTCTTGTCGCGCAACGATTCTTCGAGCCCGCTGCCGTTGTACCAATTGTCGTAATTCTCCTCGGTCGCGTGGTCGACGTAATCTTTGGCTACGTTACCTAACGACAAGCCGGTTCCGCGATTGAGCACCCCAAAGGCGGTCCCGGTTTCGCCATTCACGATCTGGTCCGGAGTGACGAGCTGGATCCAGGGCCGGCTCCCGAGCCAGCGCAGGTTCTTGTCGTAGTTGGTCGCGTTCGTGGAGTTGGTGAAATCCTCCCAACTGTTCATGAAGATCACGACCTGATCCTGGGTGGCGGCGCGGGCCTTGCGGCTGAGGAGTTGGCGCGAGAGGACGGGCGAGCCGTTGTCGTCGCTCTGGAAGAGATAGCTGCTCGCGCTGTCGTTAATCACGAAGACGTTTTCACCGTTTATCTGGTTGATCCGATAACCGTCGTCGCCCAGTGCGGAAGTCCGGCCGAACCACTTCGTGAGATGGCGCATCTGATCCACGAAGCTGTAGCCGTAACCGGCGGTCGCGATCTTCTGCAGCACCGCGGAACTGGACACGCGCTCCGGCGTCCAGAGCACGTCGGGCGAGGGGAGGTGGCCGTAGATGTTGCTCAGGAAATCGCGGGCTAAACCGAGGTTATCGGCATTAAACGCGTCGTCGAAATAAGGCAGGAGATGATCCGAGAAAGTGCTGCCTAACAAGTCGATCGCGCCGTTGCCGATCATCGCGCCGATGCGGCTATTGAAGGCCGGGCCGTCGTCGGCGCCAAGGCTGGCGGAGCGCGCCCACTGCACCGCGGAGGCGAAGGTCGGGGTGACGTGCAGAGTGAGCGGAACGTCGAAAGCCTGGTGCGCATCGAGCGCGCGATAGTAGCCGCCGCTGGCGCCGTTGTTGATCAGCTTCTGCATCACGCTGCCGGGCTGAATCGCCTGGTTGCCGTGAATCAGACTAACGACCTTAACTCTTTTGCCGAGATCGTTGTCCGCGTTGATCCCGATGTAATTGTTCAGCACGCTGTTGGCGCCGCTGATGTTGGGCTGATCGCGGTAGTAATCGGAAGCGATGCCGTCGTTCCGGATGGAATCGCGGATGTCGCTCCGGCCGCCGATATCGCCGGCGCCCTGCGGGCTGTTCTGAGTGCCGTCGCGGGTGGTGAAGACCTGATAGAGCAAAGTGCTCGGATCCTCGTTCCAGCCGGCGTCCTTTAACGCCTGACGGCTGATCGAGAACTCCACCGCATCGAGGTCGGAGTTGTAGTAAGCCTTCTTGAAACCATTGGTGCTGTTCTGGTCGCGCGTGGTCACACCGAACTGCGACAAGTCCTGGCCGATCGCGGTGGAATGCGTCGCGTGATTCTTATCCCAGACATAGACATTCCCCTTATCGGTCTGGTAAGCAGCGACCACCACCTGCCATTTGAGCGACGTGCCGGTGTCGACCTGGTCAGGCAGGTTGTATTCGCCGGTGCCGGGATTGCCGAGGTTGATTGCGACGTAGATGTCGAGATGGCCCTGTTCGGCATAGGCCTGCAGGTCTGCCATATCGACGCGGAAATAGAAATTGCCGTCGCCGCCCGTCGTGGTGTCGCCACCGTCGTGGGCGTAAAAGGCGACCATGTCGCGCGAGGAATCGAACCCGTCGTAGCCATGATAGACGTCGCCCTGGTTAAAGTTCCCGCCATCGCCGTCGTAGGCGTCGAGCGCGATCAGATCGTTCGATCCCCAGTCGGTGAACTCATGCTTGTTCACCGCCAAACCAAACGTAGTCGTCGCGCCCGGACCGATCGTGATCGCGCCGGGCGGCGGGGGCGGGGGAGTGCCGGCCTGCTGCGGATCGGTGCCGTTCAGGAACTCCTCTAGATTCGTTAGGCCATCGCCGTCCGGATCGCCGTTCACGCCGTTGGTCGTGGTCGTGATCGCCTGGCCGGTGCGCAGATTATAATGCCCGACGATGCCGTCATCGAACGGATCGAGATTGTGCTGCAGCTTCCAACCATCGGGGAGCGCATCGCCCGAAGTGCTGTAGCGGCGCGGATCGGTCTCGAGCCAGACGACATCGAGCTTGTCGGCGCGGACGGCACCGCCCGGCCGGAAAATGGCGTCGAGCTTCGCCTTGTCGAGCGCCGCCGAAGTGTAGGTCAGACTGTTCGTCGGCTCGACATAGGTGGCGCAGAAGTCGGAATACTTAAAGGTCTGCGCGGTGGAACCGGGAGCCGAACCGGTGACGGTGAAGATCTGTGTGAAATCGTTGAAGGTCGCGAGGACGACGAAGTTGCCGTTCGCGTCGGTTTGGTTCCGATCGATCACCGCGAGGTCGACGATCCCGTTGTGATTCGCGTCTTCGTTGCCGTCGATCACTCCGTCGCTGTCGGTGTCAGCATTGTTCGGATCGGTTTCGAGCCAGACGGCACTCGGGGCCACGGCCAGGACCTTCGCGCGATCGACGCGGGAAGTGTTATAGACCGTCGGCGGATGCGCGATGACGCGCAGGATGCCGCCGCTGTCCGGCACGCCGATGTCCACCCGGCCGTTGTAAACCGGGAGGATCGGATAAGTCGTCCCGCCGAGCTGGAAGGTGCGATCTTCGAAGCCATCATTCAGCGCATCGCCGTCGGTGTCCGCTCGCGTGGGGTCGGTCATCGAGCCAGCGAGCTGATCGGTGCGCGAATTGTTCAGGTTATAGGGCCATTGGGTGAAATACTCATAACCGGTCGGCCGGTTGGCGTTATCGGTTGTGTTGTAGATCGGCGGGTCGAGATCAGGTTGGAAATTCTTCACTCCGTCGCCGTTGGTGTCGGTCGTCGTGTCGGTGTCACCCACCGCAGTCGCCCAACCGGATTCAAGCCCATCCGAGAGCACGTCGCCATCCGTGTCCGGACTGAGCGGGTTGGTCTTGCCGGAGAGGACCCAGATGTGGACGTCACCGTTGACCCAGGTCTCCGAGTTCGTCGTCGGCAGCGGGATCGCCGTGGTCTCGATCGGCGCGGCGGTCGGACCGTAGAGACCAAGTCCATCGTCATCCTTGTCTTGCTTGGCCGGGTCATCAGTCACGACCTGGCGGAAGACGATTGTGGCGTTGCGTGAAGCCGTCGCATTCCCGCTCGGAGTCGTCGCGGTCGCGATGAATGTGAAGTTACCAGCAGTCACCGAGTTCCAGGTGAAATCCCAAAACTGGCTCGTGCCGACGATCGTCGGACTGCCGCTGTTCAAAGTCACGCTCCCAGTTCCTTGGGTGAACGTGATCACGACGTTAGTCGCCGCCTGATCGGTCTCCACCCGGATCGGCACCGCTCGCTGATCGGCCGTCGGATTCGCCACGTCGGGCAGGCTGATAATGTAAAGCTGGCCATCCGGATCCACCGCCGGCGGCGTGACGATGTTGTCCTTAATCACTGTAACTGGCTTCGCCTTCACCAACCGGAAAGCTTCCAGCGGCACGCCCCCAACCGGCGGCGTGTAAGTCACGTCGATCGTGTGCAGGAAATCCGGCAAGTCATTGTAAAGATTCGGCAGGGTGAAGGCGAGTTCGTCATAGTCCGAGGTGACGTTGTAGTTGATCGAGTAACCAGCGCGATCCTGGGCCACGCCGTTCGCCGGCGAACCGGATTCGCTGCTCGCGAGCTTGATCAGGAAGCGACTGATCAGCTCCGCCGTGGTGGTGCCATCGGCGAGTGACTTGCTGAACCAGACCTTCATCACGTAGCTCGAGTCGACGACCGTGCCGTCCGTCGGCGGGAAGGCGACGAACATCTTCTGCGCCGGGCCGTTCGCGGTCACATTGCGGATCAGAGTGGTGTAGTGACCGGCGCTGTCGCCTAACGAGAAGTCCTTGAATTCCGCCGAGGAAAGCTCGCGTAACCGCACCTGGATATGGGCCGCGGTCGAGCCGCTCGGGATGTTGTTGTAGTTGAAGCGCCACTCTTTCGGATAGGCGCTCGCAATTGTGAGCGACGGGGTCACTTCGGTCGCGCGCGCCCAGGTGGTCGCGAGGTTGCTGTCCCAGACACCGTTTGCGTTCAGGTCTTCAAACGGTTCGCCGTTGTCGCGGGTCCCGTTGTTGTTCGTGTCGGTGAAAGGCTCGAAGCCGTTGCCGTTGCCGCCCTGGGTGCGCGTATTCGCGTCGTTGTTCGAGGCGTCGGCATCATCAAGGTGATACCAGACCTCGGTCACGCTCGGATCGGTCCGCACCACCACTCCGTATCCGGAGCCGCCGATGGTGTCGTTCTCGGCCGGGAACTTAATCTCACCCTGCGGCGCTTGCGCGTCGTAGTAGAAGGTCTGCTGGAAGGTGTTGTAGATCGAAGCACGGCCCGCGCGATTCAGGAAAGCCCGCGCGCGAATGATGTGGAAGCCTTCGCTCAGTCCGGTCTGGGTCGCGCCGAAATCGGCGTGCGGAAAAATCGTCGCGATGGTGGCGTTGATGGGCGCGGTCGCGAAGGTCGTAAGCATGTTCACCTTCCGCCCGGCCTCGGTCGCGCCGGAAGGAAATTGGCTCGACTGAAGAGTCTTATAGATTCCGAGCTTGTATTTGATCGTGCCCGCCGGACGGGGGGCGGCCCGGTTGGCCCACCAGTTATCGCCGTTACTCTCGTTAGGCGATTGGTAAAGCAGCTCTGCGACCTGGGTTGTGCCGAGTCCAGTGCCCCCGGCGCCTTCGGGATTGGAGCCGTCATTGGTGAAATAGAGAAACATCCGGAAACCGCTCCCGACGCCGTTCGTCTTCGCGAAGACCTGCAGGGTGGAACCGTTATCGACCAGCTGAGTGGCGGGATGCACGCCACCCCAGGTGCCGAACCCGCCCGTCGGATCGTGGAAGACGAAGGTCGCTGCGGCGGCGTCCTGCGGATTAGCGCCGCTGCCATTGACGGTCGCGGCGCCGACCGTGTAGGTCTCGGCGCCTGCGGAACCGAAAGTGCAGCGAGCGGTGTCGATTGCCGCGAATTTTTCCGGCCCTTCTCGCTCGATGAAAGTCGGCTGCTCGTAGCCCAAGAAAACATCGGTCGACAGTCCCGGCGGATGATCGCGTTTGCCGATCGGGTCGTTGCTGTCGCCGGTCCCGTTCAGATCCACCCCGCCATCGAGCGCGAAGAGAATGTTTTCCGCCGAGCCATCCGCGCGCGCGATAAAAGTCAGGGCAGTGGCATTCGTGACCCGCGGGATGGTATAGGGATACGAGTAACTCCCCGGAACCGCGCCCAAGACTCCGTAAGGGTTAAAGTTCGGATCGCCATCTGGACCATCCTTGCGCAGATAGGTCAACGAGCTGGTCGGCAGTCCCGCCTGCAGGATGGTCACGGGCTTGCCTCCGCCTAACGACCAAAGCTTTGATTCCTCCGGATTTCGCCAGGAAAAGGCGAAGTAACCGCCGGGCGGCACGATCACGCCGCCGTTTACGATGCTGCTGGCATAAGTGTAAAAGCCGCCGCCATAGGTCGAGTAGTTATAGAGATAGGAGTCACTCCCGCCCGCGATATGAGCGAAGCTGATATTCCAGCCGCTGCGACTTTGTCCGGCGGCCGAGTTATCGTTCATCAGATAAAGCAAGGTCGTGCCGTCGGCGTCGCTCATCGTGGCGTTTTCGCGTTTGTCGATCCGCTCGTAGGCCACAAAGTCGTTATCGGCGAAGCGACCGACCTGATAACCGCGGGCAAACTGGTTGTGGATGTAGAGGAGGTTCGGGATTTTCGGGTCGGTGAACTGCCCGAGGAAGTTGCTGTTCGCATGGCGGGGAAAGGCGCCGCCGCTCTGGCCGAGAGTTTGCGCCTGATGGTTGCCGTCGGTGTAGATCAGGCCAATCCCGGCGCGGGTAAGATAGAGGCCATGCTGTAAGTCACGGTCGGTGTAGTAATCGTTGTCGTGACTCTGCGCGTGGGCTACGGCAAGGCTGGCGGCGAAGCCATAGCTGCCACTTTGGTCGAGCCCGGTCAGAGTCGCGCTCGGGTTGCCGAGGATGCCGTTCAGGTTATTCCGCAGCACGTTATCGACCAGGCGCATGCCGACGTTGAAGTAATCGGAATAGGGGGGAGGCTCACCCAGATGCTCGCCGAACATCATCGCGTTATGCCGCGGTTTCTCGGTATCGAAAAGTGACTCGCGCAGATTAACGTTGAACCCATCGCCGGTGCCCGGGGTGTTAAATTTCGCGTTGTTAAAACCGCGGGTGAGATTGAACTGCCGCTGGGCCTGCCCGAGGTAGCCGTAGTCGTTCGTGTCCTTGTCCGAGCCGAAGCCCGCACCGAAGAAATCGCCGCGCACATGTTTCACCGCATCGAGCCTCAGGCCGTCCGCTTTCGTGCGATCCATTTCCCAGCGCACGGAGCGATTTAAAAACTGCTCGACGTATTCACTGTAGAAGCCCGGGTTATCCGCGAGCATCTGCGTGGTGATGCCGTTCCCGGGACCGAAGCCAACGTAAGTGCCATCGGGCTTGAAGCAGTAATACTCCGGGTTATTCGGCTGCCTCACGAACTTGATCTTCGGAAAGGTCGAGCCCTCGGTGGCGCCGAAGTTTTCGTTCGTCGTCCCCGGTTCCTGCGCGATGTCGATGAGGTCGGCGAGACCGAGATGCTGCACCTGCCAGGCATCGTTGTAGTCGCGGATGTTGTCCCATTTCCGATAGAAGCCGTCCTGCGTGAGCTTGAGGTGGAAATCCTCCGGCACGAAGCCCGGGTAAAGATCGATCGGCGTGGAAGCGCTGTAGCCCGGCACGTCAAACGCGTTGTGATTCATCACATTGTCGAGATAGATCCGAATCCCGAAACGATGCGCGGTCTCGATCAGCCGGAGCAGTTCCGCCTCCGTGCCGTAGCGGGTCCGAATCGATCCGCGCTGATCCTTGCTCCCGAGATCGAACCGATCCCAGAGATCGTAGCCGACCGAGAGCCCGCCGCTGCCCTTGGTCGGCGGTGGCAGCCAGAGCGAGTCGTAACCGGCTTCGGCCAGCTCCGGCATCTTCTGCGCGATTTCGTTCCAGTTGGTATTAAAATACTGGAGCATGGCCTCGCTCCGTGCCTCCTCCACCCCGGCGCAAAAAAGCGCACAGGCGAAGAGGGCGGAAGCGGAGGTGACGGCTTTTTTCATCAAGGAATGGCGGCAACCGAGAGCGAGACGAGCAAGCGGGCCGGCCGAGGAAGCGCCGATAGTAGCAAGTATTTCACAAATTGCGCACCTATATTTACGTGTTTGGGGGACGCGGCGGGTGCGCAAGTTTTGCACCGTTCAAGATCTTTAGATTTTTGGCGTCCTGTGCCGCTTCTGCGTCGCGCAAAAGGAATCTGTTTTTGCGCTTGTTTGGCAAACCTGCCCGGCCCTAGGCTGCGGCTGGTAACCCCTGTGATAACCGCCGCCCCAACTTCGGAGTCGGTCGCGACCTTTTTTCAAAGGCCCCCGTGGAGTACTCGCTGGTGTTGGTATGTGCTCTCCGCGGTCATCCTGGTCGCCGATTACCTTTGCGGGCCGGAATTGCTCTTCCCGATTTTCTTCATTGTCCCGGTAATCCTCGCCGCGTGGAATTGCGCGCGGCGCGACGCGATCGGGATCGCGATTATTCTCAGCGCCGCGCGCTTTGGCGCCGAATTCCTCCGCAAGTCGGGCTCGCCGTTTGCGCCCGATCTCCTGAACAGCGTCATCCGCGGCCTCGTCCTAGTCGGGCTCGCGATCCTCGTCGCGCGCGTCGCGCAGCAAAACGCGCAGCTCGCTCGCCGGGTGAAGCAGCTCGAGGGGCTCATCCCGATTTGCGCGCATTGCAAACGCATCCTCGACGAGGAGAAACACTGGACGCGACTGGAGACCTACATCATGGAGCATTCGGCCGCGGAGTTTACCCATGGCGTCTGTCCGGAGTGCGCGCAGGTCCATTACGGCCTGACCGCGCCTAACGAGGGCGCGTTTTGAAAACGTTGAAAGCAGCGTGATCGCGGCTAAGCTGGCGCGGCTGCCCACCCCGCAGGCCCACACACTTCCTTTCTTATGACACCACCACCCGATCCCTCGTACCCGAGCAAACGCGGCGACTCGACGCTCGCCATCGGTATCATGTTTTTTGCCGTCGCGGTGCTTTGTCTGCTCCTCGGTTGGGCCCAGGGCGTGCGCAAAGACACCACCTTCCTGCACATTCCGGAAACCGGGAGCTGGCTGGTCGCGACGGCGATCCTCGCGGGGCTCGGTCTCCTTTTCATCCTCTGGTCGCGCGCGACCCGGCGCTAAACGCGGCGAACTTCCTGCATGAAAACGCAGGACGAAACGCCGCTCACCCTGGCTGATTTCGAGGCCGGCCGGGCTGATCCGGCGACGTTCTCGCATCGTGAGCATGTGCGGATGAGCTACGAGCTGCTCGAGCGCTGCACCTTCCCGGAAGCGCTCTTCCGGCTGGCGAAAGGCCTTCGCCGGTTGGCCGCCAAAGCCGGTGTTCCTGGGAAATATCACGAGACCATCAGGGTCGCGTTCCTCGCGCTCATCGCGGAGCGGCGTGGGCATGGCGGGTCCGAAGGCTGGGAGGAGTTCGTGGCGCTCCATCCCGACCTGCTGCAAAAGGAGCTGCTCGCGAAAATCTACGACCCCGCAGTTCTGGAATCCTCCGCGGCGCGCGAGACCTTTATCCTCCCTCACCGGTAGACCTAGGGAGCGGACCCGCGTTTGCGGCGCAAGTAACTAGCTAAGACTTACCCACAGGGGATCCTCAATTCGTGACCGTGAGAGTGAGGTCTTTACCGTCGCCGCGTTCGTAGCTTGCCTGAAGATTGTTGCCGTTCACATTCACGATCGCGCCGTCGGGCAGGTTGCGGAAGGTGCCGCTGATAGGATTGGCGCCCTTGTTGCTGACGAGAGTCAGCCTCAGTCCGCTCGTTAGGCTGCCCTGGGTTTGTCCTCTCAAGTCCAGGTTCGCGTCGTTGATTGTGACTCGGTTGGCAATTACCAAGTCGGTCGTCGCCTTATTCTTCTTTGCCTTGAAGGTGCTTCGGCTCCGGCGTTAGTGGAGGCGCAGGCGCCGTCGCACTGCAACCCGACGGCAGAATTGTCGCCGCCGCGATTGCGTCGAGCGTCGAAGATGACGACTTCGCGCTGGCACGCAACGGCAACTGTGCAACAGCGTTGCAACTTACGACCGCGACTTCGCAGAAGGCGCATGGGACACAAGGAACTTTTGAGGTCGATTTGCCACTCGCTGGCACGCAAGGAGTCGAAGATCGGAGCGGTGGTTCGAGAGTCCAATTCACGCTCCAATTTATTTTCAACAATCCACTCGCCAGTGTCGGCGGTGTGACTACAAGCTGCGGAAGCGTGCAGAGCAGCATGATCGACGGGAGCGATCCCCACCGCTTCATCGTGAACTTGAGAAACGTCACCTGTAACGCCCAATACATTACCGTCACGCTGAACAATGTGACTGACGGGGCTTCGAACACTTTAGCGATCGCCCAAGCCACGATGGGTCTCCTACTCGGTGACGTGAATGGCGATGGCTCAGTGACCAGCGCCGACTCCGCAATCGAAAGAGCGACCAGGGGCAGACGACGAACTCGATAAACTCCGTGCGGATATCGATGCCAGCGGCATGATCGACCGGCGGGACTCCCACAACGGTCAAACGCCAAATCGGCACGTCGCTGCCGTAATCGCGACCTTTTCGTTAGACAGATACCGGTATGAGTGGGTCTTGAGCGAAAGCTGGGGCTCGAGCGAGAAGCGAGGTAATCTGGGTTTGCACGGAACGGGAGCCTGAGCGGCAGAGCTTCTCGCTCCGCTGCCGGAAGGGTTGAGGTCGTTTTTGCATGGCGTCCGATGCAACGGGACGACGTAGCCCCATAAAGGTCGGCCGGCGCCACTTTGAGAAATTCATTCTCCGGCATGCAAAGCATCTCACGGCGCGACTGATGTTGCAGCGTGCACGCTAACGCGTTGCGTCTTTGCGGAGACAAAGCGATGGCGCGCGGAGCCGAGATTTGCCGTGAGCCGTTCGCTCGCTTCCGGGGGCGAGACCGCGTCCCGGGAAAAGAGAGGATTCGAGATGACCCGGACAAATCTAACTTTGCGTCAAGGGACAGGTCGCCCAGCCCGCCCGTTGATTCCTGGCAAACCAAGTCTGAGCCGTCTCGTGGAATTCGTGCGCCGGCCGAAGCAGAGCGACGAGCAGATTCGGTCGGCGGCGTGAACCCAAGGTGGATTACGTCATTTCGCTCGAGTCAGATATTTCGCGAGCGGCGGAGCCGGTGTAAAGGCGGCAAAAATCAATTGCGGCAGGCGGAGCGGCGTCCTACGGTGGCGTTCTCTTTTTGGAGTCTTAGCTCAATTGGTTAGAGCGCCGCCCTGTCACGGCGGAGGTTGCGGGTTCGAGCCCCGTAGACTCCGGGTTTGAGTTCGCCGGCTAACGCCGTTGACCGTCTGCCAGTTCAACGGCTACTTTTTTCTCCCCTGAAGTCTGCACCGCGTAAAGCCGAGACCGCCAAGGACCGCCGTGCGCGCGTCGCCGCTGTGGTGAGGCAGGCGAAAGCTTCTGGCGAGGAAATCCCTGAGGGTTTGAAACGCGTTCGGTTTCGGTCGCCGACGGCTGCGGAACGGGCGCGCGGTGATCCTCTGGCCGATCGCGTGGCGAAATTGCTCGCGGGCAAGACCCGGGCGGCCGCCTAACGACTCCGGCGTCGCATGGCCGGAATCATTCGCGAGATCATTTTGAGCGGGCTCATCGCCGACTCCAGCGAAGGCGACCGCTACGTTGATGGCGCCGAATTCTTGCGGGCGCGCGATCCTTTCTTTAGCTCTCCCACGGATAATCCGAAGGTTTGGTTCATGCCGATGGCTCCGGTCCCAGGCAAGCAGGTCGCGCTTTATTATACTTTTGACGAGATCACGGTTTGGCTTTTGCCCTCGAACAGCGAGCCTAACGAGAAGGGGACTATCCGCCGACAAATGGAAACGACCAACGCAATCCTCCTGCGCAAACGCAAGCTGAGCGACACCAGCCTGATTATCTCCTGGTGCACGGAATCGTTAGGCTGCATCGAGACCGTGGCGCGCGGAGCGCGGCGGCCGAAGAGCCCGTTTGCGGGGAAGCTCGATCTCTTTTTCGAGGCGGAGATCGGACTCAAACGCAGCCGCAAGACCACGCTCCACACGCTGACCGAGGTGGTGTTGCGCAATCCGTTCGGCGGGATTCGCGAGCACTTTCAGCGCATGCAGACCGCTTCCAGTTTCGTCGAGTGGATCGAGTTGAGCACCGAGCCGGAACATCCCGCTCCGGAGATCTTTCGGTTGCTGCAACGGGCTTTCGGTTTTCTTGACTCGCAGGACGCGACGCCGCGGGTGGTGAAACATTTCGAGGCGGAACTGGCGCGCTTCGCCGGCGTGCATGACGCGGCGATCTTGAAAAGCGATCCGGCGGCGGCGCTGGCCACGCTCTTCGGTCGGATGCCTCGCGGGCGGGCGGCTTTGCTGAAAGCGCTGGCGTAATTTTTTTCCAGCGCAATTCTTCCGGATGAAAAGACTCCTGCCTTTGCTCCTCTTCGTGGGCGTCGCGCTCGGCCGGACGGTCGCGGCCCGCGCCGATGAAACCTACCAGATCGATCCGGTGCATTCCTCGATCTCGTTCAAGGTCCGCCATTTCTTCAGCAACGTGGATGGCAAATTCGGGAAGTTCGAGGGCACGATCAATGTCGACAGCGAGCATCCAGAGAAGTCCTCGGTCAAGGCGACCATCCAAACCGAGAGCATCGACACGGGGAACGAGAAGCGCGACGGCCACCTGAAGAGCGACGAATTTTTCGACGTCGCGAAATTCCCGACGATCACTTTCAAGAGCAAGAGCGTAAAGCAGACTGGGTCGGAAAGCGGCGACATCGTCGGCGACCTGACGATGCACGGCGTGACGAAGGAGATCACCTTGCATGCGAAATTCCTCGGCAAAGGGAAGGGGCTGGGCGACCGCGCGATCAGCGGCTGGGAAGTGACGGCGGACCCAATCAAGCGCGCGAACTACGGCCTGACCTGGAGCAAGACGGTCGAAGGCACCGCGGTGGTCGGCGACGACGTGCGGGTGACGATCGAAGTCGAGGCCGACAAGGCCCCCTAACGAAAGCGGGCGCGAGCTATTTGTGCTCCGCGACCCAGATGCCTTCCCACTCTTCGGGCGGCGGCTTTTGTCGGAAAGTCTCGCAGCGTTCTAGGTAAAGCGCGGGGAGTTTGTCGTCCGGTCGGAGCTCGAGGCAGCGCTGAAATTTCCGGGTCGCCTCGTCGAAATTGCGCGCGCGATAGGCCTTGCAAGCTTCCTCGTGCAGGCCGAGGCAATCCTGCACGATCTGGTCGAGTGGGTCCGTGGTTGCACCGATGACGGTGTAAAGCTTAAGCGCTTTCTTTTTTCCCTTCACCGCCACGCGGTCGATGTATTGCAACCGAAATTCATCGCGCACGAGCGCGGCCGCGGCTTCACCCATGAGGAGGTTGCAGCCGTAATCCTTCGTTAGGCCCTCGAGCCGCGCGGTCACGTTCACGGTATCGCCGATCACGGTGAGCTCTTTTTTTTGCGCGGAACCGATGTTCCCGAAAACCACCTCACCATAATTCAGGCCGCAGCCCATGGCGAAGTTGAGCAGGCCGCGCTTGGTCCAAGCGTCGTTGAGTTTTTTGAGGCTCACCTGCATTTGCAGCGCGGCCCTGAGCGCGTTCTTCGCGTCCTCGGCGGAGTTCACGCTGCTCAAGCTCCCCCAGACCGCGAGCACGGCGTCGCCGATGAATTTATCGACCGAGCCCTTGAAAGCGAAAACGTCGCCGACCATGAGGGTGAGATATTCGTTGAGTTGCTTCACGAGCTGGTGGGAATCCATCTGCTCGGAGAGCGTGGTGAAGCCGCGGAGATCGGTCATGATCAGCGCGACTTTCGTGCGCTGACCGCCGAGCGCGTTGAGGAAGCTCGCGGGATTATCCAGAATGTCGCGGGCGGCTTCTTTCGACACGTAGGACTCCAGGGTGCGCCGGGTGCGGAGCTTCTCGAGTTTCTCCCGGGTGTAATCGTAGATGAAAGAGGCGAGCCCGCTGACGGCGAAGCCGAGGACCGGCGGAATCCCCGGGACGACCATGGAGGTATAGTCGTAGGCGAGTTTCACCGCGAGCAGGAAGAGCGCGGCCAGGCTAACGAATGCCGCCACGCGCAAAGAGATTCGCGCAATGAGGACCGTGATCAGGAAGGCGAGCAATCCGCCACCGAAGATGAGCAGATACACGGACCAGCCGGGCCATTCGTGCAGGAAGGCGTGGTGGATGAGCGCATTCATCGATTGGATGTGCAGCTCGGGGCCAGGCATGAAGCCGAAGGGCGTGGGGTGCTCGTCGTGCACCCAGTTTCCGGTTGGTCCCACCAACACCACCTTGTCGCGCAGGAGGGCGCCGCTCCCGAAATTTCCCTGCCAATAGCTGGGGAGGAAAATCTGGTATACCGGCACCGGGACATAGGTCCCCGGCGGTCCGCTGAACCGGAAAAGTTGCTCGGTAAAAGGATTCGTTAGGCGGGAATCAGTCAGCCAGCGGGCCCCGCGCGCAGCCAGGGCGGTCGGGGTATCGGAGGCGACCGTCGGCTGGACCGCGAGCTTGATCCCGCGGTTTTCGGCCTCGAGTAATTCCAGGGTGGTGCGATAGCGCGCCGCCCGGATGATGCCGTCAAATCCAGGCCAGAAATTAACGTAGCCGATCGCGGGATTCTCCGGTCCGACGTTCGCCATGACGGCATCGGTCGGAGGGTTGAGCACCGGCGTCTGCTGGCCGGGGCCAACGACATCGTTGGTGAAGTTCGCGCCGAAGACAATTTGGTTGGGATGCCGCGCGATCGCGGCTTTGAGCAGGTCATCGCCCACGCCTGGCTTCGGCAGGAGTAAATCGAAGACCACTCCGCGCACGCCCGCGGCGAGCAGCCTCTCAGCGATCAGAGCATAGATTTCGCGCGACCAGGGCCAGCCGCCGGCGATCAAATTCAGCGCGTGCCCTTCCGGACTGGTCGCCGGAATATTTGCGTAGAGGGTTTGCAGATCAAACTGCGAGAAGTTTACCGAGCTGCTGTCGATCCCGAGGAAGGCCAGCCGCGGGTCCGGCGGCAAGAAACGGCCGGAAGCCGTGATTGCGTCGCGGAAGCGATATTCCCAACTCGTTAAGCTATGGCCGGCCACGCCTTTTTCTTCGAGCCGGTAGAGTCCGGCCACGGCGGCGGCCAGGAGCGTGCAGATGAGGCCGTGGACCACTGGCCGGGAGAGACGCAATTTCACAGAGCAGTGCTTAGCAAAGGGGATGGGCGCTGGGCAGGGGTTTCTTGCTTGACTCTTTTACTCATCAGCGCCGTGATGCGCGCAACATATATGAAAAGAGCAAATTCTGCAGCGGCTCGCGTCGTCGCGAGCCTGGTTCTCCTTCTCCTGTTTTGCGTTGCTTCGGGACGCGCGGCCGATCTTTCGCAGGCCAAGGTGCGGCAAAAGTTCAACGTCGTTACCCTTGCCCCGAATCTGAACGGTGCTCCTCATCCCGTCTCGCAGGGCGCCGTGATTCAGAATGAAAACGTCGTCCGCACCGGCACGGAATCGCGCGCCGAACTCGAGTTCACCGATCTCACGCTCGCGCGCATCGGCGCGAATTCGATCTTCACCTTCGACGCTCAGGCGCGCTCGCTCGATTGTGAACGCGGCGCGGTCCTCTTCTCGAAGCCGACAAATTCCGGCCGAGTCGAAATTCGCTCGGGCGCCGTGACGGCGGCGATCACCGGATCGACCGGTTTCGTTTCCACCACGCACAAGGGCACCGGGCATAAGAAGGCGCCGGTGAATGCGGACGACGCCACCACCGTGCTCGGCATGCTCGAGGGCAAGCTGCACGGCAGTTCGACCTGGAAGGATGGCCGCGGCAACGGCCACAGTTTCCAGTTCTCGTTAGGCGCGGGTGAGATGCTGATCGCCCAGCCGGGTCGTCCGCCGTCGATCGTGCAGTTCGACATCCCGAAATTCCTGCGCACTTCGCCGCTCATCACCGGCTTCAAGGGCGACCTGCTCAATCAGCGCGATCTCCAGCGCGCGGTAGCTGATTACCAGACCGACCAACGCCGTGGCTTCATCGAGGCGAACACCGTCACGGTGAATCGCGCAAACCTCGCCTGGGTCGGTTTGAACTCGAATCACAATTCGCTCGATGCCAGCGTCAACTCCCGCTCCTCGTCGCAGTCGTCGACCGGTAGCGGTGGCGGCGATTTCGTGCCCGTCGGCGGCGACGGCGTGATCCGCGGACAACTGGTCTGGACGAGCACCGCCGATCTCGATCTCCATCTCATCCTGCCGGATAACCAGGAAGTCTTTTTCGCCAACCCGAGCGTGACCTTCAACAACGGCCGCGCCACCGCAATGCTCGATCACGACAACCTCGGGGACACGATCGATCAGCAGCCTAACATTCGAGTCGAGAACATCGCCGTCAATGGCACCCTCAGCGCGGGCGCCTACACCTTCTTCGGCCGGAGCTTCTTCACCCCGAACGGCTCCGATACTTTCACCCTCACGGTCAGCAACGGCGGACAAACCCAGACGATCAGCGGCACTCTCTCCAACAACCAGAACAGCCAGAATGTGACGGTCACCTTCCCGCCGCACGGCTAGACGCGGGCGACCTATAATCCTCTTCTCAGACTCAGTATTTTAACATGATCATCCTGCCCATGGTTCCACGTCATCTTGCCCGCCGCCTTGCCCTCACCGTTGCCAGTCTCTCGCTCGCACTCGCCTCTCCGCTGCACGCGCAGCAGGACCAGGCGACCGCGGCGCAGGTCGCCACTCAGGGAGACCTGATGAATCGCGGCGGCACCGAAACCACCGAGCCGAACGCGCAGTTCCGGATCAGCGATCCGAATCTGGGCGACATCGACCTGGTCTCGCGCACCCCGCGGCCAAAGATGTTTAACTTCTCCACCAGTCAGAGTTTCAGCTACACGACCAACGCCTTCCTCGCCCAGAGCGGCGAGCAGGATGGGTTTTTCTGGAACGGGCGTTTCGATGCTTCGATCGTGCCCTATGCCACGCGCAACTTCACGCCGCGGCTCACTTTTGAGCAGAATTTTTTCCGCTACACCCGCTTCTCGCGCCTCGACTTCGACTCGCAGACTTTGCAGGCCGATTTCAAGTTTGACCTCAACCGTGCCGACACTTGGTGGATCAACGGTTCCTATGGCCTGAGCCGCCTCTACGCGCCGCACGGTTCCGCCGGTGAGTTCTACCGCTACGGGCTTGTCAACGTGAACGTGAATCATTACCTGCTGATTCCGAACACGCCGGTTTCGCTCCTCCTGAGCGGCGGCATTTACGATCGGCACGGCGAGTCGTCGGCCTTCGATCGGGCCGCGCCCTATCTGGTCGCGGCGGCGGCTTACAGCCCGATCGATAAGGTGCAGATCTCGGCTTATCTTCGGCCGGAATACCAGTTCTACACCAACGACCCGCTCGACGATTCCCGGCGCGACTTCAACCTCAGCCTCGGCAGTGCGGTCAGCTGGACGCCGAACAAATACGTGACCATCGGCGCCTCGCTCGCCTTCGTGGGCAATTACTCCAACGCCGGCGGCCGCAGCTACAACGTCTTCTCGCCCAGCATCGCGGTCGGCGCGCAGATCAGCTTCTAAGCTCCGACCCTTCTTTTTGCCTAACGAGAAGGGCTAACCCTTCATCCCGGTTAGCGTGACCCCGCGCAGGAAATAACGCTGGGCGAAAAAGAAGATCGCGATCACCGGCAAGGTCATGAGGAGCGAACCCGCCATAACCATCCCCATGCCCTTGGCCGTGCCCGGGTTCGTCACCTGCACCTGGAAGGCGTAGAGCCCGAAGGAGAGCGGATAAAGGCGCTGATCCGCGAGATAAATCAGCGGCGCCATGAATTCGTTCCAGGTCGCGAGAAAGGTGAAGATCGCGATCGCGGCGAGCGTCGGCCTGACGAGTGGCAGCATGATGTGCCAGTAGATGCGGAGGAACCCGCAGCCATCGAGGCGCGCGGCGTCCTCGAGATCGCGCGGGATGCCCTTGAGAAATTGCCGGAGCAGAAAAACGTAAAACGCGGGCGCGACAAAGCTCGCGATCCAGAGGGGCTGGAGGGTGTTATACCAGCCGAGCTTTTGCATGATCAGGAACTGCGGGATCATCGTCACCTGCGCCGGGATCATCATGGTTGCGAGGAGGAGCGCGAAACAAAGATTGCGCCCCGGCCATTGCAGCCGCGCGAAACTGTAGGCCACGAGCGAGCAACTCAGGAGCGTGCCGATGAGATTCAGGATGACGAGAAACAGACTGGTACCGACGTAACGCCAGAACGGGATCTGATCGAAGGTGAGCCAGTAATTCCGTTGCACCTTAAACCACCAGGCGCGGAGCTGGCTGCTCCGGGTGAGTTCGAGGGTGATTTTGAGTTCGTTAGGCGCCGAGACCCCGACGGTCTGGCGCGGGCTGGCGAGCTCGAGCGTGGTCCAGGTTTTGCCCTTGGTTGGGCGATCGTCCGGTCCCGGTTCCTGCCAGGTATCGACGACCCATTCGTGATCGGAGAGCGGCAGGGCCCGCGCCGCGGTGAAGCGGCGGCCCTCTTTTTCCACGGACACTTGCAGCCCGTGCCAAGTATCGTCATAGCGCATCGAGAGGAGCAGGCGATGCAGCCGGCTGAGCGGGAAAGTACTCCGAAAAGTCTGGCTCCACCGGATGGTGTCGCCGCGGGTAAAATCGTAGTGCAGCTCCGAACAGGGCTCGTTAGGCGAGCCGGCCGGGACCAGTTGCGCGTCGGCGTTGCCCTCGATCTTCCACGCGGTCGCGGCCTGCGCAGCCGGGACGAGGAGGTCCTCGTCCTGGTCGTAGGATTGCACCCGCAGGGCGCCGAGCTGGACCGAGCGCCGGAGCGACCCGGCCACGCTCTCGATCAACGCCGGGTTGATCCGCGCCTTCAGCTCAGCCCGCAGCTTCTCGTTAGGCAAGGCCCACGCGCTCCCGGGCACGACGCTCAAAAGCCGCGCGTAAATTCCGCGGGCGGTCTGCTCTTGCAGCACCGCGCGGTCGAGGTCGTTAGGCCAAGGATAATCGGCCCGCGCCAGCTCCTGCTCGATCAGGCTGATGGCCTCCCTGAGCCGCGGCCCCTGTAGATCTTCGAACAACCGATCGTCGACGTAGGGCGATTGCAAACGCGGAATCGGCCTTTCTGGGAGGAGCCGGAGAGTCTCCCCGAAGAGCTCGCGATCGAGTTTGGTCGAGGTCGCCGCCATCCAGAGAAACGGCCAAATGAAAACGAGCGAGCCGACGATTAGGAGCGCGTAGATCAGCAGAGTGCGGAACGCTTTCAAGAGTCCAATAACTTTGAACCTACACCTACACCTCCGGTCCTCAGGTAAGACGGTGTAAGTGTAGGAGTAGGTGTAGGATTAAAGTTAGTCGCTTTCATAATGCACCCAGCGGTGGGAGAATTTTAGCTGCACCAGGGTAAGGCCGAAGACGACGAGGAACAGGATCCAACCGAGCGCCGAGGCGTAGCCCATCTGCAGAAAACGGAACGCGCTGTTAAAGAGATGGTAGGCGTAGAAGAGCGTCGAATCGACCGGTCCGCCCTGCGTCATGATGAACGCCTGGGTGAAGATCTGCAGCGTCCCGATCAACCCCATGATCAGGTTAAAAAAAACGTAGGGCGAAAGCAGCGGTAGCGTGATGTGCCGAAACTTTTGCCAGGCGCTCGCGCCGTCGAGCGCGGCAGCTTCGTAGTAGGTCTCGCTGATCCCTTTCAACCCCGCGAGCCAGATGATCATCCCCCCGCCCGCGCTCCAAAGGCCCATCAGGATCAGCGCCGGTTTGCTGGTGTTTTCATCCTGGAGCCAGTTCGGCCCGTGAATCCCGAAGCTGGCCAGAAACGCGTTCAGCAATCCGGCGTTCGGATTGAAAATCCAAATCCAGAGAATGCTCGACGCGACCGCGGGCACGATCGACGGCAGGTAAAAAAATGTGCGCCAGACCGC
>JBBSED010000002.1:0-191793 GCA_038240025.1 Chthoniobacterales bacterium
ATCCCGATCTGAGCGAAGGCCTCCCGGCTTTCCTCGCGCAGCATCCCGGGATGCAGTCCGGGTTCATGATCGCGCACGTCGCCGCGGTCGCGCTGCTGAGCGAAGCCAAAGTGCTTTCGCATCCATCGAGCGTCGACAATCTCCCGACCTCCGCCGGCAAGGAAGACCATGTCTCGATGGGGATGACAGGCGCGCTGAAGTTGCGCACGATCGTGGAGAACGCGGAAAACGTGCTCGCGATTGAGCTGCTGGCGGCGGCTGAAGGTTTGGAATTCCGCCGTCCGCTCAAAGCCGGCCAGGGTGTGGAGCGAGCCCATGCCGCTTTGCGCGCCCTCATCCCGCGCCTCGAAGAGGACCGGGCGCTCTCGCCCGATATCGCGCGGGTGGCGGAGGCGATTCGTGCCGGAGATTTCGACAGTGCCGACGAGGACGCTTTATGAGCGAGAAACGGACGGTTCGTGCGCCGCGCGGGACGGAGCGCAGTTGCAAAGGCTGGGTGCAGGAAGCGGTGCTCCGCATGCTCATGAACAACCTCGATCCCGAGGTGGCCGAAGCCCCTGATCGGCTCATCGTCTACGGAGGGACCGGGCGCGCCGCGCGGAGTTGGGAAGCGTTCGACGCGATCGTGCGGGCGCTGCGCGAGCTCGAGAATGACGAGACGCTCTTGATTCAATCCGGAAAGCCAGTGGGCGTTTTTCGCACGCACGAAGACTCGCCCCGCGTCCTGATCGCGAACTCAAATCTCGTGGGGCAATGGTCGAACTATCCGGAGTTTAACCGGCTGGAGAAACTTGGCCTAACGATGTACGGCCAGATGACCGCGGGCTCGTGGATCTATATCGGGAGTCAGGGCATCGTCCAAGGCACGTTCGAGACTTTCGCGGCCGCGGGAGAGAGACATTTCGGCGGATCGTTAGGCGGGAAGTTGCTCGTGACCGGCGGGCTCGGCGGGATGGGCGGCGCGCAGCCGCTCGCCGCCACGATGGCGGGCGCCCGTTGCTTGGGCATCGAGATCGATCCATCGCGGATCGAGAAGCGGCTGCAGAGCGGCTATTGCGATAAAATCGCGCACTCGCTCGACGAAGCTTTGGAGATGCTCAAAGGCCCCGAAGCGATCTCGGTCGGATTGGTCGGCAACTGCGCCGACGTGCTTCCGGAAATGGTTCGGCGCGGAATCGTGCCCGATATCTTAACGGATCAAACCAGCGCGCACGACGCGCTGAACGGTTATGTGCCTAACGGAATGTCGCTGACCGGAGCACTTGAGCTGCGCGCGAAGAATCCCGACGAATACGTCGAGCGTTCGATGCGGGCCATGGCCGATCATGTCGAGGCGATGCTCGCGTTGCAGAAAATGGGCGCGATCACTTTCGACTACGGTAACAACCTCCGGACGCAGGCGAAAAAAGCCGGCTGCGCGAACGCTTTCGACATTCCCGGCTTCGTCCCGGAATACATCCGGCCGCTTTTTTGCGAGGGCAAAGGACCGTTCCGCTGGGTGGCCTTGAGCGGTGATCCCGCTGACATCGCGCGGACCGACCAGCTCGCGCTCGAGCTTTTCCCGGAGAACAAAACTCTCGCACGCTGGATGAAGCTTGCGCAGGAGCGGATCCACTTTCAGGGCCTGCCCGCGCGCATCTGCTGGCTCGGCTACGGCGAGCGGGCGAAATTCGGGGTCGCGATCAACGAACTCGTTAGGCGCGGGGAGATCAGCGCCCCGATTGTGATCGGTCGTGACCACCTCGATACCGGCTCCGTCGCGTCCCCTTTCCGCGAAACCGAGGCGATGCTCGACGGCAGCGATGCGATCGCCGACTGGCCGCTGCTGAACGCGCTGGTCAACACCGCGGCCGGCGCGAGCTGGGTCTCGATCCACAACGGCGGCGGCGTCGGCATCGGCTACTCGCAGCACGCCGGCATGGTCGTGGTCGCGGATGGGACCGAAGCGGCCGCGCGCCGGCTCGAGCGGGTGCTGACGAGCGACCCTGGGATGGGCATCATCCGCCACGTCGACGCCGGTTATTCCACCGCGATCGATTTTGCGCAGACCAACGAGGTAAATATTCCGATGACGCCGGCCGCCCGCGACTAACGAACTCGACAAGGTGAGTGCGGAGACTAGGCTGGGGTCGATGGATTTAGACACAGGTTTGATACGAAAATCTCTCCCGGGCGTCTGTCGGCGTTTTCGGGTGGAACGCCTTTACGTTTTTGGCTCGGCCGCGAACGGGAATTTCGACGCGGCGAATAGCGATCTTGATTTTCTGGTCACGCTTGAGGAGCAGCCGCCGGTCGAATACGCCGACAATTACCTTGGTCTGGCCCGGGCTTTGGAGGACTTATTCGGTCGTGCCGCCGACCTCGTAACGGAGCGCTCGATCCGCAATCCCTACTTTCGCGAAGCGGTCCTGGCGGGCCGCCAACTGCTCTATGACCGTGGCGACGCAAAAGCTGCTGCTTGACGTGCGCGAGGCTGGGCTAAGCATCCTGCAACACATCGGCGGGAAAACCCTCGCGGAATTTTTGCGGTGGGCGGTGGAGCGCGAATTCGAAATTATCGGCGAACCTTTGAGCCGTCTGGATCGGATCGATGGGACCACAGCCGCGCGCATTTCTGAGTTGCGCAGCATCGTGGATTTTCGGAATCGGATCATTCATGGCTACGACACGGTGGACGATGTGGTGGTGTGGGGCGTCGTGGAAAAACATTTGCCCATCCTGCTCCAAGAAATTTCCGATCTCGGCTGATCGCTATGCCAAAACTCATCGAGTGTGTTCCCAACTTTTCGGAAGGTCGCGATCTCAATGTGATCCGGCAGATCACCGCGGCGATCGAGTCGGTCGAGGGTATTTCGTTGCTCGATGTCGATCCCGGCGCGAGCACGAATCGAACGGTGGTAACGTTCGTCGGGGAACCGGAGGCGGCGGTGGAAGCGGCTTTTCGCGGGATTCAAAAAGCGGCCGAGTTGATCGACATGCGGAAGCAAACGGGGGCGCATCCGCGGATGGGCGCGACCGATGTGTGCCCGTTCATTCCGGTGAGCGAGGTGAGCTGGGAGGAAGCGATCGCCTGCGCGGAATCGTTAGGCAAACGCGTCGGCGAAGAACTCAAAATCCCGGTTTACCTCTATGAAAAGGCGGCGAAGGGCCCGGCGCGTGCGAATCTCTCGGTAATTCGCGCGGGCGAATACGAAGGCTTTTTCGAGAAGATCAAGGAGCCGGCGTGGAAACCGGATTTCGGGCCCGCAGTTTTCAAAGAGAAGTCCGGCGCGACCGTCATCGGGGCGCGGGAATTTCTCGTCGCCTACAACGTGAACCTGAACACGAGGGCGACGCGGCGTGCGACTTCGGTGGCGTTCGACGTGCGTGAAAACGGTCGCGTGAAAACGCAGGACGGCACGCCGACCGGCAAAAAAATGCTCGATGCCAAAGGCGAACCGGAGCGCGTTCCCGGAATGTTGAAGCACGTGAAAGCGATCGGCTGGTTCGTCGAAGAATACGGCATGGCGCAGGTCTCGATGAACTTGACGAATATCGACGAGACCCCGCTGCACGCGGCCTTCGCGGCCTGCGAGGAATCGGCGGCGAAACGCGGGCTGCGCGTAACCGGTTCCGAGGTGGTCGGGATGCTGCCGAAGAAATGTCTCGTCGACGCAGGCCGATATTTTCTGCGGCGCCAAGGCTGGTCCGAAGGCGCGTCGGAGGAGGAGTTGGTCGATCTGGCGATTCGCTCGATGGGCTTGAGCGAGGTGAAACCTTTCCTGCCTAACGAAAAGGTGATCGAGCTGAAGATCGCCGGGGAGGCAAAAAGATCGCTCGTGAAAATGAATCTGCGGCAGTTCTGCAACGAGACCTTGAGTGATTCGCCGGCGCCGGGGGGCGGCTCGGTCGCCGCGCTGCTCGGCGCGCTCGGGGCGTCGTTAGGCGGAATGGTCGCGAACCTTTCCGCGGGCAAGCGCGGCTGGGACGATCGGCGGGAATATTTCAGCGGGAGGGCGGTGGAGGCGCAGGGGCTGAAAGATGAGCTGCTCCGGCTGGTCGATGAAGACACCGCGGCGTTCAACCGGGTGATGGCGGCTTTCGCTTTGCCGAAGGATTCCACGGAGGAAAAGGCGGCTCGCTCGAGGGCGATCCAGGCGGCAAACAAATACGCGGCGGAGATTCCGCTCCGCGTGATGGAGACGGCACTGAAAAGTTATCCGCTTTTGCAGGCGATGGCGGAGCAGGGGAATCCGGCTTCGATTTCGGACGTCGGTGTCGGGCTGATCGCGACGCGCGGCTGCATCGAGGGTGCGGGGTTGAATGTGCTGATCAATCTCTCGGGCCTAAAAGACGAAGCGGCGAAATCCGCCCTCGGTCATCGGGTGCACGAAATCAGCGACGAGTCCGAAGCGGCGTTCGAGAAAATCAGCGAAGTGGTCGAGAGCAAAATCAGTTAAACCGCATCCCGCCCACGTTTAGAGATTCATCAGGAAATCGAAATGCGAGTCGGCCGTTTCGACCGGGACGCGGTGGTGGCGCGCGCAGGCGGCGATGAGGAGGTCGGAAGCGGGAGCGGTTTTCCCGGCTTTACGGCAGCGGCTCGCCAACTCGCAGGCTTCTTCCCAGACTTCGTCGGTGATTTCGAGCTCAGGGATATGATTTTCGTACGTTCGCAAGATCTGCCGCTCCCGGTCGCCACCTACCCCCGCCCAAAGTTCGAGCCTAACGATGGCGCACCAGGCGGCCTGTCCGCTTCCCAGCAGTTGTTCGACGCGCAGCCGGACGACGGGATTACCGGTCGCCCGGAGTTGTTCGACCCAGGACGCGGTGTCGATAAGGGTCATTTCTTGCGCGGACGTTTCTCGGGACGAGTCCACGATTTCATGCGCTCCAATTCCATCCCTTCGATCTCGTCGTTGGTCATCAGGGTAGTGAAGGTGCCGGAGTGTTTGATCAACCCGGCCATATGCCGCTTGCGATTGAACTCTTCGAGGGCGGCGAGGATGGCGGCGCGCTTGGTTTTGGCTTTAGCGAATTTCATTGCTTCCCTGAGAGTCTTCTCAGGAATATCGACAGTGGTTTTCACCCTTCCTTTGTTCCACGTTTCGGAATCCTAAGCAAGAGATTCAGAATACGCTAGAGCAGAGGAAGGCAACGGCTTCGGCTCGACTTCGCGCGGGATGACGGTTGATTGATGCCATGGGTTCCATCGCCGTGCTCCATGCTGCGCAGCTCGTCACGCTGGCGGGGCCGGCGAGTCCGCGGGTGGGCGCGGCGATGCGCGAACTGGCGATCATCGAAGATGGGGGCATGCTCGTGCGAGATGGCGTGATCGAGAAGGTGGGCCGTTCGAAGGAGATCGAAAGCGAATTGCCTAACGACATCGAAGTGGTCGATGCGAGCGGCCGCGCGGTGCTCCCAGGATTCGTCGATGCACATGCGCATCCGGTTTTCGGGGGGAACCGGGTCGATGAATTCGAGCTGCGCGCCGGAGGTGCGACCTATGAAGAGATCGCGGCGAGCGGCGGCGGGATTCGTTCGACGGTCCGCAAAACCCGGGCGGCGAGTGAAGCCGAGCTCCTCGCTCTCGCGCAGGATCGAGCGCAATGGTTTTTGCGCTGCGGCACGACCACGGTCGAGGCGAAGTCCGGTTACGGGCTTTCGCTCGACGAGGAGTTGAAGATGCTGCGGGTCGTTAGGCAGTTGAACGCGACGACGGCGCTGGAGTTCGTTCCGACTTTTCTCGGCGCGCACGCGGTGCCGGAGGAGTTTGCCAGCGCGCCGGAGCAGTACGTCGCGCTCGTCATTCACGAAATGCTGCCGGCCGTGGCCGAGGAAGGGCTTGCCGAGTATTGCGACATTTTTTGCGAGCGTGGTTACTTCGATCTCGCGGATTCGGAGCGCATTCTGCGGGCGGCGCAGGAGTTGGGTCTGCGGCTGCGGATGCATGTCGACCAGCTCACGAATTCGGGTGGCGCCTTCCTCGCGGCCCGGCTGGGCGCGGCGACCGCGGATCATCTCGAGCAGACCAACGACGCGGAGATTGCCGCGCTCGCGGAGGCAGCTGTGCAACCGGTGCTGCTGCCCGCCTCGGTTTATGCGCTCGGCAAAACGCGTTATCCGAAAGCGCGTGCGATGATCGAGGCCGGTCTCGCCGTGGTGCTGGCGACGGATTTTAATCCCGGCTCTTCGCCGACGCCGTCGATCCCGATGGTCCTCTCGCTCGCGGCCACGCAGATGAAGATGACACCGGCGGAAGGGATCACGGCCGCGACCATCAACGCCGCGTACAGCCTCGGGCGGGGCGATAAGATCGGATCTCTCGAAGGAGGGAAACGGGCGGATTTCGTGGTTTGGGAGTGCGAGGACTACCGCGAAATCGCCTACTGGTTTGGGCTGCCGCTGGTCCACTCCGTTTTTGTGAACGGCCAGCGCGCGCTATAGGGGGTCGGTTTGCGCAGGATTCCGCGTGCCCTTAAAGTGGGCGCTCCATGAAGGTCGAAGTCGAAAACCAACCGCATTGCGTCGCTACCCTGAACATCGAATTGCCTCCCGAAGAGGTGACGCAGGAGTGGGACGCGATCGCGAGCAGCTTTGCCAAGCAGGCCCGGATTCCGGGTTATCGTCCGGGGAAAGCGCCGAAGCGGATCATCGAGTCGAAGTTTCGTAAGGACATCCAGGACGAGCTGACCAAGAAGCTCGTCTCCAAAAGCTACCACGCGGCGATCGCGGAGAAGCAGCTCCGGGTCGTTAGCCTAACGAACCTGGAGGAGGTGGAATTTGGCGAAGATCGCTCGATGCGTTTCCGCGCCACGGTGGTGACCGCGCCGGAATTCGAGCTCCCAGAATACAAGGGCATCCCGCTGCAACTGCCGAGCCTCGAAGTGACGGAGGCGGAAATCGATGCGGCGGTGGAGCGGTTGCGCGAGCAGTCGGCGGATTTTGTCGATCTGCCGGAAGCGCGCGGCGTCGCGCTGGAAGATTTCGCGGTGATCGATTTCGAAGGCTCGATTGACGGGAAACCGATCAGCGAAATAGCGCCGGCCGTGAGCAAGAATTTGCAGGGCGGCAAAAAATTCTGGCTCCGCGTGGCCCCGGATAATTTTCTTCCCGGTTTCGTCGAGGGCATGATCGGACAGAAGCCTAACGAGTCACGCACGATCCCGGTGATGTTTCCGGCCGATTTCCCGGCCGCGGAAGTGGCCGGCAAAACCGCCGAATACGCGGTCACGTTGCTGGAGATCAAACAGCGGGTTCTGCCGCCGCTCGACGATGCCTTTGCCGCGAAATGGATGCCGGAAAAATCACTCGCCGATCTGCGCCACGCGCTCGAGCATCAGATCGAGCACGACAAGGAGCATCAAGTGGAAAGCGCGCGCGAACAGCAGGTCGTGAAGTTCCTTAATGACCTGATCCAGTTTGAGCTGCCGCCGGAAATCCTGAAGCAGGAAACCCGCAGCGCCCTTTCCGAACTGGTGCAGCGCAACCGCGAACGCGGGGTGCCGGATGACGCCCTGAAAGAGAAGGAAAAAGAGCTGATCGAAGCGGCCGGTGGACTCGCTGCGCATCGGTTAAAAACCAATTTTATCCTGCATCGCATCGCCGAGAAAGAGAAGCTCCAGGTCACTCGCGCAGACATCGACGAGCGCATTCGCCACCAGGCGATGCATGCGAATACGACCCCGGAAAAAATCCGCGCGGAGATCGAACAATATGACGGAATGAACAGTCTGATTGAGCAGGTTCTGCTGGCCAAGACGATTGCGTTCCTAGGGTCGAATGCTACCGTCGATGGCGTGCCGCAAACGGCTCCGGCCGACCAAATTTCCGAATAACCAATGACCAATTTCGACAGCAAAAATTACTCTCAAGGTGTCCTGATCCCGATGGTGGTGGAGCAGACCGGCCGGGGTGAACGCAGCTACGACATCTACTCGCGGCTGCTCAAGGATCGGATCGTTTTTCTCGGGACGCCGATCGATGATCACATCGCAAACCTGATCATCGCGCAGCTCCTTTTCCTGCAGATGGAAGACGGGAAAAAGGACATCAATCTTTACATCAACTCGCCCGGCGGTTCGGTCACCGCGGGGCTGGCGATTTACGACACGATGCAATTCCTCACTTGCGACGTGACCACTTACTGCCTCGGCATGGCGGCGAGCATGGGCGCGGTCCTGCTCGCCGCGGGCACGAAGGGAAAACGCTTCGCGCTCCCGAATTCCGATATCATGATTCACCAGGTCTCCGGCGGCGCGCAGGGCCAGGCGAGCGACGTCGAGCGGACGGTGGAATACATGTTCAAGCTGAAGAAGCGGCTCATCCGCATTCTCTCGCAGCACACCGGCAGGCCCGAAGAGAAGGTGCTCCACGATTCGGATCGCGATTATTACATGAACGCCGCAGAGGCGAAGGACTACGGCCTCGTCGATGAAGTGATCAAATCTCGCAAAGAGACAAAACTCCTCGACGGCGCGGGCGACAAGGCGCTCACCGACCGTTCCACTGCGGTCGCGGAAGCCGCTCTTCCGCAGAAGATCGAGGAATAGGACCTGCTCAACAGGCAGCCGAATTATGGCACGCGCCTCGAACCTCACGATGTGCTCCTTCTGTGGCAAAAGCCACGCGGAGGTGCGCAAACTCATCGCCGGTCCCGGCGTCTACATCTGCGACAGTTGCATCAACGTCTGCAAAAGCATCCTCGATAAGGAGCTGAACGAAGACGCCCGCCGGCAATCGTCGAACATCCGGGTCCCGAAGCCGGTCGATATCCGGCGTTCGCTCGATCAATATGTGATCGGTCAGGAGGTCGCGAAGAAGACGCTTTCGGTTGCGGTGCACAATCATTTCAAGCGGGTCCTGCAGACGAGCACCCCGGGCGATTCCTCGGCGTTTCAGCCTGATCCCTTTGCCGATGTCGAGATCGAAAAAAGCAACATCCTGCTCATTGGGCCGACCGGTTCGGGTAAGACGTTGCTCGCCAAAACGCTCGCGAAAATTCTCGATGTCCCGTTTTGCATCGCTGACGCGACCACGCTGACCGAAGCCGGCTACGTCGGCGAAGATGTGGAAAACATCATCCTGCGTCTGCTCCAGAACGCCGACTACGACGTGAAGCGCGCGGAGATCGGGATCGTTTACATCGACGAGATCGACAAGATCGGGCGCAAGACAGACAACGTCTCGATCACCCGCGACGTCTCCGGCGAAGGCGTGCAACAGGCGCTCCTGAAAATTCTCGAGGGCAGCACCTGCAACGTCCCGCCGCAGGGTGGCCGGAAGCATCCGCACCAGGAATACATCCAGGTGAACACGGAGAAAATTTTGTTCATCTGCGGCGGCGCCTTCGTTGGCCTCGATAAGATCGTGCAGAAACGCATCGGGAATAAAACGATGGGGTTTAGCAGTCCGACGCTCGAGGTCGAGGACACCCAACGCCGCGAATCGATTCGCCACGTCGAGCCGGAAGACCTGCTCGGCTTCGGGATGATTCCCGAGTTCATCGGCCGTCTCCCCGTGCTTAGCGCGCTTGATGCGCTGACTGAGGAAGAGATGGTGCAGATCCTCACCGACACGAAGAACGCGATGATCAAGCAGTACACGAAACTCTTCGCGATGGAGGGCGTACGCCTGACCGTGACGAAGGACGCGTTGAAAGCGCTTGCCGCGCAAGCCGTGACCAAGGGCACGGGGGCGCGCGCGCTCCGCTCCATGCTCGAGCGCATCATGCTCGACATCATGTATGAAGTGCCGAGCCGCGAAGACATCGCCGAGGTCACGATCAATCGCGCGGTCGTCGACGGCAAAAAAGTCCCGCTGATTCGCAAGAAGCAGGACAAGGACGCGGCCTGATTAGGTAGGCGATTCCGCCTCGTTCCCGGTGCGCGCCGTCGTCATCAATACCGGCACCGAGATTTTGCTCGGTGACGTGCTGAACACGCATCTCACTTTCATCGCGCAGGAGGTCTTTCCCCTGGGCTTGCGGATCGAGAAGCAGCTTGCCGTGCCCGACGGCCTTTCCATCCGCGACGTGCTCGAGGAAAATTTCGCAACCGCGGAAATCATTTTCCTCACCGGTGGCCTCGGCCCAACGACCGACGACATCACCCGCGAGATCACGGCCGAAATGCTGGGACTGGAGCTGGCCCCGGACGCCGCTCTGGAAAAGCTCATCACCGAGAGGCTGCAGAAACGTAGGATTCGTCTGACCGACCGGATCCTGCGCCAGGCGATGGTGCCGGCCGGGGCGCAGGTTTTGCCTAACGAAAACGGAACTGCCCCCGGGCTTTATCTCGCGGCGCGGGAGACGTCGACCGGCCGCTCGCCTCATTTGTTTTTGCTTCCCGGGCCGCCGCGGGAGTTGCAGCCAATGTTCCTGAAGTTCGTCGTGCCGATCCTCCGGGAGATCGTGCGCCCGGAGCGTCCGTTTGGTTATCGCGGATACCGGATCGCCGGGATGGGGGAGTCGTATGTCGAGGAAGCGGTCGGCGCGGAACTGCTCGCGCTCCCCGGGCTCGAGCTCGGCTATTGCGCGCGCATGGGCGAAGTCGATCTGCGGGTGATCGCGGCGCCGGAGATTCTCAAGCAGGCGGACGCGATCATTCGCGGGAAGCTGGCCGCGTCGATTTTTTCCACGAGCAGCGAAAGTCTGGAAGCGGTCATCGTTAGGCAACTGACCGAGGCGCGGGCTACCCTGGCGGTCGCCGAATCCTGCACCGGGGGATTTCTCGCGCATCGGTTGACCAATGTTCCCGGAGCCTCCGCGGTGTTTTTAGCGGGCTGGGTGACTTATGCGAATGAAGCGAAGACGGCGCTCCTCGGGGTCGAGGCCGCGGCGATCGCGGAGCACGGCGCCGTCAGTGCCGCGGTCGCGCGGGCGATGGCCGAAGGGGCGCGGGAGAAAGCCGGCAGCACCTACGCGCTCGCGACCACCGGGATCGCCGGACCCGGTGGCGGGAGCGAGACGAAACCGGTCGGCACCGCCTACATCGCGCTCGCCGCCGGGGGCGAGACGCTCGTTAGGCATTTCTTTTTCCCGACCGATCGCGAGACCTTCAAGCAGCTCGTCGCGCAGAACGCGCTGACTCTTTTGCGCGGTCGGCTGTAGCGCGGGTCTCCGACCCGCGAATCTCGAGCGACGTGGGTCGGAGACCCGCGCTACATCTCGTGCCTAACGATCAGTCCGCGACGACGACAGGCGTCCCGACCTTGACGTGGTTAAAGAACATCTCGGCCGCGGCCGAGGGCATCCGGATGCAACCGTGCGACGCGGCGTAACCGGGGAGAAAACCAACGTGCATTCCGACGCCGTCGTCGGTCAGGCGCATAAACCATGTCATCTCCGCGCCCACGAAATGTGTCCCGCTTGGCGCCGAATCGATCCGGCTGCTGACCCCGCGCCTAACGATGCGCCCCGCGCCGTCGCGGAAGTCGCCGTAGACACTGGAATGATGGCCCTTGTCCTTTTCCAGCACATGGAAACTGCCGGTCGGGGTCGGCCGCGCACGTTTCCCGGAGGAAATCGGCGAATCGATCACGACTTCGTCTCCGAGGAGGAGGTAGGCGCGCTGTTTGGAGATTGAGACGCGGATGCGGGCTTTATCCGGCGTGAGCCGCTCCAACAGGCGCGGGGAGACGTTGATTGGCTCCTGGCGATGAATCAGGTCGTTTGCCCGGCGCAGGGTCGGGTTCGGGCGCGGCGTCGGGCGCGCATACTGCGCTTGGGCGACGCTGGGTGCGAGCGTGACTAGGAAAGCCAAAGCGGTGAATTGGAAAAATCGGGCGGTCACAGAAGCGGGCCGAGCGGCCGTGCGCAATGGATACCGCGAGAAAGTGCGAGGCAAAAGATTTTTCCGCGCTGCCTCCGCGAATGCGGGAATGGTGTGCCAGAGCCGGGCAATTTCCGCACGCTCCGGACTATGCCGCACCCCCGCAACCGACAGTCGCGTCGGCCGCGCCGGTTGCTCCTGCTCCCATCGGTTCTCCGGCGGTTGCAGAGCTGTCGGTTCGCTCATCTCTCGACTCCCGAGGTTGTTCCCATGGTCAAGGTCACCGCGCTTCGGCTTGAGTCCGCGCTCTGGGAATTGCGCTGGTCTGCCGGGTCGACGGGCGCCTTCGTATCGGATCGACGAACGTTCCCTCTCGCTCGACGGCGCGGGCGCTCTGCGGGCGGCTTGTCGGCCGTTGCAAACGAAGGTCAGCGCAAGCGGCAATCCGGTGACCGCGAAAGTTGGCGATCTCGACGGGCACCGCGCCCACGTGCTGCGCGTCACGGCCCTCGACGCGGACGTGATGACGCGCTGGGAATCTCCGCCGATCGCGCTCGCCGCGTGGCCGGTTTCGTCGCAGGAACGGACGCTTTGGCTGGTTGGTTTATCGCTCGCCTCGCAGCGTTTCTCATCCTGCGCTGGCGCGCGCGGTAGTTTCCGCCTAACGATAAGTGGCGACGCGGTTCAGCCAGCCGGGCAGCCAGCGCGCTTCGCGCCGCTCGGGCGGAGCGTTCCGCACCCGCTCGCGCAAAACCGCTGCGGCTGAATCCGCGAAGGCCGCCGTGGCCGCGCCGCGATTGGACATGCCCTCCAGCACTTGCAGTAGACCCCAGCCGCGGCCGGCGTAGCGCTCGCTCGGGAGCACGCCCTCGCCTTTGAAATTCACGTAATCGATCAGTGCGTAGCAGCCTTGGGCGTTCGCCTCGAGTCGTGCGAAATTTTTCTCCACGCGAAGGCGCGTCGAAACCGGCGCGGCCTGCGCCATTTGCGAGGAAGCTTCGACCAACCGGAGGACGAGAAATTCCGCCTGCAGATTAATCGTCTTCGCCAGGAAATGGCGCAGTGCCGTCAGGCGCGCGGTGGAGGCGGCGGCGAGAAATTCCGCGCGCGATGACCAGGAGCAGGGATCGCCCGGCGAAAGCTCGGCGGGCAATTGCGCGCCACGACGTTTCGCGAAGGCGAGAAACTTAGGGAAGCTCTCCTCGAACGGCCCGCGCCGGCCTTTCGGATACCAGATGAAGTGACCAATGCCGAGCGACGCGAAGTCTTCCCCGGTGTTCCAGGAGGTGAGGCCAGAGATCGTGCCGTCACATTCGTTTTGCCAGATTTTGTGTCCGATTCTGATCGTCTCCGCCTGTGAGAGCGAGAGGGCCGCCGGCGCAGCCGGGAGACCGAGCGCGGCGAAAGCGCAAAGGATCGCCCCGGCCTGTCGCCGGCCTAACGAATTTCTCCGCGTCCTCGCCCTTGACGCCGCGCGCTTCTCCGTGGATGAATCTGTCCCGGCCAGCCCATTCCTGTGGTTGCGCCGCTTCGTTTTAAACCAACCATCTATGAAAAAATCGCTCATTATCATTGCTCTCTCGCTCGCATTAACGCCGCTCGCTCCGGCCGCCGATCCCGACCTGAAGGATCAGAAAGAAAAAGTCAGTTATAGCATCGGCCTCGATATCGGGAGCACGTTGAAACGCCAGCTCATCGACGTCAATGGGGAGACGCTGAACCGCGGCATCCAGGATGGTTTGACCGGCGCGAAAGCTTTGATGACCGAAGAACAAACGAAAGAAACGATGGCTGCTTTTCAAAAGGAGATGATGGCGAAACAGGCGGCCGCAAAAAAAGAAGCCGGGGCCAAGAACTCGACGGAAGGCAAGAAATTCCTCGAGGAAAACAAGGGCAAGGAAGGCGTGAAGACGACCGCCGACGGCCTGCAATATAAGGTGGAGAAAGAAGGCAGCGGCGTGGCTCCGAAAGCGACCGACACCGTAAAGGTGAACTATCGCGGCACCACGATCGACGGGAAAGAATTCGACAGTTCCTACAAGCGTGGCGAGCCGGCGACATTCCCGGTGAATCGGGTGATCAAGGGCTGGACCGAAGCGCTGCAACTGATGAAGGTCGGCGCGAAATACAAGCTCTTCATTCCGGCCGACCTCGCTTACGGCGAGCGCGGTGCGGGTGCGGATATCGGACCGGATTCGACTCTGATCTTCGACGTGGAACTGCTCGGGATCGAGCCACCCGCGGCCTCGCCGAAACCGGCCGCTTCTGACGCGAGCAAGCCGGCCGGTCAGCCGGGCGCGGCGATCTCGATGAAGCCGAAGGCTTCACCAGCCGCTTCGGCTGCGCCGAAGCAGCCATAGTCTTGGCTTAACGAAATTTTGCGAGCGGCGTCGTGCGAACGACGCCGTTTCCGCGTCTAGGCAGTGACGCCGGCGATTGCGAGATGCGGGGCGTCGCTCCAGAGATCTTCGAGCGCGTAGAAGTCGCGCTTCTCCCGATGAAAGACGTGGACGATGACCTGCAGGTAATCGAGCACGATCCATTGGCTGGTCGGGAACCCATCGACCGCCGCCGGCTTCACTTTCTCGTCGACGCGCAGGCGCGCTTCAATCTCGCCGGCAATGGCTTTCAGGTGCGGTTCGGAAGTTCCCGAGCAGATGACGAAGAAATCGGTGAAGGTGGAAATCTCGCGCAGGTCGAGCACCAAGATTTCTTCGGCTTTCTTGTCGGCCGCGAGGGTGGCGCAGGCTTTCGCTAAGTCTTCTGGTTCGATTCCGATGTTCCTAGTTGGTAGAGATTCTGGCGGCGAATGATTCGCTCCACTGCCTCCGGCACGAGATAGCGAATCGATTGCCCGCTGGCAACCCGTTTTCTGATCGCGGTCGCCGAAATGTCGATCTTCCGACGCACTGCCGGGTAGCTGTATTCAACCTCGCTCCCGGTGCGATCGAGCACGACGAACTGCACGAGCCGCGCGAGGTCGTCGAAGCGATGCCAGGTGGAGAGCTTCGGCAGGTTGTCTTCGCCCACGAGGAAAAAGAAGTCCGTATTCGGATTTCGCGCGCTCAACCCTTCCATTGTGTCCACCGAATAGGATGGCGCGGGCCGATCGAGCTCCATCCGCGAAGCGGCGAAGCGATTTTCACCCGCGATCCCCGCCTCGAGCATTTCCCAGCGCGCCACGGCGCTCGCGGGCGCGCTCCCCGGTTTATGCGGCGATTGCGCGGCCGGGATAAAGAGCACACGCTCGAGCGCGAGAGTCTCGAGTGCTTCGCGGGCGAGAATCAGATGCCCGTGATGGATCGGGTCGAAGCTGCCGCCGAAGATGCCGATCTTTTTCAAAATCTGAGAGTGGGGCAGAGACGTTGCCTAACGAGTCCTTTTTCGTTTTCGGAAGCGGCCATTTGATCCTAGTTTGCGACCCTATGGAGAGCGCTTCCCCGGGTCAACTGATCCTTACCGGCATTCCCGGCACCGAGCTGGACCCCGCCACAGCCGCGCTTTTTCGCAAGGTGCAGCCGGGCGGCTACATCCTTTTCGGGCGCAACCTCGAGAGCGCGCCGCAATTGCGGAAACTGCTCGATGATCTGCGCGACCTGAGCGCGGTCGAGCCGATCATCACGATTGACCAGGAAGGCGGGCGCGTCTCGCGCCTGCGCCTGATCGGGCAAGAGCCGCCAAACGCGCAACAGCTCCGGGAAAAGGGAGACGCCGATCTCGTTAGGCAACACGGCGACCTGACCGGGCGGCTGCTGCGCCTCTTCGGTTTCAACCTCGATCTCTGCCCGGTGCTGGATATTTCCTTCGATGACGAGGCCGATAACTCGCTCCGCGGCCGTTGCTACGGCGGCGATGTGGAGGAGGTCGTTAGACTGGCGGACGCCTTCAATGGGGGTCTGCGCGGGCAGGGGATCGCCAGTTGCGGGAAGCATTTCCCCGGCTACTCCGCCGCGACCGTCGATGCGCATCACGATTTGCCGGTCATCCGGCGAACTCGGGAAGAACTCGAAGCCAACGAACTCGCCGTCTTCCGCGCCTTCGCCGCGCGGGTCGATAGCATGATGATCTGTCACGGTTGGTATCCCTGCTTGGAAGCGGAGAAGGTCGCCGCCTCGCTCTCTCGTCGCATCGTGACCGACCTGCTCCGCGGCGAGCTTGGTTTCGCGGGTCTGATCATGACCGACGATCTCGACATGGGCGCGATTCTGAATGAATACGGTTTCGAGGAAACCATCCGGCGTGCGATCGGCGCCGGGAACGATCTCGCGATGATCTGCCACCGCGTGCCGATGATCGCGGAGGCGCTCGGGTACCTGGAGAAATTGCCCGCTGCACAGTTGGATTGCGCGCTGGCCAGCATCGCGCGCAGCAAGGCCAACCTCGCTGCGCCGGCTGAATTTTCGGAAGCTGCCTTCGCGGGTTTGAACGAAGAGATCTGGGATCTGCGCGTGGCCGTTCTCGGCGCCGAGCGCGCGGCCGAGCGCAGCCCGGAAGATGGCAAACGGTCGCCGGTCGAGACTTACTAAGGCGCCTTTGTCAGGATTAACGTCCGCTCGGCCTGGCCGAAAACCCCGCCAGTCTCGACCGACCAAGGCGTGCCGTCAGGCGTCGCCGGGACTCGGGCTAGCCGGTTGTTTGAATTTTTGGCATCCGGGCTGCGCACGATCGCCCAGCGCGTGCCGTCCCAGTGCTCATCAACGTGCCGTAAGCGGCGAGCTGCACGTTGTAAGCCCAGCCCACGGCCCAGACATCCGGACGTTGTTGCTGCCGTCGTGTACTCCCGCGCCTAACGAACATAAGGTTCGTTCGGCTCGCTCCGGCGCTCCTCTCGGCCGGTAGGTCTATCAACTCGTCCGGGGCGGCGCCGCGTCGTAGAGCGCGGCGTAGAGCTTCGCCAGCTCCACCGGTTTCATGAGCACAGCGGCCGCCCCGGTCTCGGCAAATCGTTCCGGCGGTCCCATCGCTGAGACGATGATGATCTTCGCATCGGGATGTGTCGAGAGGATCATGCGCGCTGCGGTGGCGCCATTCAGCCGGGGCATGGTGAAATCCATCAGGACCACATCGGGCCGGATCCGCGTGTAGGACTGGATCGCCTCCAGTCCGGAGCCGACGATCTGCAACACCTCGTGGCCGCAACGCTCCACCAGCGCGGCCAGGGCAATCCCGACCTCTTTCTGGTCATCGGCAATGAGCACCCGCATCGCCTAGGATAGCCGGGTTTCCGCGCGCGTCCCCTGCCACGATGGTTTTGGCGTTGCGAGCCAGGGCGCCCGGGGTAAGGGAAGAGATCGTGAAACGCTGGCTCGTTTTGGCGGTCGCTCTGCTGTTCTGCCTGACGGCCGGGTCCCGGGTCCGGGCTTCGACTGTGCTCGATAGTCCGGCCGTGCGGCTGACTTTCGACGAGAAGGATGCCTCTTTTACGGTCCTGGAAAAACGCGGAAGCTACACCTGGCGGCAGCAGGTGACACCAGGCTTCACCATGGACCCGGTCAGCTTGAAGAGCAGCGCCACCCAGGTCACAGCGAAGATCGCGGGCGGCGGCCATAATTATCTCGTCACCGTAACCCTCGACCCGGAGTCGACGCCTACCTTCGACTTGACGCTGCAAATGCCAGGTCTGACTTACACGGAACTTCCGGCTTATCCGTTTCCCTTCACGGCTTCGGGGAAAGAATGGTCGTATGTCCAGAACACGAGCGGTGAAGGGATGTTGATGCCTCTGGATAAGCCTCGCGAGATCTTCAAGGAGTATGGCTGGAGCGGGGGACAACCCTGGTGGGGCCTCACCGACCTGAACCGCGCGATGTCCGCGCGCCTCGATTCTTTCCGGTACCCCGACAGTCACACCGGTGACCGGGACGCGACGGTTTATGCCCTTCCTCTGCGGATTCATTACACCTTCCTCGCGGAGGGCGGTTACGTCGCCTTGGCGAAGGAATATCGGAACGCTTTTCTCCACGCGCATCCCGAGATGAAACCGCTGGCCGAACGAGTCGCGGCCCGCCCGGCGCTGGGGAACCTCAAAGACGGAGTCTATCTCTATCTCTGGGGAGAGAACCCGGCCGATGACCTGCAACTCCTGACCGAGATGAAGGCAGGTGGCATCGAGCGAGGCGTCGCGGTCTTTTCCGGTCGAGTGCCGGTGGATCGTACTCTCTTCGACGGAATCAAGAAACTGGGCTGGGTTCCCGGAGTTTATCGGATGCCGACGGGGAATCTTTTCCACGTCTCGAAGCAGCGCGGATGGCCGAGTAAGCTGCTTCTTGGGCGACTCAATCCCGGAAGCTTCTATAAGTCTTCGCGCCGGCAAGCCTGGAATCGGATTTGCGGGCGCCACATTCTGCCGGAGTGGCTTCCGAAGGCCAAAGCTCTCCTGGTCGATCCCGGCGCGCAGCTCGCTTACTTCGATACCCTGGTGGTACAGCTCGCTCCCTGTCTCGATCCTACTCATCCTTCCACGATCAAGGAAAACCAGCAGGCCCGGCTCGAGATTCTCCAGAAGTCTCGCGAGCTGGGGCTGGTCATAGGCTCAGGGGAAGGAGTGGCTCCGACCTGGGCTCTGCCTGGCTTGGATTTCTTCGAGGGTGAGATGTCCCTACGCACTTACGCCGACTCAAAGCTGAAGATTCCAAGGGGCGATTATCAGCTGGATAACGGCGAGAGTTACAAAGCCGAAGCTGCTATTCTCCTAGACGAGACGAGAAGGATTCCGCTCTATCAACTGGCTTTCCACGATTATGTCGCAGGCACCTGGGTCTGGCGCGACAGTAACTACCAGAGCCTCGCCTTCGCGCATAAGAAAGACCTCTTCAATATCCTCTACGGCACCATGCCGATGTGGCATGTCGATCGGAAGATCTGGGCCGCGCGCAAGGATGACTTGGTCGCGAGTTATCGGGCGACGGCGGCGGTGCGCAGCCGGATTGGCTTCGGGACAATGATCGATCACGGTTGGCTCGCGCCCGATCGCACGGTGCAATATACGGACTGGGATACGGGTGACCGCGTTATCGTGAACTTCGGCGCGCAACCGTTTAACCGGACCGGCAAAGCGCCAATCGCGGGCGGCGGTTTTGTGCTGGAGCGGAAGTAAGCCAACCGCTCGCATGTCGGTGACTTCGCCTATCATCGACTACGAAGATGTCGGGATGATAGCGATCACTCTCCTCCCGCCGCAGGCCCCGAGCGCGCCGCGACTGCACCGACCCGGAAAAGGAAAACTGCCCGCACGTTGCCGGGCGAGCAGTTTCGTTGCCGCGAAGAGATGCGATGCATCCACCAGAAGCAGACAAACCAGCAGCCGACGTCCGCGACCGTCACCGCATGGAGTAGAAAACGAGGCATCAACAGTGGACGACCGTGAAGCTGGAAAAATTCAATGCGCGCCTGGTCTAGGACGCATGGATCCGCGTCTTGGGCGCCCGGCCTTCCTTAAACTCCCTTAGCTTGATACACACCACAGTCAGCCAGGTGATGTCAAAGGCATTGCCGAGCGGTTCGTCGTCCTGGGCGTCGGGACCCATGCTGGTGTAGGCGCCGTCGATTCCCACCGCCCAGATCTCCTCACCCGCCTGCTTCAGTGCGACCACCACGTCGGCACCATCCATCCCGTTCGCCGTTTCGCGGAATAAATCCCAGAGCTTGTCGCGAAAAGGAGAAACGACATCCGCGTGAGTCTTCTTCTTTTTCGCAGGCGACTTTTTCTTCACCGGCCCACCATCGTATCTCCGCAGTGACTTGCAACAAAGCCGGGAAAGAGACGCCTCTTGTTAGATGCGGGGTAGGCTTTGTCTACCCGCCGCCAGTTCCAGCCGGCTGAGTTTTTCGCCGGCATTCCGAATACGCTCCAGTATGCTCGGTATCCCCGTGAACCGAATCGTCCAGCTACCGGTCGCGGGGTTGTAGATCGGCGGTGGGAAATCGCTGGCCAGCGATAGGGTCCCCGGACCGGTTTTGACTGGAATTTCAGTCGAAACGCGTTGACTGCTGCGCCGGCCCGACTGAGGTGGGCAAGGGTTAAATTCACTGCGACGACGCGCGGACCAAGTCACGACGTTACTTCCTTTACATGATCAACATTAAACGCCTCCTTCAATCATCATTTCTCGCGCTCACCCTGGCCGCACTCGCCGGCTGCGACACGATGAGCGAGATGGTCACCTCGCATCTGCCTCAGACCCGCTCGGGTCGGGCCTCGCTCGTGGTCAGCCTGCACGCTCAGGAAGTCTATCTCTATCGCGGCGGACAGCTTGTCGCCACCTCCCGCATCTCCAGTGGCCGGGAAGGGCACCGTAGCCCGCTCGGGCGGTTTCATATTATCCGCAAAGACATCGACCACCGCTCCAGCCTTTACGGCGCGTATGTGAATGACTCGGGCCAAGTGGTAAAGGCCGACGTCGATACCCGCCGCGATCCGAAGCCGCGGCACACCCATTACGTCGGCGCGCCGATGCCCTATTTCATGGAATTCGCTCCCGGCTTCGGCCTGCACCAGGGCTACCTCCCGGGCGAACCGGCCTCGCACGGCTGCATTCGCATGCCCTACTGGAAAGCACGCCAAGTCTTCGATGCCGTGCACATCGGCACTCCGATCACGGTGAAGAAGTAGGAAGAGGAATAGGAAGTAGGATAAATCAGGAAGGCAGGAAATTGTAGCGCCGCTGCCTTCTTGCGCACTGCGCAATACCGTTGGAAACGCTGGGACGCTGGGGGCGATCGGGCGCTCCGGTAGCGGCAGTCATCGTCCGCCGCCGCAGTCTTTCAGCGCCTTGCCCAGCAATCCTCCAATCAGTTTTCGATTAACGCCTCGGCCTGAGAGATCCAGTTGCGCTACGTGCCGGCCGGCACACGCCCGTTAACGAACAATCCCGAGATCGTCCGACGGATGATGGAAACCACCAGCAACCCCTGACTCGCGAAACCCCAAGCCGCTGGTGGCAAGGCAACTGCTCATTTTCAAGGCATGACCGCGTTCAAAAAACCAGCTCATCGGAGCAATTATCTTGCACTCCTCGTTGTCCTCGTGTGTGGTATCTGCGGCGCGAAGGCCGATGACCTCGCCATTCCCACGCCTACGCCCACTCCGGCTTATCTGAATCCAGTGGTGCGCCGCGGCCAAGTCAGACGCCTGGAACAAGGCGATCGCCGCCGAGCGGTTCAGGAGGCATCACAGGCGAAAGCTGCGACGCGGGCGCAGAATAAATCTCATCGCCGCTCCAGCGCGGCGGTCGAGGCGCAAGTCCGCGCCACGGCCCGCGACCGCGAACAAGCGCAACGGCAGGTCGCCGCTGAGGCGCGCCGGGAAACCGCGAACGCCACGGCACACTCCACCTCCGATCTGATGGCCCGAATGGGCTTCAGCGCCGAGGAAATCGAGGCGCAAAAGGCGCACGAAACGCCGGCAAAACCTAGTCCCAAGACACCGATGAGCGCGCCACGGCCAACCGGCCCCGCACCGTCGGCCGACCCGAATTCCCCCTGACTTAGCCACTGTCAGGTCCAGCCGACCGGCGTGGTGTTGACGGATATCGCGATCGATCCCAAGACGGGGACCATGTATGGAGTGTCAGGGTTTAACCAGAAGTTCTATACGGTGAATATGGCGACCGGCCTGGCGACACAGACGGGGTCGACCAGGCTGGGGTTCCAGAATGGCGGCGGGCTCGGAGTTAATCCCCGGGGGCGTGCTCTATGGGGTCGATAACTTGTCGACTTATACTTATGACAAGGTGACAGGGGCGGCGACGTTGATGGGTTAAACCTACTGCCGAACCTGGTGAAAGGGCGGGCTTCGATCGAAGCGGTGTGCTCTACGGAGTGGAAGGCGGCGGTGGAAGTGATAACACGCATCTGCGCTTCCTGGTCGCGATCAATCTTACGACGGGAATCGGCATCCTGATCGCTCCCATCCCGGTCAATGACCTGGATTCAATGGAGTTTGTGCCGGCGTTGTAGAGCGGGTCTCCGACCCGCGTCCTCGCGAAGCCGGCCCTGCGCAGCGAACGCTATCCGACCGGGGAGGCGAATGATGGGTCGGCCGTAACCAGATGGCGGCGGAGCCGGTCACTTAGACATGGATATGATGGCAACTTTCGGAGCGACGCGATACTCGTTGTTCTCGGCGAATTGGATCAAAACGGTGCTCGGTGAAATTCTCCGTGTTGCCGGAGCGGCCGCGATCTGGATGGTAACGCTCCCGTTTGCGGCCCTCGCCGTCTTATGCGTGGCGGCATGGGACACGATGCACGCGGCGGTAAACTGAGTGCGGTTAATCCATCGCGATGACCATGACGCCCCAATAACCGAGTGGGTGAGTCGCGAGCTGGAATCCCGGGCCTAAAAGGCTTAGGCGCGAGTTAGAAAAGCCTTTCCGTTAAGGGGTGATCAGGCCACTTCCCCTAACGAAAAAAGCCGCCGGAGAGTTATCCCGGCGGCTTTCGTTTGTTACGACGTAGTGTTAGCTATCCAACCCGAGAGAGTCGAGCGTCGGTTCGTCGATCGCCGCGGTGGCGTAGAGGCCGTTATCGGTCTGGTAACCGGTCAGGGCCTCGCGCGTCAGCGGGCCGAGGAGGCCGTCGACTTCACCCTTGTAATAACCCGTTTCCTGAAGCGCAGCTTGCACGTTGGCGATGACGCGGTCGGGCGGCAATGCGGCACGGCCGGCATAGATCGGACCGTCATAGGCGTAGTACTGCGCCGAAGGTTCGTAGCCATAGGCCGGCTCCCAGTAACCATTGTTGAAGAAATAGTAACCGCCAGCAATCAACTCGATGCGAGTGTAATGCGAGTGATACCAGGCCTGGTCATGACGTTGCGGATGATAGGACTGGAACACGCTATACCGCTCTCCCTGCCAGTTCTGGCTGTTCGGGATGCTGTAGTTCGCGTTGAACTTCACACTCTGGACCTGCTGCGGCCGTGCCTGCGCGTGGAAGTTCGCATGCTGGGACTGGATCTTCTGGACGACCTGGGTGTCGGGCTTCTTCGCCTTATTTCCTTTGTTCGGGCGAGCGTTCGGCTGATTGGCCGCAGCCGTGGTAGTCGCGGCGGTTTGCGCTTTTACCTGGGCCGGGGCGGCGGCTTTGGTTTTCTCGGCCGCCGTCGTGGTGGTGGTGTCGGCTTGGTTATTCATCGCGGCTTTCCGGGCGGCGCGTCGATCCGCGCGACGCTGCGCATTCGGGGCAGCGGTGGTGTCGGCGTTCGCCTTCGTGTTCGCGTTCGCGTTTGTCTCCGCGGCGGGCGCATTCTGTTCCTGGCGGGCCTTCATGCCGGCGTGCGCCTTGGGGTGGCCGGCGGCTTCTGCGCCCGGCGCAGTCTGATTGGCTTGGCGCGCTTCTTGACGAGCCTGCCGAGCGGCTTGCCCGTGAGGGTGTTTCTTCGGCACCGGGGTGGCGGACGTGACAGCGTCCTGCTGGGCCATCGCGCCGGCGACGAGCGCCAGCGAGCAGCCAATTATCAATGTCGTGAGTTTTTTCATCGTATTCCTTGGTCGGTTTGATTGGTTTCTTATTCAGGTTTCTTCCTGACAAGCCGGGGATACGCATTCCAAGCCGCACCCCCTAACGATCAATCGAAACATCCGGCAGGCTTGGTTCCCTCGGCGAAATCTACGCTCGGAGAAGGACGGGCGATTTTTGTGCCTGTGGCGAGGAGGCGTGAGCCGATTCAGTCGGGATGAAAAGCATTTTTCTTTGCCTGCTGGTGATCGGTCTGGGGTTGGTCGCGGCTCGGGCTGATGAGAAGGTGCGCGCCGCGCAGACGCGCTTGGCGACGGATGGGTTCTACCATGGAAAGGCGACCGGAGCCTATGACAGTGAAACCGCCGCGGCGGTGACGCGCTACCAGATTCGCAAAGGGCTCACGATCTCGGGGAAGCTCGATGCGGCGACGACGCAAGCGCTCGAGATCGGCTCGCCGTCGAAGGACGCGCCGACGGGCGACCCTTCGCCGACCTCCGGTACGTGGCGGCGATTGCGCGACGGCGACATGCAGTTCCTGAAAAAACTGAACGCCGGTGCGATCGCACCCCCGAAGAAGCCAGCTAAAGTGGCTGCGGCGGTTCCGCCGCCTCCTGCTACCTCGGAAACGCCAGCCCCAGAGACAGGACAGGATCCCCACGCGCCGCCTCCGCGACTCTCGGAGGATGTGCCTGCCATCGCGGTCCCGAAGCAGCGCGCACCGGCGCGGGACGATGAGGAACGCTACGGGGCGGAACGACTGCGCGATTATGTTGGCGCGTTCGTGCTTGCGGGATTGGATCCGGCCGTCGGCGCGGAACTGGAGTTCTTCGCAGACCGGGTCGATTACTTCGGCGAGAAAGGGGTGCGCCATCCGCGGATCCGACGCGATCTGGTGCGCTACGATCGCCAGTGGCCGCAACGCCGGTTTTCGCTCGCGGGCGAAATCAGCGTGCAACGGTTGTCCGGCGGCCAGTTCAAAGTGGCGTTCCCATTACGCTATGAACTGCGCAACGGAAGCCGCCGCGCTTCCGGAAAGGTGAGGAAGACGCTGGTCTTACAGAAAGCCAATGCGGGTGACTTGGAGATTATCGGGGTGAACGAGCGGAAACTGTAGCTCCCGCTTAGATACACAGCTGAGCCAGAACCGATTCCTCCACCTATTCGCCGAGTCGTCGGCGCCCGCAGGCAGTAGAGAGCGCGTTGACCGAGCCGGCCGTGCGATTGCCGTTGCAGGAAACCCTGGAAGGATCCGCTAGCTGGATCGTAGACGCCGATCATGCCATTAGTGGTATAGCCGACGAAGCATGTCGCTGAACTGCGCCAAAGCCCGCCGGCGCCTGAGCCACGCCTCCTGGCTCGGAGAAGGGAGCCGGTCGGGGCATTTGGTCGCAATTCGGAGACCGAAGTAGGAAGCGCGGTTGGCGGAGGAATTGACCTTGATCATAGAGGTCCGCGACGTGGCATTCGGAAACCTGAGTCCGCGCCGGGCGCGGGCTTCGTTGCGGCATTCCAGTTCCAGATCGTCCCATCCAGGGTCGCGAAGGTGAATAGACGCTCAGAGGGAACAAGCCGATGCCTAGACCATGCCGAGCTTCATGCGCCCGGCTTCGCTGATCATGTTCTGGTTCCAGGGCGGATCCCAGACCAGTTGCACGTCCGCTTCGTCGATCCCATCGATACTCAGGATTTTGCTCTGCGCATCATTCGCGATCGCAGGCCCCATCCCGCAGCCGGGAGCGGTTAGCGTCATCTTTACTTCCACCTTGTTTCCGCCTTCGGGCTTTTGCAGGAGCTTGCAATCGTAAACCAGGCCGAGGTCCACGATGTTCACCGGAATCTCCGGGTCGTAGCACTGGCGCAGTTGTTCCCAGACGGCTTTCTCATCCACCGGACCGGCCGGCTCGGAAGACTGAGACTCGTTAGAGGAAGGCGCGGGCTTTTCCAGGCCGAGGGCGTCGAGATCGTTTTCGGAAACGCGGGCGAGGCCCTGATAGGTCGCGATGGTGTAGCTGCCACCGAGGCTTTGCGTGACCACGCCGGGAGTGCCGGCGGGAAGGGTAGTCTTGGTACCGGCAGGAATCTGGATCGCTTCCACGTCGCGACTGAGGGTGAATTCTTTGTTTTCGTGCATAAAGGAAAGTTAGGAATCGAGGACGATTTTAAGTTTGTTAGGCGGACGATCCGCAAAAGATTCGATCAGGGTGGGGGAGGTCGCAGTCGGAGTCGCGGCCGGGGCCGGCATGCCGCTAAGGGCGGACCGAAGCGCGCCTTCCACGAGCTGCGCGCAATGAATTTTCACCGGAGGCAGTGCGCCCAGTGGCGCCGCGAGATCTTCGCCGGAGAGGCTCATCGCTTCGTCGACGGTTTTGCCGGCGAGCATCTCCGTGGCCACGCTGGCCACGGCAATCGCGGTCTGGCAGCCAAAGGTCTGAAAAGTCGCGCGATCGATCACCTTGCGACCGCCTTCCTCCTTGAACTTGACCCACATCCGCAACATGTCTCCGCAATCGGCGCTGCCGACCGTGCCGATGGCGTCGGCATTCTCCATCTCGCCGAGGTTTTGCGGGTTCTTCACCGCCGCTTCAATGCGCTGCTCGAGATCGTCCTTCATTCGTTAGGCGGTTTCCAAATGGTAGCGCGACAGCGTGGAATCGACTTCGGCGCTCCAGGCATCGATCCCGCCGCGCAGGCTCTTGACGTTGGTAAAGCCGTGGCCTTGGAAATAGGCGGCGGCATCCATGCTGCGCGCGCCCTGATGATCGTAAACCACGAGCAGATTTTCCCGTGACCATTGGCCCAGGATCTCCTGCATGAATTCCTGGGTGAAAAGGTGGGCGCCGGGAAGTTTCACCGCCTCGAACTCCTCGCGGGTGCGCACGTCGAGCAGGCTGAGCGGCTCGGACGCCGAAATTTTTTCAGAGAGTTCCAAGGGTTCGATCTGCATCGCGCGATCGGCCCGGTCGCTCGCTACGATGTGGTCGATTGCTTCGTCCACGCTGAGATTGTCATTGCGCAGGCAGACGCCGGCGAGCGTTTCATCCGGGCTGAACCCGCAACTGCTGCATCCGCCGATGTGATACTTGCGAAACATCGCCCGCTGCGCGCCGGGGAACTGCTCGAGCAGTTCGCGCATGGTGATGCTGGGATCGATCGCAGTCGCGGTGTTCATTGCTTCTGGAATGTAACGGCGGAGCGAGACCGTCGCAAACCGACCCCGGCTACAACTTCGCCGGGTCGGCTAATAGCTCGGTGATGCGTTTGAGCAAACGACCGGCGCCACCGCCATCGAGGCTGCGGTGATCGAAGCTGAGCGTCAGCTCGGCCTGGGTGGTGGGGACGAACTGCCGTTTCTCCTCGCTCCAGGTGGGCGCTTTTTTTCCCGCGCCGAGACCGAGAAGCAGCGTCTGGTCGGGTAGGGGAATCGGCGTGCCCCAGTCGAGCCCGAAAATGCCGAAATTTGAAACCGAGGCGATTCCGCCAGCGGTCATCTCCGCGCTGACGCGACGACGGCGGGCTAAGTCAACCAGCTCGTCGTAGCGACTCGTCAGGTCGGCGAGCGTCGCTTTATCGGCTTCGCGGATCACCGGCACCATGATGCCGTCCTGCGCCTCGACCGCGACGCCGATATCGATGGACTGGGAGCGAAGCGCGCGGTTGCCGATGAGTCGCGCGGCGGCCGCGGGCGTCTCTGCGAGCGCCAGCGCGAGGGCGCGCAAAACGTAAAGCGCCGGGCCGGGCTTCGGGTCGCGTTGGCGGCGATCTTCGAGGACGGGATCGAGACAAACCGAGAGTCCGACGGTGGCGAGCGGTCGCGTCCAACTGCGCCGCATCGCATCGGCGACGCCGGTGCGGATCGCGCTAGCGTCCTCGGCGGAGTGCTGCTCAAGCGAGCCGAGGAATTTCTCGAGATCTTTCACGGTCAGGCGGCCGGCATTACCGCTGCCGGCGATCGACGAGAGATCTGCGGGCGTGAGCTGGAGCTCGGCCATGCGCGCGCGCACCCGGGGCGAGAGGTAGCCCGCGCCTTTGGTCACCGCTGGAACGGGAAGCAGGCCGGTTTGATCGACCTGAAAATGAGAACCGGTCGGGACCGTCGGCAGACCTTCGCCGTCTTCCTGGAAATGCGATCCGGTATTGCCGTTCTTATCCTTCGGCGACTCGCGACCCGGGATTTCCTTGGCGACTTCGTCCTTTGCGGGCGCGGGAGATTTTTTGGAAAGGCGCGCCGCGTCGGCTTCGCTCGCCTCAACGTAACCCAGGACCGCGCCGACCGCGTAGACGCCTTTCACTTCAGCTTCGATTTTCACGATTTCGCCCGGGCAGGGAGTGGTCACACCCATGACGGCCTTGTCGGTCTCGACTTCGATGATCTCCTGATCGGCAGCGACTTTTTCGCCGGGCTGCACTTTGACCGCGACGATGGTGGCTTCGGCCATCGATTCGCCGAGCTGCGGCATGGTGATTGGAACTTGAGGCATAAATTATTCCGCCAAAATCTGGCGCGCTTTTTCTCCGATCGATTTCGCGCTGGGCCGATGCTCAGCCCAGAGATTCGGGTGATAAGGGATCGGAGTGTCTTTGGCGTTGAGCCGCTGCGGGGCGGCGTCGAGGAGGTGGAAACCTTCGGTCGCGACGCGGGCGATGACCTCGGCCGTGACCCCGCCCCAAGGGAACGCTTCACCCACGCAGAGGAGACGGCCGGTCCGGGCGACCGAGGCGAGGACGGTATCGGTGTCGAGCGGCTTGACAGTCCGCAGATCAACCACCTCGACCTCGAAGCCTTCGGCACTTAGTGCCTCCGCAACCGCCAGTGCTTCATGCACCATGACGCTGTAGGTGACGATGCTGAGATCGCGACCCGGGCGAACGATCCGTGCTTTTCCGACCGGTAACGCTTCTTTCGGCAAAGCGTCGGCTTTCAGATGGTAATACAGGTATTTATGTTCGCAGTACAGAACCGGGTCGTCGATCGCGACCGCCGCGATGAGCATCGTGTAGGCGTCTTCCACCGTTGCGGGAGTCATCACCACGAGGCCGGGATAGTGAGCGTATATTCCCTCCATGCTCTGGCTGTGAAAAGGGCCGCTTCCCTTCGTTCCGCCCGACGGCAGGCGCACCGTGATCGGGCATGGAATGTTGGTCCGCCAGTACTGCGTGCCGGCATTGTTGAGAATTTGGTTCAACGCCACACTGGAGAAGTCGGCGAACTGCATCTCGACGATGGGACGCATTCCTTCGAGCGCCGCGCCGATGGCCGTTCCGACCATGGCGTCTTCGCTGATCGGCGTGTTCAGGACCCGCCCCGGGAATTCCGCGGCCAGACCCTTGGTCGCCTTGAAGGCACCACCGAAGTTTCCACTCACATCCTGGCCATAGATGAAGACGCGGTCGTCCTCGCGCAGGAGGTGCGCCTGCGCTTCGCGAATCGCTTCGAGGTAGCTGACGCTCATCAGATCTGATCCACCAGGTTGCGGCCGGAGAGAGCACACCAATCTTCCTCAGCCCCGACAGGCGTGGCTTCTTCCTGCGCAGCATTGATCGCTTCGTTCACCTGCGCGCTCGCCTCAGCGCGCCATTGCGCGAGCGTCTCGGCGTCGGCCAGTCCCTCTTCCTTCATCAACTCCTCCGCCCGCAAAACCGAATCGCGGGCGAAATCTTCTTCGCGCATCTCGGGCGCGACATAGCTCGCGTCGTCATGTTCGCCATGACCGGCGAGCCGCAGGGTCGACGCGACCACGAGCTGGGGCGGTCCGCCGGTGCGGGCGCGCGCCACCGCGCCGCCGATCACCTCGAGGCATTCCGTGAGATCGGTGCCGTCGAGGGAATGGCCTTCATAGCCATAGCCCTGGGCGCGATCGACCAGGTCGCCGCAGACAAATTCGCGATCGTTAGGCGTGGAGTAGGCGTAGTGATTATTCGTCGCCACGAGGACAAAGGGCACGCCCTCGACCGCGGCGATGTTCATGCCCTCGTGGGTCGCGCCGGTCTGCATCCCGCCTTCGCCGATCGTCGTCAGCCCGACAAAATCCTTTTCCCCCTTCATCCGCTTGGCAAGCAGCGTGCCGACCACCACCGGGATGAGCGAGCCAAGGTGGCTGATCATCGCGAGCTGACCTTCGCGCGGACGACCGCGGTGAATATTTCCGTCGCGCCCGCGCATCGGACCCTGTCGTGAACCGAGATACGTCCGGGCGACATCGATCAGCGATTCGCCGAAGGCGGAGCGTCCGGCCTGATCGCGAATGAGCGGCCCGAAGACATCGCCCTTTTTCAAAAACATCCCGCAGGCGGCGCTGACCGCTTCCTGCCCGCGACCGACATAGACACCACCGGTGATCATCCCGCCGCGGTAGAGACTGGTCAGTTTTTCTTCCAGGACGCGGGCCAGCAGCATCCAGCGATAGGCCTCGAGAAAGCGGTCGTGCGGCTCGGCTTTGGTCGGGGAAGAGTCGACGGTGCGCCCGGCAGTTTTCAGCATCGGTGGATTTTAGCCAGCAACCGCAGACGCGCCAAAAAAACTTTTCCAAGCCTCAGGTTTCCGGTTGCCGGGCAGTCTTTTCCGAAGGGCCGCGGCTGGCCGCGATACGCGCATTTCTCCGGGGCGGACGAATACAATGGGAAGCGTGACGCTATCCTGCTGGTTCAGAAATGATTCCGGTGAATAGTTTCCGGACAAGGCTCGTCTTTCGCTGCAACGGAAAATCATAACCAAAATGAAAACAAAACTATCTAACATCGCGCTCGCGGCGCTGCTCTTCGCAGGGCTCCCGCTGGCGTCTTCCTCGGCCCACGTCGGCATCTCGATTGGGATCGCGCCGCCCGCGATTCCGATTTATGAGCAGCCTTATTCCCCTGGTCTCGGCTATATCTGGACGCCCGGTTACTGGGACTACGCGGACTTCGGCTACTATTGGGTCCCGGGCGTGTGGGTGCGCCCGCCTCGCGTGGGCTTCCTTTGGACGCCCGGTTACTGGGGCTATCAGAACGGCCTGTATGGATTCAATGATGGCTACTGGGGTAGCAGCGTCGGCTTCTATGGCGGCATCAACTACGGTTTCGGCTACGGCGGAAGTGGGTACTACGGTGGTCGTTGGTCGGGGGATCGGTTTCTCTATAACACCGCTGTTAGCCGCGTGAACACCACGGTGATCAACAACAACTACACCTACTCGAACCAAGTTCAGCCTACTGGCAGCCGCGCCGGCTTCAATGGCCCCGGCGGTGCGAAAGCACAGGCCACTGCGCAAGAGCAAGCGGTGGCGAAAGCCAGCCACCTCCCGCCGACCCAGACGCAGCGGGCCCGTGTGCAAGCGGCCAAGAACGACCCGGCCCTGCGGGTGAAAAACAACCAGGGTAAACCGAAGGCAGAAGCCATCGCAGCCTTGAACAATAAGACCGGCGCGAACCAGGCTGCGGCAAACGCGGGGAACGCTAACGCCAAGAACAACCAGAAGGGGGCGCCCACTCAAAACGCCAATGCCAGACAGGCAAACGCGGGCGCAAACGAAAAGAATACCGCCAAGCGAGCCGTCGCTGCCGACCAGAATAATGCGAAAGCCGCCCGTGCGGAACGGAGCGCTCGTCCTGAAACGAAGACTCGTCCGGCCGCTCGTGCCGCACGCGTCGCGGACAGACCGGAGCCCCGCGTCCGGCACGCGGCGCAGCCTCAGCGCAGTCATCAGACCCGCCCCGTCGCGAGCGTTTCGCATGCAAACCGTCGCCCGCCGACGATGGCTCACCAAGGACGTCCGCAGATGGCTCAACATCAGGGCCCCGCGAATCGTCGCCCGGCAAACGCCTCGCAACAGGCCAAGAAGAAAAAACGCGGCCAACAGGGCCCCGGACAATAACTAATCGGCGCGCCTGACGCGCCACAGTGACTTAAAACCGGCGAAGGAATGCAGCGCGGATTTCAAACCGCGCGCTTCTCTCGCCGGTTTTCTGTTGTCCCGGTTCTCGCACGGGCGCCCAAGACTCGTTAGGGCCTATTCGCCGATCCGCTCGCGCAGACTGGCGACCGCATATTCGCGGTTCATCTTGGCGATGAAGCTGGCGCTGATTTCCGCCGGGCAGACCGCCTCGCACTCATAGGTGTTCGTGCAGTTGCCGAAACCTTCCGCATCCATCTGCCGCACCATCCCGAGGACGCGACGCGAGCGCTCCGCCTGACCTTGCGGGAGAAGCGAGAGATGGGAAATCTTGGCGGAGGTGAAGAGCATCGCGGAAGCATTCGGACACGCGGCGGCGCAGGCGCCGCAGCCGATGCAGGCCGCCGCTTCCATCGCGAGATCGGCGCTGTGCTTCGGGACCGGCAACGCGTTCGCCTCCGGTGCCGAACCAGTCCGCGCGCTGATGAAACCGCCCGCCTGCACGATCCGATCGAGCGCGCTCCGGTTGATCACCAGGTCTTTCACAATCGGAAAAGAGCGGACGCGAAACGGCTCGACCGTGATCGTCGCGCCGTCCTTGAATTCGCGCATGTAAAGCTGGCAGGCGGCGGCCGGATGCGACGGCCCGTGGGCTTCACCGTTGATCGTTAGGCAACAGGTCCCGCAGATGCCTTCCCGGCAATCCGAGTCAAACGCGACCGGTTCATCGCCCGCGTTGATCAGTTGCTCGTTTAGAATGTCGAGCATCTCGAGGAACGAAGTGTTCGCCGAGACGTTCTCGATTTTGTAGGGCTTCATCTCGCCCTTCGCCTTGCTCGCGTGCTGCCGCCAGATCTTGAGTTTGAAATTCATCTGTCGTTAGGCCAGCGGGTCATTTGTAGCTTCGGGTGGCCAGTTGCACGGATTCGAAATGGAGCGGTTCACGGTGCAGTTGCGGGTCCGCGGGCCGGCCGTTTTCGCCCTGGTATTCCCAGGCAAAAACGTCCGCAAAATTATCGTCGTTGCGCAGCGCTTCGCCTTCGCCCGTCTGATGCTCTTCGCGAAAATGTCCGCCACACGATTCGTCCCGCGCGAGCGCGTCGCGACACATCAACTCACCGAACTCTAGGAAGTCCGCGACCCGACCCGCGCGCTCGAGCGACTGATTATAAGTCTCGCCGTTTCCGAGCACACTCACCCCGCCCTGTGGCGACCAGAATTCCTCTCGCAGCTCCGGAATGCGCGCGATTGCTTCCTGCAGACCGGACGCGTTCCGAGCCATGCCGCATTTGTCCCAGAGCAGCAGACCGAGTTCGCGATGAAAAGAGTCGACCGAGCGTTTACCGTCGATCTCGAGGATGCGTTTGACCCGTCCGCGCACTTCCTCTTCGGCGCGTTCGAACTCCGGATGATCAACCGGAGGCCGCTTCCCGATCTGGCCGGCGAGATAGTTAGGCAAAGTGGAAGGGAGCACGAAATAACCGTCCGCCAGACCCTGCATCAGCGCGCTCGCGCCGAGGCGGTTCGCGCCGTGATCGGAAAAGTTCGCCTCGCCGATCACATGGAGGCCGGGGACGTTGCTCATCAGGTTGTAGTCCACCCAGAGCCCGCCCATGGTGTAATGCACCGCCGGGTAAATCCGCATCGGTTTTTCGTAAGCGTTTTCGCCCGTGATCTTTTCGTAGATGTCGAAAAGATTGCCGTAACGCTCGCGAATCGTGTTCTCGCCGAGGCGCGCGATCGCGTCCTTGAAATCGAGGTAAACGCCGCGGCCGGTTTCGCCCACGCCGCGGCCTTCGTCGCACACCTCCTTCGCGCTCCGAGATGAAATGTCGCGCGGGGCGAGGTTGCCGAAACTCGGGTATTTCCGCTCGAGATAATAGTCGCGCTCGCCTTCCGCGATCTCGTTAGGCGCGCGCTTATCACCCGGCTTTTTCGGAACCCAGACACGGCCATCGTTCCGGAGCGACTCCGACATGAGGGTGAGCTTCGACTGGTGCTGACCGGAGACCGGGATGCAGGTCGGATGAATCTGGGTGTAACAAGGGTTCGCGAAGAGCGCGCCTTTTTTGTAGGCGCGGTAAGTCGCGGTGACGTTGCAGCCGCGCGCGTTCGTCGAGAGGTAGAAAACGTTCCCGTAGCCGCCGGTCGCGAGCACGACCGCGTCGGCCGCATGCCGGACGATTTCACCGGTGATGAGGTCGCGCGTGATGATTCCCTTGGCGTGGCCCTCGACGAGCACGAGATCGAGCATCTCGGTCTGCGGAAACATTTTCACCGTGCCAGCGGCAATCTGCCGGCTGAGCGCCTGGTAAGCGCCTAACAAAAGCTGCTGTCCGGTCTGCCCGCGCGCGTAGAAAGTGCGCGAGACCTGCGCGCCGCCGAAGGAACGATTGGCGAGCAACCCGCCGTATTCGCGGGCGAAGGGCACGCCCTGCTCGACGCATTGATCGATGATGAGATTCGAGACTTCGGCAAGCCGGTAAACATTCGCTTCGCGCGAACGGAAATCACCGCCCTTGATCGTGTCGTAGAAAAGCCGGTAAACGCTGTCGCCGTCGTTGGGATAGTTTTTGGCCGCGTTGATCCCACCTTGCGCCGCGATGCTGTGCGCGCGGCGTGGGCTGTCCTGGTAGCAGAAGGACTTCACGTTATAGCCCTGCTCCGCGAGGGTCGCGGCCGCGGAGCCGCCGGCGAGGCCGGTTCCGACCACGATGATCTCGAATTTCCGGCGATTGTTCGGCGCGACCAGACGCGAGTTGTTCTGGTGCTTCCGCCATTTCTCCGGCAACGGGCCGTCGGGCGTGCGGGATTCGAACGAGCCGATCATGAGCGTTTCACCAACCCAAGCAGAACAGCCGCGGGAATGGAGCTGTAGCCAATGAAAAGCAGCCAGGCGAAGACCCGCCCGGCGAAGGCGAGCCGAGGCGCAAGGTTCTTGTTATTCAAGCCTAACGACTGGAAAAAACTCGAGGAGCCGTGGCTGAGATGGAGACAAAGCAGGAACATCGCGAGGATGTAAAACCCGGAGATGAGCGGGCTGGTAAAACCGAGCACCATCATGCCGTAAACGTCGTAATGCCCGAGCGGATCCATCGGCAGGATCGCAAAGCGCGGGTCGGTCGTGCGGAAGGAAAACTGGAGCAGGTGAAAGACGATGAAGGCGAGGAGGATGACCCCGCTCATGACCATGTGACGCGAGGCGAAGCTGGCCTTGACCGTGTCCTTGCGCCGGTAGTTCTGCGGCCGCGCGCGCCGGTTCTCGATCGCGAGGCGGACGGTATAATAGATGTGCGCGAGCACATCGATGAGGAGGATTCCGCGGATGACCCAAAGGAACGGCCCAAGCTCGCGGAGATGCTCGGCGTAACCATTAATCCAAGCCGGCCCGAGGAAGATCTGCAGGTTACCGAGCAGATGTCCGATGACGAAAAGGATGAGGACGACGCCGGTCACCGCCACGATCATTTTTCGGCCAACGGAGGAGTGGTGAAAGGCAGCGATGTTAGGCACGAAAATTTTTCAGGCGCAGCGAGAGTAGGCCACCTTTTATGGTATTGACCGACCCGAGAGTGTCAAGCAACGGGAACCTGAGTCGGTCGCGGTTCGACTTTACCGACGCGCCGCTACTAATGAATAGGCACCGACGCTCACCATCCTCGCCGACCCGGACAGAGGCAGTGGAGAACCGGTCAGGTAGGCCGGGCTCCCTTTGGTAGAGAGCCGGCCAGTAAGCCGACCAGCAGCTTTGGGGCAGCCACGCAACCGGTAAGATAAAGTTATCTCAGGTCGTAAAGCTCGAGCAATCCCACGCCGGAACCTCCGTCCGCGCCTGTAACGACGACGGTATAAGCGCCCGCGGGCAACTTCAGGATCGTGGCAGATTCCAGTGAACTCGTCGGGGCGAGACCGTTCTTTTGCAGGTCCAATACACAGGGGTCGTCCTGCCAATTGTCGTTCGTGGCGATCGCCGTCCCGTTGGCCTCATAGACCGTGAGAGTCGGGTCGCTCAGGGGGCTGCTGACGCCTTGCGTAGAAAGCGAGGGCCCGAGAGCTCGAATAGCGACTGAGTTGGTATCGACTTGGCCGATGATGAACCCGGAAATCAAAGCATCGTCACCGCTCCCGACAAAGGTGCGTGAGCTCAGATTAGCCAGCTTTGAGTTCGAGACAGGCGTGAGGTTATAAGTGTCGACCAGACCAATCCCCGAGGTTCCATCGACTCCGGTGACGACGAAGGTGTAAGCACCGGGCGCCAAAGTTTGCAGCGTGGCCGATTCCAAGGGATCACTCGGGGCCAACCCTTCGGCAGAGATTTGAGCGGCGCCGGCGTCGCTCTGCCAGTCGTCATTGGTGGCGATTACCTGCCCGAGCGAGTCATAGAGCGCCAGCGTAGGATTGGCGAGTGGATTAGTCAGCCCCGAGCCAGCCAAGGAAGGTCCCAGAGCTCGCACAATCAGCGTCACCGGAGTATCCCCGGTGATGATGAACCCTCCGATGAGGGAACTATCTCCGCTGCCCACGTTGCCACGGGAAGAGAAGTTCAAGGCCCGAGCTGAAACGGTGGGAAAGCTGGTTGACTCCAAGTGGAGCGGCACAGAATTAAAGGCGGTGCTGCAAGCCTCCGTCGGATACTGGTAGCTGAAGGCAGTATCTCCGGCAGGAGTCAGGCCGACGAGCCGGGCGAACTGCTGCGGCGCATTAAAGCCATTGATATCGGCGTAATCAATAAGGTAACTGTAAGGTGCGTCTTCGTAGACGCTGCCACAGATAGGACTGAAAATGGACTGGCCCATTTCGTCATTCCACACCTCGGTGGCCAGATTATTGGTCAAATCCAGCTCGTATTTCCGTGGACTGGCGTAAGGCCGCGAGTCACCGACCGGTTTTTGAAAGAAGCTTTGGAAGCCGTTATCAAAGACCATGACGTTTTGATCGAAGGTGAGCGAGACCCCGTGCTGCCCAATTGGGGGCAGCGTGCCGGGAGCCAAGTTAATCGCATATTGGGCGAGGGAGGGGAATTGGTACCAATGTTTCGTTTGATCGCCGTAAATCCACTTAATCGCACTCGTCTCGTAATCGATGCAGATGAGGAAGTTTTCCCGGCTCGAAACGATGAGCGAGTCATCCGCTCGATTGTAGGTAACGGCATTGTTATGAAACCAATCTGTGGGTGAAGGAAAGACGAATTGGCTAGGATCATCACCGCCGGCGATCATCGCCGCGCTTATGATGTCTGCCATATTCCAGGTCTTGAGAAGGACTCCGGCGCCATCGACCTCCATGATCACGGATTCCACATACTCGGGAGTATCCGCTTCGAGGATGAGACCGGTTTTTCCGAGGTCAATATTGTGATGGAAATTGTTGACGCCGTTGCCCGAGTAGTCCGCTAGCTGCGTGAAGGTGCCGTCGAGATCAATCCGAAATAATTGCGCGCCGTGGACGTAGTAGACGGCGTTGTCGAAGAAGGCGTTGGAGAAGCTAAAAAAATTCGGCGCCGTCACCGCCATCCAGCGCAGCGCGCCGTCCGTGTCAATGATCGCGGGCGAGTAACCGCTGCAGGTGCCCTTTATCATGATGTAGTCATAGCTGAGCGAAGTGTCCGCGGTCCGATGTTGGAGAGAGGCGGGACTGTTATAACCGCAGGGATCGTCGAAGACAGCGGTGGTGATCGTGGTGCTGGCCTGCTTGCTGGAGCCGTCCTGGAAAAAGTAGGTGAGGGTGACGGGATTGGCGTAGCCGGCGTAGAGGCCGTAGACCGGAAGGAAGATTTGGCCGGTCGCCGGATCGAGATCGCCTCGATTGGTGAGGTAATCGCTCGAGTAGGTCCCGGAGAGCGGCCGGGAGGGCGAGGGGAGCTTCGGCGTGATTTCAAACCGGATGCTCTTGATGGTGGTGACATCGCTCGCCGTCAGGGTGAGCTGACTGATGAACGGAGTCGTTCCCGGTGTCTGGCTATCGATGGTAATGGTTGTATCGTCGGCTTGGGTAGCCCCGGCGAGACTGGCAATAAAAGTGCAAAAGGCGGCAGCAAGGCCGAGAGAATTTATCTTCATGGCTGGTTTTGTTCGAAAAGAGATGGATGACACAAGCTTTTTTTACAAAAAAACTCTCGCCCTGCCCGAGCGAATGGCCGGACTGCCCGCGCAGCCCGTCGGGACTGGGAGGGAGGCCGGACATTTCCGAACATTTGTTCGGGGGCCTCGCGAACGTTTGACCTGCGTAACAGTATGCACCCTTTGCGCTTGCGCAGACCGTCCGCGTTAATATGATTCGGGCGATGGGATCCTCGGGCGCTCTTTCACCGCAAAGGGCGAGTGCCAGCGCGATTCCGGTCTTTCCCGGCGGCTCCGATACGCCGCCGGGTCTCCTGAAAAAGAACATGCGCTGGCCTGTTCTTGGGGCCATCCGTTTTTTCTTGGCGCTGGTCGTAGCTGGGGCACACTGCAGTATCTTCGCTGCTCCGGGGGCTAAGGTACTTGCTCTCCGATACTTCTCCGGATTGGCGGCAGTTATCGGCTTTCTGGTTATTTCCGGATATTCGATCGCGGCCTCTTACGCGAAACAGAGAGACGGCTTCTATCGTCGGCGCGCGCTGAGAATCTTGCCGCTTTACGCCCTTTCCATTGCCCTAACCGCCGCCGGCCCCGTGTTATTCCCGAAGATCTTTGGCCTCCCGAACAAGCCGTTACTGTTTGGTAACCTTTTTCTCCTTCAGGGTTTCGCGGTTAGGGCGCTGCCCGGCAACCCGGTTTTGTGGACTCTCTCCCTGGAGGTTTTTTTCTATCTCTGGACGCCATTGTTGGCACGCCTCTCTCAGGGAGTATTAATCACTTTGGTTTGTATCTCCGCGGTCAGCTATGGGCTGGCCTATTATCTGCACCTGCCTTTTTACACCGGGCTGCTTTATGGCATCAGCGTGCCTCTTTTGGGATGGTCGTGGCTGCTGGGCTTTTGGTTTTACCGTAGCTCGCAGTCCCATTTCATCCTTTTACTCGCCTGCGCCATTGGCGTTGGCGCGCTCAGCTTCAACCCATCTTTCCTGCTCTCTCTATGGCCGGTCGCGTGGCTGGTTACGATCGCCGCGATAGGATACGGTTCTCGCTTGCCCTATAATCCGGTACTGGCGAAGGGTTTGTCACTCCTGGGGGATGCGTCCTATCCGCTCTATCTGGTTCACTTCACGGTCTACAGCTTTCTAAAAGTCTTCGCGAAAGCGACCTCGGCGTATGTGTATCTTTTGAGCGCGCTGGCTGTGTCCATCGCGCTTGATCTCGGCTTCGACAAGCCTTTTAAGCGACTAGTGCGTGCCGTGGTGAGCAAGAAATTGCGTCCGGCGGAGGTCGGGATCCCGTAGTCGAAGTCTTCGAGCGCCTAATCGGCCATTCACACACGCCGAGCATCTTACTCCCCAGCGGGCGTGCTTGCCTTGCGCGCGGAGATCGGCCGCGACCAGGTTCCCGGCCAAGTGATCCCGTAACGCAAGCAAAGCTCGGTATGGAACGTGATTTCGGTGAATCCGGTATCAACGAGTATTCGTTCCAAGTCTTTTCCGGGAGTCTCTCTGCGTAGTTTAGAGAGTCAGTCAATCTAAGCCCGCGCAAATCTGGCCGGTGCGAAAAATCGGGCAGCGCGATGCCCCGGCCGATTAACTCCCGGGCGAGGAAGCGGCGTTTGGCATTTGGAGCCGCAGATGTTCCATTGGAACTCCAGGGTTCCGGATTGCGCAGAGCTCATCAGGAAGGGATCAGGGCGCTCGTGGAAAAGTCGGGTCTGGCTCGCTCAGATTCGGTCTGGTCATTGTTAATGAGAATCGGGACTAAGTTTTTGGTTTTTGCAACTGCTCGACCTCTTTCTTCAGGCTCAGGGCCCATTTCGTGCGGGCGTCGAACGCTTCCTGCAAACGAAGGAGGCGCAGGCGGGTTTCTTCCAGCTCTTCTTTCGAGCGCAGCGCCCACTGGGTCCGCTCCTTTAGCTCACGCTGCAGGACGGTGTTTGCCTGGTGCATCCGGTCGAGCCGTTCGTTGACAGAGAGCTCGTGATCGACCCGGCGCTCAAACTCGTTTTCAAGCAGCTCGGCCTCTTGCGAGGAGGGGGCATCGGCCTGGCGAGTATCGCGCAACTCTTCCCAGAGACGCCGAGCTTCTTCGGAGTGCTCCACGAACGTCGTCAGTTCCGAGTCCTTTTCGGTGACTAATGAGCTGTTAATTTTTTTCCCCAGTGGTTCCACGCATGAAGACGAAGGTGGCTCGCCGATAAACTTCAGGAGGCGCTCCATCGACCTCGAAGGCTCTTGTCTGAGATCATCGAACAATTGCCGGCAGACGATCGTCGGTCCGTAAGCCCTTTCCGCCGCCACACAGGCACGCACATACTTCATCCAGAGTTCGTAGGCGTGCGCGAGCGAGTTCACAAGTTTGATCCCGGTGGTGCGTTCGAAGTGAAACATCGACAAGGCTACGGAATCGCAGTCGCGGAGAATATGGACAAAGCGCGCAGCAGGAAAGAGTTTGCGCAGCCCACAGATCTCGAAGGAGTACTCCGGCGTGCCGTCGACCCAGCGTCGCTTGGGATCGGAATGGAGACGGGCGATTTTAAATTCGGCGTGGGTGCCGCTTCCATCAAGGAGGGCCCCTTCTCTTCGTCTCGATTCGAAGGCGGCACGCTGGCCCAGGATCGCCTCACTGGCGGCGTCCCCAAAAGGGCTCATGAATTCCGAACAGGTAATGCCCATGGAGGAAATTTGTGAGCGCTCACCCCGAGCAGACCCCCGACGGAATGCGGCCGCCGCATCAAGCGCGAAGAGGCCCATCCAATTCGATTCCTCCATCCCAAGAAGGTTCGGATGCTGGCCAAGGCACCAGGTGAGAATGCTCGTCCCGGAACGAGGCGAGCCGACGATGAAGACAGGGCCAACTGATTCGGAACGACTCGCTTCATCGGACGGGTAGGAAGTCATGGCGCAGATCTTCAGGTTGAGACTGGAGGCTCAACCGCGTCAAGCCCCGAGCAGCGGGATTTGTTTGTTGACGTTCCCTCAGCTTTCGCGCAAGAAAGCAGTCGTCTCCGCGCCAGAACACGCGCGCGTCCTCTTCATGATCCACCATCACCTGCAGCAAATCGCATCGCACTGCACGGTCGCGGGGCAATACCTGGCAAGTTGTTGTCATGCAGGGAGCAGGGCGGTCGTCCTCGCGCTCAGCCGCGCAGAGTCGCCCCGGGATGCTTTGCGCATCGCGCTGAGGCAGGTCGGACCCTCTCATCTTCCCATACGGAGCGTGGCCAGTGGCATGAGCCGCCGGAAGCGGCCACTTCTGATCCATTACCATATTTTCAAAAATGCCGGGACTTCGTTCGAATGGGCCTTGAAGGAGGCTTTCGGTTCCGGTCTCAAACGATTCGACAAGCCTTCTAGTGACGGGTTCATCTCCGGACGGGATCTCGTCGCGATTGTCCGTCAGGAACCATCGATCCAAGCTATTACCAGCCATCAAGCGGCGCCTCCAGCACCTTCGATTCGCGGTCGCGATGTTTACACGAGTATTTTAATTCGCGATCCCATCGCGCGCATTCGTTCCATCTATGCCTATGAACGCCGAGACGGCGGGGAAGGCAACGGTGCGGTGAACGCGCGGACACTTGATTTCAAAGGGTATGTCGAGTGGCGCCTGCGTGAGACGCCTCGGATGTTCTGTGATTATCAGTTCCACTTCCTGCGACGTTACAGCTCGCGTCATGAGCCGCCGTTGAATGAAGCAGAGCTGCGCCGAGCCATCGCCGTCTTGGACACGATCGATATCGTAGGCACAGTGGAACGCTACGACCAATGGCTCGGGCTGGCGGAATCGGTTCTTTCCCGGCAATTCGAAGGCCTTTGTTTGCCGGCGGTTCGATTAAATACACAGGCCGCCGCCCGCCCTCGGTCACAGGCGGAAATCTATTATGACCTGGTGGCTGACTTGGGTGAAAGCTTGGCTCAGGAACTCTTAGCGCGGAACGAATCGGACATGCGCCTCTACCAAGTGGCGGATGCGCTGCTCAGCCGTCGGCTGGCCGAGGAAGGGCGCGAAACCGGCCTGCGGCGGGCTTACAATGAGGCCCATGAAATGCGGCTCGCACAGCGGGACCGCCTGGCTAACTGTAATTAGCGGCGCGCATCGCACTGCCCAGTGGCGCTTCTCAGAGGATCGAGGGTGAGTGCCAGTCGAGAATTTTTTCCAGCGCGCCGATGACAGTTGAGCCGAGTCAGAAGGTATTGACTTCCAGCCGAAGGAAGTTTTCCGGGGAGACAGTCATCGGAATCGCGCTGCTCCTCCTAGCGCTACTCTTTTACTGGATGGCGGTGCTGCGGATCGACCTTCACCGGACAAGCTTCCTCGACCTGGGGCCTTATCCCGACGCGGTGGAATATTTCGGCCAGGCTAATTCCATCCTGCGCCATGGCCAACCGACGATCCAGATCGGTTACGACCGCCTCCCTTCCCGCTATCCGCCCGGTTATCCGACTCTTATGTTGCCCTGGCTCAGTTGCCTCCCCCATCATTCCATCTATGCCCCGTTCCGCACGAACCAGACCATAGGTCTCTTGTTATTGCTCGGATTTTTTTTCCTGTATCTTGGCTACGAGAAGCCACTCGCCGGCGGTGTCGCGACTCTGCTTTTGGCCTCTCAACCGGCCTTCATCACCTATAGTCGCGCCTCCATGAGTGACCTCAGCGGCGCCGCCGCCGCCGTGCTCGCTTTTGCACTGGTCTATTCGGGGCTGACTTCGAGGCGTCGCTGGCTACTTTACGCGGCGGCGGTCGTCCTCGGCCTGTCGCTCTCCATTCGTCCCCAATTGCTCTTCTTCGGTCCACTGCTGATCAGCATGGCTCTGTTTCCCGGCTTCAGGTCCCGCTGGCATTGGCTCCTACACTGCGTTTCGATCCTTTTGGCTTTCCTGCTCGCGGCCAGCCCGTATTTTCTGCTCAATTGGTCTGAGTTTGGCCACCCACTGAGAACGGGATACGACTTTTGGGTGCCGTCGTTGACCGATAGACAAATGCCATTCTCTCTCCACAACCTGCCACGCCAGTTCGCCATGCTTTGGCAGGAAGCGAGTGCCACTCGCACACAATTTCGGGTGAGTAATCTTTTTGGCACCGGGACCTATTTCGTTCCCGGTTTCGTCCTCCTGTCGCTTCTCGGGCTGGCCTTCTGCCGGTTCACCCGGTTTACCTTTAGTGCGCTTTTGGCCGGCATGACCTTCTTCGTTGCCACCACTACCTATAGCTTCGTCGATGGAAGATTCTTCATGCCGCTCCAGTTCCTCCTCGTGCCCATCGCCACGCTCCCCGTCCTCTGGGTGCTGAGGGGAGGACAAACTTTCCGTCGCCGTCTCTTTAGCCTCTCGATCCTTCTCCTCTATCTCTTTTCTTGCGCCGGGTATCCCTCTCAGTCTGCCTTTCCGCCCAAAGCGAATCGCATTCAGGCCTGGGACGCTCTGCAAGGGCTCGGAACTCGCGGCCGTTCCCCTCGCTATCAAGCAGTCATCGAATTCCGCCGTGCCTTCTCCGCACATCCCGGAGTCGTCTTCTCGAATATCGATCCGGTCTACCTCAACGCCCTGCTCCCGTCGCACTTTGTCGCTGCTCCGATCGACGAAAAGCATTCCTACGCGTTTAGTCGTCTCTGGCATTATGGGAAATCTGAGGCTACTGCGCTCTTGGAAAACGAAATATCACTCCACCATCCTGTCTATGCCCTGCGGGTTCCACCAACCAATCCGGCGAAAAACTCCGGTCCTTTGCCGGACGTCGCTGGTTATTCCTGGCAGCGTAACGCGATCTCGCATCCGGGCCTTGAAGTGATGACCTTGGTCTCTAATCCCAATTCGAGCGGTCCCCCGCCACCCGCTCTCCACCGCCCCTGACCTGATGATTCTTTCTGTCGTAATACCGTGTTACAACGAGCGAAGCACCATCGAGTCCGTTGTCGCGGCGATCCGCTCGGGCCCCGTCAAAGAAGTCGAGGTCATTATCGTTGATGACGGGTCGACCGACGGCACGAGGGAAGTGTTGCAGAGCAAGGCCGTCGGATGGGTGGACAGGATCGTCTTTCAGGAACGCAATCAAGGAAAAGGAGCCGCCTTACGGGCAGGCTTCGCGAGCGCGACCGGCGACCTCGTGATCGTCCAGGATGCCGACTTGGAATACGACCCCCGCGAATACCCAATTCTGATCGACCCCATCCTGGAGGATCGCGCGGATGTCGTGTTCGGCTCGCGTTTCGCCAGCGGGCGGCCTCATCGGGTCGTCTACTTCTGGCATATGGTGGGTAATCGTTTCCTCACGTTGCTTTCCAACATGTTCACCAACCTGAACCTGAGTGACATGGAGACGTGCTATAAGGTCTTCCGGCGCGAACTTCTGCAGAAAATAATCATCGAGGAAGATCGCTTTGGGTTCGAGCCAGAGATCGTCGCCAAAATCGCCCGGACCGAAGCGCGGATCTATGAGGTAGGCATCTCTTACTACGGACGAACCTACTCGCAGGGTAAAAAGATCGGCTGGAAAGATGGCTTTTCCGCTATTTTTGCCATCATCAAATATAATCTTTTCGCCCGTTAGGCCAAATGGCAATGACTAAGACGCGTTCGCGGCTCTTTGCTCTCGTGGCCTTAACCCTGATCGTGATCCTATCGGGCTGTCTGCGCCTATATGGGATCGGGTGGGGTTTGCACAGCGGCTACGGCCACTATCTCAACTTTCAACCCGACGAGTTCATCAGCATGCGCGGGATGCTGCCAATTCAGCTCCTCGAAGGAAAGCTGCGCGCACCGGGAGCCTACTTTGAAGGCACCTTTAATTATTACCTTTGGTCCATTCCGGAAATGGTTCATCGATTAGTCACCGGCGCTCCGGCACTGCGAAGTGATGTGATCCCAGTCGATCGCTGCGCTTTCATTTTGCTATCGGGGCGTTTGCTAACCGTAATCTTTGATCTCGCGACCATCATAGGTCTCTACGCGATTATCCTCGAACTCACGAAATCCTTCGCGGCTGCGCTACTCAGCTGTCTCATTTACGGGATTTTGCCGATGCAGGTCATCTACGCTCACTTCATGCGCACCCACGTGCTGAGTAACTTTCTTTGCGTCGGCGTTATCTGGCTCTCGCTCCTGGCACTAAAGCATCGCCATTGGTGGCTCTATGTCGCAGCTGGCCTGGCTGCCGGCTTGGGAGCCGCGACCAGATATCCGATTGCGGTCATTTTAAGCATTCCATTTTTTCTTGTTTTCTTCGCGACTCAGCCGGGGGGAGGGAAAGGTTCTGGTTTTATCATCGCCGGGGCTCGCCGTCTGCTCTCGGGGCCCGTCTGGTGCCTGGCTGGCGGTTTTCTTCTCGGCTTCTTTTTGGGCCACCCCATGCTCTTTCTCGATTTTCGTAATGTGACGCACACGATCTCAACTGAGACCCTCCATTATGTCCCCCCTGGGGCGACAATGATTTTCGATGTTTCACCGTTCTTGAAATACTTCTCCCTCCTGATCCCATACGCGAGTTATCCGCTTATCTGGGTCATCTTATATCTCGCCGCGCTGATTGTAATGGTTCAGTGGTCGTTGTGGCGAATTGTTCTGCCGCTTTGCCTCTTTTCAGCGCTTTACGCTTACCCAATGGCGAAGGGCTATATCGTCATATTTGCACGGCAAGTCATGCTTCTGTTGCCTGTCTTCGCTATCTTTGTTGGGCTTGCCACCAAGGTTATCATCGACAAGTTGCAGAATCGGCCCGGGGTACTGCGAGTGTTCGCGGTGGTCCTTGCCCTCCTAATCCTCCCTAGCCTCGTTTTCGATCTCGCCTACGATTGTGCGCTGGGTGGCCCCGATGTCAGAGAGACGCTGCGGCACGACCTTGCGGCCTTGCTTCAGAAAGCCCCTTACGCGACGATCGGCGTGAGCGGAAGTGGCGGATATTTTTATACCGTGATGCCTGGAGTGTTTCCCCTCACCGACGAAACGGTAAAAGTGCGCTTACAGAAACCGTCGGACGCGGCTGACTACTTTGTGGTCGGGTTTGAACGTCCGCTGGCGAAGAGTTGGCGCGACTACGAGATTAGGCAAGTCGAGAAAGCGGGGATGTTTCACTTCGTCAAAGCGTACAGCCGGGCGCCTCATGCCTTTGGAGTGCGATTGGACATGTCTAAGTTTCCCCCTGATATGACCTATCCATTTCCCACTATTCTGCTCTTTCGCAGGGCTGCATTGCCCGGATCTTAATCGCGAGTGCGGCTCATTCTCGCTGGGCGAAAAGGTTGGTGTAAAAGCCCGCATCGTCGGAACTGTATTCCTCCTCGGAGAATGGGACAAGTCCGCTGGCAGTGACCGCATTGCACCGAAAACCACGCTGTTTCAAAAACCCTAGCAGTTCGGTCGCGGAATCGCCTGCGCAGCGTAGTCCATAAGGCCAAAACTCAAGAAGAAGCCGGAGACTGGGATTGTCCGAGAGCACGCGAATGGCGCCCTGCAGGGCATGGAGTTCGTAGCCTTGGATGTCCATCTTTACTAGGTCCACTCGAGATCCGGGGGCGAAATAGTCATCCAGTCGCGTTGATTGAATAGGGACTTGTCGACGCGCTTCGCCTTCAGTTGGATAAGCGCGGTGGTCGACGTTAAGTTCCTCCGAAACAAAGAGGATCGACTCGCCGGTGGAATCGCCGACCGCCAGCCTGTTCAGTCGAACGTTAGGTTTACGAGCAAGCGCCGCCTGCAGGTGACGGAAATTATGGTGGTCCGGTTCAAAGGAATGAACCGTTCCTTTTTGACCGACACACCGCGCCAGGAAGGCAGAGTAGATTCCGATGTTCGCGCCGGCATCTACCACAACGCCCTCTTCTGGAACATGATTTCGCAGCAGGGCGCGCTCGGCGCGGTCCGAGTAACTCTTGAACGCGCTGTAAAGCGGTCGGTAGACCGGAAAGGAAAACCTATAGAGTTGATTGCCAATCCTGCGCGTTAATTGTGCGGGAGACACCAAAGCTACTTTCTAGTGAGGGTGACCGTAAAAAAGGAAGCGGCCAGCCAGGGAGCGAGTCTACTCAGGCAGAGATCGGCGGCGAAAAGACCGCGGAAGAGAAGATGTGGAATCGGAAGACGACGAGAAATCCCCCCAGTCGCAAAGTATGCCAGCGCTGTATAGGGGCGAAACACTTGCGGTTCGAAGGTAAAGTGGCGCTCGATCCTCGCTCTCCATTCGGGACGTTTGAAAATAAGGGTGGGCAGGGCTTCGTTCGCGGAGGAGAGGGGGCCGCGGACCTCGGCCAGCTCCGGACGAGTGATAGAGAAATCGAGCGGCTCATGATGGAGGAATCGATAGATCGGCGAGGAAAGGATTGAGAAGTAAGGCTCGGTTGCGAAAAGTTTGCCGCCTGGTTTCAAGGTCCTGGCGGCTTTCTCCAGAAAGTCGATTGGTGCCTTCAAGTGGTGGAGAACATTGGTGAGGGTGAGGGCGTCGAGGCTCTGCTCAGCGATCGGCTCGAACTCGTCGATTTGGTGACAATCGAAAACGTAGTCGAGGTAATCGAGCTGCAGGACATCGCTCGTGCGAATAGTCGGATAATAGCGAGAAAGTGGCGATACGCCGCTCCCGATTTCGAGAATGTTAAGTGAAGCAATGTCGGTGAGATCGCGAAACTGGTCCCGATAGAGTTGCTTATACCAGTAAAGGAGATTGCGGTTGGCCGCGAGAGACGCGCGATTGCGCAAGGTAATTTCCAAGTCCTTGGTGTACTCGGAGTCAAACAAGTCACGTTTGGTAAAAGTCTCCATCTTAAAGGAACTTGATCCGAGCCGCAGCGAAGCGAAGCATGCGTAGCAGAATTAACCCATGCCGCCACCGGTGAATGTTTGTTTCCCCATAGGTGCGCTCGCGGTAATGAATCGGCACCTCGACGATTCGAAGTGCCATCCTAGCCGCACCGAAGATGAGATCGAAGTCTCCGAAGGGATCGAACTCGCCGAAGTATTTACGGTGGGCCGCCAGTTTTATGTAGTTCTCGCGAGTTAGGACCTTGGTCCCACAAAGGGTATCTTTGAAACGCTGCCCGAGAACAAACGAGAACATCACGGCGAAGAATTTATTCCCCAACAGGTTTAAAAACCGCATCGCTTGCTTCTCCATCGGGTAAACGAGGCGGCTGCCATTGATAAACTCACCCTTTTGAGAGGTGAGGGCGAGGTAGAAGCGCGGTAACTCTTCCGGCGGGACGGTAAGATCGGCGTCTAGGATCATGAGGATATCCTTCTCCGCGATCGCGAATCCCTTGCGAACTGCGTCCCCTTTACCTTTCCCGTCCTGCCGGTCGACTCGAATAGTTCGATGGCCAGCGTATTTTTCCTGTAAACGACAGATTGTCGCCCAAGTATCGTCCGTAGAATTCCCCTCAATAAATATCAACTCATCATCGGGTCCCATCAGTGGAGTGCGGAGAATGGCCGCTTCGATGTTGCCGGCTTCGTTCCGAGCTGGAACGATCACTGAAACCGAAGGAGCCAAGGCTTCTCCCGCTGGGGGTGGGAGGAGAGGCCGGGCGACGACAATGTTCAGTAGATTGAACGTCCGAAACCCGGGCAGAGGCGCGACGAATCGATTGGCCAAATAGCTGATCACCGGGATGTAAACCGGAACGAGAAGTTTACTCTCGTGGCGAACAAGCTCGTAATTGGCGAGAAGAAGCAGATTCCGTACGTCCTCATTGGCTATCCAATTTTCTTCCGGAGTGACAGTACGGAAACCGAGGAAGGTCGCTAAGCGGAGGAGCGGCCTCCAAAGAGAGCTGTAATAGGTGAGAATAATTTTGCTCGAAGGAGAGAGGATCTGGTGGAGGTTTTCGAGGAAAGACTGCACATCGGCTTCGTAGTGAATGTTTCCGTTAAGCAAAACCCAATCTGGCGTAGAGTTTTTCGCCCGCTCGAGGTCGCCGGTTTCGATCCACGATTCACCGCTTCCGCTCTTGAAAACGAAAAGCTCCTTGTTTTGAAGCCCGAGCGATTCGGACAGCCCTTTAGCATCTATCTCGACCACGCTGTCGTCAGACCGGATATACAGATCCAGATAGTCGCGTAATTTACGATAGAGATATTTCTGCATCGGGAAAGCTATAGTTCGATTGCCGGCCAGCCGGGCAAGGGAGGACGGACTGGAGTTGGGTGGAACGACTCACTTCGTTAAGCGGCCACCCCGGGTTCAAGCTCCTGCCCATGAACTGATTCGGCTCCTGTCGGGTAGATCGACTTGTCGTGAGCCAAATGCTCGTCGCTTAGTAGCCGAGATAATTGTTTCCTAACCGCTTGCGGCGAATATTTATCGGCGGTCGTTTGTAGACCGTTCTGTGAGAGTTGTTCCCAGCGGTTCGCATCTTCATAAAGGCAAATTACGGCCTGCGCGAACTCGTGAGGGCTATCGGCTAGAACTATATCGACGCCGTCCGTGAGGGACATACCCTCTACGGCGAGCGAGGTAGCCACCACCGGAACGCCGTAACTCATACTCTGGTTGATCTTTCCCTTCACTCCGGCGCCGAAACGTAGTGGCGCGACTGAAAGCCGGACGCTCTCAAAGTAAGGTCGGACGTCGGGCTGCAAGCCAGTGATGACGATGTTTTCGCTGGCTAAGGCGATGACGGCAGGGGGCGCCTTATCGCCTATGACGTAAAATCTTATCCCTGGTAATTGTTGGAGAATTGAGGGGAAGACTTCCTGCGCGAAATAAAGCACTGCATCAGCGTTCGGCGAATGTTGAAAGCTGCCGATGAAAAGGAAATCATGGCGGAGCGAGAAAGGGGTGTTCGAGCCGGGCACCTCAACGATCGTCGGGACGACTTCGATCGAACCGTGCGGGCGCTTCGCTTCCAAGAGTTGCTGTTCGTAGTGACTCACCACCCAAGTTTCGTCCACTTCATCGATCAGTTCGAACTCCTGTCGTGTTTTTTCCGCTGCGGTCGCTTCGATGCGGGGGTCTTTGGTTAACTCGGCCTCGCGGCCCAGCCGGAGATGATGCAAGTCGACTGTGTCGAAGATGATCCAGCTCTGCGGGGCAAATTGGCGCGTGGCGGCAATATGTTTTCGGGCGAAGTCGCAGCGGCTTAGAATAACAACATCCAGACTATGGCCATGCTCTTCCAGATAATTCCCGACGCTCTTGCAGTAAGGATGGTGGACGAATTCAATGCCGCGTTTGCGGATGTCATCTCCGTATGGCGGAATATCCCCCAAGTTATCCGGAAGGAAGGTAACCTTGTGGCCGAGGTCACGCAGAAGAGTGAGGATGTGAAACATCCTGACCGAACCCGCGTCACGATCAGTCATCGGCAGGTGATGATCGATCACGAGGATTCGCTTCTTCCCCGCCTCTAATGCCTCCCAAGCGGTTACGTCGCCATTGACCGGCTTATCGGCCAGGACAGTTTCCCAAGCCGTGGCGAAGGTAGCGCGATTCGACACTTGATGTTTTTTGGCGCCGGCTGAGGTGTCGGTCCCGGATGTTACCCCCTCATAGTGAATGACAGTGCTGAGGGGTTGATAAAGCACCTTTCGCCCCGTAGCTCGAATCTTGAAAGCCAGGTCGGTGTCCTCGTAGTATGCAGGCGCGTATTTTGCATCGAATCCCCCTAACGATACGAAGAGGGATTTCGGGATCATCACGCTGGCCGCCGAACAGTAGTCGACTTCACAAAGAAAGTTATACTCCGGTCTCCCGGCATCCTGGAACTTGCCGCGATTCCACCCAGAGGCATCGCGCCAGATGATCCCACCGGCTTCCTGCAGTCGGCCGTCGGGATAGACGAGCTTGGAGCCGACGAGGCCAACGTCCGGAGCGAAGTCAAAAGTCTCCCGCAATCGAGCCATCCAGCCTGGCCGGACAATGGTATCGTTGTTCAGGAAGAGGAGATAGCGCCCGCGGGCTCTTTCCGCTCCCCGGTTGCAGGAAGCGATAAAGCCAACATTAGAGTCGTTAGGTAAATACACGAGACCCGGAACCTTGGTTAAAATCTCCGAAGTCGTGTCGGTGGAGCAGTCGTCGACGACAATCACTTCAAACTGGATGTGATCCGAATGTTCCTGGAGCGAGGCGAGGCAGGCTTGGGTGAAGTCAATCTTGTTGAAAACAGGAATGATGACTGAGACTTCGACGTCCGGGTGGCTCGGAAAGCTAATCGGCTTGGAAGGAAGGTGCGGCTTGAACTCAACCTTGGCTTTGCGCTGAAGTGGCTTCGCGGCGTCGGGGGTCACTCGCTCGGCTGGGGATTGCGGTGATCGGAGCTGGGCGATCGCATCGTCGAGATGTGCGACCTCCGCATGAGCGGATCGCCAAGTCCGGTATTTTGCCGCGCATCTTTCGAGGTGTCCAAAGCCGCGCAATTGTTTTCCGGATAGTTTTGCCGCTACCCACGCGAACGGATTGATCAGGATCCAGCGACGCGAGTTGCGTAAGCGTTCCGCGGCGTCCTCAATCTCATCAAGTAAACGAACCAGCCGCTTCATTTCTCCTAGCTCGCGGCGCAATCGCTGGGTCAGGGAAGCGGAGGCGGCTTCGCTTGCAGCCAGTTGAACGCTCTGGGTATGCAGGAGTCGGTTGGTCTGGGCAAAGCGCTCACGCGCATTCTGCAATTCCTCGGCCAGCTTTTCTCGAGCGGTTTGTTCGCGCAGGAGTAGTTGGTCCCGGTGCGCTTGTTCGCGCAGTAGCAGTTGGTCACGGTGCGCATATTCGCGCAGGAGCAGTTGGTCAAGGTGCGCGTATGCTGTCTGTAACTCTGTGATTCGGCCGTCGCGACGTCCTAGCTCCAAGGCGAGTCGCTCTGACTTACCGGCCATTTCCTGTCCCAGACTTTCGATGCGGACTTGTAGCTGCCTAACCTTTTCGCGATGCTCAATTTCACTGCCGCGTCGCGAGGCTAACTCGCGTCGGATCGTTTCGCTCTCAGGCACCGCGAGGTTTAACTCGCTTGCCGCGCCCGTGAGAAGACCCTGCGCTACGGAATCAAATTCAGCCGAAACCGACGAAATCGAACCTTGCCGCGGCGCTATCTCTCCCGTGCCCCTCGCTTCTCTGATGAGGGCGGAGTAAAGCGCCACGATTTCTTCGGCAACTCCGGCGTCGATCAACTGTTCGGCGGTAAAGGTGGCATGTCGTCGATCCATGGTCACAATCGCGGCGGCGGTGACGGCCTTCTCTCTCGAAAGGCCGACGAAGGCGGCGATTTTATGTAACTCCGCTTCAGGCCGATCGAAGAATGACTGATAGTCCGTGACGATGCGCTCTGCCGGTTGGGTCGAAGCGAGCAGGCGGCGGTTATAGATTTCCCAAAGGCGAAGGCCGAGTGCGTAGGAAGTCCCATTACGACGGTGCATCGAGTAAGCCACTTCAAGCGGATTACGAGCGATGATGACTATCTTGCAGTCGGGCATCAGTCTGCGCCAGAACGGGAGGGTGAGACAGTTTCGCGGATCTTTCCAGCCCCAGGTCGCTTGCTCGTTAAAGCGCGCAATCAATAACTCTGCTTTGGCTTGAAGGGGACGGCATTGTGAGTTGCTATAAGTCTCATCCTTTGCGGGCGGTAGGTCCCAGGCTGCGCCGACAGCGTTGAGGGCCTCCTCATTGAGTTGCACGAAGCGCAGGTTTTCCCAAAACCCATCCGGATTATCTGCCGCCTCCGGCATGAGGTCTTCCTCCGGCCCGAGATACAAGCCACCATGCTGAAGCAATCTCGTCAGCATGGAAGTACCGGAGCGGTGTGCCCCGGCGATACAGATGACGGTTTGCTTCATGGTGGTCGAGAGAACTCGACTATTCACCGTGAAGGTTTGGGACTCAAGATGCAACGGGAAGCCTCAGGCTCAGCTGCTGCCGGGTTTCATCGCCGGCACTCCGACCAAATCGGGGGGGATATTATCTTCCGGAAAGGTTTCGACATTCATCTCGATCAGACTCAGGAAGGGGCAACCGAAGTCCGGTCGAGCGCCAGCACTTCGGTCAACGATCACCCCGACTCCCACGATCGTGCCGCCCTTGTGACGCACGATGTCGATTGTCTCCTGCACGCGGCCACAGCGCGTCACGACGTCCTCGGCCACCACAAAACGCTCGCCAGGTGCAATCTCGAAACCACGGCGCAAAACCAATCCGCCCGCCTCCTTCTCCGCAAAAATATGCCTTTTGCCTAACGATCGCCCGACCTCCTGCCCGACCACGATCCCGCCGAGGGCAGGGGAGATGACCGCGTCGCACGCGATCGCGCGGAGCTTATCCGCGAGTCGGCCGCAGACATCGGACGCGATCCCGGTGTGTTGGAGGAGGAGAGCGCACTGGAAAAATTGCCGGCTGTGCAAACCCGAACGGAGCACAAAATGCCCGTCGAGGAGCGCGCCTGTCTGGCGAAACAACGAGAGAAGATCGTCGCTCATGCGGCGGGTGCGGCCGCTCTAGCCCGAGGTGTCGCTGACCGATTTCCCGTCGACCGGACCGCTTGTTTCGCCCATCGCGATCACTTCGATCTCGACCTTCGCGCCTTTCGGCAACGCGGAGACTTCCACCGTCGAACGCGCGGGCGGATTCTCCTTGAAATAGGTCGCGTAGATTTCATTTACCGTCTGGAAATCGCCCATGCTGGTGAGGAAAATCGTCGTCTTGACCACGTGCCCAAAGTTCAAATTCGCCGCGCGCAAGACAGCGGAGACATTCTCCAGCACCTGCTTGGTCTGCGCCGAGATGTCTTCCGACTCGATCTGACCCGACTGCGGATTGAGCGGAATCTGACCGGCGCAAAAAAGCATGGCGCCGCAGCGGATCGCTTGCGAATAAGGCCCGACCGCACCCGGCGCATCTTTGGTGGAGACAATCTTCTTCATGCCCGGAGCCTAGCCGGAAAATCCGGCCGCACAACGCCGCGCGAGGATCGGGCTGCTGCGATTGAACACCCGTCAATCTCGTCGATAGTAGCCGACTCATGGTTAGTTGGATTTTAAAGAAAATACTCGGCTCGAAAAATCAGCGCGAGATCAAGCGGTTGCAGCCCATCGTGCGCGAGATCAACGCCCTCGACGAGCAGTTCAAGGCGCTCTCGGACGACGATCTGCGCGCGAAAACCGCGGCTTGGAACACCGAGCTCTCAGCGATCGAAGATCCGGACGCGCTCGCGCAGCGACTCGACGAAATCCTGCCGGAAGCTTTCGCGGTGGTGAAAAACGCCGCGCGCCGGCTGACGGAGCGTCAGGTGGAATTCACCGTCTGCGATCAGCCGATGACCTGGGCGATGGTGCACTTCGACGTGCAGTTGATCGGCGGCATCGTCCTCCATCGCGGCCGGATCGCCGAGATGGCGACCGGCGAAGGCAAGACCCTCGTCGCGACTTTGCCCCTCTATCTCAACGCCCTCAGCGGCCGCGGCGCGCATCTCGTGACGGTGAACGATTACCTCGCCCGTCGCGACGCGGAATGGATGGGACAGCTTTACGCCTTTCTTGGCCTAACGACCGGCATCATCCAGCACGATCAGCCGCCGGATTTGCGGCGCGAGCAATACACCGCCGACATCACCTACGGGACGAACTCCGAGTTCGGCTTCGATTACCTACGCGACAACGGCATGGCCACAACGCGCGAGCAACAGGTGCAGCGTGGCTACCATTTTGCGATCGTCGATGAAGTCGACTCCATCCTGATCGACGAAGCGCGCACCCCGCTCATCATCAGCGGACCGGCGACCGTGTCGACCCATCAATACGACCGGCTCAAGCCGCTCGTCGATCAACTCGTGAAGCGGCAGAACATGATGTGCAACCGGCTCGCGAGCGAGGCGAAGGAAGCCTTCGAAAAGGGCGAACCGGAAGCAGGCGGCCTTCTTATGTTCAAAGTGAAGCTCGGCCAGCCGCGCAACAAACAGCTCCTCCGCATGATGGAAGACCCGGAGAAGCGCAAGGCGATCGACAAAGCCGAGCTCTCGTTTTTCCAGGACACGCGCAAGGAAGAACTCTTCGCGCTGAAGGAAGAGCTCTACTTCACGATGGACGAGAAATCGCACGAAGCCGATCTCTCGGAACAGGGCCGCGCCTTCCTCAATCCGGACGATCCCGATTCCTTCGTGCTCCCGGATTTGATCAGCGAATTCACCGACATCGATCTCAACCGCATGTTGAGCGACGAGGAAAAGGACAAGCTCAAGACCGAGCGCCAACAGCAGTGCGATACGCAGGCGGAGCAGATCCACAACATCTCGCAGCTCCTGCGGGCCTACTGCCTTTTCGAGAAGGACGTCGCGTATGTGGTCGAGGAAAACAAAGTCGTCATCGTCGACGAATACACCGGCCGCAAAATGCCGGGGCGCCGCTGGAGCGACGGTCTGCACCAGGCCGTGGAAGCGAAGGAAGGCGTGCAGATCGATCGCGAAACCCAGACCCTGGCCACGATCACGATCCAGAATTATTTCCGGCTCTACCAAAAGCTCGCGGGCATGACTGGTACCGCGGAGACCGAGGCGAACGAATTCCACGACATCTACAAACTCGATGTCGCCGTCATCCCGACGAATCGCCCGGTCGCGCGGCAGGACGCCAACGACCGCATCTACAAAACGCGGCGCGAAAAATACAACGCGGTCATCAATGAAATCCGCGATCGCCACGCGGCGAATCAGCCGATTCTGGTCGGCACGGTGAGCGTGGAAGCCTCCGAGTTGCTCAGTCGCATGCTGAAGCGTGAAAAAATTCCGCACAACGTCCTGAACGCGAAATATCACCGGCAGGAAGCCGAGATCGTGCAGCGCGCCGGACAGCCGGGCACGGTCACGATCTCGACCAACATGGCCGGCCGTGGCACGGACATTAAACTGGGCCAGGGCGTGCCCGATGCCGGCGGCCTCTACGTCATCGGCACCGAGCGCCACGAATCCCGCCGCATTGATCGTCAGCTCCGCGGGCGTTGCGCGCGCCAGGGCGATCCGGGCGCGACGCGGTTCTACGTCAGCTTCGAAGACGATCTCATGCGCAACTTCGGCGCGGCCGATCGCATGACGAAAATCATGGAGCGTTTCGGCCTCGAGGAGGGTCAGGAACTCGAGCACCGCTGGCTCAACAGATCCGTCGAGACCGCGCAGAAACGGGTCGAGCAGCGCAACTACCTCGCGCGCAAACGCACCCTCGATTTCGACGATGTCATGAACAACCAGCGCGAGGTGGTCTACACCTACCGCAACGAAGTCATCGACACCGAAGACCCGCACAAACTGGTCTACGAAGTGATCGACGAAGCCGTGCCCGGGAAGGTCCAGGAATACCTTGGCACCGGTGCCTCGAGCGACGAGCCGAATCACGCCGGCCTGCTCCATTGGGTCAACACCACTTTCCCACTCGGCCTAACGAAAGAGAAATCCGAATTCGAAACCCGCACGCCGGCTGAAGACGCCCAGTTCCTCGTCGCCAAAATCAAGGACGCCTATGAGCGCAAGTCGAGTCATGAAGAGCCGACCGCGGTCAAGAGTCTCGAGCGTTATATCATTCTCAACGCGATCGATCGCCTCTGGCAGGAGCATCTCTACGCTATGGACGCGCTCCGCGAAGGCGTTTACCTCCGCGGCTACGCGCAGAAGGATCCGCTGATCGAATACAAGACCGAGGCCTACGACATGTTCGTCGACCTGATGGCGAACATTAAAAATGAAGTGCTGCACAACCTCTTCCGCAGCACTTCGAATCTGCAGGCCTTCGAGACCTTTCTCTCGACCCTTCCGCAATTCCTCATGCGCGAGCAGGCGCCGACCGCCCCGACCGCCAACGGTCCGGTGCCCGGACGCCGTCCCGAGCGCATCGGCCAACAGTCGAACGGCCACGACGAAACCGAAGGCGACGGTTCCGAGGTAAAACTCGAGCTCACGCCGGTCCGTCGCGAAATGCCAAAAGTCGGCCGGAACGACCCGTGCCCTTGCGGGAGCGGGAAGAAGTTCAAGAACTGCCACGGGCGAACGGCCTAACGAGCGTTGGCGGGCTGGGTCTAAAGTTCCCTCCCTGGCGAAAAGAGTTGCTCCTACCAGTGGCGTTTGCCAAGAATTGGCGCGCCGGTGAAAACCCCGCCTCCCAGCCGTCGCGCGTTCGTTAGGCAACTCGCCGGCGCCGCCGCCCTCAGCGCGCTTCCAACGTGGCTGCGCGCAGAGCCTATCCCTGCGGATGATTTCGTCACCGTCTCGATCCTGCACACGACCGATCTGCACGGGCACATCCTGCCGACGGTCGATTATCGCGGGCATCTCGACCTCGGCGGTTTCGCCCGCTGCGTCACGCAAATCAATCGCTGGCGCGCTGAAAATCCGAGGTCGCTCCTGCTCGACATCGGCGACGTCTATCAAGGCACCCAGTTCGCGCTCGCCGATAAGGGCCGCGCGATGATCGATCTCTTCAACCTCCTGCGCTACGACGCCTGGGTCATCGGCAACCACGAGTTCGATTGGGGGATCGAGCCGTTTCTTAAAATGGTCGATTCCTCCGCGATGCCGGTGCTCGCCGCGAACACCCTTCTGGCCGGCCGGCCCGCTGGCCATTCATCCGACCCCCGGCATCCGTTCGCGAAAATCCAGCCCTTCATCCTGCGCGAGTTCGCCGGCATCAAAATCGCCGTTGTCGGCCTAACGACTCCGGGAATGCCCTTCTGGTTCCCGCCGGCTTTCATCGCCGGGTTGGAATTTCAGAGCCCGGTCGAGCCGGTGCGGCGCGCGCTGGCGGAAGCCCGCTCGTTAGGCGCGCATGCCCTCGTCCTCGCCGGCCACATGGGTCTGAAGGAGCGCACTGGTGGCGACGATTTTGCCAATCGCGTGATGGCGCTCACAGCGGAATTCCCGGAGGTCGCCGTCTTCATCGCCGGCCACACCCACCAGGACATTCCCAGCCGCCTAACGAATCAGGTGCTCTTCACCCAGGCCGACCACTTTGGGGTGCACGTTGGCCGGGTCGACCTGCTTTTCGATCGCAGCTCCAAAAGGCTCCTCCGGCAAACCGCGCACACCGAATTGATGGACGGTCGGATTCCTCTGGATCCGATCGTGCTCAGTCGCACCCAACCGCAACTCGAGGCCGCCGCGAAGATTCTCGCGGAACCGGTCGGTGAACTCGCGGAAACGCTCAGGGTCACCGCGCCTCCCGGTGAACCCAGCGACGTGGAGCGCCTGATCGCCGCGGCCATCACGGAAACCCTCGCGCAACGGGGCTGCGTCATCGACGGCGTTTTCCACGGGCTCTTTGATCAAAACCACGTCTTCCGAAAAGGTCCGAAAACGATTGGTGATCTCTGGGAAATTCTCCCCTACGAGAACTTCCTCGTGACCGCGGGCCTGCTTCCCTCCGAACTGGAAGTCGTCATGAACGAAGTGCTGCAAAGCCGCGAATCTCGCAGTCTGGTCGGCTTCCTGGTCACGAGCGTCGAGCGTCGCCTAACGAGTCTACGAGCTGCGAACGGAAGGTCGCTGGATCCCGGGAAGCGTTATCGGATCGCTTTCAATACCTTCGATGCCCAGAGCGGCGGACATCGTTTCATGCAGTTGCGTGACCTACTGGAGAAGCCCGCCGCGCAGCGCGTGTCTCATCCGGTTCAGACCCGCGAAGCGCTGATCGAATATTTCCGGCGGCACCAAGTGGTGCGTCGTCTGCCGACAGCGTGAGGCCGGTTGCGGGGGCCGCGCGGCAGTTGTTATCTCTTCAGGTGAAGTCTCTCGCTCTCGTCCTCATCCTCGCCCTGTCTCGCCTAACGAATGCCGCCGACGCCGCGCCGGCCACGCCGAAACGTCCGGTGATCAATGAATACCACGGCATCAAGGTCACGGATGAATATCAGTGGCTGGAAAAAAACAGCGACCCGGAGGTCAAAGCCTGGTCCGCGGCGCAAAACAAATATGCGCGCGCCTATCTCGACAAACTGCCGGACCGCGCGCTCGTGGCTGCGCGCCTGACCAAACTCTACGCAGACGTTTCGCCCTCTTATTCTGCGATGGTCGCGCGACCGAGCCGCCTCTTCGCCCTGAAATTTCAACCGCCGAAGCAACAGCCTTTGCTCGTCACGCTCGCCTCGGCGGACGATCTGAAATCCGAGAAGGTCCTCCTCGATCCAAATGCGCTCGATGCCAAAGGCACCACGGGAATTGATTGGTATGTGCCCTCGCTCGACGGCAGGAAAGTCGCGGTTTCGATCTCCCGAGGCGGGAGTGAAGATGGCGACCTGCACTTCTACGACGTCGAGACCGCGCAGGCCCTCCCCGACACGATCGCCCACGTGCAGTTCCCGACGGCGGGCGGCAGCGCGGCCTGGAATGCCGACGGCACCGGCATCTATTACACCCGCTTCCCTCGTAAAGGTGAGCGGCCGGAAGCGGATCTTGATTTCTATCAGCAGATCTATTTCCACCAACTCGGCACCCCGGATCAGAAAGACACTTACTCGTTAGGCAAGGACTTTCCGCGCATCGCCGAGATCGCGCTCGAGAGCTCGCCCGACGGACGCTTCCTGCTCGCGGTGGTGGAGAACGGCGACGGCGGCGATTACGCGCATTTTCTGCACACGCCCGACGGGAAATGGCAGCAGCTCACGCAGTTCACCGATCAGGTTAAACAGGCGCGGCTCGGCCGGGACGACGCGCTGTATCTCGTCTCCCGGGCCGACGCACCCCGGGGGAAAATCCTGCGGATGCCGCTCGCTCATCCCGATCTCGCGGCGGCGCAGGTGATCGTCCCGGCGAGCGCAGCGGTGATCGAGGCGATCGAGCCGGCGGTGGGCGCGCTCTATGTCAACGACTTGTTAGGCGGCCCGTCGCAGATCCGACGCTTCGATCTCGGGGGCCAGAATGAGCAGACGATCGCGCTCGCGCCGATCTCCGCGGTCCAGGAAATGGTCGCGCTCGCCGACGGCCCGCTCCTTTTCAAGAACGCCAGCTACCTCTCGCCTAACGAGTGGGAGCGCTGCCCTGCCCGTGAGACGGCCCCGGTCAAAACCGCGCTCCGCAGCACCGCGCCGGTTTCGTTCGACGACATCGAGGTCGTGCGGGAGTTCGCCACTTCGTCGGACGGCACGAAAATCCCACTCAACATCATGCGTCGCAAAGGGACGAAGCTCGACGGGAACAACCCGACGCTGCTCTACGCCTACGGCGGATATGGCATCAGCATGACGCCGAATTTCGATTTCACCCGGCGGCTCTGGTTCGATCGCGGGGGCGTTTATGTGGTCGCGAATCTTCGCGGGGGGGGCGAGTTCGGCGAGGAATGGCACAAGGCAGGCAATCTGTTGAAGAAGCAAAACGTCTTCAACGATTTCATCGCCTGCGAGCGCTACCTGATCAAGGCCGGCTACACCTCGGAGCAGAAGCTCGCGATCGAGGGCGGGAGCAACGGCGGCCTGCTCATGGGCGCCGCGCTCACCCAACATCCGGAGCTCCCGCGCGCGGTCGTCTCGCTCGTGGGGATTTATGATTCGCTCCGCACCGAACTCGAGCCTAACGGGGCTTTCAACGTCACAGAATTTGGGTCGGTGGAGAACCTCGAGCAGTTCCGCAGCCTTTACGCCTATTCGCCGTATCACCGCGTTCGCGACGAGACGAAATATCCCGCGATCCTTTTTCTCACCGGCGAAAATGATGGCCGGGTCGCGCCCTACAACTCGCGCAAAATGACCGCGCGCCTGCAGGCGACGAACGCCTCGAGCTATCCGATCCTGCTCCGGACGAGCTCCAGCGCCGGCCACGGTCACGGCACCGCCCTCAGCGAACGGATTCAACAACAGGCTGATATCCTCGCTTTCCTCTTCGACCAGCTCGGGATGAAAACAGAAACCGCCCGCACTCCTTCTCGTTAGGGCAGCGTTTTGCTTCCGCGCCCTTTCTTCCAGACCGACCCGCTGGCCTGCGCCGCAGCCCTCATCGGCACCGAGCTGGTCTGGGGGAAATGCGCCGGCCTCGTCGTCGAGACCGAGGCTTATCTGGTGGAAGGCGACGAAGCGTGTCACACCTTCATGCGGCCGAGCACGCGCGCGTTCGTGGCTCGAAACCAGGCCGCGACCTGCTACATCTATTTCAACTACGGCGTCCACTGGATGCTCAACTTCCTCGTCAAAGGCGGACCGCGCGACGGCCTGATTCTTATCCGCGCGCTCGAGCCGACCCGCGGCCTCGCCCTGATGCGCAAACGCCGCGACCGCGAGGAAGTGAGGCAACTGTGCTCCGGCCCAGGGAAGCTGACCCAGGCGCTGGCGATTGATAAACGCCACTACGAAATCGATCTCGCTGCCGACCCGGCGCACGGCTTCCATCCGCGGCCTAACGAGAAGGTAGAGGTGGTCGCCGATCCGCGCATCGGCATCAGCCGCGCAAAGGATTTCCCGTGGCGCTTCACCTTGGCCGGCAGTTCCTACGTCAGCCGCGCCGTCCGGGTGTAGACGTTTCGCTCTGCGAAACGCGAGCGATGCGCGCCACGGAGCCGAATCCCCGCCGCGTGCCAATCAACGCTCGCGTTTCGCACAGCGAAACGTCTACAGCACGTTGACCATCCGGTGCTTTCCGCGGAAAGTTGCCCGCTATGTCCGCCACTAAACAGCGCGTCCTCCTCGGCATGAGCGGGGGTGTAGATTCCAGCGTCGCCGGCTACCTCCTCCGCGAACAGGGCTACGACGTAGTCGGCGTGACTATGAAAGTGTGGCCGCAGGATTGCATCTCCCGCGCCGAGGACAAATGCTGCGGGCCCCAGGCTGTGGCCGATGCGCGCAATGTTGCCCACTCGTTAGGCATTCCCCATTACGTGGTCGACGAGGCCGATCAATTCGAACAGCTCGTGATCAACTATTTCTCGAGCGAATATCGCGCCGGCCGCACGCCCAATCCGTGCGTGATGTGCAACGAGAAACTAAAATTCGGGAAGCTCTGGGAGAAAGCGGAGGCGCTCGGCTGCGATTACATCGCGACCGGGCATTACGCGATCATCGAGCACCACCCCGACCGCGCCGTCCTCCGCAAGGGCGCCGACCCGCGCAAGGACCAGTCCTACTTCCTCTTCAGCCTGCGCCAGGAACAACTCCGCCGCGCTCTCACCCCGCTCGGCGCGATGGCGAAGCCGGCGATTCGCGAGATCGCGCGTTCGTTAGGCCTGAAAGTCGCGGACAAGGTCGACAGCCAGGAAATCTGTTTCGTGCCGGGGAACGACTACAAGGCGTTTCTCCGCTCTCACCTCGGCGCAGACGAGTTTCATCCCGGCGGGATTTACGACTTGAGTGGTGAATTCGTCGCGCCGCACGAAGGGATCGAGATGTTCACGATCGGGCAGCGCAAAGGTCTGCCTGGCGGTTCCGCGCAGCCGCGTTACGTGGTCGATATCGATCCGGAGAGCAACCGTGTCATCGTTGGCGGCGCTGAGGATCTGGTCACGGAAGAGTTCGAAATCGAGCGCGCGAGTTGGGCGGGCGATCGTGCGCCTAACGAGTCGCTCGACGTTTCCGTGAAGATTCGTTACGCCCATCCCGGCGCGGGCGCGACGGTCACCGCGCTGCCCGACGGTCGCGCGCGCATCCAACTGCACGAAGCGCAGAAAGCCGTCACCCCGGGTCAGGCCGCGGTCTTTTACGATGGCAATGCGGTGGCGGGGGGCGGATGGATTTGCCGGCAGACCGCGGCCGTTCCCGCCTAACGAAATGGCCGCGCAAATTCTGCTCGTCCTGAGCACGTTTCCCGATCGCAACAAAGCGCAGCGGATCGCGGAGGAACTAGTGAGCGGTCGTTACGCCGCGTGCGCCAATGTCGCTTCCGCGGTCGACTCCTTTTATTGGTGGAAGGACGAAGTCGAGACCGCGAACGAAGTGCTCGTTTACTTCAAAACGACCGCGGCACGCTTCGCCGCCTTCGAGGCGAAACTGAGGGAACTTCACCCTTACGATCTGCCTGAGATTGTGGCTTTTGCCGTCACTACGGGTTCCCGAGATTACCTGAATTGGGTCGCGGAAAACTGCGGTTGAACGCCAGATTGCGGCGCGCGCGCGGGCCGTGGTAGGCTCGGGCATGTCCCTGATCTTCGAGCCGATATATACCGAAGGGCTGGCCGAGATTTCCTATCTGGTCGGCGATGATGAAGCTGCAACCGGCGCGGTCTTCGATCCGCGGCCCGATGTCGAGATTTACCTCGAACTGGCGCGCCAGAAAGGCATCGCGATCACGCATGTTTTCGAGACGCACATCCACGCCGACCTCGTGAGTGGAGCGCGCGAGCTCGCCGCGCGGATGGCGCCAGCGAAGATTTTCGCGAGCCACGAAGGCGGCGCGAGTTACGGGTTTCCGACCGGCCCGGTGCAAGATGGGAGCGAGTTCAAATTTGGCGAGCTGCTCATCACGGCCCGCTTCACGCCTGGTCATACCCCCGAGCACGTTTCGTATCTCCTCGCGGAAGCGGATCATCCGGAATTGCCCTGGGGCGTGCTCAGCGGCGACTCGCTTTTCGTCGGCTCCGCCGGTCGTCCCGACTTGTTAGGCGAAGGTGAAACCGCCCGCCTCGCCGGGTTGCAGTTCCAGACGTTGACGGAGTTCTATCTCAAGTTGCCCGACAGCGTGATCGTTTATCCGGCGCATGGCAGCGGTTCGCCCTGCGGCGCGGAGATCGGCGATCGACTGGCGAGCACGATTGGTTTTGAGCGCGCCTTCAATCCCTTCCTGCAGTTCGACGAGGTGGAGGCTTTCACCCGGCACTGCATCAAGACGGCCCCGCCGATTCCAAAATATTATCCGCGAATGAAAAAGGTGAATGCGGAAGGCCCGAAGATCCTCGGCGGTCTGCCACTCGTCCGGACGCTTCCGCCTAACGATTTCAAGAAAGCGGTCGAAGCGAGGGAGGCGATCCTGATCGATACCCGCTCGATGTTTGCCTTCGGTGGCGGCCACATCGCCGGCGCGCTGAACATCGGTGCGTCGCCGACGCTTTCGATCTGGGCCGGTTCGCTCCTCGATCCGGAGACGCCGATCCTGCTGGTGCTCGAGAACGACAGCGATCTCGAAGACGTCGTTAGGCTCTTTCTCCGCACCGGGTTCACGAATTTCGCCGGCTACCTCGTCGGCGGAATCAAAGCCTGGGTCGCCGCCGGCAATCCCCTTGCCCAGGTGCCGCAAATTTCCGTGCATGAGCTGCAAGCGGCCAATGGCGAGATGCAGGTGCTCGATGTCCGCACCGATCGCGAGTGGAAAGGCGGCCACGTCCCAGGCGCGCGGCACATCGTTGTGCCGAAACTTCCAGAGCGTTTCGCCGAGCTTGATAAATCGAAACCAACCGCGGTCTATTGCGCGTCCGGTTACCGCGCGAGCATCGCCACGAGCATGCTGAAAAAAGCCGGGTTCCAGAACGTGAGCAACGTGCCGGGAAGCTGGCACGCCTGGAAGGAAGCCGGGTTTCCGGTCGAGAAATGATCATCCGCGAAAAAGAGCCGGCCAATCTGGAGATGCCGTTCGGATTGCTCGACAGCTGGGTTACGCCTAACGAACAATTTTACATCCGTTCGCACTTCCCGGTGCCGGCGCTCGATCCGAAGACCTGGCGACTGCGCATCGAGGGTGCGGTCGAGCGCCCTCTCGAACTGAGCCTCGATGACCTTCGCGGGTTTACGACGCAAACGGTTCCGGCCACGCTCGAGTGCGCCGGCAACGGGCGCGTATTTCTCGTCCCGAAAGTGAAGGGAACGCAATGGGAACTGGGCGCGATCGGCAATGCGCATTGGACCGGGGTGTCGTTAGGCGAAGTGCTTCGCTCCGCCGGGGTGATGGGCGCGGCGGTCGATGTCGTCCTTGAAGGGGCCGACCTCGGCACGATCAGCGAAGCACCGAGACCAGCCGGAAAAATTTCCTACGCGCGCAGCGTCCCATTAGCCAAGGCGTTGGAAGGCGTCCTCCTCGCCTTCGAGATGAATGGCGAACCGCTCTCGCCCGCGCACGGATTTCCCCTGCGCGCGATAGTTCCCGGCTGGTTTGGGATGGCGGCGGTGAAATGGCTTCAGCGCATCGTGGTCACGGAGCAGCCGTTTCAGGGCTACTACCAGACCGTCGACTACGCGTTTTGGCAGCACGACGGCGCGGGCGTGTCTCTGGTGCCGATCACCGAGATGCAAGTGAAAGCATCGATCGCGCGGCCGGGGATCAACGAAGTGATCGCCGCCGGCGGCAGCTACAAAATCACCGGCGCCGCCTGGACCTCGGAGGCCGAGATCGTCAAAGTGGAGGTCAGTGCAGATGGCGGAAAATCCTGGTCGGAGGCGTCGTTAGGCAACGAGACCGCGCGGAACTGCTGGCAGCTTTGGGAATGGACCTGGCCTGTGCCTAACGAACCCGGCGGCTCGGTGCTGCTGGCGCGCGCGACCGATTCCCGCGGCCGCAGCCAGCCGCTGGAACGCGACCTCAATCGCGGGTCCTACGAGATCAATCACTGTCTCCCGATCGAAGTCGAGATCCGTTAGGCGACCCGCGCCTCGTCGAGGTGCGCCCATTCCACCGCGACCCGCTGCCGCCGCGCGAAGCGGTCGTGGAAGAAAAGCTCCTTGTGCCGGCAACCGTGCTCGTGCACCAGTCGCGTCACCTTCACGTCGAAGCAGCAATACTCCGCGACCTCGAGGAAGCGGCCCTCCCGCCACCACTTGATCGCGTCCAGGCTGATCCCGGTTTTCCCCACGCCTAACGTCGCCTGCGCGATCGCGTCGAGGCTGAGGCGATGCCCGAGCTTGGCCTCCATATCGACCAGCAGGTCCACCGTCGGCAGCTCATGTGCGAGATCGAGCACGGTGTAGCCCATGAGCACGTGATAGTCGAAGTTGAGCACGTTGAAACCGACCACGAGATCGGCCCGGCGCAGGCACTCGATCAAGTCGTGCACGCGCATTTCGTCAAAGATTTCGTAACGCTCCGTGCGCGTGCTGTAGGTCACGCCGATCGACATCTGCATGTTGCCCTTGCGATCCCAACCGCCCGCGTCGTTCGCGGTCCGCTGCGTCTCGAGATCGAAGTAAACGATGTCGCGCGCCATCCCGCTCACTTCAGCTCGAAGGCGCCGCAATCGAAGGCGATCATCTGCTCGAGATGGCTCACCCGGAACTGCTCCACGACGGCGCCGTCATCCTGGAAAAAATCGAGCGCGTTCGGATCATGCCGCGCGAGTAGCGCGCGGGTGAGATGCGGCGTGTCGCTGACCGTGTGCAGGGGAAGTCCGTCCGCACTTTGCAGGTAGCTTCCCTTCTCATCGCAGCCGGCGTTGAGCTGCACCTTTCCCGGTTGATCGCGCTCGAGCGGATTCGAGCGGAGCTTTTGCAAAAGCGGAGTAGGGGAACTGAGCGATTCGTTAGGCGGTTGCGTCGGTTTGCCCTCCACCAGGGCAAAGTCTTTATGGCTCACGATCTCCCGGGTGAAATCTTCCTTCCAATCCGAAACGCCCGCTTTGTGGCCGGCAGCGAGCAGGCTGAGGCTGCGCACTCGCTGGCGACCGGGCGCTTCCTCGAGTAAATAAATCCGGTCCTCGTTAGGCGACGCGGCGATTCCCACCGGTTGCGGGTCGGCGGGGTTGATCTCGAGGGTGCGCAAGGCCGGACCAGCGGGATCGCTGCTCGAGACCTGCACGATGGCGAGGGCGGGCGACCCTTTCGCGAGGTGGCTGATCGCCCAGGCGGTGCCGCGCTTGCCGAGCGCGAGGTCGACCGGGTCGATCAGCGCTTGCGATACTTGCGCCCGATTAGCCGGCTCGACGGAGGGCCAAGGGATCGGGTCGGCCGATCGCAATTGCTCGCTCGCCGGGTTGAAAAGGAACTGCGCGCTCTGGCCGTCGGGTTTGGTTCCCTCCAGGCGCAAACCGCCTTCCGCGACCGCAATCCGCGTGATGTGCGCGAGGTGAGGGGAGTCGTCGTCCATAACCCAGTCATTAAAAAAATAATCGATGCCTTCGATTTTCAGGTCGCCGACGACAAACCCGCGCGCGTGATATTTTCCCGCCGGCAACGGCTGCCCATGATCGTCGTTCCCATCCCAGGTGGTCTCGAGCGCGTCGTGGCCGACGGTGAAATCGTCGATCTCGTCTTCGCGATCGAGCACCCGCACCAGCTTCTCGCCGGCGTCGTAAATACCGAGGCTGATCGTGCCCTCCATCGGCGGCGGGACGAAATGCAGCCTAACGAGTCGGGGAGCCAGCGTCGGCGCGGGCGTGATGGGCGTCGCTGTCGGCGAGGGAATTTCCTGGCCGTGCGCGCAGGCGATCGCGAGGAGGAGGGGCAAAATTTGCAGCGCGCGCATGGTCAAAGGTAATAGCGCCAGTCGAGTTTGGGAAAGATAGGTGTGCGAGATTCGGCGGCGGCGAGGAACTCGGGGTCGATCTGCGCGGACTGCACTTGCTCCGCGAGCCGGGAAAAGCGCTCGAGGTGTTCCCGCGTCCGTGCCGCGGCGTATTCGGGGGCGGTGCCGGTTTTGAGGAGGAAGGCCCAGTCGCTGGACTGCGCGAGGAGAAGTTCGCGCGCGGCCTGCCGCAGCGCGCGCTCGAGCAATGGGTCGTCGGCGGCGCGCTGCGCCCGCGCGATGTCGATCATGCGTTTCGTCGCGGAATGAAGGAGCGGATAAATCCACGCATTCTTCTCGTGCAGCCAGACGGCGCTAAACCCGTTCTCGCCCCAACTCGACGGACTTAGCCTAACGACCTGTTGAGAGGGATGCGCGGTCAGAAATTCGCCCGGAGTCACGAGCCGAAAGGCATCCGGTTGCGCGGCCGCATTGCGCAGAAAACTTTCCAAAAAGGATGGGCCTTCAAACCACCAGTGCCCGAAGAGCTCGGCGTCGAACGGGCTGGTCAGGACTGGGTCGAAGTTCGCTTCGGCCAGTCCCTGGAAACGGCCACGCAGCTTCTCGAAAAAATCATGCGCGTGTTCGACGGCGGCGGCTTCGGCCCAGGCTGGTTGATAGAATTCCTTCTCCTCGGCGGAGCCGCTCACCCGGTGATATTTGATTCCGGTAAACTTTCGGATCCCTGCTGGCCTAACGAACTCGGACAATTCCTCCTCCGGTCCGTCATAGCCAATGTCGCGGTAGAAATCCCGATAAACCGGGTCGCCCGGATAACCGGCTTCGGCGCTCCAGACTTCGCGGTTCGACTCGCGATCGCGGGCGAAAGCGGCCGGACCGGCGGGCGTAAAACAGGGGGCGAATTGGGCAAAGGCCGGCTGCGGTTCCGCGTTCACCAGTCCATGGGTATCGACGACGAACCAGCGGATATTTGCTTCCTGCAACAGTGCATCGATGCCCTCGCTGTAGCCGCATTCCGGGAGCCAGAAGCCAACCGGATCGCGGCCAAAGTTCTCGCGGTAATCATCGCAGCCGATCCGAATCTGCGCCTGTTGCGCGGTGGGGAAATGCTGAAGCAGCGGCAGGAAACTGTGCGTCGCCGCGCTCGCGATGATCTCCAGCACTCCGGCATCCTGCAGCTCGCGAAAAGACCGCACCACATCCTGTCCGAGTTCGTCCGCGAAGAGGCGGCGCGCCTCGGTGAAGAAGCGCTCGTAGAAATGCCCGAGTTCGAGGAGCTGCGGGTGATGGCGATGACGCGTGATCTCCTGCCGGGCGAGACCGATTAGCCGGTCGAGGTGCCGTAGATAGCGCTGCTGCAACAGCTCGTCGCGGAGCATCGCGCAGAGCGGTGGCGTGAGCGACATCGCCAGACGAACGCGGGCGCCTTCGTTGGCGAGGCGGCGGAGGAGGCGGATGAGCGGAAGATAAGTCTCAGTAATGGCTTCGAAGAGCCAGTCTTCCTCGAGAAAATCCTCGTGCTCCGGGTGCCTAACGAACGGCAGATGCGCGTGCAGGATGAGCGCGAGCGAACCGGAAGCCACGGCTAAGGACGATCTGTCATCCTGTCACTCGTTAGGCTTAACGCCGTCGGACTTACAGCGTCCGGCAGAAATCCTGAAAGCGATCGAGGCCTTTTTTGATGACGTCGATGCTCGTCGCGTAGCTCAGGCGGATCGTGCGATCATCGCCGAAGGCCGCGCCCGGGATCACCGCCACGCTCGCTTTGCTGAGCAGGCGATCGGCGAAATTTTGCGAGGTCAGACCGAGCTGGCTGATGTTCACCAAAATGTAGAATGCGCCCTCGGGTTTGACTGCGGTGATGTTCGCGATCTTCGAGATGCGGTCATACATGTAATTGCGCCGCATATCGAACTCGTCGTGCATGTCGGAGAGCGCCTGCTGGTCGCCCTTGAGCGCGGCGATCCCGCCCTTTTGCGCGAAGGAGCACGGGTTGGAAGTGCTGTGGCTCTGGATGGAATCGACCGCTTTCGCAATCGCTTCCGGCGCGCCCATGTAGCCGAGCCGCCAGCCGGTCATCGCGTAGGATTTGCTGAACCCGTTGACCGTGATCGTGAGGTCGTAGGCCTCTTTCGAGATCGAGGCGATGCTCACGTGTTTCACGCCGTCATAGACGAGCTTCTCGTAGATTTCGTCGGAGAGAATGTAGATCTCTTCTTCCGCGGCGACGTTGACGATCGCTTCCAACTCCTCGCGGGTGTAGACCGCGCCGCTCGGATTGTTAGGCGAATTCATGATCACCATCTTGGTCCGCGGCGTCATCGCGTTTTCGAACTCGGCGGCGGTCATCTTCCAGCCGTTGCGCTCGCTGGTTTGCACGATCACCGGCTCCGCGCCGGCGAGCCGTACCATCTCCGGATAGCTCACCCAGTAGGGCGAGGGGATGATCACTTCGTCGCCCGGTTCGCAGACCGCGAGGATGGCGTTGTAACAGGAATGCTTCGCGCCGTTGCTCACGATCACCTGGCTCGGGCGATACTCGAGGCCGTTGTCGGCCGCGAATTTATCGGAGATGGCCTGGCGCAGTTCCGGCAGCCCGCTGCTCGGCGTGTACTTCGTAAAGCCCTGCTCGAGCGCGGTGATCGCCGCCTGTTTGATAAACTCCGGCGTATCGAAGTCCGGTTCGCCCGCGCCGAAGCCGCAGATGTCGATCCCTTCGGCTTTCATGGCCTTCGCTTTGCTGTCGATCGAGAGGGTGAGCGAAGGGGTGAGTTGAGAGGCGCGGGTCGAGATTTCCATGGCTAAAGTGTTCAAAATGTTGTCCGAAAAAGGGAGCGCAAGCTAGGAGCGCGCGTAGAAGTTTTCAATCAAAGGTTTCAGGTTGTTCTCGCGCACCTGCACGATCTTCATCTCGCGCTCGGCGTTCTCCGCGGAGTCGCTCGCATGCGCGGCGTTGATCATGATCGTCTGGCCAAATTCCTTCCGGATGGAACCCGGAGGCGCCTTGCTCGGATCGGTCGGTCCGAGGACTTCGCGGATCTTCCGAACTGCGTCGACGCCCTGGTAGACCAGCGCGACGCATTTCTCGGAACCAGGCTCGTCCCGTTGCGCATCGGTCACGTCGCTCGGCCGTCCACCGGACATGAATTCGACGATGTCTTCCCAAGCCCCGCGACCTTTTTCGGCTCCGAGTTTGTCTTTCAAAACATCGAGTACAGGGCCGTAAAATTCCTCCGCCTGCGCCACGCTCATCCGGTGGACTTTGAACCCGATGATCGAGAGCCCGCTGCGCGAGAAAACCTCAATCACGCCACCGGGGCGGGAGTTGGGGAATTTGAAATTGTCCGGCTTGATCAGGACCAGCGTCTTCTCGACTTTTTCGCTCGCCGGGTAATCGATCGCCTCTTCGAGAATGCCGCCGTCGCTGTCGGAAAATTCCGCCCAGAGCTTCAGATCACGCTCGACCGCGGCCGCGTCGAACGCCGCGAGCACGCCCGGCTCGAAGTAAGTCGCCTGGCCATTCACATCCGCGATGTAGTCGCCATAAGTATCGCGAATCGTCTCGCCGCTGGTTCGCTCATGGACAATGTGACCAACCGCTTCCTGCACCTTCGCGATCGCGTCCGGCCCGCGGAAGACGAGGAGCATGACCCGCGCGCGCTGCCCGTTGCTCGTGCCGGTAAAATTCTTCAAGACGTAGTCGCGAATCAATTCCTGGATCGCACGATGCCGCGGCTCGCTCTCGGTCACGATCGTCTCGGCGTAGCGCCTAACGAGTTCGCTGCCCGGGGTGAACATCCGGCCGCGAATCAGGTCGAGGCCGGTGCGGGAGATGAGACGGGAAATGATCCCGCCGGTGCGCGATTTGCGCATCGAGTAGGGCGTCACGATGACATACGAAAGTTCTTCAGCTTGCATAAAAGGCGGCGGAGCGGCTGGGGAGATTCGGCCGCCGGGGGGAGGCATTCGAATTCGCTCGGACGGCGGGAAGGTAGCGGTGCCCTAACGGGCGTTCAACTGCGTTTTCGGGAACGACCGGAGCGCGCGTGCAGCGCGACCCACTTTCCGCGACGGCGCGTTTTTTGCAGGTCGAACGAACGAGCCGCCAAGGCGCGGAGCACTTCGGCCGTTTGCTCGCGCAGGATGCCGGACACGATCAACTTGCCCTCCGGCTGCAAAGCGCGCCGAAAATTTGGCAACGCCGCGATGAGAAGTTCGCTGAAAAGATTCGCGGTGATGATTTCGAATCGGCCCTCCGGTTTCCAGCGCAGCACGTCGGCCGTCACAAACTTCGCGCGCGTGATCCGGTTGCGGCGGGCATTGGCCTGCGCATGCGCGATCGCGCGCGGGTCGCTATCGAGACCGAGGACTTCGCCCGCGCCGAAACGACGCGCCGCCAGCGCGAGGATGCCCGTTCCCGTCCCCGCATCCAATAACCGCCAGCCGGGCGCAAGCCGCCGCGTCGTTTCCTCGAGCAAGCGCAACGACATCGCCGTGGTCGCGTGGTCCCCCGTGCCAAAAGCGCCGGCGGCCGGGATTGCAAGTTCCCGGTCCGATGCGGGCTCGTCGTGAGGCGTGATCAGAAGGCGCCGGCCGATCCGCAACGGCGCGCGCTCAGCAGCCGCGAGAAATTTTTGCTGCCAGTCTTTGCCTAACGACTCCGTCGTTCCGCCAAATCGCCGGTCCAACCGCGACGCTTCCGCGCGAGTCCGGCAGGTCACCTGCACCAGGACCCGGGTTCGCCCCGGACGATCGATCACCGCGACGGCACCGGGCCACGTTTGCTCCAGCTCCGTTTCATGCGCCGCCAGCCACGGTGCGCTGGCCTGATATTTCCAGAGATACATCTGCGGGCGCTTCCGATACCACAGTGCGTGCCGCTTGCGAAGCCGGTCATCGTGTGAAATCGGTGCACTCCCCCGCCACCCGCCATGCTCATCGTCATGAAAGCCAATGCCTCCCCGGAGGAGGTCGAGGGCGTGGTTCGGGTCATCGACTCGCTCGGGCTGCGTCCGCATCCGATGCCCGGCGCGACTCGTACCGCGATCGGGATCACGGGCAATCGCGGCGAAGTCGATCTGCGCCATTTCGAGAATCTCGCCGGCGTCGCGGAAGCGATCCGCGTCAGCAAACCGTATAAACTAATCAGCCTCGATCTGCGGCCCGATCGCACGGTGGTCGATCTTGGCGATGGCGCGCGGATTGGCGACGGCTCGCTCGCGCTCATCGCCGGACCGTGCGCGGTGGAGAATCGCGGGCAGATTTTTGCCGCGGCCATGGCGGTGAAAGATTCCGGCGCGCGCTTCTTTCGCGGCGGCGCTTTTAAGCCGAGGACCTCGCCCTACGCGTTCTCAGGTCTGGGCGAGGAAGGGCTGAAACTACTCGCGGATGTCCGCGAGGAATTCGGGCTCAAGATCGTGACCGAAGCTCTCGACGAACCGGGCGTCGAGCTATTGGAAAAATACGCCGACATGATCCAGATCGGCGCGCGCAACATGCAGAACTACCCGCTCCTGCGACGCGCGGGTCGTTCGCGTTTGCCGGTTCTCTTAAAACGCGGGATGGCGGCGACCCTCGACGAATGGTTGCTCGCGGCCGAATACATCATGGCTGAGGGCAACTACCAGGTCGTGCTCTGCGAGCGCGGCGTGCGCACCTTCGCGCAGCACACGCGGAACACGCTCGACCTCGCGGTCGTGCCCGCGGTGCGGCGGATCTCCCATCTCCCGGTGATCGTCGATGCGTCGCACGGGACCGGACACAGCTATATGGTCGCACCGCTGGCGCGCGCCGGCGTCGCGGTCGGCGCTGACGGTTTAATGATCGAAGTGCACGCGAACCCGCAGGAAGCGCTTTCCGACGGCGCGCAATCGTTGAACGCCGAAGAATACGCGCAACTGGTCGAGGAAGTGCGCGCGATTCACGGCGTCGTCGCCTCATAACTTTAATCTTACAACTACACTTACACTTACACATGGAGCGCAGTCAGAGTGTAAGTGTAAGTGTAGGATAAAAGTGGGGGACGCGCTTACAGCGCGAGGAAGTTCGCGAGGAGTTTCGCACCCTCCACGGTCAGGATCGACTCGGGGTGAAATTGCACCCCGTGAATCGGAAACTCGCGGTGCCGCAGCCCCATGATTTCCCCATCCTCGGAGCGCGCCGTGATTTCGAGCGCATCCGGAAAAGTTTCCTGCCTAACGACTAACGAATGGTAGCGGGTCGCCGAAAACGGCTGGGCCAACCCGCGGAAAACCCCCTCGTTGTTATGCTCGATCTCGGAGGTTTTCCCATGCCGCGCGACCGGCGCGCGGACCACCTCGCCGCCGTAGAGCGCGCCGATGCATTGATGGCCAAGGCACACCCCGAGCACCGGCACCCGCGGCCCAAATTGGCGGATCAACTCCGAGCTGATGCCCGCATCTTCCGGACGCCCCGGTCCCGGCGAGATGCAGATGCGCGACGGCTGGAGCTGCTCGATTTCCGCGAGCGTGATCTCGTCGTTCCGCTTGACCAGCGGGCTCTCGCCGAGCTGACCGAAATGCTGCACCAGGTTGTAGGTGAAGGAGTCGTAGTTATCGATGATCAGGAGCATGAGAATTTTTGTCCGCAGATGGCGCAGATTTTCGCAGATAGGGTCAGCCAGGTTCTCCTCAACTCTGCGTTCATCTGCGTCATCTGCGGACGACCTCCTGCCTAACGAGTTTCCTGATTGGCGCGCGCGACCGCCTTCAGCATCGCCCGCGCCTTGTTGACCGTCTCTTCATATTCGTTAGGCGGCTGCGAATCAGCGACAATCCCGGCGCCGGCTTGCGCGTAAGCCTTGTGGTTTTTCAGTACGATCGAGCGCAGCGCGATGCAGGAATCGAGATTTCCATCGAACCCGAAATAGCCGACTGCGCCCGCGTAAAAGCCGCGCCGCGCTTTCTCCAGCTCGGCGATTAACTGCATCGCCCGCACCTTGGGCGCGCCCGAGACCGTGCCCGCGGGAAAAGTTGCGCGCATGGCGTCGAAAGCGTTTTGATCCGCCCGCAGGCGTCCGACCACGTGCGAGACGATGTGCATGACGTGGCTGTAGCGTTCGATCACCATCTGCTCGGTCACGCGCACACTGCCGTATTCCGCGACCCGGCCAAGATCGTTCCGCGCGAGATCGATCAACATCACATGCTCGGCCCGCTCTTTCGGATCGGCGAGAAGCGCGGCGGCGTTGGTTTCGTCTTCGGCCGGCGTCGCGCCGCGCGGACGGGTGCCGGCGATCGGGCGAATCTCGAGCGCGCCATTGGTCGCGCGGACATGTAACTCCGGCGAGCTGCCGACGAGCGAAAAGTCGTCGCCGAATTGCAGGCAGAACATGTAGGGCGACGGGTTGATGAAACGAAGTGCGCGATAGAGATCGAGCGGATCGCCGGTGAAATCGGTCTCGAAACGCTGCGAGATCACCGCCTGGAAAATGTCGCCCGCGGCGATGTGTTCCTTGGCCTGGCGGACCATCGCTTCGAACTCGGCACGGGTCGTGTTGCTGCGCGCTTCGGCCTGCGCCGCAGGCGCGGCACTCTCGATCAGCGACAGGTGCGCAGGCCGCCCGAGGCGCTCGAGCGTTTTCTCGATGCGCCTTTTTGCGTCGGCGTAAACGGCTTCGAGATCGGCACCCTCCTCGAGGAAAGCGTTCGCGATCACGCGCAGGCGCTGAAGCCGATGATCGAAAACGAGCAGGGTCTTCGCGATCACGAAAAGCGCTTCCGGCAGGTTGAGGCCTTCGTTAGGTGAGAGCGGGACCGTTCGCTCAAAGTGGCGGACCGCGTCGTAGCCGAGATAACCGATCGCGCCGCCGGCGAAATGCTTCAACTCCTCGTGAGGCGCAAAACGGTAGCGGGCCATGACTTTTTCCAGTTCAACCAGCGGATCGGAAGTGGTCTCGAAGATTTGCTCACCGCCGTTTTCGCGAATCGTGATCGTGCGGCCACGACTCTCGAAGACGAGCTGCGGATCGAAGCCGAGAAAAGAGAAGCGGCCTAACGACTCGTTGTGCTCGGCGGATTCGAAAAGGAAGGAGCCGCTCGGCTGGCGCAGCTTGTCGAAGGCCGAGATCGGCGTCTCCGAGTCGGCGATCAACTCTGCGTAGATGGGAACGACGTTGCCGCGTTCCGCCAGAGAGCAAAATTCCGCGAGCGAGGGTTGCACCGCGGAACCTAGCACGCGTTACGAATCACCTGGGCGGCGAAGCGTTCCATCTCCTCGAGCTGCGGGCTGCTCTGAAGCAGGAGCAGGTCGACGCCGGCGTCGGCGAATTCCGCGATCCGCTCTTTCACCATCGCCGGCGTGCCGATCAATTTTGGCCGCAGGCCGCGGTTCGAAACAGAGTATTCATCGATCGACATCTGGCCTTCGAGCTTCGTGCCGCTCAGCCATTGCTGGTAATTATCGTAGCCGGCGGCGGATGATTTCACGTCGGTGATCCGCGCCAGTTCGGCCTGCGCCTCGCGCTCGGTATCGCGCACGATGGTGTAAGCGGCGATACCGAATTGCATCCGCGGCAGACCGAAGCGCTCGCGGCGCTCCGACATGTCGGCGATTTTTTCGCGGATCTTCTCCGGCGGGTCTCCGTGCATGACGAAGGCATCGCACTTTTGCGCGATTAAATTTTTCGCGGCTTCCGATTCCCCGCCCGCGTAAATGACCGGGCGCGGTTGCGTCGCCGGCTTGGGCGACATCAGTGAGTCCTCGATCTGGTAATGCTTTCCAGCGTAGGAAAAGCGCTCCGTTTTCCACATCCCATCGACCACGTCGAGCCACTCGGCGGTGCGCGCATAACGATCGTCGTGTTGCTCGAAATGGACGCCGTATTTCTTCGCCTCATCGGCCCACCAAGAGCTCACGACATTGAGCGACAGGCGCCCGCCGCCGCCGATCTGATCGATGTTGGCGGCCTGCTTTGCGAGGAGCGCGGGCGCATGGAAAGTGGGGCGCACCGCGACCATGAACTCGAGGCGTTTGGTCACGGCCATGAGCGCTGCGGCGGTGCTCCAGGCATCGAGCGTCGGTGCGCCGGCGCCTTTGATGTCGTTGAGATTCAGTTCCGCGATGAGGGTGAGATCGTAGCCGATCTCTTCGCTCCGGCAGGCGAGCCGGCGCACATAATCCCAGGACGCCTCCATGCCTTCGTCGCGGACATTGCGAAGCCATCCACCAAAAATCGGGAGCCAGTATCCGTAGCGCATATCGTTTAGGCGGGAAGGGAAGCGGCCTGAAGTTGCAGCTCCAGGAAATCAACGAGGCGCGCGTGCGGATCGAAACCGATTACGCTTGGAGCGTCGGCGACGAAGTTGGAGAGCGCATTGATATCGTAATAAACGCGCGAACCGTCGCGGTCGTCGATCATGGATTCGATCCCGCCGACGTCGATGCCGGCCGTTTGCGCGATGCGTTCACAGGCTTCGCGCACGTCGTTAGGCACTTCCGCCGCTTCGACGCGGAGACCGCGTTTCGGCGCGTCGATTAAACAACCGGACGTCGCCGTTCGCTCGAGGGTGGCGCCGTCTTTGGTCTGGCATGCGTCGGCTGGGCAGAGATCGAAGCTGCCGGCCTCGGGAAAAACGTTGATCGCGTAGAGGAACTTGCCGCCGAGCGTTTCAACGCGGGTGATGTGGCCGTCACGTGCCGGGATGTACTCCTGCACGAGCGCGACGCGGTCGAGTCCGAGGTCGATGCGGTTATCTTCCGCCGCGGCCCTCAATTCGCCTAACGAGTCAAATCGCGTGATCCCGGCGCCGCTGCCGCCGATGTTCGCTTTCACGACGACGGGGAAGCGCAATCCTTCGACGGCGGCCGGCGCATCGGCACCGCGATGGATGACGCGGCTGCGCGGACCGGGTAGGCCAAGCTCAGCGAGCAGCGTGAGCTGGCGCGCCTTGGAGATTTCGTTCGTGAAGGCGCGGAGACCGTTGATGACGCGGGTGCCTACGCGCTCGAGGTGCGCGAGGAAATTGAGGGTGTGAAAGATGGCGCTGCCGTTGTCGCGCAGATACGCCGACGGACTTATCCGGTTGAAGAGAACGTCAAAACGGCGGGTGTTATCAGCGGGGTCGTAGGCGAAGGGCGCGCGCGCATCGATCGCTTCGTAGGAGATACCGCGGCGGTCGAGCTCGGCAAAGAGCGGACGGAACCACGCTTGGTGCTCGTAATAGATCGCGAGTGGCGCGGTGACGGAATTCTTCGGCACAGGAATAGAGAGGCGGCGGGTGGGAGAGTATTCCCGCGTTCAAGGCTTTCGCAAAACTGATCGAGTGCGGCCCGTCCTGAATCGAGGCGCATGCCCGCATTTCGGGGAGCGAAACGTCTACAAATTAGACCAGCGGCAGGGTCGGGAATTTGCGGCCCAGGACTTTTTCGCTGGGGGCGTGGAGCCAGCGGTCGAGCACCGTCCCGTAGACGCTGCGAAAGTCCGTGTTGAAGCGCAAGTCACCGTTATCGAGGTTCGTTAGGCTCGGGTATTTTCCGAAAAGACCAGGCTTCACCCGACCACCGAGCGCAAACATCGGCGCGGCCGCGCCGTGATCGGTCCCTCCGTTGGCGTTTTCCTGCACGCGCCGGCCGAATTCGCTAAAAGTGATGAGGAGCACGCGGTCGAAATTTCCCTGCTGCTTGAGGTCGGCGACGAAGGCGGTGAGCGCGTCGTTCAATTCCCCCATGAGATGGTCGTGCGCGTAGATCTGCCTGGCGTGGGTGTCGAAACCGCCCTGGCTCGCATAGTAAACCCGTGTCGTGAGGCCGCCGCCGATCATGCGCGCGATCAGGCTGAGGCTGTTTGCGAGCTTGCCCGGAGGATAGGGGACGGTGGACTTCGAGCGCCGCGTGACCTCGAGGATTTTGTCGGAGCTGAGCTGAGCGTCGAGCGCGGTGCGCTGGAGAAAATCGACCGCGCTCAGGTCGGAGTTATTCGCCCCGGCGATGGCGCCGATCGAATTCCCCTCGGTGGCGACGATCGGGGCCTCGGTCCCCTGGTTGAGCTGACGGTAAAAAAATTCCTCGCCGGGTTCGCCCGGGCGCGCCTGATCGCTGCCCTTGAAACGAAATTGCTCCGGCTTCGAAAAGACCACTCCGGTCGGAGTGCGGGCGGTGAAAGCCTGAGGCAGCTCGGAGCCGATCGCGACCCCGACCGTGGGATCCGCGCCGGCGCAGCAGCTGTCGAAATATCGGCCGAGCCAGCCTTCGTTTTCGTTGCGGTCGGCATCGGAAGCGGTTTGCCAGATCTCGGTGGCGCGAAAGTGCGAGCGATTAGGATTCGGGTAGCCGACGCCTTGGATGACGGCGAGGTGGCCCTGGTCGAAGAGTGATTTCAAGCCGGCGAGCCGGGGATTGAGACCGGCGTAATCGTCCAGGCGGAGGATCTTGTCCGCGGGGAGGGCGAGCTTCGGCCGGGCGAGGTGGTAGGCGTCGTCGGCGTAGGGGACGACCATGCTCAGGCCGTCGTTGCCGCCGGCCATTTGGAGCACGACGAGGATGGTGCCGTCCTTGCCCGTCACGACTTGCGTCAGCGAATCCGCCGCCATCGCATCGAGGGCGAAGAAGGTCTTCTCGAGAAACACCGGCAGGGTCCAGGCGGTGGCGGCTCCGAGAAAAGAGGTACGGAGAAAGCGCCGTCTGGTATGGAGAGTTTGAGTCATAAGATATCCGTAAAAAGCATGATCATCGTGTTATTCATAAGTCGGTTAGGTTAATTGAAACTGAGGCGTGCTCATCATTAGATGCAGCAGTCGCCGGACCGTCTGATCATCCGCGGCGCCGCCCTCATTTTTGAGATAAGCGTGCAACGTCTGCGTCTGTTTTCCATCCAATGGCGCTTGGAAAAGCCGCTTCGCGAGGGTCTCCAGAAGTTTGTCCGAGTTCGTCCGCGAATCTGGCGAAAGAAGTTTCTCCAAGTTCACGGGGTCGCGCCGTAAGGCGGGCGGCGCGTTGCCCTGCTGCCCGACACCGTTGACGAGGTAGTTGGCGAAATTGTACCGAAAAAGCAGCGTCGCGGTGCTGACCCACGATTTGCCGCCGTCCCAGCCTTTCACGTTCGGCGGCGCGAGCAGCACCTGCCCCATCGAGCGCAGCGCGCCCTCGCAGGCCGGCGCGGGTGGAAGATCGGTCTCGAGCAGTTTGCAACTCTGCACCAGGAACTGCACCGGGCTCTTGATCTGCGTCCGCCGCACGGCTGGGGCATAGAATTCCTCCGCCATAAAAACGTCGCGCAGCACGGGGCGAATCTGAAACTCATGCTTCCAGAGAAGTGCACCCGTCGCCTCGATCGTGGCCGGCGCGGGCGCATCCTCGACGAAGAAACGCCAGAGTTTGCGCCCAATGAATTTCGGGCAGGCGGGTTGCGCGACGATCAGGTCGAGCACGTCGTTGCCGGAGAAGTCGCCGGTCTTTCCGAGGAAAGTCTTCGCGGTCTCATCGTGCTGCGACGTGACGAAACGAAACTCCTGCCGCGCGAGATCGATCCGGTAGCCGGTGAACGCCCGCGCCGCGGCTTTGACGTCGGCCTCGCTATAATTCCCGATCCCGAGAGTGAAAAGCTCCATCACTTCCCGCGCCCAATTTTCATTCGGGTGCTCCTTTTTGCTCTGCTGGAGATCGAGGTAAACCATCATCGCGGGATCACGCGAGACGGCTTTGAGCAGAGTCGGGAAATGCCCGAGCGCCTGCTCGCGGAAGAGCGCGTTCTGGCGCCACATCGCGTAGACGCCTTTCACCTTTTGCACGCTGGTCGCGAAATGGCCGTGCCAGAAAAGCGTCATTTTCTCGACTAGCGGCGCGCGGGTCGCCGCCATCCGGTTGAGCCACCAAAAACAGAGATCCTCCAACTCGGAGTGCTGCTCCTGGCGCATCTCCTTGCGCCGGGCCTTCTGCTCGGCGGGCTTTGCTTTCAGTTCGCGCAGCTCCGCGCGTTTTTCCCGGAGATCGATCGGCTCGCTCCAGGGATGAGGAGCCACCTCCAGCGTCTCCGCGGGCGGCTGGAGCAGGCGATCGACCGCGCCCTGAAGGCCGAGGCCGTGCCATTGATCGATCTCTTCCGGCGTCCCGCCAAAACCGGCGCGATTCAGGAGATGCGCCGCGGCACCGTAGTTCCAATTCTTCACTGCGAGTGGGCTGAACATCGACAAGTCACCCATGATGACACGAAACCCGCGCGCGCGATTACAAAGATTGACCGCGTTCCCGGCCGCCGTGAACCTGCCGCTGATGGCGCAACGAGAGCATTACCTGTTCGTCTGCACGAACCGCCGCGCGGACGACAACCCGCGCGGTTGCTGCGCCTCAAAAGGCTCGGAAGCGATCCAGCACGCGCTGAAGGAAGCACTCGCGGCCCGCGGCTTGCATCAGCTTCAGGCCCGGGCCTGCCGCTCGAGCTGTCTCGACCAATGCGCCACCGGCGTCACCATCCTGGTCGAGCCGGAGCATTTCTTTTACGGACATGTGACCCTGGCCGACGTGCCGGAGATCGTGGACGGCCTCGCGCAAGGCCGGAGGGTCGAGCGCCTGGTCCTGAGCCCGGAGCAGCTCGCAGAGGGTTAGCGGTCCTTTACTCGTTAGGCGAGTGGTCCGGGGCAAACGGGCTTGTCATTCCCCGCACCTTGCCCCAGACTCGCCTCCGTTGATTTCCTCTGCGACCGACCGTTTTCATCTCCTTGCCGAAGTTGTTTCGCTTCAGGTCTGGACGGCGCAGCCTGACGGCGAGCTGGATTGGGCCAACCAGGAGTGCGTGCAGTATTTTGGCGCGGCGCTCGAGACTGAGATCCTGGGGAATCGCTGGGCGCAATTTGTCCACCCGGATGATTTGCCGAACGCGCTGCGGTGCTGGCGGCATGCGCTTGCAAGCGGGGAGCGCTACGAGGTGGAATTCCGGCTGCTCCGCCACGATGGAGAATACCGCTGGTTTCTGGTCCGGGCGCAGCCCGCGCGGGATGAAAGCGGCGCGATCGGCCAATGGTTTGGGACCAATACGGACATCCACGACCTGAAGACCGCGCAACGCGGCGCGGAAGCCGCGAGCCGGGCGAAGGACGCCTTTCTCGCCGCGCTTTCCCACGAGCTGCGCACGCCGCTCACCCCGGTCCTGATGATGGCGCGCGCGCTCTGTGACGATGAACGCCTCCCCTCCGATGCTCGCGACAACCTGCGGATGATGGAGCGCAACATCTCGCTGGAAGCCCGCCTGATCGACGACCTGCTCGATCTCACCCGGATCGCGCAAGGTCAGCTCCGTTTGCGCGCGGAGCCGTGCGACGCGCATTCGCTCATCGGCCTCGCGGTCGAGATCGTGCGCGAGGATGCCTACGCGAAGGCGATCACGATCGAGCGCATCTTCGGCGCGCCGCTCAGCGGACTCGTGGCCGATCCGGCGCGATTCCAGCAGGTCATCTGGAACCTCCTGCGCAACGCGGTGAAATTCACCCCGCGCGGCGGTCGCATCTCCATCCGGACGCGGAACGACGATGGCGTCGGGGCAGAGGACGCGAAGTCGCTGACGATCGAGGTGACGGACTCCGGCATCGGGATTGAAGCGAATGCACTCGAGCGAATTTTCCTGCCGTTCGACCAGGGCGATCTCGATGGCGGCCACCGCTTCGGCGGCGTTGGCCTGGGCCTGGCGATCGCGCGGGCGGTAGTCGATCTCCACGGCGGTCAAATCATGGCCCAAAGCGACGGCGCGAATTGCGGCTCGACCTTCGTGGTCGAACTGCCGGGAGCGATCCCGCCTCCGGAAGGCATCTCGGAAACGGTCGATCTTTTTTCGAAGTCCGCGATCGCTTCGACCGCGGACTCGCCGGCAGAACTGTCGGCGACGCTCCGGTTGTTGGTGGTGGAAGACCACGAGGCCACCATTCAGGTCCTCTCACGCCTGCTGACTTCATCCGGCCATCAGGTGACGCAGGCCCGGACCATGGCGGAGGCGATCGCGGCCGCGGCCACGTCCAGCTTCGATCTGGTCATCTCCGACCTCGGTCTGCCCGACGGCAGCGGGACTGAATTGATGGAAAAACTTAAAGCCGGCTACGGCTTACGTGGGATCGCGCTGAGCGGTTACGGGATGGACGAAGATATCTCCCGCTCGCACGCGGCGGGCTTCACCACGCACCTGACGAAGCCGGTGGATTACACCCAACTACTGCGGGCGCTGCAGCTCTGAGGAGCCCGCTACCCTTCGGCGTAACCGGATTCGCCCCGCTCCCAAGTGTGGTCACGGATCCCGTTTTTCAATTCCCAGACCCGAAGAGCTGCCATGATCAGACGTTTGCTCCGGCCGAGAGATCCGTAGGAAAAGCCATCGGCGCAGCCGGCGGATCGCCGGGCACGGACGCTTCTGTTGACCCGTGGAGCGGCCTTGGAAGTGGATGAAGCGGGCATACCGGAAAATTCCGTGGCACCGCTGCTCCCGACAACCGCGGGATTGTTAAATTCCTGTGGCGAAAAGCCGCGCGGTCGAGCGCGGCCCACAACCTCTGCCTAACGAGCGCCCAACCGGCAGCTCACTCGAGTTCGGGCTGGCCCTTGACGTGAAGCTGGGGATGTCCCGTGCGCTGGTTAAGGCTCAGGTTATACGTCGTATCCGCCGCCGCGGAACTCTCGCGCGGCTGGAGCAAAGCGCCCGCCGCGCAGCCGAGGAAAACACCAATAATCAAGCTGATGATCGCCTGCTGACGCACCCCGCGAACTGACGCACCGGCGCCGATTTTGCAAGCGAAAATCGGTTTTAACCGGGCCCGGGATTTCCATTGTTGCGGGCAGGGCGATCCGGCACGCTGACAGCGCGATGTCGGGAGAAATCATACGCGCCCCGCAGCGGAGATGGGCCCGGGCCCTCCTCGCGACCTTCTTCGCTTTCGGTGCCGTCGCCTCTGTGGTCACCATCGCCGCCTTGCTGGCCGGGGGAGCGCTTGATGCGGTGTGGCGTTTGAATCCCGAGGCGCACGAAGGATTTCGGCAAATCGGCACGCGCTGGTCGGTGCTGCTCATGGTGGTGGTGGGATCGGCCTGTGCCGCGGCGGCCTACGGGCTGGCGAGGGGACACACATGGGGCCGCCGGCTCGCGCTGGGGATTCTCTTCGCGAACCTCCTCGGCGACTCGGCGACGGCCTTGGTGCGTCACGACCCGCGGACCCTCATCGGTCTGCCGATCGGCGGGGCGATGCTGTTTTACCTCTGGCGCAGCGAGCCCTGATTTCCGTCATAACCGTCGCGATTCAGGCACGGCACCTGCTTGTAATTATCATAACAACACCAAGCACCATGACCTCGACCTATTCCCAACCCGTCCTGAATCCTCGCCCGTTCGGTTCCGCCGAGATGAAAGCCGCGCTCCTCGAGCCGCTGCTCGTCGTTGGAGTTTCCGCTTTCTGGCTCGTGACCCTGCCGTTCGCGGCCGGGGCGCTCTTTGCCGTGAAACTCTGGGACACCGCTTGCTCCTTCGCTCACGGCTCGGTGCAGTCGAACCCGCTCATCCTCCGCCGCGGTCCATCTGCGATCGGGGAACATGCGCCGGCCGCTGCCGCTGCCGCGAAACGCGCCTAGCGATCGCTTCCGCGGGGCGGAGGCAGATCCTGGATGATCTCCGCCGGCACGCCCGCGCTGCAGCGTGGTGGCGCCATTCGTCGGATCGCGCCACATAACCCGGCGGCCGACGCGTTGCAGGGCCGACTTCCGCGCCGCTTCGTCGCTGATGCTCTGCGCCCAGCCGACCGCTGTCGGCAAATCGGTCGAAGCGACCGATGACGCGAAAGCCGTCGGGGCCGCATCGCGAACCTTTCCAGCGGGAACGGTATTGATCCAACCCGCGACACTCCCGGATCCTGTTCGCTCCAGCGCCGCACGATGTCGCCAACCGAGCGGGATTGTGAATTAGCGTCGGCGAGCGTCATCGCATAGTGGACGGCGGCCTGCGGATCCTGGTTTGCCCACGAACGCAAAACCTGGCCAAGCGGGGAACGCCAGCCGTTATCCGCCGGTTGCTGCGCGGCGCTGGCGGCAGCCGCCGAGGGATCGGTCTCCGCCCATTGCCGATAAATCATCGAGCTGAGCGCCTCGGTGTGCAGGCGATTCTCCGTGCCGACGGCCAGCCGCAACGCGCCCGCGCGCGAGTTACTCGTAGCGCAGCGCTTTTACCGGATCGATTCGCGCCGCAAAGTAAGCCGGGATCAATGCGGCTAACGAGCAGATAATAAACGCCGCCACGCAGATTTTCAGAACATCGCTCGGGATAACTTCCGCCGGGATCTTCGAGAACCCGTAAACTGCGCGCGGAAAAATCTCGATGTGCAGCCGCCCAGCGAGGAAGGCGCTAAACTCGTTCCGAAACCGGATCAGCGCCATCCCCAGCCCGAGCCCGGTGAGCGTTCCGAAAATTCCGACCACGATCCCCTGGAAAAGAAACACCCCCATGATCTGCCAGACGGTCGCGCCGACTGCTTTCATGATTCCGATCTCGCGCCGTTTCTGCACGGTCACGGTGATGAGCGTGTTCATGATCCCGAACGCCGCCACGATCACGATGAAGAAAAGGAGGAAAGCCATCACCGTGCGTTCGAGCCCAACCGCGTCGAAATACTGTTTGTTCATCTCGATCCAGGTCTGCGCGTATTCGTCGGGTGGGAGAAATTTCTGCACCGCCTGCTTCACGGCATCGACCTGATCAGGGTCGGTCGTTTTCACCGTCAACCCGTGGAGCGCGTCGCCGAGCCCATAGAGTTCTTGGCCGATGTAGATCGGGACGAGGAGAAACTCGGAGTCGTGCAGGTATTGGCCGGTCTCGAAAATGCCGGTGACGGTCAGTTCCTTGGGCAGCACGACCTGTTTCAAATCGTCGAGCGCCCGCTTTTCTTCCGCGCCCGTTTTTTGTTCGAGCGTTTTCAATTTATCGAGCACCGCGCCGAGATTCCCGGGCGAGTAGATGGTCAGCTTGTCGCCGACCGTGACTCCGAGTTTGCGCGCGAGATCGGAGCCGAGGACGGTCGATTCGCCCTCGAGATCGAGCTTCCCGAGAATGATGAATTTCTTCAACGGGATAACCTTTTCCTCCGCGCCCGGCTCGATCCCGCGGATCATCGGCGCGAGCCGGCGGTTCTGGAATTCGACGATTACCGGGCCCTGGATGTAGGGCGCGACGGCGACGACACCGGGCGTTGTCTCGACCCGCGGGATGAGCTGGCGCCAGTTGCGCATCACGTCGTCGGTCGAGATCAGCATGTGCGCGTCGAAGTCGATCACCTTTTGCCGGAGCTCGCGATCGAAGCCGGTCATGACCGAGATCACTAGGATGAGAACGGTCACGCCGAGCGTCACGCCGAGGATCGAGACCAGGGTGATGATCGAAATGAAAGTGCGCTTCGGTTTGAGGTAACGGAGCGCGAGGAAAAGACTGAAGGGCAGTTTCAAGGAGCGACACAGTTGCCGAAAAAGCCGTTTTTCCCAACGTGAATCACCGCGGCGCAAAAGCTGTCGTCGTTTCGCTGCGCGAAACGCGGGTATCGGCATCGACCGTGCCATCCACGCGCACACCCGCGCTTCGCACAGCGAAGCGGCTACACTATATTCCGCGATGGACAACGAAATCGTCGGAATCGACCTGGGGACGACGAACTCGCTCATCGGCGTCATGGAAGCGGGTTTCCCCATTCTTCTCGCCGACGCGAACGGCGGGCGGCTCACCCCCTCGGTCGTGCATTTTCCGGAAACCGGCGAGCCGCTCGTCGGCGCCGTGGCCGGCCGGATACGCGCGTTGGACCCGGCGAACACCATCTATTCCGCGAAACGCCTCCTCGGACTGCGCGGCGAGGAACTCTCGCCTAACGATGCGCCGTTGGACTACGACGTCGTTAGGCAAACTGGTCAGCCGGTCCGCCTCCGGGTCCGCGATCAGCTTTTCGCGCCGGAGGAAATCGCGACCAAGATACTCCGAAAATTGAAAGCGGACGCCGAGCGAGCACTCGAGCGACCGGTTAATCGCGCGGTTATTACCGTGCCGGCTTATTTCAACGACGCGCAGCGCAGCGCGACCAAAGCTGCCGGCGAAGCGGCGGGCTTCACGGTCGAGCGGATCATCAACGAACCGACTGCCGCAGCGCTCGCCTACGGCCTCGATAAGCTCAGCGCGAAATCCAGAATCGCGGTTTACGACCTGGGCGGTGGTACCTTCGACATCTCGATTCTCGAGTTGAACGACGGTGTCTTTCAAGTCCTGGCGACCAGCGGGAACACCCATCTCGGCGGCGACGATATCGACGCCGCGCTCGTCACCCACAGCCAGTTGCCGCTCGCTTCGTGGCAGAAACGCGAGCTCGCGATCGAGGCGAAGCATCGGCTCTCCACCGAGGAGAAGGTGGAGATCGACACCCCTTTCGTGGACGGAAAAAATCTCACTTTCGAGCTCTCGCGCGCGACGCTGGAAGAACTGGCGCGGCCGATCATCCAGCGCACGCGCGCTCATTGCCTGCGCGCGCTGGCCGACGCGAAACTCACCGCCGCCGATCTCGACGAAGTGATCCTCGTCGGCGGGATGACCCGGATGCCGCTCGTGCGGCAATTCGTCGCCGAGCTCTTCGGACGGGCGCCGAACATTTCCCAGAATCCCGATGAAGCCGTTGCCCTCGGCGCCACCATCCAGGCCGGGATTCTTTCCGGCGCGGTCCGCGATGTCGTGCTCCTCGACGTCACTCCGCTCTCGTTAGGCATCGAGACTTTCGGCGGGTTGATGAACGTGATCATCCCGCGCAATTCCACCATTCCGGTGAAGGCCGGCGAGATGTTTACGACCGCGGTGAACCAGCAGCGCGCGATGAAGATCAAGGTCCTCCAAGGCGAGCGCGAGCTGGCCGCTGACAACTGGTCGTTAGGCGACTTCGAGCTCTCCTTCGCACCCCTGCCCAAAGGGGTCGCGCGGGTCGGCGTCCAGTTCGCGATCGATGCCGATGGTATTCTCCAGGTGCTCGCGCGCGATACCAAGACTGGCCGCGAAGAAATTCTCAACCTCACGAGTGCAGTCGACGTCTCCGACGAGGCGGTGGAAGCGATGCTGGCCGATTCGCTCGAGCACGCCTTTGCCGATATGAGCGAGCGGCTTTGGACGGAGACGCGGTTGAAATCCGAGGAAATGCTCACGGCGGTGGAGCAGGCTTTTTCCCAGGCCGGCGCGCTCCTCTCCGCCAGCGAGCGGGAGCGGATCGGGGAGAAGGCGAGCGCCGTGCGAGCGGCGCTGCCGAGTCATGAAACGCCGCGTTTGCAGGCCGCGAACGCTGCCCTCGACGAGGCGACGCAGGAACTGGCGGCGCTTATCGTCGAGCAGGCGATGGCCGGGCGGGCGACTCGTTAGGCGAGGACGCGGGACTTGGGCTCGGGGTCGCATTCTGGCGGCGCGCGACGATCTCCTCGAGCAGGCGTTTTTCCTCCGGGAAAATGCGGCCGCCTTTCGCGACTTTGATGTATTCGTCGGCCGGCCCGACCTGGTTGTCGTCGTCGCAGAGGAGCGCGGCGTAGACCGCCGCATGCGGATCTCGCAACTGGTCCGGCGGTAGTTTTTTTAAAACGTCGAGGCCAGCGGGGGTGTGGCCGGTGGTGTAAAGGGCGAAGGCGTAGGTGACTGCGGCGGCGGTGTCGTTAGGCGCTTTCTGGTAGGTCTGGGCGGCAAGTTGCTGCCCCTCGGCGGTATTGCGATCGAGGAGGAGGGCGAGCCGCGCGGCATCGGCGGCGAGCCCGACTTCGTCAGGCGAGCTTTCGTGGAGACGCTGTGCGATCAGCCGAAGATTCGGGAGATCGTTCGTCTGCCGGTAGGTCCGGTAGAGTTCTTCGAGCGCTTCGCGGCGGGTCGCGGGCACTTGCGCGGCTTTTACCCAGAGTTGCTCGGCTTCCTGGCTCAATTTCCAGGACGAGGCGAGGCGGGCGAGGCCGACTTCGCGGTCGGGATGATCCGCGGCGGCGTGCTCGGCGGCCTGCCAGAGTGAGTCGGACTCGGCGTCCGCGGCGGCGTGCCGCGTCTCCTTCACCGCGTAGGCCTGATAAGCGAGGCGCAGATAATCGTCGTCACCCCACGACCCGTTGCGGGTCCAGCGTTTCAGGCGGGAAAAATTCTTCGTCGCGGCCAGCGCTTGCGCGAGCGCGATCACTGTCGGCGGGGAACTCGTTAGGCTGGTGGGCAGTTTCTCCGACCACTTCAGCGCCTCACTCGCGAGGTCGTTTTCGTTCAGCCAGTTGACGAGCTGGGCCAGGTCCCGGCCGTTGCGGGCCGCGACCGGTTTCACTTTGCTGAGCAGGGCGCCGAATTTCTTCGGGTTCAATTTCCGGTAAAGATCGAGGCAGAGCAGGTAGTCGCTGAAGGTGACCCGCTGGCTCATCTGCAAATCCTGGGCGAGCGCTTCGGCGACGGGCATCTGATTTTGCTGGAGCGCGTACTCGAGGCGCGCGCGGAGAGCCGGGGTCCGAAATTGCGCGACCTTGCTCAGGCGCTCGAGCTGATTGCGCGCGGCGGCGCTCTTCGCCGGATCGGGCGAGTGGGTTTGGAGGACGGCGAGATTAAACTGATAAGTGTCATTGTTAGGCTCGCGCGCGACCGCGGCGGCGAAATGGCGTTCTTCCTCCGCCGTGTTGCCCTGCGCGCGGGAAAGCCAGCCGGCGACGACCTGGTAGGCGGCTTTGGCGCGGGCGGCGGGCGGCACTTTGTCGAGCGCGGCGCGGGTGACATCGAGCTGACCGAAACGCAGCGCCGCGGAAGCGAGGTTTAACTGGCTCTCCAACGAGGGGGCGAGCCGTGCGACCTGCGCGCGCCACGCTACCGTCTCGGTGCGATTCTGGCGCTCGGTGGATTCCGCGAGGATTCGGCTCGCCTCGACGGAATTGTCGTCGAGCGCGAGCGCCCGGCGCCCAGCCAGCTCGGCCGCGGCGGCGTCGCCCTTTTGCAAAAACCCATCGGCTTCGCGAAGAAGACGCGCTTCGCGCCAGCGATTCCAGCCTTTGCTGGCCGTCGAGAAACCGATCAGACCGATCCCGAATCCGACAAGCACGCAGAGCGTGATCACCAATCCGGCGCGCACCTGAATGTTGCGTAGCCGGGACTCTCGACGGCGGCGTTTCCGACGAACGCGCTTGCTAGTGGTCGGCATGGAAAGATTTCCTAAGGGGCCCCGGGGCGATTGGCAACCGGGGAAGCGGTCGTCGCCGCCGGGGCGGGGCCTCCCACCGCGCCTAACGAGCCGGCTCGGATTCGGCTTCCTGAACCACCGGGACCTCTTCGATGTTCTCCATCACTTCCCCGCGCAGCCGCGCGCCCCAGACATAGCGGGCAAGCAATACTCTGAGCGTGGCAGTCAGCGGGATCGCGAGGAGCGGCCCGAGCAAGCCACCGATGAGCAGGCCCCAGATGAAGATCGAGACGATCACCGTCATCGGGTGGAGACCGACGGAATTACCCACGATCCGCGGCGCGTAGAAGAGGCCCTCAAGGTTTTGGACCGCGAGGAAAATCATCGTGATCCAAAACGGGTGCCACCAGTCGCCCCATTGCGCCGCGGCGATGATCACCGCCGGAATCCAGCAGAGGAAGATCCCGAGATAGGGGATCATAGTTAGCGGGACTACGATCAGACCGATGAGAGGTCCGAAACTCAAACCGTAGATCGTGAGCGCCGTCCCGATGAGCAGACCATCGACCAGGCAGACCAGGAGCTGGCCGCGAAAGTAGGCGATGACATAGCTATTGATCTGAGCCAGCGTCGTCGCGACTTCGTCCTTTAAAGGGGAGGCGCGGAGTGGCAGATATTCCCGCCAGCGTCGCTCGATCGCCGGCCGTTCCTTGAGCAGGAAAAAGGCATAGATCGGCACCATGATCAGGCTGAGGAGAAAGCCGGTAATACCGAGAAAGCCGCCGACGCTACTCTTAATCAGTGCCCAAAGTTTGCCTATCAGATCGGGTAACTGTTTCTCCAGCGCGGGTAACTGTTTTTGCACCCAATCCTGGATGCGCTGCCGGTCCGCGGAACTGAGTTTGGTCGGGGTGGGGCCGATCACTTCGCCCGACCCGGGCGAAGGCAGCGGAGTCGCGGTCGGCGTGGCAGTGGGACTGATCGGAGAAGGAGTAGGACCAGCGAGGAGCCAGTTGACAATGCCCGACTGGCCCGAATGGTTGCCGACACCAAACGTATCCTGATAACGATACATCAGATCGACCACACGATCCCGCACGTGGACCGTGAAGGCAGGAAGCTGCCGGGCGAAGCCAGCGCTCTGCACCGAGATCAGCGGCACGATCCAGGCAATCAAACCACTGAGGGCAATCAAGACGATAGTGAAGATCATGAGCACCGCCTTAGTGCGCCCAAACCCGCGGTTGGCGAGATATGTGACTACCGGGTCAAGGAGATAGGCAATGATGACTCCGATCGCGACCGGGATGAGGATCGGCTGGAGAAAAGCCACGACGCCGGCGCCGAGCCAGACCACAGCGCCGACGATCCCGAAAAGAACGACGACAAAGATCGCGGTGAGCGAAGCCCACATCATCTTGCGCTGCCAGTCGGTAGGGTAAGTTTTCAACGGGTCGGAGAGCCGGCGGGCGCGGCCGGGCGCGAATTTGTTTTAGAAGCTTCGATCTTTTCCGCGAGCTTTTTGTTCGTCGGATCGAGGACGAGACTCTTCTGCCAGGACTGGAGGGCCTGCGGCAGCTGGTTCAGCTTTTGGTAAGTGTCGCCGAGGTGTTCAAAGACCGTGGGGTCCTCGGTCTTGAGGGCTTGCACCGCGTTCAGGAGCTCCGCCAGCGCCTGCTCGAATTTCCCCCGGCGATAATCGAGCCAGCCCAGACTGTCGAGATAGGCGCCATTCTCAGGGTCGGTGGCGAGGGCCTTTTTGATGTAACTCTCGGCTTCGTCCAAGTGAGTGCCCTGGTCAGCCCACATAAAGCCGAGATAGTTAGCCGCCTCCGCTTCTTCGCCAGGATCGAGCTGCATGGATTGCTTGAAGAGGTCGGCGGCCTTGTCGTAGAGACCGGCCCGTTCTGCCGCGGCGCCGTATTCAAAATAGAAGCGCCCATTCGCCATCTGGGATCCCTGGGCTTCGTCTTCGTGCAGCGCCTCCTCGAAAGTCGCGACGGCCCGCTGATAATCCTTGGTCTCGCGCAGGGCGACAGCGAGGAGATAGGTGATCTGCGGGGCTGTCGGGAAATGCCGGCGCGCTTCCTGGAGCAACTTCACTGCGCGATCGTTATCCCGCAGCCGGCTGAGATAGAGCTCGCCGAGGTGGAGATAGTTATCGGGCTGGGCGGCATTGATGAGCAGGCTCTGCTCGTAACTGGCGGCGGCCTTGGCAAACTCAGCCTTGGCTTCCTTGAGCTTCTTTTCTTTCAGGAGCGAGGTTGCGTCCTCTTCCAGCACCTTTCCGAGTAACTGGTACGGCTGATACTGTTCGGGATGTTGCTGGATGATCTCCTGCAACATCTGAATCGCCTTGCCGCGCTGATTGGTCAGGATGAAGCCGGTGGCCAGTTTTTCCCGCGCGCCGGAATCGTTAGGCTGGAGCTCGAGCACCCGCAGATAGAGCGGGATCGCTTCCTTGATCTGCTGCGAGGCGGCGAAGTAATCCGCGGCGTCCTTCAGCACCGAAGCGTCGCCGGGCGCGAGCTCCAGGGCTTTATGAAAGACCTGGTTCACTTTTTCCAGCTCGACAGGTTTCGGCGCCGCGTCCGGTTGCGCAATCAGCGCGAGATAAAGTTTGCCCAGCCGGGTCCAGAAAGAAGGATCGTTGGTCTCGACCTTCGCGGCGCGGTTCAGGGTCTGGAGGGCGGCGGGGCGATCGCCCGCGGAGAGCTGCACTTCGCAGAGTCGCTGGTAGCCGTCCATGTCAGTGGGGGCGAGGGCGATCGCTTGCCGCGCATAACGAATCGCCGGTTCCGTTTTCTTGAGATACTTCGCGTAGATGTAGGCGAGCTGGAGAAACGGCTCGGGATCTTTCGGCTGCGCCTTTACCGCATCCTTCAGGATGTCGATGGCGCGCGGATAATCGCCCTGGCCAGTGAGGAGAAAGGCAACCCGGGTCGCGAGATCGACTTCGCCGGGATCGACGTTCAGGACTTTCTCGAAAGCGGCGAGCGCTTTTTCGCTTTCGCCGTTTTCCTGCAGATCGAGCGCCTCAACGTAAGCGGCAAGTGCCTGGGCTTTGCGCTCGCCTTCATATTGAAGCGCGAGATCCTTTGGCGGATGCAGGACGAGCGAGTCATCCTGCCCGGCGGCTTGTGGAACCGGCGCGGCCCGATGTTGCGCGACCGGCCGCGCCACTGCGAAGGAGGCGCAGCAACAACCGGCCGCGAGCAGACCGGCGGCGTGCTTGATCCTGCTCGGCCTTCGCTTCATCGGCGAAAGATTAGAAGCGCAGCCGGAAGGGCGCAAACCGCCCGGGATGGGCGAAGGGGGCTTGGCCTAACGAACCTGGCTGAACTACGACTTGTAACGCAGGCGCTTCTTGTGGCGGTTTTCTTTCATCCGCTTGCGGCGCTTGTGTTTGGAGATTTTTGCTTTTCGTCGTTTTTTCAGCGAGCCCATAGGGAAGATTTCAGTGAAGCCGATTTCGGATTGCCGAAGGTCAGCATCAGAAACCAAAACCGTGACCAAACCCGGTCACAGAGGAGCGAAGGTAAATTGATCGGCGCGCTTGGCAACTCCTTTTGCGCCCCGCAGTTCCTTCCTCCTGCTCTTGCTCCTAATCCTGCTCCCTTTGTTTGTGACGGCAGAAGATTAGGAGCAGGAGCAAGAGCAGGATTAGGAGGGGAGCAGGGCGCGGAGCTGGTCGGCGTGCTCATCCGGTTTCACCTTCCGCAGGATAGCGGCGATTCGGCCCGCGGCGTCGATCACAAAGGTCGAGCGTTCCGCGCCCAGGTATTTTCTCCCGTACATGCTTTTCTCAACCCAAACGCCGTAATCCTGGACAATCTTTTTCTCCGGGTCAGAAAGGAGCGGGAAGGGGAGCTGATATTTCGCGATGAACTTCTGATGGCTCTTCTCCGAGTCGATGCTGACGCCGAAAAGCTCGGCTCGTTCTTCGAAATCGCTCCAGGCATCGCGCAGCCCGCAGGCCTGCGTCGTGCAGCCGGGCGTGTCGTCTTTCGGGTAAAAGTAGAGCACCACCGGACGGCCGCGCAGTTGCTTGAGGCTCACGGTTTGGCCGTCGCCGTATTTCCCACCGACCGCGGTCGCCGTGAATTCCGGAGCGACATCGCCCGACTGCAAAGGTGTCGTCATTTCTCGAAGAGAATGATGAGAACGCCCACCACGCACAAGAGAACACCGATCACGCCGCTCTCATACTTTTCGAAGGAGCGGAGCTTGATCTGCTCGATCCCGGCGAGCGCAAGCAGGGTAAAAACCACCATGCCGGCCACGGTCGCCACGGAGAGAATCACCGTGAGCAAGGCGAAGCCGCTCCAGCCGTAGCGCACTCCGGAAACATAAACGGGGATAAACGCCTCACAGGGCGAGAAGGTGAGCAACGCGAGCAGGCTGACAATGGCCGCAAAGTCCGAGGGCGCGTGCACCGCAATCTCGTTCCCGTCGTGCTCATGCTCGTGACCAGGTCCGTGGTCATGCCCGCGGAACAAATGCAAATGGGTGTGGGTGTGACCGGTCAGATGCCTAACGAGATAAAAAATCCCAAACAAAATCAGCGCTCCGCCGGCGACCCGCGGAAACCAAACCCCGATCCGCGCGCTTAGCGCGATCCCGAGCCAGGCCACGAGCAGGCCGAGCAGCGCGGTAAAAATCACATGGCCGCTGCCCGCGAGCGCGGTGATCCCCACCGTCTTCGCCCGGCTCCAGCGTTGAGCCCGCGCGGTGAGGACAAACGGCAGCCAATGGGTCGGAATGGCCGCGTGGAAAAAAGCGATCCCGAATCCCGTAATCGCAATCGTAGTGAGAACGGAATCGTTCATCGGAGATAATCGGGCTGCAGGGATTTGAACCCTGGACCTCCTGCACCCGAGACAGGCGCTCTACCAAGCTGAGCCACAGCCCGAAGTCCGCGCCGCGTGGAGTTGTCCCCGCGCTGCGCACGGCTTATTTCGCGCACTTCCCGGCAGATGGCAAATGAACAAAACTCTTTGCCCGAAGGGCGAGCTGGGAATGAATTTCGCTCTCCTCTCCGGCGTTTCTGCTTCCCTGATTCATTCATCTTTCGGCAGGAGATGAGCCCAATAAATTCGTTGACTTCGCGGTCGCTGCATTGATTTTTCGAATCGACTTTTCCTCGCCGATGCTTACCTCGCTTCCCACCGCTTCTCCCTTAACTAACGGGGGACCCGCGATTCTTCCGTTTCCGTCCGGCCCTGCGGGGAGCGTTCGTTCCTTGAAGAATATGACTGCCCAACTCCTGCAAGACGCCTCCAAAGTGATCCCTAATCAGCAACTCCTGATCAACGTCGTTTCCAAGCGCGTTCGGCAGCTCGGCATTGGCCATCGCCCGCTGGTCGAAGCGACCCTGAAGTCTTCCCTGACCGACATCGCCCTGCAGGAAATCATCGCCGGCAAACTTACCTTCGAAGAAGTGCCTGCGACGCCGGCCAAGGCCTAGCGGTTTTTCGCGTGCGGGGCCGCGCCAACCATGCCCGCTGAGACGATTCTTAACCGCAAAGCGATGCGGGATTTTCACATCCTCGAACGTTTCGAGGCGGGGGTGGAACTCAAAGGCAGCGAGGTCAAATCGATCCGTGCCGGCAAAGCCAACATCGGCGACGCCTTTGCCCGGATCGAGAAAGGCGAGGCGTTCCTTTACGGCTGCGACATCCAACCCTACGCCCAGGCCAGTCACGAATTGCCGGCCACGAAACGCGTCCGCAAGCTTCTGCTCCACCGTCGCGAAATCGACAAACTCTACGGCCTAACGAACATCGCCGGGCGTACCCTTACGATTCTGAAGCTTTATTGGAAAAACGGCCGGATCAAAGCCGAGATCGGCGTCGCCCAGGGCAAGGAAGCGCACGACAAGCGCCAGGACTTGAGAAAGCGCGCGACCGATCGCGAGACCGCGCGCGAAGTGGCGAAATTCAATCGCAAACACGGCTGAGGATTTTTCTTTTCATCCTTCCGCCTTCATCCTTCTTCCTTTCCGTTTATGTCTCCGCTTCTCGTCATTTTCTTCACCGTCTTCATCGACATGGTGGGTTTCGGCATCGTCATCCCGGTGCTCCCCCTTTACGCCGAGCAGTTCCACGCCACGCCGCTCCAGATCGGCTGGCTCACCGGCATCTACTCGGGGATGCAGATCATCTTTACCCCATTGTTAGGCCGGCTCTCCGACCGAGTCGGGCGTCGGCCGGTTTTGATCGTTAGTCTCATCGGCACCGCGGTCGGATTTTTGGTCATGGGCTGGGCCGGTTCGCTCACTCTGCTCTTCGTCGCGCGCATCATCGACGGCGCGACCGGCGGGAACATTTCCACCGCGCAGGCTTACATCGCCGACGTCAGCACCCCGGAAAACCGTTCCCGGTCGATGGGTCTGATCGGCGCGGCCTTTGGACTCGGCTTCACCTTTGGACCGATGATCGGCGGCATCCTGAGCAAGATTTCCTATGGCGCGCCCTTCTTTTTCGCGGCCGCGCTCGCGGCGATCAATGTCGTGCTCCTCTACTTCATCTTGCCGGAAAGCCTTTCCAAAGAATACCGCTCGCGCCCGCACGAGCGGACGAAGCTCGCGGAAGTTTTTCAGCATGGGCACGGCCGGCTCTTCGGCACGATCGTGGTCACCTATTTTTTCACCATCACCGGGTTCGCGATCATGACCACGCTCTTCGCGCTGCTGACCGAAAAGCGCTTCGGTTACGACGCGCGGCAGACCGGTTATATCTTCGGTTTCATCGGAATCATCAGCGTTATCCTGCAGGGCGGATTGATCGGCCGGCTGGTGAAAATGTTCGGCGAAACCGTGCTCGCGCGCACCGGTTTGCTTTTCCTCGCGGTCTCGATGGTGCTCCTGCCGCTCGTGCACACGCTCGCGCTGCTCCTCACGGTTTGCGGGATGATCGCGGTCGCGAACGGACTGGTGAATCCCACGCTCAACGGACTCGCCTCGCAGATGATCGATCGCAGCTGGCAAGGGCGCGCGCTCGGCCTGATGCAATCTGCGGGCAGTGTCGGCCGGCTCGTCGGGCCATTGTTAGGCGGCTGGCTCCTGATGTTCGATCTCAGTCTGCCCCTCAGCCGTTATGCGCGCACGCCCCTCTTCGCGAGCGCGGGTCTTTTGCTCGTCGCCTTTGCCCTCGCGCTCAGCTTCCGCAAGCCGCCTAACGACCGCACGCCGCCAGTCGCGACCGCCTCCGCCGCTGTATAGTGCGGGATGAAGCGCGCATTTCTCCTTACGCTCGGCGGCATCGGACTCGGCACTTTGGTGGTCTCGCGCCTGGTCAAAAGCACCTGGAGCTTCGCCGGCAAATCGGTCCTCATCACCGGCGGCTCGCGCGGCCTCGGCCTCACCATCGCGCGCCAGATCGCGGCTGAAGGCGGGCGCCTCGCGCTCCTCGCGCGGGATGAGGACGAACTCCAAAGCGCATGTGCGGAGTTGCGCGAACTGGGGGGCGAAGCCTTCGCGGTGCCCTGCGATTTGCTCGACCGGGGCCAGTCGTTAGGCGCGATCGAGCGCGTGGTCGATCACTACGGCGCGATCGACGTGCTGATCAACAACGCCGGGATCATCGAGGTCGGCCCGCTCGAGAACATGCGCCGCGGCGATTTCGAAAAAGCGATGGGTTTGCACTTCTGGGCGCCCTTCAACCTAATCCAGCAGGTGATCCCGCACATGCGCCGCGCGGGCGGCGGCCGGATCGTCAACATCTCCTCGATTGGCGGCAAGGTCGCGGTCCCCCACATGGGGCCGTACAGCATGAGCAAGTTCGCGCTTGTCGGCCTCTCCGACGCCTTCCGCTCCGAGCTCGCGCGCGACGGTATCCACGTCACCACGGTCACGCCCGGAATGATGCGCACCGGTTCGCAGGTGCACGCGAAGTTCAAGGGCAATCACGGCGCCGAATACACCTGGTTCTCACTCTCGACCGCGCTGCCCTTCGTCGCGGTGAACGCGGAGCGCGCGGCCGCGAAAATCGTCAATGCGTGCCGGCGAGGCCAGGCGTCGCTCATCATCGGAATGCCGGCGCGGTTCGGCATTATCGGCAACGCGCTTTTTCCGAGCCTCACCGGTGAGTTGATGAAATTGGCCAGCCGGTTGCTGCCCGCGCCGGTCGGGGTCGAAGGCGACGAACTAAAATCCGGGGCCGAAGCGCGCTCGGAAAGTGTCCTCCCGGATTGGGTGACCCGGCTCGGTGCGCGCGCCAGCGCGCAGCACCACGAAGCCTGACGCCTAACGAATTGGGGCGGCGATCGCGTAGGTGATGAAGCAGCAGATCACCACCATCAACGACATCGCGAGGAGAAAAATCGCGTCGGCGACCCGCTCCAGTCGGCGCATCCGCGCGCGCTGCCGGGCCCGGATCGCGCCATAGGCCAGGATGCAGGTGAGGAGAAAAAGCAGCGCATCGGCCGCCAGCAAATCATCCGCCAGCGTATCCTTCCGGCCGAAGGTGATGACCACCCGGATCAGCCCGATCACAGTGAGGCACACCCCGACCATTCCGGCGGAGACGGTGAAGAGGTGAACGCAGAGCTCGTCCTGTAATCGATTCGATTCCATGCGCGGAATCTGGCTGCGTCCGGGCGTCGCTTCATCTGGTAAATCTGGCCGCGGCGCGCGACGGCGCTTGTGCGGAAGCGCGCCTACCCCTATACCGGCCCGATGGTTTCACGGCTTCGTTTTCTCTCTCTCCTCGGCCTGCTCGCCGGTTCTCTTTTTCCCTACTCGTTAGGCGCGCAAACTCCATCGAAGACCCCGGAGCCGGTGATTGCGCTCAAGGCGGCGCGGCTCTTCGACGGCAAATCGAAGACGCTCCTCCCGAACGGCGTCGTCCTCGTGCAGGGAAACAAGATCCTCGATGCGGGCAGCAACCTCGCCGTGCCTAACGATGCCCAGGTGATCGACCTCGGCGACGCCACGCTCTCGCCCGGCTTCATCGACGCGCACACCCATCTCACCCTCGATTTCTACTCCGACAGCTACGATGAGCTGCGGCTGAAGCGGCTCGATGACAGCGTCGCCACGATGGCTTTCAAAGCGATTCCAAACGCGCGCTCCACCCTCCAGGCCGGCTTTACCACGGTGCGCGATGTGGGGAGCGAATCGTTCGTCGATGTCGCGCTCCGCGACGCGATCGCGCACGGCATCGTGGAAGGTCCGCGGATGCTCGTCGCGACCAAGGGGATCGGTGCGACGGGCGGACATTTCGATCGTTCCAGCGGATTTCGCGACGGTCTTTTCGGCCGGCAAATGGATTACACCGACGGCATCGCGGATGGCCCGGAAGAGATCCGCAAAGCCGTCCGCTATGAAGTCAAAAACGGCGCGGACGTGATCAAGGCCGCGGTCTCGGGCGGGGTGCTTTCGCTCACCGACGAAGTCGATGTCCCGCAATTTTCGCCTGAGGAAATGAAGGCGCTGGTCGATGAATCCCATCGCTTGCGCAAGAAGGTCGCCGTCCATTGCCATGGCGACACCGCCGCGCGCGACGCAATTAACGCCGGGGTCGATTCGATTGAGCACGGCTCGTTTTTAAAACCGGAGGCGCTGCAGTTGATGAAACAAAAAGGGACTTATCTGACGCCGACCTTGCTCGCCTCGGATTGGATTCTCCCGAAGATCGACCAGTATCCGCCAGCCGTGCAGGACAAGGCTCGGGCCGCGATCGCGGCCCGGACAGAGATGTTCAAGAACGCAGTCAAGATCGGTGTGAAAATTTCCTTTGGCACCGACGCTGGCGTTTTCCCGCACGGCATGAACGCGCGGGAATTCGTGCTCATGACCGATCTCGGGATGAAACCGATCGACGCCTTGCTCAGCGCCACCTCAGTCGATGCGGATTTGTTAGGCATCGCGGCCAAAGTCGGCACCTTGGAAAAAGGGAAGCTCGCGGATGTGGTCGCGCTTCCGGGCGACCCGACCGCCGACATCAGCGCGACGCAGCGGGTCGCCTTTGTGATGAAGGAAGGCAAGGTGGTGAAGAACGACGCGAAGCCGTGAACAACGGAGGCGGGAAAATTTAAATGCTTATGAGATTTGAAAATCAGGTGGCGGTGGTGACCGGAGCGGGCAGGGGAATCGGACGCGCGATCGCGTTGCGCTTGGCGCAGGAAGGTGCGCGCGTCGCTTCCGTGAGCCGCAGCGTCCAGACGTCCCAGAGCACTGCCGACGAGATCAACGCCTTGCGTGCGGACGCCGCCAAAGCCTACGCGGTCGATATCGCCGATCACGCCTCGGTCCAGGAAACGGCCACGAAAATTTTCGCCGACTTCGGCCGCGTCGACGTGCTGGTCAACAACGCCGGCGTCACCCGCGACGGCCTGAGCATGCGGATGTCGATGGAGGATTGGGACACGGTCATGAACACCAATTTGCGCGGCGCCTTCAGTTTCACCCAGGCGGTGATGCGCCCGATGATCAAGCAACGGAGCGGCCGGATCATCAACATCAGCTCGATCGCCGGGCTCACCGGCAACGCCGGCCAGGCCAACTACGCAGCGAGCAAAGCCGGCCTCGTGGGCCTAACGAAAACGCTGGCCCGCGAACTGGCGAGCCGCGGGATCACGGTGAACGTGGTCGCGCCGGGATTCATCGTCACCGACATGACCGACGTGTTGCCCGACCAGATCAAGGAAGCGATCCTCGGGAAGATCCCGTTAGGCAAGTTCGGCGAAGGCGCGGATATCGCGGCGGCGGTCGCATTTCTCGCTTCGCCGGAGGCGAAATACATCACCGGCCAGGTGCTCACGGTCGATGGCGGGATGGTGATGTAGGCTGTAGCCGGGGAAAAGGGACCTCTCGCCATGAAGCGGTTAGCAACGAGATCCGCCTAACGAAAAAGCGGGCGGAGCTTTCGCCCCGCCCGCTATGGCTGATACCCCAACAAATTCTCGGCCTAAGCCGGCACCGGCACGGGCGCGGGAGTCGATCCCGCCGGTGTGGCGGTTTTCTTCGCGGCGCGCGTTCCCGTCCGATCGATGATCACCCGGGCGGCGAAGTGCGACGCATAGAAATCCGGCTGCGAATCTTTGAAGACCTCCAGCATCTTGTCGATCTCGTGGCGAAGAATCCCGCGCACATAACGGATCGCTCCCGGGAGCGAGAGCGTCGCCACATGCTTGTCCGCGATCGCCAGCCGGGGCGACCGGAAGCAACTTGGGCTTCCACTCCTCGTCCTTGTGGCTATAGCTGATAAAGACGGTGGGGATGGGCATGGCTATTTCAGGCCGGAGCAATGCGGCCTTGGCCCCGGCGAGACCTTCGTTGTGACGGTGGTGCTGGCGATCACTAACAAGCTCGTCGCTGGCCGTGAATTCATCCGTCTTCGGACGAATCGCGCAGGGGAATAGGCTTTCATGTTTTTACTTTCTTCAAGACGTCGGTTCGCACGACGTCCACGGATTCCAGCTTTTTGAACACAGCGTCAAACGTCAGGCCGGCAATGAAGCCAGAGGCGACTGCTGTCATGAGGATGACGAAATTATGCGGGTCTGTCTTTGCAACCAGATGGCTCGTCAACAAAAGCACTCCAGAAACTCCCCCCGCGACCATGCCAAGGAAGATCGATCTGAGGTTAGGAGTGCTGGCATCAGGAAGAAACATGCGCACCGTGGCCCCGGATGCGCCGGCTAACATGGGAGCCAGAAATAGAAGAAAGATAAAAGCGTGCGGCCGCCAACCCTCCGCGTTTGGTGGGACTTGAAGCAGCCATCCAAGTGGCAGGGTGAGCACCCAGCCGACCGCCAACGCTCCAGCCACCAGCAGCCAATGTCCCCCAGACGAATTAAGGATTTCTTGACGGCGCGCTTCAGCCTGGGCTTCCAGTGAATTAATCCATTTGCCAATCATCTCCCTGTCGCTCTTCTGGGCCATCTCGTTGGCCTCCTCTTTCGTCGTCAGACCCCGTCCCGCGGACAGCGCTCTCCAAATCTTCTCTCCGCTGCCGCCGAAGGATTGCAGCGCGATGAGCGGAATTCGATAGCTCAACGCCAACACGCCAGTGATGAGGGTTGAAGCCGCGCCGCCAATGATCACAATGCCGTCGACTCGGGGCAGCGATCCGTAGAAGGACATTTCCCAATCCGGCGATTCATCCACGATCGGCTCAAACAGTGCCTTATGGTTGGCGTATTCAGGAAACTCCTCGGGTCCTTTTTGATGGGACGGGAACAGCACCCGGATTGATTTCTTCGCCTTGGCTACTTTGACGAAGCCCCGGGCCACGTCGCGTTCAATGTAACCGCCGGAATAAACGATGACGCCGTAGCCACGTTTGGCCAGTTCCGTGCCGAGCAGTTCCGCCGTTCTTTTGGCCTCAGCCGCATTACGCAAGGGCGGATCGTAAGGCCGGCCCTCTTCCACACTGCCGACGATCGATATGTATTTCATATTCGTGGATTTTCTTCTTCCCGATTTTGGTTATTTGATTTGCAAAGCATCTTTAGCGTCGGCGAGTTCTTCTTCGCGGCGGTGGTAACCACAGGTGTTGATGAGTTTATCGGCGGCGGCGAGATCCGCAGCGGGCGATTCCCACGAATACTCTTCTTCGCGGAAGAAGAGGCGGGCGCGGTGGAGGTGGATGTCGGCCATGTGGAGTTTCATCGGGCCGCGCTCGGCAATTTCCCAGGCTTCGTCCAAATCCTCCTGCGCGCTCTCGGGGCCGGTGCGCGCGCCGGTGAGAAATCGCATCCAGGCGCGGGTGAGGAGGGCGCGGGGAATGTGGTGCGTCGTGCCGGCGCGGCGGAGGCCGGCCACGGCGGAACCCAACTCGGAACTCGGAACGCGGAGGTCGGAATGGGAAAGGATGGCCTCGTAGAGCGCGGCGCGGCCCAGCGTGAGGTGGTCGAGGGCGGCGCTGAGAATATCGACGCGGTTCTGCTCGGCCCACTTGAGCGTCTGCGCCGCGCGCTGGGAGACGGCGCGGCAGGAAGCCAAGGTAGTCTCGGGTTTTACCCCTTCAGACGGTGGTTTCTCGCCTTGCGTTCCCGTCTCGGACTGCGGGCGCTTTGGCGGGCTAAAGCCCTGGACTACTTTCTGCCACGCGGCGCGCTCGGGGGCGGCGAGGAGCAGGTCGCAATACTGGAAGCCTGCCAATCCGTAGAGCAGCGGGTAGGCGGGCTGGCGCTCGGCCTGCATTTGCCCGGCCTCGCGGAAGAGCGTCTCCGCCTCGGCCCGGCGGCCCGCCTGGTGCAGGGCGTCGGCGTGGGTTGTGCGACTGAGCCTCGGCCAATCCGCATCGCCGCTGCGGTCGGCGTAGGTCACGGACTGCTTGGCGTCCCCCACCGCCCCGGCCACCGCGCCCAGCGTCAGTTCCAGCTCGCTCAGGTTGCTGGCGCGGATGACGACATTACGCCAGTCCTCTCGGTTGATTTCAATCGGCAACCCAGCCCGCATTGGTTCGAGGGATTCGGTCAGCCGACCCAAAGCGCGCAGGCTGAACGCAGATTCATTTAACAGCCACGCTTGCTCGGCGTCCTTGAGCGCAGTTGAGAGCCGAGTCCACGGCTGCTCGAAGAAGCAAGCGATAGCTCCCAAGTCAGAACCGAACGTGCCCAATTTTGCAAGGCTGTAGTTTTCGTTTCGTCGCCGAATGCGGGCGTGGAAAGCTTTGTAGAGAGCCTCCTGCTGCAACCCCGTCTGGCAGCCGTGGGCCACGGCTTGGTAGAGCGGCTGGAGGTCTTCGAGCGTGGGCTGGTCGCCTTCCTTCGTGGTCGCGCAGAGGTGTTCGTAGAGCCGCCGGTGGGCCTCGCCCCAGGCAGCGGGATTCTGCTCGCGGAGTTGCTTGGCGAAATACTCGCGGAGGTGCGGATGCGCATCGAGCGAGACGAGCGCGCCGGTTGCGTCGCGGTTCACCGTGAGCAGTTTCGCGGCTTCGAGGCCGCTGAGGCAGAATTCCCAATCGTCGTCGGCCAGCCCGTCGAGCGGTTCGGTGAGGCCGGGGATAGTTTCGCTCCGCAGGGCCGCGAGGCAGCCGGCGTCGGCGGGCCGGTCGAACAGGCCCATGAGCCGCAGCACGGCCACTTCGCGCCGGCCTTCGTCACCACCGTCGCGCAAGAGCCATTGCTCGTAGGCGGCCATGGTCCGGAACGCGTGCCCGCCGTCCATCTTCTCGTCGGCCTTCTCGAACTTCACGCGGTCGCGCTGGCGGATGTCGCCGTGGAAGGCGCGTTTCAGGAATCCGCCGAGCAGGGTCAGCGTGAGCGCGTGGCCTTTCACGTCTTCCACCAGCGTCTCGAATTCCTGCGCCGTGCCGCTTTCCTTTCTGACACCGAGGGTTTTCAGCAGATGCACGCCGGCGTCGCGGGAGAGGCGCAGCAGCTCCACCTCCGGCGCGGTGGTCTGCCAGAACGCCTTCAGGTCGGGGAGCGAATACCGGGTGGTGACGACGCACAGGCCGTGGCTGGCACCGGCCAGTCCCTTGAGCAGCGCGGCGATGCCCTGGTCCTTGAGCTGGCCCGGTGTGGGCGAGGTGGGCGCGTATTGCAGCGGCTCGAGGCCGTCGAGGATGAGGAGGCTGCGCCGCTGGCCCACGACGCGGGCGAGGCGCTGGCCTTTCTCGAACGCGCCGGCGGGGCTGGCAGCGAATTCCTTATCCGCGTCGTCGCCGAAGAAGGTGAGGGCTTCCTTGAGGAACAGGTCGGAGGAAGCGGCCACTTGCTCGCGCGTGCCCTGGCTGTAGAACGACCACGCGAAGACGGCGTCGCACCCCGGCCAGTCCTGATGCGCGAGGTGGGCCGCCCATTTCGCTACGAGCGAGGTCTTCCCCTCGCCGCCGAGGGCGACGAAGGTGAGGATGTGCGGGCGCTTGGGTTCGTGCGCCTGCACTTTCGCCCAAGCGTCATTGAGGATCTGAGTTTCGGCTTCGCGACCGATGAGTTCCGCGGGGGCGTATTGTACAATGCGGTCGATGTCGAAGCGGCGCTCCAGCCGAGTGCGCGGCCGGAAGTCGATGACATCGCGGTCGGCAAAGATGGAAGGAATCGGACAATCCTCAATCCAAACGGGAATGATGTTCTTGCAAAGGCTGCGGGCGAACTCGACCTCGCGCTTCACCCATTCCGAATCATTGGACGCCGCGGTGATGACGGCGACAAAGCTGTCGCAGTTGGAGATGCCCTTCTCGATTTCCAGCCAGAATTTCTCGTCAGGCTGGATGGAGCTGACATCGTTGAACACTTCATCGAAACCCGCCGCTCGGAGAAACGATTCCATCTCCGCGACATACCTGTCATCGGCACTGCTGTGGGAAACGAAGGCGCGGCGCATCTGACGCGGGCGAGTTTTCTGGAAACTCTTCTAAGCCAGGATGTCGGGGTAATTCAAATTCATAAAGACGAAGAAAGTGGTTTCACGCGCGACGAGAGCGTAGCAGGGTCGCGAGCTGGCGCGCCAGCGGGAATTTGCGACAAGACTAAGACCCTTAGGCGGAAAGAAGTTATTCGGCAGCATCGCTTTCCCAGTTACAAGCACCTCTCTGCCGGCGTCACGCCGACTGAGGCTTCCGAAGACTTAAGGGGAATCGCTCGGACTGGAGGCCGTCGAGCGTCTAGATTTCGTGACGCGCTTGCAGCCCGTTGACGCGCCACTACCTAACGACGTTTGACTCGTCTGAAACCGAGACAACTTTTCTGAAAGCGACGGCGGGATGGTTATGTAGGGCATTCCTTTTTCGCTCCGAGCCGCGCTGCGCGGGCTCAGGATGAGAAGGGAAGGAAAGACACCCGAGCATCGAAGCTGCTCTTAGCCTTCGGTGTGAAGTCTCTGTCAGTCGTCGCGCTGCTCGCGCTCGCGTGGTTCGCCTACGGGCGGATGACCGCGCCGCTCACCTATCCGCCGGGCCTGCTCGTGGCCAGAGACCCGGTGCAAACGGCGCTCCAGCCTAACGACTCCGAGTTCGACTACGGCCAGTTCCACCTCAAGCCGCTGGCCCGCTTTGAGCTCGATGCGCGGGTGCTGCACCGGAAAGTTTATCGTTACGATCGGCAGGCCGCGCTCGTGCCAGTTGATCTCGCGGTGGGCTGGGGCGCGATGTCGGACCAGGCAGTACTCGATCACCTCGCGATCAGCCAGAGCGCGCGCTTTTTCTGGTACGAATGGCAGGGCCAGCCGCCCCTTCCACCTGACGAAATCGTTTCGCACGCGACGAACCTCCACCTCATCCCTGCGACCCGGGAGCTCGCCGCGCGATGTCAGGCGTGCCGGACCGGCGAGCTGATTCACCTGCGCGGTTTGCTCGTGGAAGCCAGCGGACCGGGGATCGGTGATTGGCGCAGCTCGCTCAGCCGCACCGATTCCGGCAACGGCGCCTGCGAGCTTGTCTGGGTAGAAGAATTACACCACCTCGCGCGCTAATCTGGCAGCGACAAAGGGCGCGCCGTACCGTTAGGCGGCCGGTTGCCATCGCCCGGCTTCTCGGGAATGGTGAAAATTATGAGCATCGAGAAAGCGACTTTCGGCGCGGGCTGTTTTTGGGGCGTGGAGGAGATGTTCCGCAACATCACTGGCGTTAAGTCAGCGGTTAGCGGCTACGCGGGCGGGAAGATGGAAAATCCGACTTATGAGGACGTGTGCAGCAGCGGGACCGGTCACGCGGAGGTGGTGGAAGTGGAGTTCGATCCGGCAGTGGTGAGCTACGAAAAATTGCTCGACACCTTCTGGGCGAATCACGATCCGACCACGCGCAACCGCCAGGGTCCGGACATCGGTTCGCAATATCGGTCGGTCGTTTTCACTCATTCGCCCGAGCAGAAAGCGGCCGCGGAAAGCAAGCTGGCCGAACTCGAAAAGAGCGCGAAATTCCGCCGTCCGATCGTGACCCAGATCGAACCGGCGCCGACCTTTTACCGGGCCGAGGAATATCATCAGGAATACCTGCGCAAACACGGCCGCACGCACTGCGCGATCTAGGGGCGCTCGCCATGACCCCCAACGTCATCCGCACCACGAGCTTCGTCACCGCCGCCGCCGAGTTTATCCTGAAGGAAGCGCGCGCTGCGCTGGCGGCGCGGGGTGAATTCCGGATCGCGCTCTCCGGCGGGAATACGCCGCGGCCGATCTACGCGGAATTCGGTCGGATCGGGCGCGAGCTGCCTTGGGAGAAAGTGCGGTTCACCTTCGGCGACGAACGTTGCGTCCCGGCTAACGATGAGCAGAGCAACTACCGGATGGCGCGCGAGTGCCTTTTCGATCCCGTCGCCGTGCCGGACCAATCTGTGCTGCGGATGCGCGGCGAGATCGATCCGCTGCTGGCCGCGCAGGAATATGAGGATCAGCTCAATCTCCTCGCGACCCAGCGGGGCGAAACGATTTACCGGCACGACCTCGTACTCCTCGGGATGGGCGATGACGGCCACACCGCGTCGCTCTTCCCGGGTACGCTCGCGCTCGAGGAGCAGACGCGGCGCGTGGTCTCGAACTTCGTGCCGAAGTTCGACGCCTGGCGCGTGACGATGACGCTGCCGCTGCTCGATCAGGCGCGGCACATCCTCTTTCTCGCGAGCGGCGCGAAGAATCGCGAGTTGCTCGAAAAAGTCATCGGCGGCGATCGCGCGTACCCGGCGGCCCGGGTTGAACCGGTTAGCGGTCAGCTCACCTGGATCATCGGCGAAACCGCCTAACGAGTGCAAAGCGCCCGCACCGTTCTCGTCACCGGCTCGGCCGGACTCATCGGCTCGGAGACGGTGAAACGTTTCGCGAACGAAGGCTACGCCGTGGTCGGGATGGACAACGACATGCGCCAGCGGTTTTTCGGCGCGGAGGCATCGACCCAGAAGACGCGGGACGAACTGATCGCGAGCGTGCCTGGTTATGCCCATCGCAACATCGACATCCGCGACGCCTCAGCGGTGAACGAGACCTTCGCGCAACACGGCCGCGGGCTGGCGGCGATCGTCCACGCCGCGGCCCAGCCGTCGCACGATTGGGCGGCGCGCGATCCGCAGATGGATTTCACCGTGAACGCCAACGGCACACTCAACCTCCTCGAAGCCGCGCGGAATTTCTGCCCGGAAACGCCGTTCATCTTCACCTCCACAAACAAGGTCTATGGCGACACGCCGAACCGGTTGCCGCTGCAGGAGCTGCCCCTGCGCTGGGACATCGAGCCGGGCCACGAATACGAACCGGGCATTTCCGAGAGCATGAGCATTGACCAGACGAAGCACTCGCTCTTCGGCGCTTCAAAGGTCGCGGCCGATGTGCTCGTGCAGGAATACGGCCGCTATTTCGGGATGCCGACGGTTTGTTTCCGGGGCGGTTGCCTCACCGGTCCGGCCCACGCGGGGACGGAGCTGCACGGATTTCTGAGCTATCTCATGAAGTGCACCGTGCAGGGAAGGCCGTATCGCGTTTTCGGCTACAAAGGCAAACAGGTGCGCGACAACATCCACAGCTTCGATCTGGTCGAGGCGTTCGTGGCGTTCGTTAGGCAACCGCGCGTCGCGGAGGTTTACAACCTCGGCGGGAGCCGCCACTCAAATTGCTCGATGCTCGAAGCGATCGAGCTTTGCCAGGAAATCAGCGGGCGCAAACTTTCCTGGGAATACGTCGAGGACAATCGGATCGGCGACCACATCTGGTGGATCAGCGACGTGCGGAAATTCCGCGAGCATTATCCGGACTGGAGTTTCCGCTACGGTCTGCGCCAGATTCTGCAGGAGATCCACACTGCGTTCAAGGAATAGGCCCTCTAGGTCCAATGAGACCTATCAATACTGCTCGCCTTCGTCGGAAGGCGTCGGCTCGATCCGGTCGGGGATTGCCCAGACGTGGACCATGACCGCGATCCAGTAGATCGGGAGGAGGAAGAAACCGAACCCCGCGGTCCCGGTCGCGATCAGCAAAGCCAGCGCCACCGCCATCGGGGCACCGATGAACATCAGCAGCATGCCGATCAGGCGATGGCCTTTGTAGATGTGACCAAGTCCCGGTACGATGCTCAGCATCACCGCAACCATGTCGCTGGCGGCGCCTTCCGCGTTGGTGTCGTAGAAACCGCGCGCTTCGTTAGGCGTGGCGAAGGCTTCGTCGGCCGAGGCGGCGGCGGGTGTGTCGGTGTATTCCACGGGATTTCCTTTTCGTTAGTCCGAGATGCGACTGCACGTTCTGCGGCGCGCGGGAGTTCGTCAAGATTCGGCGCGTGCAACTTTCGTCGTCCCCGGCCAAAATGCCGCATGCCCGAGCTCACCGAGATCGTTCGTTATGCTGATGAGTTGCTGCGCCTCCCGGAGATCGAGGACTACGCAAATGCGCTCAACGGCTTGCAGCTCGAGAACGCCGGGAGCGTGAATAAAATCGGCGCGGCGGTGGACGCGTCGGGCGCTGTTTTTCAGATGGCGGTCGAACGGGAGATCGATCTCCTGGTGGTGCATCACGGACTTTTCTGGCACGGATTACAGCCGCTGACCGGTCCGCTTTTCCGCGCAGTGAAGCTCGCGACCGCCAACAATCTCGCCCTCTACAGCGCGCATCTGCCGCTCGATTTTCATCCCACGCTCGGGAACAACGCGCTCCTTGCCGCCTCGCTTGGTTTGGAAAAGACGGCGCCGTTCCTGGAAGTAAAAGGGCGGCCCCTCGGTCTGCGCGCGGAGACGGACCTGCGCCGCGACGAGCTGCTGGCCAAACTCGAGGAGTCGTTAGGCGGAGCAGTGCGTTGCATTGGCGCGGGGCCGATGGAGGTGAAGCGCATCGGGCTCGTCACCGGCGGGGCGGGCGGAGAGATTTACCAGGCGGCGCGCGAGGGAATCGACAGCTACATCACAGGGGAAGCGCCGCACTGGGCGGCGGTCGCGGCGGAAGAACTGAGGATCAACCTCTTCCTCGGCGGCCATTATGCGACCGAGACTTTCGGGGTGAAGGCGCTGGCCGCGAACCTCGCGGAACGCTTCGAGGTGCCGTGGGAGTTCCTCGATCGGCCGACCGGCTTGTAAGTCGGCTCGTGCGAGGATTGCTATGACTGGGTTCGCGATCTTCCTCATCGGCGCGCTCGTCCTCTTTCTGCTCTTCCAGGTGCGGAAACTGCGCGACGACGTCGAGGCGCTGCACCAGCAGCTCGGGGAAAGGCAAAGTCCCGAGCCGCGCGCGCCTAACGAAGTGCCGCCCTCGCCGTTGCTCGCGCGGCCGCTGCTGGCCGCGGCGCCCCCGGAGGAGCGAGCTTCGCCTCGTCCGCACCCGGTGTCCGGTCCCGTCGAACCGCCGCGGCCCGCGATCAACTGGGAGCATTTCATGGGGGTCAAAATGTTCGCCTGGCTCGGCGGGCTCGCCCTGTTTCTGGGCGTGGTTTTCCTCGTGAAATACTCGTTCGAGAACAGCCTGATCACGCCGCTCGGCCGGGTCTTCATCGGGCTCGCCGTCGGGCTGGGTTTGCTCGCGGTCGGCTACTGGCTGGCCCGCGGCCGCTATCGCACGACCGCGCAGAGTCTCTGTGCGACCGGCATTGTGATCCTCTACGCGAACATCTTCGCGGCCCATTCTTTCTACGGGCTCATCAGCCTAACGACGGCGTTCTTCGCCATGGCCGCAGTCACGCTCGGGTCCTTCCTGCTCGCGGTGAACCTGGAGGCGCAGGTGATCGTGATCCTGGGATTGTTAGGCGGATTTCTCACCCCGGTGCTGTTGCCCAGCGGCGCGGATAACGCGCGCGCCCTGTTCATTTACATCGCGCTGCTCGATCTCGGGGTGGCCGCGGTAGCGCTGCGGAAGCGCTGGTTCTATCTCGTGCTCATCGCGGCGATCGGGACCGTGCTCACGCAGCTCGGTTGGGCGTGGCAATTCTTCAACGCGCATAAGGGCGCGGAAGCGCTTGGAATTTTCCTCGGCTTCGAGGCGCTTTTCCTCGCACTCTTTTTCATTCGCGGCCGGCCCCGACCGCCTAACGGATGGCTGGCGGCCGCCGCGGCGCTCGTCGGCTTCACGGCGCTCCTCTTTGGATTCTGGATTTCCACGATCGATCTGCTGGCGCGCTCTCCCCTCTATTTTTTCGCCTTCGTTTTCCTCGCGGACGGCGGACTGCTCGCGCTGCCGGTGCTCGGCCGGGTGCATCGGGTGGTCTCGTTAGGCGCGGGCGCGATCGGGTTCGTGCTCGTGGGGGAGTGGATCGAATTGTTCGCTCAACAGAGTCTGATCACGGCGGCGTTCGCCGCGATCGTGATCTTCTCGCTCCTGCATGGAGCGACCGTGCCCGCCTCCGCCTGGCGCGGACGGCTCCTGCCGTTCACCGCCACGGGAACCCTCGCGCCTTTTCTGCTCCTCATTTTGTGCGTGCATCGGGTCACGCAGTGGAACCCGACCCCGGTCTTCGCCGTCGCGCTCGTGCTCACCGCCGTGCTCCTCGCCGCGGCGATCGTGCGGCGCGCCGACTGGCTGGCGGCCGCGGCTTTGTTAGGCAGCGGGCTCGTCGAGCTGAGCTGGCAGACGGTCCGCTTTACGCCCGGACAGGCGACGCCCGCGCCGGTCTGCTACGGACTGTTGCTCGTTTGCTTCGTGGCGTTCCCATTTTGCTCGGCGCAGAAAGAGAAAGCGTGGGCCTGGGCGATCAGCGCGCTGGCGCAGGCGGTCGCGTTTTGGTTTTTCGATCGCGCGATCGAGACCGCGTTCCCGAACCACTGGATGGGCCTGCTGCCCGCAGCGTTCATCCTGCCCGGCGCGATGGGGGTTTTCGCGCTGCGGAAAATTTACGGCGCCGATCCGGCGGCGGGCGACAGCCGGCTCGCCTGGCAGGGTGGGGCGCTGCTGCTTTTCGTTAGTCTGCTGTTTCCGTTCCAGTTCGAGCGCGAATGGATCACCCTCGGCTGGGCGCTCGAAGGCCTGGCGCTCCTTGCTCTTTTCCACCGGGTGCCGCATCGCGGGTTGCGGGTCGCTGCGGTGCTCCTGCTCGCGGCGGCATTCGTAAGGCTGGCCTGCAATCCCGCCGTCTTCGAGTACCACAAGCGCACCGGCACTTTGGTCTGGAATTGGTATCTCTACGCCTACGGGATCACGACCGCGTGTCTGCTCGGCGGAGCCGCGATCTTCGGTGGACGGAAAGAAACCGCGCCCGAGCGGGCCGCCTCGGCTTTCCTTGGCTCGTTAGGCACGATCCTCGCCTTCCTCCTGCTCAACCTCGAGATCGCCGATTATTTTTCGATCGGGCCGACGCTGACCTTTTCCTTTTCGGGAAACTTCGCGCGCGACATGAGCTACTCGATCGCCTGGGCGCTCTTCGCTTTGGGCCTCATTCTCGCCGGGATGCGGATAGGGCAAAAAGCCGCGCGCTACGCCGGGGTCGCGCTCCTCGGGGCGACGCTGGTGAAACTCTTCTTCCACGACCTGAGCGACCTGAACGAGCTTTATCGCATCGGCGCGTTCATCGGCGTGGCGCTCATCCTGCTCGCGGCTTCTTTTCTCTATCAACGTTTCCTCTCTCCCGCCGCTCAGGAGAAGTGAGCGGGTTATTTGTCCACCAATCGCGTCTCCGGATAGGCGGCGCGCCAGCCGAACCAGAAGGCACGGTGCGCGGGCAGGCGATTCAGGCGCTCGCCTTTTGGACCGATGAGAGCCGCTTCCGTGAGCCGCCAATCTTCGCCCTCCCGAGTTTTCACAGCGGCGGGCGAGAGATCGGCAAAAGTCTTGTCAGCGGATTCGTAAACGCGATTCGCGCCCGTCCGATCGGTCAGCACCACGTAACTCACCGCGCCGAGTTTCGCCTGATAGATCGGGCGCTGGGTGAGAAACTTCTGCGAGATTGCGACCGGTTGTTCCGTCGGCGGGCCGAAGCGGAGCGCGAGCACTTCGGCTTTGTTGCGCAGCCGGGTGTCGGATCCGGGCACGGTGAACATTAGGTCATCGGTCGCGAAATAGTCGCGATAGGCGGCGCCTTCCCTGTAATCGCGCTGAAAGCCGGTGGCCAGGGAGAGCACTTTGCTCTCGGGATGGCGGCGGCGCCATTCGCCCCAGGTGGTCGTGACCACCCAGAGTGGCTCGAGCTTCAACCCCCGACCGACAAGAGGGCCGACGACCGGTTCCCCCTCGATCGTGGACCAAAGCGACCTGGTGTCTTTGTCGTACATGAGCTTGTTCGAGCGGTAGAGAAATCCGCTCGTGCCCAGCTCGTAATGTTTCCCGCCGATCGTCGTCCGATAGAGAATCATCGAGCCGCAGAGCGTGCAGTAAACGCCGTTGAATTCCTCGCCCGCGATGCGATCGCGGACCATTTCGTGCCAGGCGAGGATCCGCTTGGGATAGGCTCGCGCCTCGCCCTTCACGCTCACGCCAAAGACGATATCGGAGGCGGCCAGATAATCCGCCTTCCCGGCCGCGAGCATTTTCGGATGATCGAGCGGCGGGATGCCGTCGCGCAGGACTCCGCCCCATCTGACCTCGTCCAGCCGAATGATGGTCTTGGGTTGGTCGCGGAAGTACTCTGCGAAACGTGGGTCGATGGGCGTGTACCAGGTCGCCTTAAAGTCGGCATACCAGGGCGGCGGTGTGGGCGCGCTCGCCCACAACCAGCGATACCAGGCGTTAAGATCCGAGCCGTGTTTTTGACCGGTCTTCTTCTCGAGCAGACCGAAAATTTGGCGGCTCAGATCGGAGTTGCCGGCCAGAGAGTTTACCTCAATCAGCGGCGCAGCCAGACCGTCGCTCCAGTTTTGGTCGAGGCGCCCGAAGGCCTCCGCGCGCGCGGTCGGGTCGAGCAGCTTCATGAACTGCGGGAGCGTTACCTCCGCGGCCATCGCAGCTGTCGCGCAGAACAGGCCGGCGACCAATCCGAACAAGAGAATGCCAGCTTGCCGGTGCATGACTGTTGGACGCCGGCTGGCCACCGATATTCCACCGAGCGTGGCCTGGTGGAGCTTTACGGTCTGAATTTCGGTCATTGCAGCAAGCGTAGGCGCGCGCCGCTTGCCGAGGTTCTGGGCGCGCGCACGGTCCGGAGGTTCCCTCTTGCCAACCTCCGCCGCGCCGGATTCACTCAGCGCATTGTGGTCGCTCCCGCCCAGAAAAAGGACTTCTTCATCAGCTACAACAAGGCCGATCGTCAGTGGGCGGAATGGATCGCGTGGCAGTTGGAGGAAGCGGGCGGATACAGCGTCGTGATTCAGGCCTGGGATTTCGGGCCGGGCGGCAACTTCGTTTTGGAAATGGATCGCGCGATCCAAGAGTGCGAGCGCGTGGTCGCCGTTCTTTCCCCGGATTACCTCACTTCGCTTTTCACGCAGCCAGAATGGGCCGCCTACTTCGCGCAAGACAGCACCAGCGCGCAGCGCCGCATCGTTCCCGTTCGCATTCGCGAGTGCGAGTTAAAAGGTCTGCTCGCGCAGATTGTTTACGTCGATCTCGTTGGAAAAGAAAAGAAGGCGGCGCAAACGGATCTTCTGGAAGGCGTAAAGATCGGCCGGCGCAAACCCACGGACGAGCCTGACCTCCCCGGTCGCGCGCCGCGCGTCATCGCGAACAAACCGCGGTTTCCGGGCGCGTTGCCCGACGTCTGGAATATCCCGCATAATCGCAACCCAAATTTCACCGAGCCCGGTAATCGCCTCAAGGAACTGCGTGGAGCCTTCGCATCGGGCAATACGGCTTCGCTACGACAATGCCTTATGGGATTGGGCGGTGCCGGCAAGACGGGACTCGCGCTTGAGTATTGCTACCGCAACGCCTCCGAATACGCGATCGTCTGGTGGATTCGCTCGGAAAATCCGGAAACCCTATCGACGGACTACGCCGCACTGGCGGCCAAGCTGGGCTTGCCGGAAGCGGACGCGAAAGAACAGCCGGCAATTGTCGCAGCCGTGCGCGACGCCCTGCAGCATCGCCACGACTGGCTCTTGATCTTCGACAACGCGAACGCGCCAGACGACCTACTCGACCTTTTGCCCTCCAGCAGAGGCCACGTTCTCATTACATCGCGCAATCCAGCTTGGCGCAGAGTGGCAACTCCTCTTCCAGTCACAAAATGGCTGCCGGAAGTGGCCATCGAGTTCCTCCTCAAGCGTACCGGCCAGACAGACGCGCAGGCGGCCGGCGAAGTGGCGCAGGAGGTAGATTATCTTCCGCTCGCCCTCGAACAGGCAGGCGCCTACATAGATTCCACGGCCACGACCTTATCAAGCTACCTGATCCTGTATCGCAAGCATCGCCTCACACTTTTGAGACGCGGGCGAACGCAAGTCGCAAACCGCGCCACGGTCGAGACAACATGGGAGCTCGCCTTCCAACAGATCGAAAAGGAATCGCCCGCCGCCGCCGCGCTCGTGAACCTCTGCGCCTTCTTCGCTCCCGACGACATCCCGCGCGACATGATCGTCGCCGGGGCCGATGATTTGCCCGAGCCGCTACGCGAAACGGTCGCCGATGAGTTGTCCTTCGAGGACGCGATTGGCGTCATCCGTCGTTATTCGCTCATTGAATCGACCGGCGGAGCATCTCTCTCCATGCATCGCCTTGTGCAAGCCGTCGCGCGCAGCCGTCTCGACGCGGAAGGTCAAAAGCGCTGGGCCGAAGCCGCACTCGAAATCGTCAACAGCGCGTTTCCCTTCGACGGTAACGACGTCCGAACCTGGACTGAATGCGCCCGCCTGCTACCCCATGCGCGCAGTGCGATGGATTTTGCCCAAAGCCTCGAAGTTGGCTCGGAGTCGACAGCACGCCTTTCGAGCCACCTAGGCACTTATCTAAAGGGCCGGGCGGAATATGAGGAAGCGAAAGCGGCCTATGAACGGGCGCTAATGATCGGCGAAAAGGCCTTTGGTCCCGACCACCCGACCTTTGCGATTATGGTCAACAATATCGGCAGCGTGTTGCAGGATTTGGGCGATTTGGCGGGAGCGAAAGCGGCCTATGAACGGGCGCTCAAGATCAATGAAAAGGCCTTCGGTCCCGACCACCCGACCGTGGCGACCAGGGTCAACAATCTCGGGGCCGTTTTGCGGGCTTTGGGCGACTTGGCGGGAGCGAAAGCGGCCTTTGAACGGGCGCTCAAGATCGACGAAAAGGCCCTCGGTCCCGATCACCAGGCGGTGGCGATCAGGGTCAACAATCTCGGCAGCGTGTTGCAGGATTCAGGCGATTTGGCGGGAGCGAAAGCGGCCTTTGAACGGGCCCTCAAAATCGATGAAAAGGCCTTCGGTCCCGACCACCCGGAGATGGCCACAGATGTCAACAATCACGGCGGCGTTTTGCGGGCTTTGGGCGACTTGGCGGGAGCGAAAGCGGCCTTTGAACGGGCGCTCAAGATCGATGAAAAGGCTTTCGGTCTCGATCACCCGACGGTGGCGAACAGGGTCAACAATATCGGCAGCGTGTTGCAGGATTTGGGCGATTTGGCGGGAGCGAGAGCGGCCTATGAGCGGGCGCTGGCTATCTTTCGAAAGTTTCTGGGAGAAGATCATCCAACGACGCAAGTGGTGCGAAGGAATCTGGAATCGCTAGCGAAGTGAGGCGTGTTGGCTTGGCTTTTTAAGCAGCGTGATGCTTGGCGCTACGTTAACGGCTCCGCTCGGTTGCTCTGGCACTTCGGGCAGGGGATGACGGTTTTGATGGCTTTGGGAAGTGACTGAGCTCGCCGCAATCCCTGTTTTGCTCTTTTCTTATTATCCGAAATTCCGCCCGCGTCTTGTGCGCTCGATTTGTCGGGCAAATAATTCTGCTTTCGCAACGCTCTGGCCGCTGTTCCTTCTAGCGCATGTCGGCAGGCGATAAGCGGGTCAGCACCAAGGCGACCAGCATCGTCGGCCTCGCGGTCATGTGCAGCCGCCTCCTCGGGCTCGTGCGCGAGACTGTGATCGCCGCGCTCTTCGGCGCCTCGAAAAACATGGACGCGTTCCTGACCGCGTTCCGCGCGCCGAACATGTTGCGCGATCTCTTTGCCGAAGGCGCGCTTTCGACGGCTTTCGTGACCACCTTTTCGCGCCGGATCGCGACGGAAGGGGATCAATCGGCGTGGCAGCTCGCGAGCAAGGTCGCGACCCTCACCCTGGTTTTCATGAGCGGGATGACGTTGCTCGGAATCTTCTTCGCCCCACAGGTGATCGGTATTCTCGCGCCCGGTTTTCCGGCGGAAAAAGCGGCCCTCACGATTCAGCTCACCCGGATCATGTTCCCGTTCATCCTCCTCGTGTCGCTCGCGGCGCTGGTGATGGGAATGCTGAACGCGAAGCATGTCTTCGGGATGCCGGCGCTGGCTTCGAGCTTCTTCAACATCGGCTCGATCGTCGGCGGCGTGGCCTTCTGTTATTGGCTGGATCCGCAGGTGGATTGGCGGCATCCGCACTTCGGCGAACGTGGGCTCGTCGGGCTCGCGATCGGGACGTTGCTCGGCGGGTTGCTCCAACTTTTGGTGCAGTTGCCGGCCGCGGGCGGGGTCGGTTTTCATTTCCGTTTCGATTTCAACTGGCGCGATCCCGGCGTGCGCACCATCCTCGCGCTGATGGGGCCGGCGACGATTGCGGCCAGCGCGGTGCAGGTAAATGTGGCGGTGAACAGCGGGTTCGCCTCGTCGTTAGGCAACGGGCCGATCACCTGGCTGAACATCGCTTTTCGCCTGATGCAGCTTCCGCTCGGCGTCTTCGGCGTGGCCATCGCTACGGTAACCCTGCCGCTAATTTCGCGGAGCGCCGCGACCGGGAACACGAACGAATTTCGGGGGGCGCTTTCGCACGCGATGCGGCTGGTCATGCTGCTGACCATCCCGTCGGCGATCGGGTTGGTCATTCTGGCGCAGCCGATCATCGCGGTGATTTATCAACACGGGCGTTTCACCGCCGACTCGACGATTCGGACGGCGGAAGCACTGCAGTTCTACGCGCTCGGGCTCGCCGCTTATGCGGGCGTGAAGGTCCTTGCCCCGGCCTTTTATGCGCTCGATAAACGGCATCTGCCGATGCTCGTCAGCCTCTTCTCGATCGGGGTGAATTTTGCGCTGAACTGGCTTTTCACCTTCCATCTCGGCCTCGGTCATCGCGGGCTCGCGCTCTCGACCAGCTTCGTCGCGACGACGAATTTTCTCCTCCTCTACGTGATGATGCGTCGCTATACCGGAAACCTCGAGACCGGCGCCATGCTCACTTCGTTAGGCAAAATCGCCGTGGCCGGAGCGGTGCTGGGCGTGATCTGCTGGGCCGCGCAGCGTTACTTTTTTCCCGACGCCACCCGGCTGCCGGAGTGGCAGCGCATCCTCGATGTCGGGGTGACGATCGCGCTCGGTGGCTCGGCTTTTTTCGCGACCGCTTACCTGCTCGGGATCGCCGAATTGCGCGAGATGGTCACGCTGGTGCGGAAGCGTTTCGCCTAACCGATTCGGGGACCGGGGCGGAGGCGTGGCCGGCAATTGTTTCAGATTTGTTTCAGGTTGACGCACCGATTCAACCGACGCAGATAAAGCTCTAAATCTGCCCGGCCCTAACAATCCCTGCCGGAAAGCCTTCTATGCATATCTACAACGACGAAGTTTTCAAAATGGCCTGCGACCAGTTCGCGGTCATTGCCGATTATCTCGATATCCCGGCGAATGATCGCGACCGGTTGATGTATCCGAAGCGCGCGATGGCGGTGACGCTGCCGGTGCACATGGATGACGGCAGCACCAAAACTTTCCAGGGCTACCGGGTGCAGCATCACCTCACGCTCGGGCCGACCAAGGGCGGCACGCGTTTCTCGCCGGATCTCTCGATGGGCGAGACGGCGGCGCTCGCGATGTGGATGAGCTGGAAATGCGCGCTCAACGATTTGCCCTATGGCGGGGCGAAGGGCGGCGTCGCCTGCGATCCGACTAAACTTTCGCGCAACGAACTCGAAGCGGTCTCCCGCCGCTATATGCAGGAGATGATCCCGTTCGTCGGCCCGAAGACCGACATCATGGGCCCCGACATGGGCACGAACGAGCAGGTGATGGCGTGGTTCATGGATACCTATTCGGTCTACCAGGGTTACTGCGTGAATGAGATCGTCACCGGCAAACCCGTTGCGGTCGGGGGCACGGAAGGTCGTCGCGAATCGACCGGCCGCGGCGTCGTCTACCTGATCGAGCGCGCGATGGACATGCTGAAGATGGATCCGGAGAAAAGCACCGCGATCATCCAGGGCTTCGGCAACGTCGGTTCGGTCGCCGCACTGTCGTTAGGCTTAAAGACCGGCGTCAAGATCGTCGGGATCAGCGATCACACGGTCGCGCTTTACAATCCCAAGGGGATCGACGTGAGGGCGGCGGATCTCCACGTGCAGAAGAAGGGCAATCTCAGCGCCTTCAGTCAGGGCGATCGGATCGATCCGAACGAGCTGCTGGAAATGGAATGCGACGTCCTCGCGCCTTGCGCGGTCGATCGGGTGATCCACGCGAAGAACGCCGCCAAGATCAAATGCCGGATCCTCGCCGAGGGCGCGAACGGCCCGACCACCCCCGAGGCGGATCTGATTTTGAACAAGCGCTGGGACGAAGTCTTCGTCATCCCCGACATTCTCTGCAACGCCGGCGGCGTGATCGTTTCCTACTTCGAATGGGTCCAAGGCCTGCAGGCCTTCATGTGGACGGAAACGGAAGTGACCGACAAACTTTTCCGCATTCTCGAGCGTTCCTTCACGCAGGTGATTAAGCGGGCGAAAGCCGACAAGGTCGCGCACCGCACTGCGGCGATGGCGATCGGCGTCGAGCGCGTGATGAAGGCCAAGGCAATCCGCGGCCTTTTTCCTTGATCGGGAATGAAGTTTTCCCATCGCGAAGAAGAACGCGACGGCCGGCTGCTCGACGTCCTGACCGACGATGAACAGGGTTTGCGGATCATCGTGAACCGGGTCGGCGCGGAGCTCGTTAGTCTGGCGCGATGCGACTCGACCGGGCAGTGGATCGGCTTTTTGCATTGCGATAATGACCTCACGAAACCGGCCAGCGGCTGGGCCAATCACGCGACCGTGATGGGGTATTTCCTGCACCGGCTGAAGGATGAGCGCAGTCTTTATCGCGGCGAGGAAATCCGCGGTGGGACGCACAGCTTCCTGAGGCACAAAACCTTCACCGACGTGAGCGCGCAGCTTGGGGCCGACGAAGCCGCGCTGACCTACCGGATTTCGCCTAACGAATTCGAGAAGATCGAATATCCGCTGCAGGTTTCCCTCGCGCTCCGCTACACCCTCCACGGGGAAACGCTTGAGGTCGGCTTCGAGTTCAGCAACCACGAGCCGGAGCTGACCGCGCATCTGGAGTTCGGACTCCATCCCGGTTTCGTCTCGACCAGCTTCGAAAGTTTCGAGCTCGAAATGCCGGCGGGTCATTATCGCCGCTGGTTTTCGCCGAATAACTACCTCAGCGGCGAAACGGAAGAGATCGATTTCAAGGGAGGTGCGATGCCGTTCGAGCGCGCGAAGCTTCCGGGTTCTTACATCCTCGAACTGTTAGACGTGCCGAAGCGCAACTTCATCTATCGCGATCGTCCGAGTGGTCGGGAAGTCGCGATCGATCTCGGCGATGCACCCTATCTCACGCTCTGGTCCGACGGCGGCGCGTTTCTATGCGTCGAGCCATGTTGGGGCCTGACCGATCGCCACGAGCAGCGCGCCTTCGAGGACAAGGACGGAATCCAAACGATCCCGGCCGGGGGCAGATTGAGAACGAGTTTTACGATCACGCCGGCGCTGCGTCGCTGAGCGGATGGCTCCAGCGGTAGGACTCGAACCTACGACCAATCGGTTAACAGCCGACCGCTCTACCACTGAGCTACGCTGGAATTTTCTCAGGCGCTGACGGGCGTATACCTTGCCTCTGAAGCACGAGGCAGCAAGTAATTTGTCCGACGTCCCGCGGGTAACAAATTGCGCGTTTGCGTTCACGAAAAACGCGTTCATAATGCTGCTCTCAAGAGCGCGGGGTGGAGCAGTCTGGTAGCTCGTCAGGCTCATAACCTGAAGGCCGCGGGTTCAAATCCCGCCCCCGCAATTTCTTCTTCCGCGCCGCGCGGCTTTGGATTTTCGGCCTAATGGCCGAGCTCAAGGTCGGCTTTATGCATGGTTCCCTGCAGGCTTCCTTCGCCTGCGCGGGATTGAAGCTGCTGCAGATCGCGCAGGTGGAGAGAGACGACGTTCACCGCTCCCGCCGAGCCTTCTTCGATCCAGCGCCCGCTGAGATTGGTTCCCGTTTCCTTGACCCAGAAGTAGCGTTTGCCGTTGATCACTTCGACCTTGTCCCGCGCGAGGGCACGCGCGCTCTCGACTTGCCCGGTGATCCTAACCGGCTGGGTCACGTCCATCCTGATCGCGACGCCGCCGCCAAAGAATTTTCCTCCGGCTACAGGGTTGGAAATGAATGGTTTTTTTTCCGCGATGAGGATGAGCAGATAAGAGTCGCCCCGCACGGCTGCGATTTTCGAGATGAACCGCACCACATATTGGCCTGGCCTCAGATCGCCGGTGGCGAAGGTCCCGTTCGCCTGGGTCGCGCCTTTGAAGGCGAGCTTCGCGTTGCCATCGAATACGGTCACTTCCATCGAAGGAATGGCGTGTGCGACGGAAGCGGTGAGAAGGCCCAGGGTTATGAGCAGCCCGTTGCGAATGCATCGGCTCATGAATCGAGCATACCGAATCGCGGAAAGGCGACAACCTCGAAATTGCGGCCTTACGGTTGCTTGAATTGACTTAAATTAAATGACGCCGGCGGTGGTTTGAGGATGAGGCAGGATGGATGCGTTGCCTCACAACTGGCGACACTGGGGGGAGGTCATTAATGGTGGGACCGGCGCGTAATCCCGCGGCTGCGGGAACGCGGGTTCAAATCCCACCCCCGCGTTCTCCCCTCGGCTTCCCGTTGGACGCGCGCCTAACGAAACACGTCGGGCACGAAATCCATGTCGCTCGCTTCGGCGACGGCGAGCTGGATTTGTGCGCGGATGATTTCCGGGGCGACCGGGCTTTGGTAGCCGGTGAGGGAACGACGCAGCGCTTCCAGCGGGTCGAGCTTTTCTGTCTTGATCAGGCGATACACTTTCACCGCCAACGCTTCGGCCGCGCCCGGGGTGATGAGCGACGGAATCAGCGAAAAGGAAAGTCCTGCTCGCGGAAAAATTGGCCTCTCAACGTCGCGGGGTGGAGCAGTCTGGTAGTTCGTCAGGTTCATAACCAGAAGGCCGCGGGTTCATCCCGCTCCTGCAATTCCCTCTTCCGCCATTCGTTAGGCCGGCCGCAGCGCTTTACTCTCCGCGCTCCGTTTTTTCCTGTTCGCGCACGATCTCGGACATCGGCGCGGCGGCGTCGGCCTGCTCCGCGGCGGTTGCGCTCCCGCTGTTCATCGCCCGCATCGCTCTTACTTTGCGCGAGAAGGAGCGGTGGGATGCGCGCGAACCGGCGGCGTCCGCGATGTAGGCGCTGGCGTTGGCGGCCGGGATGTTGATTTGCGCGGCGGTCGCGATCGCGTCCTGGTTCGCTCCGAGGAAGAGGAAGGTCCACCGGTAGACGCTGGTCTGGTGTTTGATCCGCGCGGCGACTTCTTTCCAACCGAAGCGCTGCGAGGCGTTCTCGTAGCCATCGGTCAGGATCGGCACGATGACCTGGGAGGGGCGGGCGGATTCGGGCAGGGTCCCGAGCCGGGTGCCGAGGTCGTCGATCGTGATCGCGATCGCGTCGAGTAGCGCGGTGGAACCACGCGGAACGTAACTGTCGACGTCGAGCGGAAGCACCTCCTGCACTGGGAGCGACAGGACCGGGACCAAATATTCGTCGTCGAAAAGCACCAGGGTGAGCTTCGCCAGCCCGGGCGCGTTCTGCTGGTCGGAGAGGAAGCGGTTGAATCCCGCGATGGCTGCTTCCCGGCAACCCTCCATCGAACCGGAGCGATCAAGGACGAAGGCGATCTCTGTGTATTTGTTTTTCATTCCGGCAGACTATCCCGGTCTGTCGGACAAGCGCTGTCCCAGCGAAGAAAAGCGGCGACAGAAAATCTTTAAAAAAAACTTCAGGGATGAGACAGGCAATGTCTGACCCGAGCTGTTTTGCTCTGCGCATGACACGCAATCACATCCAACCGTCCCGCTCTCCAGGCTGGCTCTCCCCCAGGCAGATCCGCGCCCGTTTCGACCAGATTCGCGAGATCGTTCGCGCGAGCGGCCGGCCGCCGAAGCCGGTCCAGGTCGAATTCAATTTCTTCGGGCAGGCGACGTTCCCGTCCCCGAGAGGCGCGATGAAACGGCGCCCCCGCGTCCTCATTTGGTAAGTCGGATCAGGAACCGGCAGAGGCCGCGTAGCTCGCGGCGATCTGCCGGGCGGCGGAGCGGAGTTGCGCGATCAGCGCAGGCGGCTCCAGCACGCGCGCGTGGGCGCCCCAGCTCAGGACCCAGCGTTCGATTTCTTCCAGGCCTCCGAGGTCGAGGGTGAGGTCGATCTCCTGGTTCTTGAGTTGTTTGCTCGTCTGCGAAGGATGCCAATGTCGCTCGGCGACGAGACGCGCTGCGAAGGCATCGAAGCGGATGCGCACCCGGTAGCGCGGTTTGCCGGTGAAGACGCCGAAGCTGTCGCCGAGATGCTTCCCGATCGCGAAGTCACTGGGCCGGGTGAAGCGGGTTTTCGTGTTGCGGGCCTTGCGCATCCGCGGGAGGGCGAAAGTGCGGAGCTGTTCCCGGTCGAGGTCGAAGGCGAAGAGATACCATTGGTTTTCGACGCAGCCGAGATGATACGGCTGCACGCGCCGCGACTCGTATTCCGCGCCGGACAATTTTTTATAATCGATCAGCAATTCTTGCGAAGCGAGGACCGCGCGGCTGACCGCTTCGAACAATTCCAGGTCGGCGATGCTCCGGCCGAGGCCCCGAAAAGAAATCGAAGAGTCGACGTCGCCCCAGTGGAAATCGACCGAGTCGGTCAGCCCGCGGGTTATTTTCCCGAACGCGGTCTTGAGAGGTTTCTCGAAGGGCGTGCCGGTATATTGGCCGAGCGCTTTCTGCGCGACAAAGAGCGCGACCAACTCGCCTTCGGACACCTCGATACTGGGGAAGCTGGTGACCGGCTCGGTGTAGGCGAAGCCGAAGTGCAGCTGGTCGTACTCAATCGGGAGATTGAGCCGGTCACGCATGAAATCGATGTCGCGCTGGATGGTCTTCGAAGAGACCTCGAGCTCATCCGCGAGCTTGCGGCAGTTGGGAAATTTCCCCGCTTTGAGCTTTTCGTGCAGCCGCATCATCCGCTCGAGCGGCGGCCGGGAGTGCAGGGTCATCCGGCGTTTGCGCGCCGGTCGGGTGGGGGCGGTCAGACGTTTCATGTCTGATGGTATAACAGCAGACCCGCTGCCGGACAAACTCGGCTTCCCAGCCACCCCCCCCCGCGGGACGGTGAAGCCGCAGCCTTGCGTTTGCGGGGCGGCCCGCCTCTGCTGTTTCCATGGCGTCTCCTTCTTCCGAAAAGAGCAGCCGCATTCTGGTCGGGACGGCGAGTTGGTCGGACCCGGGTTTCGTCGAGCGCTGGTATCCGCCCAAGCTTCCGGCGGCCGACCGGCTTCCTTGGTATGCGCAATCTTTCGAGATGGTGGAAGTGAACTCGAGTTTCTACGCCGTGCCGGAGAGGCGGATGGTGGAACGCTGGGTCCGCGCGACGCCGGATGATTTTACCTTCGACGTGAAACTGCATCGCCTGCTCTCGCGGCACGCCACGAACGTGAGGTCGCTTCCGCCGGCACTGCGGCGCACGTCCCGGCCTAACGAAAAGGGAAGCGTCAAACTGACCGCGGAACTGGAGGCCGCCTTGCTCGAGGAAGTGGTGCGGTCCACCGAGCCGTTGCGGGAGGCCGGGAAATTCGGCGTCTTCCTCCTCCAGCTTTCGCCCGCCTTCGCGCCGCACGCGCATGCGCTGGAGGAACTGGACGAAGTGGTGAGCCGGTTAAGTTCGTTAGGCCTGGTCGTGGAACTTCGGAACCGCAACTGGACGACGCCGGCTCAGCTCGGGGAGACGCTCGCTTATTTTCAGAAAGAACAGGTGACTCTGGCGCTGGTCGACGCGCCTCCGGGCGAGCATTTCACGATCATGCCGAGCGCGCTCGATGCCATCACCAATCCCCGGGTCGCCTATCTGCGCCTGCACGGCCGCGATCCGAAAGCGTATCTGCGCGGCAAGACCGTGGCGGAACGTTTCCACTATGATTACCGCGACGACGAAATCGCCGAGCTGGCGGAGCGGACGCGGAAGCTGGCGGAGGGGGCGGAGAGCGTGCATGTGGTCTTTAACAACAATGCGCTCGATTTCGCACCGCATGCGGCCGCCCGGATGCGTGCGGCCCTGGGGCAACTGACCCGGACATCGGCCCGCCAGGAGGAGCTTTTTCGTTAGGCCAGGAAATGCGATGACCGATCCGGAACCGTCCCCAAAGCGCAGTGCCTGGACGCGCCTGCGCCGCTGGCTGAGCGGCATCCACCTTCATCTCATGACGATTGAGGACACGCCGCATTCCATTGCGCTGGGGTTGGCCATCGGCGTCTTTTTCGGGTTCACGCCGCTCCTCAGCCTGAAGACGCTCCTCTCGATCGGCGTGGCTTGGTTGCTCGGGAGCAACAAAATCGCGGCTGCGGTCAGCGTGCAGTTGCATGATCTGCTCCTCCCGTTCATGCCGGCCATTTATCTCTGGGAATACAAGCTCGGCTATTGGGCGATACACGGGACGTTTCCGCGCCGGGTTGGTTTTCATCCGCTCGCGGTCCTCGACTACATTCATTGGAAAACGCTCCTCCTCGTCGGTCCGACTTTTGTCGGCTCGCTCATCGTGGGCCTGCCCTCGGCGGCGGTGGTCTACATCGTCTTCCGAGGATTGATCACGGCCCGCCGGGCGAGACGCGCCCACTGAAATTTTTCCGGCGGCGGCACGGGAGTTGCATCAGCGAAGCCATCGCGGGCCTCCTTCTGACGAGGGACGCCGGCCCTACTTCTAAAACTATGAAATCCTTCACTCTCCTTGCCACCAGCCTGCTGCTTTGTTCGTGCGCCGATATGGTCGTGACGAAAACCTACACCTCCTCGATCAGCTCCCGGACCGAGGTCGACGGGAAGGATTTCGACGCGAAAGACTCCGTCCGTTTCCAGACCAACTGCGGCGTCGGCGCGACCGACCCGGTGGCGATTTATATCCGGCCGTTCTGCATCGACTCCGCCACCTTTCGCGGCGACGAAGCGGCTTCCGCGGGCGAAATGCCGATCCGCAAATCGCTCACGCCGATCCAATTTGCCGGTGACCTGAAAGAGGAGCTGAGCAAGCTCGCGCCTGCCCGCATCCTCAAGGAAGACGAGGTGCCGCGCGTCGGTTGGCTCGTGGAGGGTAATTTCGATGTCGTCGATGGCGGCGATCCTTCGGCTCGTTTCTTCTTCGGAAATTTCGGCGCCGGTCGTTCCTTCCTCCTCCTGCACGTGAAGGTAACCGACGTGGTCGCGCATCGCGTGGTCTATGAATTCGACATGGCCGGCGGCAGCCGCGGTCAGGGCAAACTCGGGACGCTCCGCGCCAGCGGGCTCGGCAAAGCGACCCCGTTCGATCTGCGCAACGCCGCCGAACGAATCATGCTCGTCGTGAGCCCGGATCCGTTCCGCTTCGGCGCGCGCTCCTCAGTCACGCTGCGCTAAACCCGCGCCGCGCCCAAGTTCGTTAGTCGTTAGGCAACGATGCCACGGTGATAGCGGTTGCCAAGGTGGGGCGGCCAGTTAAGGTGCAGCGATTTTGACCCGCGCGATGTCCTTCTTTCGTAAAATCCCGGCGCTTTGCGCGCTCTCCCTGCTGCTTCTCGCAACGGTTCCGCAAAGCCGGGCGGCGGAGTCTTCCATTACCGTCGACGCGACCACCGGCCATATCCTGGCGCAGCAGGACGCCCTGAAAAAACGCCAGGTCGGCAGTCTGACGAAGATTGCCACCGCCATGGTGGTGCTGGACTGGGCGAGCAAACAAGGCGGCGACCTCGCGCAGGTCGCAACCGTGCCGCCGGCAGCCTTCACCGGCTCAAGCGAGAACAACCTCAACCTCCAGCCGGGCGACACCCTGACCCTCCGCGACCTCCTCTACGCCGCGCTCGTGCAGTCGGATAACATCGCGGCCAACACGCTCGCGGATCACATCGGGCGGAGCCTCGAAGGCAGTCTCGGCTCGAGCGGGAGTGGCGAGCGGGCCAGCTCCGTCGATCTCTTCGTGCAGCAGATGAACGCGCTCGCGAAACAGCTCGGGATGGATCGCACCCGCTTCCTCAACCCGAGCGGCGTGGACAGCCGGGAGAAGCCCTATTCGACCGCGCTCGATATCGCGCGGCTCACGCGTTACGCGATGAACAATCCCGGCTTCCGCTTTTACGTTTCGCAAAAGGAACGCGAGATCGCCATCGGTCGCGGGGACCAGCGTTTGCGTTATCTGTTGCGGAATACCAACCAACTGCTCGGGACCGACGCGATCGACGGCGTGAAAACCGGCAGCACCGCGCGCGCCGGCGAATGCCTCGTGCTCTCGGCCGCGCGGCCTTCCGAAGTGGTGCAGCAGGGCACGACCTCCCTGGTCACGCCCCGGCGTCTCATCGTGGTGGAACTGGCGAGCCCCGACCGTTTCAACGAAGGCGCGCAACTCCTCGCCAGCGGCTGGCAACTCTATGACCAATGGGCGGCGGCCGGCCGGCCGAACGATCCCCGCCAGACGATCTCGCCGCCTAACGAGCGATGAAGCCCAGAATTGGCGTGCTCACCAGCGGGGGTGACTGCCCGGGATTAAACGCCGTCCTCCGCGGCGTCGTGCTCGCGTCGGAGAAGCTCGGTTGGGAAGTCGTCGGCTTTAGGGATGGCTTCGAAGGCCTCCTCCCCCCGGGCGAATACATGATCCTCGACCGACACCGCACGAATGGCATCATGTCGTTAGGCGGGACGATCATCGGGACGACCAATCGCGGACATTTCATCGCCAAGGTTGGCGCCGGCAACCGCGCGGTCGTAGCCGCGGAGGTGATCGAGAAATCGCGCAAAGTCCTCGCGGATCTGGGCGTGAACGCGCTCATCATCGTCGGCGGTGACGGCTCGATGACGACCGCGCTCCAGCTGCAGGAAGCGGGGATCAACTGCATCGGCGTACCGAAGACAATCGACAACGACCTCGAAGCCACGGCGATGACTTTCGGCTTCGACTCCGCGGTCGCCGCGGTCGCCGACGCGCTCGACCGGCTGCACACCACGGCGACGAGTCACAAGCGCGTCATGGTGCTCGAAGTGATGGGCCGGCACGCCGGCTGGATCGCGCTCCACGGCGGCATCGCCGGTGGCGCGGATGCAATTTTGATCCCGGAGATTCCGTTCGACTACGAAGTCCTCGCGGACTTCATCAAGAACCGGGAAGCGGCCGGCGACCTGAGCACGATGGTCGTGGTCGCGGAAGGCGCGACGCCGAAGGATGGCCAGCAGGTTCTTCACCAGACGGAGGTGGGTGAATACCGCTTTGGCGGCATCGGCGACGTCGTCGCCCACGAACTCGCGGCGCGCACGGGCAAAGAAACCCGGTGCTGTGTGCTCGGGCATCTCCAGCGCGGGGGCGCCCCGACCACGCTCGATCGAATCCTCGGCACGCGTTTCGGCGTGAAAGCGGTGCAGATCGCGAACGAAGGCCACTTCGGCTCGATGGTGAGCTACCAAAATTACCAGGTGCAACACGTCCCGATCGCGGACGCGGTCAACCGGCTGCGACTCGTCCAGCCGTCGAGCCAGATGGTGCAGACCGCACGCGAGGTAAATATCTCGTTCGGGGAATAGCCTAACGAAGCGCAGCGACTTGCGCGATCGTCAGCTCGTCGAGCCGCCTAACGACAAGGTCGGCGGCCGCGAGTTCTGCGGTCGGATGCGTTGTCGTGACGGCGACCACTTTCATCCCCGCGGCGTGCGCAGCCTCGATGCCGACATGCGCATCCTCGAAGACCACGCAGCGGCTTCTCGTTCGGCCAAGACGGTCGGCCGCTTTCTCGAAAACCTCCGGGTGCGGTTTCCCGTGGGTCACGTCCTCTGCCGAGACAATTTCGCGGAAGGCCTCCTGCAAACCAAGACGCGCGAGGACCGCGTCAATATTTTGCCGTTGGGTCGAGGAGGCAACCGCGCAGGGAATGTCGGCCGCGCGCAGGCGCTCCAGCCATTCGGTCACGCCCGGGAGCGGGGCGATCTCGCTTTGCCTAACGATCTCGCGATAGAGCGCTTCCTTGCGATTGGTCAGGCGCGCGACCTCTTCCGGGTCGGTCGCCCAGCGGTGGATTTCCTCGATGATCCGCGCGCTTTTCATCCCAAAGCCCCGGAGGAAACTTTGCGGCGCGATCGTGGTCCCAAGCTCAGCGGCCAGGCGATGCCAGCTTTGCTCGTGCAGCCGGGCGGAATCGATGATCACGCCGTCCCAGTCAAAAATCGCGCCGAAGGGCGGCGGCTCGACGGCGGTCACGGGAGCCGTTGCAGCGCGGGCAATCCGTAGTTTTTCTGGAGCGCGTCGGCGTCAGCGGCGGCTTCCGCGGCGTTGAGCTCGAGCTGTTTCGGGTCGTCCTGCGTCTCAATGACATGGAAGCCGTTCACCGGAGTCTTGATCGCTTCGGCGAGATCGCTCATCGACTTCACTTCTTTGCCGTTCACCTTTTTCACGATCAGATAGCTGAAGTCGTCGTAACCGATCGTGCTGTTGGCGGGCAGCACCTGGCTGAGAATGATGACGCGGCGATGGCCTTCCGGGAAAAGCTCCGACTGGAAACGATCAAGATAAACGAAATCCTGCGGCGCTTCCTTTTGCCAATTCGCGCCCCATTCCTTGAGATACTGGCGCGAGAGCTCCTGGAAAATGAGCCCGCCGAGAACCAGATACGACGGTGGGTTATCGAGGTTGTAGGGCGGCACGACATAGTCTTCAACCGCTCGATGTTCGAGCTTCACGTTCAGCGTCAGCGGCTGGCCTTCGCGCAGGAGATGGAGGGCGAGCGAATCGCCGACATAAGCCTTGCCGCCGAGCAGATTGCCGAACTGGATCTTGCCGTAGAGCGGATCGACGTAGTTGCCGTTCTCGTCGATCTCGTGCTCGCCGATCGCGGTAATGATGTCACCGGCTTTCAAGCCCGCTTTCTCCGCCGGCATGCCCGGATCCACCGAGGTGACGTAGATGCCGCCGGTCTTCCCGGTCTGCCCGGCGAATTTGCGCAACTGCGGATCGCGGGTCGCGAAAAAGGAAACGCCTAACGACGGGAAGCCTTGGTATTGCGCGCTCTCCGCGTCCTTCAGAAAATGGGCGATGATCGGCGCCGGGATCGCGTCCATCACCTGGGTGCGCGGATCGAAACGGAGCAGGAGCGCGGCCAGTTTCTGGCCTTTGACCAGCGGCACGGTGTAACTGTTGTCGCGATACTGCATCGGGATGCTCAGCCGATAGGTCAGGAACTCGCTCACGTCCGCCGGATACATCGTCACTCCGACTGTGGTCACGAGACCCTCGGTCACGACCAGGGTGCCGGAGGGTTCGAGCTGCCACGCCGCGAGGCGATCGCCGACCACGGTGTCGAGCGCGAGCTCGAGCGGTTGCAGACCTTCGAGGAATTTCTTGTCGGTCGGCTCGAGCAACGCGAGGTTCGCCTCGGTATCGACGACCACCACGGTGGCCGCGGTCTTTTCGCCGGATTCGGCGCGTTCCAGCTCGACGTAGTTTTGATTGGAGACCAGATCGGCCGTGACCAGCACGTGACCGTGCGGCAGAACGGCGCCGAGCGCGCGTTTCGTGACCGGCGCCTTCTTTTGCCACGGTCTAAAATAATCGAACGGCTGTCCGGTGACGTTGACCCGGACGAGCGACACTTCTTTCGCCTCGACCGCGCCCTGCGACATCGCGGGCAGTTTGGGCGAGGGGACGGGCGCTTTTTTCGCCTGGAGCGGCGCGACGCCGGCGAGAAGAACGATGAGGAAAAAAGCGGGAGCGCGCATTACCATTTTCCCTCCGTGGTGGCGGCGGCGACGGCGGGTTTGGCCGGCGGTTGTTCGTCGAGATTCTGTTCCGAGAAAACGTTGTAGCGCGTCTTGATGCGTTCGCGCGCTTCTTCCACCTGCTTCGCGTCGAGCACGAGGGGCGGACCGTCGCCGACCATGTTCACGATGTAACGATCAGCCGGCTGCGCGAAAGCGTTCGCGAGATCCTGGAGGGTGCCAATTTTTTTGCCGTTGATCTGATCCACGATGTTGGAGCGATAAGGCATGAGATAGCTGTTCATCGGGTCGGGCAGAATGTTCGTGAGGAGGATGACCTCCGGATGCTGGAGATAGATTTGTTCCGAAACGAAGAAGTCGAAGAAATGGCGCACGCGCAGATCGCTGATCCGGTAAGCCTCGAGCAGATCGAGCGACATCGGTTGGAAGAGTAACCCGCCAAAGAGAACGTAGCGCGGCCGCACATCGTAGCTGTGTCCTTGCATAAAGTAAGGCCAGACAGAGCCAAGCGTGATCTGGACGTTCATCGGCTGCTGATTGCGCAGGAGATCGAGCTTCACCTTGTCGCCCTTGAATTTCCGCTCGACCACTTCGGGCATTTGCACCCGCTCGCCTTCGTATTCGACAAAGGCGTCGCTCGCGATGGGATGGCCATCGATCGCGAGCAGGACATCGCCGCCTAGCAGGACTTTGCCGCACGGTCCGGCCTCGATCACGGTCCCGACGAGCACCCCACGGTCGTCATCTTTCAACCCGAGGTAGTGTCTCTGCGCCGGGTTCTGGAGTTTCGAATAAGTAATCCCGAGATCGACATAGCGATCGTAGTGGCCGTCCTCGATGTCCTTCACGAAACGCCGGATCACCGGCGTCGGAATCATGTAGGCCACGCCCTGCGCGATGTCGCCGCTGTAACCCTGGAAGGCGACGCCCACGACTTTGCCGGTCTGCAGCACCGGACCGCCACTGTTCCCGGGATTGATCTGCGCGCTGATCTGGATCGCCAGGTGCGAGTCGGTCGCGGAGTGCGTGTAAAGGTTGAAATCGATCCGTGAGACAATACCGGTAGTGACCGACATGCGCTCGCCGCCGATCGGATAACCGTAGGCCGACACCATCGACTCGAGAGCGGGGATGCCGCCGAACTCCAGCGGCTTCATCCCTTTCCAGAAGGTCGCGTTCGCCACTTGGATGAGGGCGAGATCGCAGTCGTGCGCCACGAAAAGAACGGTCGCGGAATACTTATTCGGGTCGCCTTCGCGCTCGACCGTGAGATAGCGCGTGTTGCTGACGACGTGAGCGTTGGTGAGGATACGCTGGCCATCGATCACAAACCCCGCGCCGACCCCGCGGGCGATCGAGCCGGAATTCCAAGGCGCGCGATAATCCGGTTCCACTTCGGTCGAAGTGATCCGCACGAGACTGCTCTGAATCTGGCCGTTCGGCTGCGCATCCGCCTCCGCGATGAGAAAGAGCGCGAGCGCGCCAAGGAGAAAATGAAATCGGTGCATCAGGAAAAGAGCGGAAAGGTCAATCGGAAGCAGCGGTCTGTAAAACGGCAATAGAAGCATTAGATGACCGGAAACGGGAAACGTTCAGAACGTCCCGAAAGCGCGATTGCCGGGCGCGGCCAATCTGGCTCGAACATCGGCCCGGACTCGACCTGCAGCGAACGCAACCTTGGTAAAACAAACCCGGCACGGGTGGTGCCGTTTCGTGCTGCAGTGACGCCCCTTCGTCGCACGGCAGAAGCGCCCGGATTTTCCGGAAATCGCCTTGAATCCCCGTATGCATAGCGCGACGACTCATATGAATGGCGGCGCGGTTCTGCCGGTTGCCGGACGGAGCATATAAAGCCCGCGACGATCCGTATGGATCGCAAAACGATTGGTATGAATGGCGAATGATCCATATGAAACGTCGGACGATTGTCCTCGATCGTCGCGCGCTCTTTGTGAACCGTCAGCGCTTCATGCCGATGGCCGGCCAATTCATATAGGGGAAACGCCGTTTCATATAGATCGGCGCTGCTTCATATCCTTTGCGCGACGCTTCATATACGTCGTGAGGCGTTTCATATGCATCGAGAGGCAGTTCGTGCCGTTGCTCTGCCCGCGGATCCGCCGAACGGTTATTGGCTTGACTGTTAACGGCCGTTTTGCTTGAAGGAACGGATGATTAAACGGCATTTTCCCGCGCTTCTCTTTCTTTTTGTCGTCATTCTAGCGGGTCTCCGCCCGGCGTCTGCAACGGACTGGCTGACTTACGGCTTCAATGTGCAGCGAACTGGCGAAAACCCGTCGGAGACTGCGATCACGCCCGCGACAGTGGCGAATTTGCACAAACTGTGGAGTTTCGACCTGGGGTCAGTGACGATCATGCAACCGGTCGTGGCGACCGGGGTGAGGGTAAAGGGCGTGCGGTTAGATCTCATTTACATGGGCGCCGAGCATGGCGATCTCTACGCGATCAACGTCGTCGATGGCTCCAAGGTGTGGCAACAAAACCTCGGATCGGTGCGCACCCAGTGCACCGATATTCCTGACAAGGTCTTCGGAGTGAGTGGCTCGCCCTATCTCGACCGCGCTAACAATCAAATGTTTGTGATGGGCGGCAACGGTATGTTGTATGCGCTCGACCTTTCGACCGGGAGCGTCCTTCCCGGGTGGCCGGTCGCGATCACGACTGACCCGGCGCACGAGCACTGCTATGGCGGGGTGAATGTGTTTAATGGCCAGGTCTACGCGGAGATCGCGAGTTACTGCGACTTTACTCCCTACCATGGGAAGGTGGTTTCGGTCGATATGGTGACCAAAAAGATGCGAACCTTTTTCCCGGCGGGCCCGAGAGTGAATGGTGGTGGAGTCTGGGGGCCAGGCGGGGTAGCGATCGATCCGACGACCGGGAATGTCTTCACTGCGACTGGAAACGCGCTGACTAATCCGGAGAGCTATCGTTACTCCGAGGATGTGGTCGAGTTATCTTCCACCTTAAAAGTGCTCGGTTCTAACTATCCCGGATTGACCGGTGGCGATGTGGATTTTGGGGCGACACCCATTCTCTACCAGCCGCCCGGCTGTTCGCCAATGGTAGCAGCGAAGAACAAATCAGGTGTCCTCGTATCCTACGTGCGTGGAGACGTCTCGGTCGGTCCAGCTCAGCGGCTCCAGGTGGCGAGCGTGAATGACGAGTCGTTCAATGGCATTCCGGCATGGTCCGACACGACGCATCTCTTATATATCGGCAACTCTTCTAATTCTGGTGTCTACAAACACGGCATGGTCGCTTTCTCGGTCGATGCTAACTGTCAGTTGAGCCTCGCCTGGCAGACGACGGTGGGGCCTAACTTTACGTCGGTCTCGCCGCCCACGGTTGCGGGAGGCTTGGTTTATTACGGAGATGGCTATGGCAATCAGCTCTTCGCCCTTAACGCGACGAGCGGGGAACAGCTCTGGTCGAGCGGCTCCACGATCCAAGGGGCCATTTATGGGGCTCCAACGGTCGTGAACGGGCGAGTCTTTGTCGGCTCGTGGGATAACAAGCTTTATGCATTCGGTCTCTAGCTAGACTCCCGCGCGTTCGAGAATTTTCGCCACGACTTTTTCCGCCTCGAAGACTTCGAGGGCCACGGCTCGGGCGGCGCGGCTATGCTTTTTGTAGTCGGCGTTGATCTCGCGCACCGCCTCGGTGATCTCGCCTAACGAATTAAAGGCGAAGAGTCCGCCACTTCCGCCAAAATGCTCGGTGAAGCCGGTCTGCTGGGTGATGACCGGGCGCCCGGCCGCGAGGTAGCAGGCGCTGCGATCGCTGAACCAGCCAGTGTGGAGCCGCACATACTGATCTTTCGCGACCGTGAACTCGCCTTTCGAGCGGCGGATGTAATTGCGGTAATCCCAATAGTTGACGCTCATCAGGTGCGGCGGACGGAAACGCCAGTCGTTCGCGACAAACCTGGCGTGGGTCTTCTCGTCCTTGATGTCGGTCGCGAGTTCGAACGGTTCGCCCGCCTTCTTCGGCGCCCGGACGTAGCGAAGGAACTCGCGCGACTTGCTCCAGAGATATTTCTCGCCGCGCCACTCGATGTCCTTGAGGCCGCTGGTGGACCAGTTCGCGATCGAGGTGAAAAGCGCGGCCTCTTTCGGCCGGCGAGAGGTTTTCCAGAGATCGGTCACTACCGGCTGACGGGTTGGGAACCATTTTAACTTATGCAGCGGCACCGGGAACCGGTCGGTCCCGATATTTTCGCCAAAGGTAAAAAGCGCGCGGTGTTTCCCGAGGTAGTCGATGGTCGAGCGCACCTTCTTATCCACCTTGATTTGCTCGACGCCCGGATCGCTCTCGACATAAAGGATGCGGTCGCTTTGCTCGAGATCGTGGTTGAATTCCTGGCTGCCACAGACATTGAGAATAGCGTCGGCGTCGCGGTAGAGTTGTCTTATCCTCGTTAGGCCGAGCCCCGCCGTCGGAAGCTCGGGCAGATAGCGTGCGCAGAAACCCCAGCGCCGCTCGAAACCGAACTCACGCGCCAGTTGGCCGAGTACCTGCGCGGCGTAGGTGAAATCGTTGTTCGTGTCGAAGGTTTGCGGGTTGTAAGGAATCCGCGCGGAGTCTTCGATGTAATAAACGTCGTGCCCGAGCCGTTTCAGTCCGACGAGGTAATGGACGTGCTGCCAGATCACGCCCGCGATCGGCACCCCGCCCATGAAGCCCATGACGACGATTTTCTTGCGCTTCATAAAGAGATTTTAACCGCGGATTTCACGGATGACACGGATGGGAGAAGGGAAGAGGGAATCCTTTTCTGTATCCGCGCAATCCGTGTAATCCGCGGTTCATAACTGCTTCACGACGATCGCAGGGTTACCCGCGACCACGGTATTCGCCGCCACACTTTTGGCGACGACCGAGCCAGCCGCGACCACGGAGTTTTCGCCGATGGTTACGCCCTTGAGGATGACCGCGTTCATCCCAATCCAGACGTTATCCGCGATCCGGACCGGCGCGGTGCGGATCGGCGGACGCGGCGGGCGGTCCTTGAAGTAGGGCGCGAGCGCGAGCGCGTCCTGGCGGCGTTGGGCGGGATCGATGGGATGGAAATCAGAATCGGCGATCCCGACATTCCAGGAGATGAGGCAGTGGCTGCCGATCTCGATCAACTCCTCCGCCATGCAGAGCGCGCCGTTCATGAGCGTAAAGTCGCCCACAGTGCAGCGGCCGTTTTTCCCGAGTGCAAACGAGCAGCCGGCGTAGCACGAAACGTAGTTGCCTAACAACACCGCGTCCGGCAGGGGACTGCGCATGAACCGGAAAATCTGCGCCGTCTCGCAGTAAAAGCCTTCGCCAAATTTAACGTTAGGCGGAATGGGATCAGCCCACCAATCCGACTCGACCCGGCGCTCGCTGTTGACGTTGCTCATGTGGTTGGATAATTGCCCGCGCGGTAGAGTTTCGCATAGGCGCCACCGCGCGCCACGAGCTGGGGGCCACGGCCCTGCTCGATGATCCTGCCATGCTCGAGCACGACGATTTCGTCGACGTTATGAATCGTCGCGAGCCGGTGCGTGACGATGAGGGTGGTGCGGCCGTGCATCAGTTCCTTGATCGTTTCCATGATGGCCGCTTCGGTCGTGGGATCGAGCGCGGAGGTGGGTTCGTCGAGGAGGAGAATAGGCGCGTCTTTCAAGAAGGCGCGCGCAATCCCAATCCGCTGGCGTTGGCCGACGCTGAGGTGGCCGCCGCGTTCTCCGACCGGACTGTCGTATCCGTTAGGCAACCGGCTGATGAAATCGTCGGCCTGGGCGCGTCGGGCGGCTTCCCGAATCTGCGCGTCGGTCGCGCCTGGTCGGCCGTAGGCGATGTTCTCGCGGATGGTGGTGGAAAAGAGGAGTGTGTCCTGGAGCACGATGGCGATCTTGTCGCGGAGCGATTTTTTTGTGATCTGCCGGACGTCGCGACCATCGAGCGAGACGACGCCTGCGCTGGGATCGTAGAAGCGCGGTACGAGACTCAAGAGCGTGCTCTTGCCCGCGCCGGTGCCCCCGACGAGCGCGACGATCTGGTTAGGCGAAATCCGCAGGTCGATGTCGTGGAGGATCGGAGTCGTTTCGTTGTAGCGGAAACTGACCTGGTCGAAAGCGATCGCGGCTTTGGTGCTCTGTATTTCCACCGCGCTCGGCGCGTCGCGGACGTCGTCTTCGCGATCGAGCACTTCGAAGCACCGTCGCGCGCCCGCGGTCGCGCCTTCCATCGCCCAAGCGGTGTAGGTCAATTCCTGGAGCGGCTGATAGAGCATGACGAGGTAAGCACTGAAGACGAGCAGCGTGCCGAGCGTGAGCGAGCCGGCGAGCACGTGGAGGGTGCCGAGGTAATACATTCCGGCCGTGCCGATGACGACGAGCGTGCTGATGACGAGCGCGCTTTGCACATTCGTGAGCGTGAGCTTGAGATTAGCCTGGAGGCTGTTCTGCGCGCGCTCGTGGAAGCGCGAGACCTCGAAATCTTCGCGCCCAAACGCCGCGACCATGCGTATCGCGCTCAAACCTTCCTGCGCCTGGGTGAGGAGAGCGCTGTCCTGTTCCTGGATGCTAGTGGATTCGGTACGAATGCGATGCGCGAAAAAGTAGATCGCGCCGACGATCAGGGGAACGATGCCTAACGAGAGCAGCGTGAGCTCCCAATCGAGCCGGAGCATGATCAGAAATGTCCCTACCAGCGTGAGGGCGGAGCCGAAAATGTTGGTGAACCCTTTGTTGTAAATCGTCTGGATCGCCTGCGAATCGTAGGCGACCCGGAAGCTGGAATCGGCCGAGCGCCGGGCGTCGTGATACTTCAGCGAGAGCGATTGCAGGTAGGTGTAGAGGTCGGTCCGGAGCTTGAGCAAGGCCTGCAGGCCGACTTTCACGAGGATGTAATTGGTGCACAGGTTAAGGGTTCCCCAAACCACTTGTAGTCCGATGAGGGAGAGACAAAGGAGAACGAGCGCCGTGTGTGGATCAAGTCCGTTGATGAGCGTGCCCAAGCCACTGGTTGCAACGCGCGCGGGAATCAGATTATCGACGATGATCTTGAAAGGCCACGGCTTGAGCAGGTTCACACCAATCCCGACCAGCGAAAGCAACAGCCCAAGCACCGTCGGCGAGAGGAAAGGCCGATAGTAGCGAAGGACGCGCCGGTAGATCATGGGAAATGCGGATTGCGGAACGCGGATTGAAAGGCATGCTTCGCGCTTCGTTAGTTCTGTTCCGAAATTCGCGTTCCGCAATCCGCATTTCTCGCCATGCATCATTTAATCGAAATTTGGTTTGGCTGGGTCAAGAGCGGCGGTTACCTCGGGATCATTGCGCTCATGGCGATGGAGAGTTCGATCATCCCGGTGCCGAGCGAGATCGTGATTCCGCCGGCGGCTTTCCTGGCGGCGCGCGGGGATTTGAGCTTCGCGGGGGTGATTTTGGCGGGAACGCTCGGGTCTTATCTTGGGGCCGCGATCTCGTATTGGGTTTCGCTTTGGGTCGGCCGCGCCTTCATCCTGCGCTTCGGGAAGTTTTTCTTCATCGGTCCGGATAAGCTGGAACGCGCCGAGGTCTGGCTGGCGCGCTACGAAGCGGGCGGCGTCTTCTTCGCCCGGCTGCTCCCGGTGATTCGGCATCTCATTTCCATCCCGGCCGGAATCGTGCGGATGAATTTCTGGGTTTTCAGCCTGGTCACGATCGCAGGCTCTGCGATCTGGTGCGGGGTGCTCACTTACCTCGGGGCCAAAGCCTTTCGCGCGCAACCCGACCTTATCGATAACCCGGATGGGCTCATCACGCTGATCAAGGCGCAGTCGCATTGGATCGTGATCATCGTGGCGGTGCTCGCCGTCCTTTACGTCCTGATGCTGCGCCTTTCGGCAAAGCGTACGGAGAGCATGTAGCCGCCTCCTAATGGGAGGCGTGGGAGTTCGCGTCGACCCCAGAAGGGTTCGGCCTGCACTGGAGCCGATACCCGCGCTTTCGCATCGCGAAGCGGCTACAGAGTGTTCGCTTTCTGGACACTTCTGTCACGGCTGGGGACGTCCTGACACTGGAGGGACTTGGGGAATCTGAACGAATCCCCGGGGACGAGCGTCAAAGAATATTGTGGCATCTATCCTGCTTTCAGAAAGTCATCTCGTTATGAAAAAGAATACCCAAATCTTGAAGAACCGTCCCAAGCTTTCTCTCGGCGATCTCATTTTCGCCGTCAGCTCGTGCACTAAAAACACGAAAGAGACTGTCGCCGCAGTGGCTGACCTTCTCGGAAGCGGACAGGTTCGCGTGGAAGCGAATGGGCGTATGAATCGCGCTCGCGTCTGCTCCTAACTCCATCTAATAATTTCCGACCGTAGCGTCGCGCAGATGGTTCGCCGTCTGCGCGACGCTTCTTTTTTGTCAAGGAAAAGAGCTTTCCGGCCGCGCCCCGTTCCTTATCTTGCCGGCGTGATTTCCCGTTATTCTCGTCCGGCCATGCGCGAGCTGTGGTCTGAAGAACGCAAGTTCCAGATCTGGCTCGAAATCGAAACCCTCGCCTGTGAAGCCATGGCTGATCTGGGCGAAATCCCGGTGGCAGATGCCCGGGCCATCCGGGAGCGTGCCCGGTTTTCCGTCGATGCGATCAACGAGATCGAAAAGCGGACCAACCACGACGTCATCGCTTTTCTCGAGAACGTCGCCGAATCCGTGGGACCGGCGGCGCGTTGGATTCATCAGGGGCTGACCTCCTCCGACCTGCTCGACACCACCCTGGCCGTGCAGATGACGGAAGCGTCGAAGATTCTCGCGCAGGATCTCGCGGATCTGCGCGCGACGATCGCCGACCACGCACGCCGCTACAAGATGACGCCGATGATCGGACGCAGTCACGGCATCCACGCCGAGCCGATCACTTTTGGGTTGAAGCTCGCGTTGATGTTCGACGAATTCGGCCGCGCCGCGGAACGCCTCGCGCAAACGACCGAACGGGTCCGTGTCGGAAAACTGAGCGGCGCCGTCGGCACCCATGCGCATCTCGATCCCCGGATTGAACGTCAGGTCTGCGAAAAGCTCGGCCTGAAACCGGCGGTCCTGTCCACGCAGATCATCCAGCGCGACCGGCACGCGGAGTTCTCGACCACGCTCGCGTTGATCGCTTCGAGCATTGATCGCTGGGCGACAGAACTGCGGCACCTGCAACGCACCGAGGTCCTGGAAGTGGAGGAATTTTTCAGCGCGGGCCAGAAAGGCAGTTCCGCGATGCCGCACAAGCGGAACCCGATCACGGCCGAGCGCCTGAGCGGGCTCGCGCGCGTCCTTCGCGGGAATGCCATCGTCGGGCTCGAGAACGTCGCACTTTGGCACGAGCGCGACATCAGCCACTCGAGCGCCGAGCGGATCATCCTGCCGGACTCGTGTACGCTGCTCGATTACATGCTCGTGAAGCTGCGCGACCTGGTGGAGAAGCTGCTCGTCTACCCCGAGAACATGGAGCGGAATCTTGGCCTCACGAAGGGTCTCTATTTCAGCCAGGCGATCCTGCTCGCGCTCACCCGCGCCGGCGCCACGCGACAAGTGGCCTACGAAGCCGTGCAACGCGCCGCGATGAAGACCTGGCAAGGCGATCAGCCTCTCGCCGAAAATGTGAAATCCGAGCCGGAAATCACTGCGCTCTTGTCGCCTCGCGAGATCGATGATCTCTGCTCGCTCGATATCCACTTCCGGCACATCGACGAGACCTTCCGCGCGCTCGGGTTGGAAAAGTGACCATCTGCTCTGGGCGCTACCCGGAGGAGGTGCCGGAATCTAAAAGCCTTGTTCTCCGCGGTCGCTTTCGCCTATCAATTCCCAACATGCCCCGCACCCTCCGCCGCTCGAAACTAAACGACGGTTTCCGGATGCGCGGGATCGAGGTTACTCGGCTCGAAGGCTTCAGTGATGCCGTCTTTGGTTTCGCCCTTACTCTCCTCGTCGTCTCTCTCGATGTGCCGAAAACCTTCACCGATCTCCTCGCGACCATGCGCGGGTTTCCGGCCTTTGCGGTTTGTTTTACCCTCCTCGTCCTCGTCTGGAACGCCCACTATAATTTCTCCCGGCGCTACGGCCTCCAAGACACGACCGCGCGGGTGCTCACCTGCGTTCTCCTCTTCCTCGTCCTCTTTTACGTTTACCCGCTGAAGTTCCTCTTCAACGTGAGCTTCAACATCTCCTTCAATGGCCGCGCCTTGAGCAATTCCTCGCCGATCACGGGTCGCGAACTTTCGCTCCTGCTCACCATCTACGGGCTCGGTTTCGCCGCGGTTTACCTCGCGCTTGCGCTGCTTTACCGCCACGCCTACAACCTGCGCGACGAGCTTGCGCTCTCGGAGCTGGAGCGGCTCGATACCCGCTTTTTGAGGGCGCGATTTTTTGGCATGGTGGTCGTCGGACTACTCGCGGCGGCCATCGCGCAAATTCATGGCATCGTCAGGTACGCCGGCTTTTTTTACCTCGTGCTCTTTCCCTTCCTGCGGCTGCAACGTTCTCTCCACCACCGCCGGCGCTCGCCGCTGCTGACCGCGGAAATGGTTCGTTAGGCGAAGCTCGCGGTTGCGCGGCGTAGTCCGTGCTCGGAAAGTCACCGACGCCGATGCCGAAGCCGTTCTACATCACCACCGCGATCGATTACACGAACGGCGCGCCCCATATCGGCCACGCCTACGAGAAGGTCCTCGCCGATGTCCTCGCGCGCTATCATCGACTTAAGGGCGACGAAGTTTATTTCCTCACCGGGGTCGATCAGCACGGGCAGAAAGTCCAGCAAAGCGCCGAGAAAGCCGGGGTCGCGCCGCAGCAATTCGTCGACGAGATCACGGCGAAATTCGTCGCGCTCTGGGAAAAGCTGGAAGTCCGCTACGACGGCTGGGCGGCCACGACCGACCCGCTGCACAAGAAATGCGTGCAAGGAATGCTCCAGCGCCTTTACAACGAAAGCGAGATTTATAAGGACAAACAGGAGGGCTACTACAGCGTCCGCCAGGAGCAGTTTCTCACCGATAAAGAGCGCGGCCCGGATGGCGAGTTCGGCCCGGAGTGGGGCGAAGTCGAGCATCGCACGGAGGAGAACTACTACTTCCGGCTCGTGCAGCACAAAGACTGGCTCCTCGGCTATCTGCGCAGCCACCCCGATTGCGTCACCCCGGATTACCGCCAGACCGAGCTCATCAACGCAGTTGAGAAACTCAGCGGCGACCTCTGCATCTCGCGTCCGAAGTCGCGCCTGAGCTGGGGTATCGAGCTTCCCTTTGACCCCGACTTCGTGAACTACGTCTGGTTCGACGCCCTCACGAACTATATTAGCTTCATCGGCTACGACCCAAGCGAGGACGAGTGGGAGAAACAACCGGTTAGGTTCCGCGACAAGTGGCCAGCCTTACACGTCATCGGCAAGGACATCCTCATTCCCGCCCACGGTATTTACTGGCCGATCATGCTCCACGCCCTCGGTTTCCCCGACGAGCAGATGCCGCGCTTCCTCGTCCACGGCTTCTGGACCAACCGCGGCGTCAAAATGAGCAAGTCGTTAGGCAACGTCCTCGACCCTAACAATCCGGCCGAGAATTACGGAGCCGAGGCTCTCCGTTATTATCTCACGAGCGATATCGTGACCGGGAAAGACGCCGACTTCTGGGAAGAGCGCCTGATCGAGCGTTACAACGCCGACCTCGCCAACTCCCTCGGCAACCTCCTTAACCGCACCCTCAGCATGGCAGTGCGCTACACCAGCGGCCGCCTCACCAGCGGGATGGTAGCTGCGACCCTCCTCTCGGATTATCCCGACCTCACCAGCCGCGCCCGCGCCCTCGCTACCGAGGCGAACCAACAGATCGAACAGACTGCCCCCTGGAAGCTCATGAAAGAAGGCCGCGCCGACACCGTCGCGGCGCTGCTCTACGATCTCGCGGAGCGGCTCCGCATCATCGCCATCCTCATCTCTCCGGTCCTCCCGCAAGCCGCGCACGGCATCTTCGATCAACTCAACTGGAAGATGGAGCCAGAGGTTGCTGGAAAGGAAGCGCGCTTCGCACTGTCCGATGCCGAATGGGGCCAGCTCCCCGACGCCCACGTCGTCGGCCAGCCGACGCCGCTCTTCCCCCGCATCGAGCCGGCCCCGGAGAAAATTTGAGTCACGCCGCGCACTTCCTCCTCGGCTTGTCTTCGAAGCTCTCCTTCGGCGAGCGGCGATGGTAGGCGGGCGATCGCCGCTGTGCTGGCGCTTGGAAGGGAAGTTGGAGCTTCCGGGATCAGTAGGTTCCCAAGCTCGGAGCTTGGGCACGAGGGGTGAAGATGGAACCGGGCTAGCTGGCCAGGAGGTACGCTTCTCGTTAGGCGACGCGCCTCGGGGGAAACTGCCCGACGGCCACGTCCTCGGAAAACCGACGCCACTCTTCCCGCGGATTGAGACTGAAGTGAAGGAAGTAGATTTGCTGGTTGCGCTGAAGAACGCGGCCCGGCACTCTCACCCGCAGTTTGAAGTTCCTGCAATTGACGCGGCACACCGAGATCGGCGCCAATAGCTATTATCTCGGGACCGACGGCCACGGGCTCGTCCTCGACAGCGGGATGCATCCGAAGGAAGTCGGCGAAGCCGCGCTGCCCAATCTCGCCGCGCTCGCCGGCCTCCCCGTCGACGCGATTCTGATCTCCCACGCGCACCTCGATCACATCGGCTCGCTCCCGGTGCTGATGCGGCAGCAGCCGCAGGCCCCGGTTTTCATGACCAGCGCGACGACGCAGATTGGCGACGCGCTTTTGCACAATTCAGTGAACGTGATGACCCGGCAACGCGAGGAGGTCGGCGCGACCGTTTACCCGCTCTACGGCCATCGTGAGGCGGAGCGGGCGACCGACCGCTGGAATGCGCGGCCGTTGCGGCAGCCGTTTAATCTCGAGGGCGAACGCGTCGGCTCCGCGCCGGGCGACGACGAGATCAGCTGCGAGTTCTGGGATGCCGGCCATGTCCTCGGTGCCGCGGGAATCATGATCCGGATTGAGGGACGCAATGTTTTCTATACCGGCGATGTGAACTTCGACGATCAAACGCTGGCCAAAGGCGCGAGCTTTCCAGAGGCGGAGATCGATGTCCTGATCATCGAGACGACGCATGGGGCGACGCCGTTGCCGGCAGGATTTACCCGCGCGGCGGAAGAGCAGCGTTTCGCGGCCGCTCTGAACGCTGCTTTTGCCCGCGGCGGTTGCGTGATGGTGCCGGTCTTCGCGCTCGGCAAGACGCAGGAAATCCTGACCTTGCTCTACCAGCTAAAACGCGCGGAGACGATCGAAGACGTGCCGATCTACATCGGCGGCCTGAGCGCGAAGATGACGGAGATCTACGATCGGCGCGCGCACGACACCGCCCGCGTCATTCCGGGGCTGGAGCTTTTCCCGGCCGTCCAGCCGTTCGTGCTCAACGGCAAATCGATCGGCGACGCGCCCGCTCGGCCCGGTCGCATCTACGCGCTCTCCAGCGGGATGATGACCGAGAAAACGCTCTCCAATGTCTTCGGGCGTCGGCTGCTGGAGAGTCCTGAGCACTCGATCTTTTTCGTCGGTTATGCGGATCCGGCGTCGCCCGCCGGCATCCTCCGCGCGGCCCAGCCTAACGACCTCGTGTCTCTCGATGAAGAGAAGCCGGCGCAGACTCTGCGCTGTCACGTCGAGCAGTTCCAATTCAGCGCCCACGCTTCGCGGCAATCGCTCCTCGACTACATCCAGCGGGTCGCGCCCCGCAAAGTTGTCCTCGTTCACGGCGATCCGCCCGCGGTGGAATCGATCCGGGCGGCGAGCGCCGCGATGTTGCCGAAGAGCGAAATCATCGTCCCGCCGCCCGGAGTGGCGATTGAGCTGTAGCGACCTTCGTGCTTCCTCCTCGACGACGAGGACGAGAAGGGGGACGAGCAAATGAAGATCGCATCGTGGAATATCAACTCGCTCCGCAAACGCCAGGAGCGCTTGCTCGATTGGTTAGGCGCGAGTGCGCCCGACATTGTGTGCCTGCAGGAAACCAAATGCACCGACGAGCAGTTCCCGGAACTGGCGCTGCGCGGCGCGGGTTACTTCTCGGTTTTCCACGGACAAAAATCGTATAACGGCGTGGCGATTCTCGCGAAGGCGGAACCGCGGGAGGTGCGTTACGGGCTCTGTGACGACGAAGATGACCCGCAGGCTCGCGTGCTTGCAGCGACGATCGGCGACCTGCGCATCTTCTCGATCTACGCGCCGAACGGACAGGCGGTCGGCGCGACGGCGTACGAATACAAGCTGCGTTGGTATAAGCGGCTGACCCGCTGCCTAACGAGTGAACGCGCCCTCGCGCGCACTCTGGTTGGCGGTGACTTCAACGTCGCGCCTAACGATGAGGACGTGCACGACCCGGCGCTTTGGCGCGGATCGATCATGTGCTCGGAGGCCGAGCGCGACGCCTTCCGCGCCCTCGGCGCCGTGGGCCTGAGTGATTCGCTTCGGCTCCTCCATCCGGAAGGCGGATTGTTCAGCTGGTGGGATTATCGCATGCTGGCGTTCCCGAAGAATCGTGGACTGCGCATCGACGCGATCCTCGCGGGAAACGAGCTGGCCGCGAGCTGCACCGCCGCCGGGATTGACCGCGAGATGCGCAAAGGCAAGGAGCCCTCCGATCACGCGCCGGTCTGGGCGGAGTTCACGTTGTAGGCGGGCGGAATCTTTTTTGTCCGGGAGCACGGGCTGCCAGCCTGTTGGTCGCGGCAGTCTGCCGCGACGGACTTTCGGAATCGCGCGGAGACTGAGAAGTGTGGCGCTGCGGGGGCGGGAGATTTTTTTACGGGCCTTTCCTCTTGATCCGCCGCTAAAAAAATCGCGTTCACCTTTGGCCCAGCTCGCGTGGCCTCGTCTCCTTGACGAAAGTTCGCGAAGGCCAGCGGCACTTCGCCAACCGGCGGGCCGCCGGTGCTCCCCGAGGAAGAGAACGCGCTGCCGTAACCACATCTTCCTGCTCGACGTTTTCGGCGGCTGTCGGACGTTGCCGGCATGCCGGGCGCAACGTATCAGGTCGCGCAGCCGCCGCCGCAACCGCTCCTGGTTTACGATGGCGATTGCGGCTTTTGCAAACTCTGGATCGCACGCTGGCGCGAGATCACCGCCGGCCGCATCGATTACGCGCCATTGCAGGAAACCGCGGCCCGTTTTCCCGAGGTGCCGCGGAGAGCCTTCGAGCACGCCGTGAAATTGATCGTGCCGGACGGACGCGTTTTCAGCAGCGCGGAAGCGGTCTTGCGGTCGTTAGGCGCAGGTCGCCAGTTTGCCCTGGGACGGTGGAGCTACGAGCACCTTCCTGGCTTTGCCGCGCTCTCGGAGGTGGCTTACGCCTTCATCGCGGGCCATCGCGAACTGGCGCACAAAACAACTTCGCTGCTCTGGGGCGAGGACGTGCGCCGGCCGACTTATTTTCGGGCCCGCGCCTGGTTCCTTCGCACGCTCGGGGTGATTTACCTGATCGCGTTTCTCTCGCTCTGGGTGCAGGTGGATGGACTAATCGGCGCGCGCGGAGTCGCGCCGTTGCCGGAATATCTCGCGGCGGCCAAGGCGCAACTTGGGAGCCGGGCGCCGCTGGTTTTACCGACCCTCTGCTGGTTTACCGCGAGCAATGCCGCGCTCCATTTTCTGTGCGGCGCCGGGGCGTTTTTCTCCGTGCTGCTGATCGTGGGGCTCGCTCCGGTTCTCTGCCTGGTCCTCCTGTTTGCGGCCTATCTCTCGCTCACGATCGCCGGCCAGGATTTCCTCAGTTTCCAATGGGACATCCTCCTGCTCGAGATCGGGTTTCTCGCCATCTTTCTAGCGCCGTGGCGCTGGTGGCTGCGGCTTAACGACTCCGCGCCGCTTTCCCGCGTCGCGCTTTTCCTGCTCCATGTTTTGCTCTGCAAACTCATGCTCATGTCGGGCGTGGTGAAGCTAACCAGCGGCGACGCTTCCTGGTGGAACCTGAGCGCGCTCGATTACCATTATTGGACGCAACCGCTGCCGACGGTCGTCGGCTGGTGGGCGGCGCAGGCGCCGGAGTGGTTCCAGCATTTCTCGACCGCATTTGTGCTCGTGGTGGAAATCCTCGGCGCGTGTTTGCTCTGGATGCCGCGGCACCTGCGGTTGTTAGGCGCGAGCCTGCTCGTCCTGCTGCAGGTGATCATCGGGCTGACCGGGAACTACGCGTTTTTTAATCTCCTCACGATCGCGCTCTGTCTTCTGCTGGTGGACGACTGGTTCGTCGGGACGAAGTCGGTGTCTCCTCGACGGTTGGAAAAACACGCCTGCGAGTGGGCGCCGACCCTGGCGCTGCTCGCGACTTTGCCGATCAACGCGATGCTGATTTTCTCCGCCTTCAAGCCAGCAGCGAACTGGCCGCGGTCGATCGGCGCGCTCTACGGATGGATCGCGCCGTTCCGGATTGCGAACGGCTACGGGCTCTTCCGGGTGATGACGAAGGAGCGGCCAGAGATCGTGATCGAAGGTAGCGACGACGGCAAAATTTGGAAGCCGTACGAATTCAAATGGAAGCCGGGCGCGCTCGACCGGATGCCGGGCTTCGTGGCGCCGCACCAGCCGCGCCTCGACTGGCAGACGTGGTTCGCGGCCCTGGGGGGCGATCCGCGGCGGGAGCCGTGGTTTGTCGGGTTGATCGTCCGGCTTTCGGAGAACGAGCCGGCGGTCCTCGATCTTCTCCAGACCAACCCGTTCCCCGGGAAACCGCCGCGCTTTCTCCGGGCCGATCTCTACCAGTATCGCTTCACCACGCCGACGGAGCGGGCCCAGTCCGGCGCCTGGTGGAAACGCGAAGAGCCCAGCACATTTCTCCCGGCGGTTTCATTTCGTTAGGCGAAAAATTTGCCAACCTAACGAGGGTGCGCCAGAGTTTCTGATGCCGAAGGAGGAGCAGATCGTGACGGAAGGCACGGTGACTCAGGTCTTGCCGGGCACCATGTTTCGGGTCGATCTCGGGCAGCGCAACGTCCTCGCGCACATCTCGGGGAAGATGCGCAAGCACTTCATCCGGATCGTGCCGGGCGACAAGGTCGAGGTGGAATTGTCCCCCTATGACCTGACCAAAGCGCGGATCATTTTCCGCGCGAAGTAGCCGCCCGCGAAAAGCCGGACGCGCGCGCGAGAATGTAAGCGCGACGCGATGGCGAGTTTCGTATCTTTGGGGAACCGCTGCTGAATTTTTCTCGCAAGGGAGACACGCCGGCGGGCAGAAATTTCAACCAAACAGGAGAAGAATCATGACTGACGAAAATAAAAAACCCGATCAGGGCGCGGATGTCCCGGCCCAGGCGCAGGAAGAGGCGGACAAGGGAGTAAAACATGTGCGCAAAGCCGCGGACGAATTCAAGTCGGCGGCGACCGCCGTGGCCGACGATTACCGCGGCAGGGCCGAGGAAGCGTGGAATGACGCGCGCTACCGGGTGCGGAGTTTCCAGGAAGACAGCGAGCAATATGTGCGCGAGAACCCAACCAAGGCGGTTTTCTCGGCGCTCGGGATTGGATTCGTGCTCGGGTTGATCTTCCGTCGTTAGGCGAAAGCGATGGGCGAGCCGATGCGTTTCCGCAACCCCGCGGGCTACCGGGGGTTGGGGGCGAATCTCACCGCGCTGCTGAGCTCTGGAGCGCGTTTTTTCGAGAGCCGGCTGACGCTGGCTTCGAAGGAAGCGAAAGGGGCGGTCCGGCACCTGGTCACGCTCGTGGCCTGCTTCATCGTGGCCGCCGTTCTGGTGTTGCTGGGCTACCTTTTGCTGCTCGTCTTTGCGATCGTCGGGATCGCGCACCTGATCGGGATCTCCTGGATCTGGACGGCTCTGGTGATCGCGTTGCTGCATTTCGGCGGGGCGATTTTGTGCGTGGTGATCGCTCGCGGGCAACTTAAGCGGCCGGTCTTTCGCGACACCGCAGCAGTTTTAAAAGAGGATACGGAATGGCTGAAAAATCTGGACCAGAAGAAGGCAACGCGGAACTAAGGCGACGGATTGCTTCGTCACGCGCCGACATGGTGCGGGATGTGGGCGGGCTTAATTACGAGCTGAATTTCCCGCTCAAGATCAAGAAGTCGTTTCAGCGGAACACCGTTTTTTGGGTCGGCGGCGCGCTCGCCATTGGACTCCTCGTGGCCTTGCTTCGGGCACGGACGCACAAGGTTTATCTGAACCCCTTAGGCAAAAAGGCCGCCTGGCAGAACAAGAAGCTGGTCGAGTCGGGCGCCCTCCTCGGCATCCTGAAACTCGGGATGACTGTCCTGCAGCCTATCATCGTCAGTCACTTCGCGAAAAAAGGTGCGAAGAAGGGTGGCAAGGAAGGCGGCATCTCAGGTGGCAAACAGGGCGGTCGCGAAGGCGCCGCCCGGGCCTGATCGATTTGATTTGGATTTACGCCGCGGAAGCGCGCGCTTACTCTCTGGGGCGCTTGCTATTTCGATGTCGGCCGACTCTCCCGCTCACACCACCTCGATGTCCGAGCCGGCGGCAGCGCACGTCAATCAATACCTCGCCATCGGCCAGCAAGGAGGCGCCTCCGATATCCACCTCGGCGTGAACGCGCCGCCGCTCTGGCGGCTGCATGGCACGCTCCAGCCGATCTGGCCGGACGTGCCGAAACTAACCGCGGAAGAGACCGAAGTTCTGACCCGCGGATTCCTCAACGAATCCCAGCGCGCGCAACTCGACGAACGCGGCGACGTCGACTTCGCTTATGCGACTGATTTCGGGCGGTTTCGCACCAGCGTCGTTAGGCAACGGCTCGGAATCGATCTGGTTTTCCGCATCATCAATAGCCGCGTGCGCACGATGGACGAGCTCGGCCTGCCGGACGGGCTGAAGATGCTGACGCGTTTCCATAACGGGCTCATCCTCGTCACCGGCTCGGTCGGGAGCGGGAAATCGACCACGCTCGCCTCGCTCGTCGAGCAGGTGAACATCGAGCGGCACGAGCACATCATCACGCTGGAGGATCCGATCGAATACGTTTTCCAGCCGAAGGGGTGCCACATCACCCAGCGCGAAGTGCACACGCACACGAAGTCGTTCGGCGCGGCGTTGCGCGGCTCGCTCCGCGAAGATCCCGATGTCATCATGGTCGGGGAAATGCGCGATCTCGAGACGATCTCGCTCGCGATCACCGCTTCTGAGACGGGCCATCTCGTGCTCGGGACGCTCCACACCGGCAATGCCTCGCGCACCCTCGACCGGTTACTCGACGTCTTCCCGGTCGATCAACAGGACCAGATCCGCGTGATGGTGAGTGAGTCTCTGCGCGGCGTGATCAGCCAGCAGCTCGTCCCGCGGCTCGATGGCCGCGGTCGCGTCCTCGCGCTCGAAGTTCTCACCAACACTCCCGCGGTCGCGAACGTCATCCGCGAAGCGAAGACCTACATGCTGCCCGGGATCATCCAGACCGGTCGCAAACAGGGGATGCGCCTGATGGACGATTCGCTGACCCGGCTTTTCGATGACGGCGTGATCAGCGCCGAAGAAACCGTCGCCCGCGCCGAGCAAAAACCGTCGATGCGGCAACACGTTGGAAAACGGGGACTTTGACCGCGGATTACGCGGATTTCACGGATGGGAAAAATTGTTCATGAGGAGTTGAGCCGCGCTATCATCGGCGCAGGGATGGAGGTCCTCAACCAATTGAAACCGGGGCTCGACGAAAAGCTTTATGAGCGCGCTCTCACAATCGAACTAGGCCATCGCAGCTATCTCGTAAGCCGGCAGCGCGCATACCCGGTTCACTATCGCGGCGACTTGATCGGTAACCTCGTTCCAGATCTGATAGTGAATGATCTCGTGATCGTCGATGCAAAGGTCACGGCAGCGTTCACCGATGCGCATGTCGCTCAGATGGTCGGCTACTTGAACATCACCGGTCTCGAACTCGCGTTGCTCCTGAATTTCAAGAGCGCCAGCCTGACTTGGAAGCGCGTGGTCAGGCAACCAAGTTACGATTCCAGTGAGCCACCTGACCTGCATGCGTAATCTCCTTCCCATCCGCGAAATCCGCGTAATCCGCGGTTAAAAAATGCCGTATATCAACCAATTCTTCGAAGTCCTCGTCAAAGAAGGCGCGAGCGATCTGCACATCGGCGAGGGCCAACCGCCGAAGATCCGTAAGCACGGCGACGTGATGGCGATTCGCGACGAGCCGGTCACGCGCGACGAGGCGGTGAAGATGTTGAGCGAAATCAGCGGGCCGAAAAGCTGGGCGATTTTCGAGGAGCGCGGCGACTTCGATTTCGCCTATGAGATGGACGAGAACTCGCGCTTCCGCTGCAACTTTCTCAAGCAAACCAACGGCTACGGGGCGGTCTTCCGGCTCATCCCGACACGGATCGCTTCGCTCGAGGAACTGGGCGTGCCGCAGGTGGTGAAACAGTTCGGCGACCTGCGCGGCGGACTCGTCCTTGTGACTGGGCCCACCGGTTCCGGAAAATCGACCACCCTGGCCGCGCTGATCGATTACATCAACAGCACCTACTCGCGGCACATCGTGACAATCGAGGAACCGATCGAGTTCGTGCACAAGAACAAGCTCAGTGTGATCACGCAGCGCGAGGTGCCGGAGCATTCCTCGACTTTTCCGGCCGGCCTCAAGGCCGCCCTGCGCGAGGATGCCGACATCGTGCTCGTCGGTGAAATGCGCGACCTGGAGACGATCGCGCTCGCCCTCACCGCGGCGGAAACCGGGCTGCTGGTTTTCGGCACGCTGCACACGAACAACGCGCGCAAGACGGTTGATCGGATGATCGACGTCTTCCCCGCGGACAAACAACCGCAGGCGCGCACTATGCTCGCGAACTCGCTCCGCGGCGTGCTCGCGCAGCTTCTGCTCAAGCGCGCGGATGGCAAAGGACGGCTCGCGGTCAACGAAATCCTGATCTCGAACAGCGCCGTCTCCTCGATCATTCGCGAAGGCGCGACGCAAAAACTGCAGGACGTCATCGTGAGCGGGAAGGGGCAGGGGATGCAGTTCATGGACGACGCGATCTGGGCCAACGTCCAGCAGGGCATCGTCTCCCCGCACGAAGCGTTCATGAAGGCGATCGACAAGAACCTTTTCAAGAAATTCCTGCCCGCGGAGGAAGCTGGCTTGGCTTACTCCGCCGGCGCCGCCCCCGACGACCAACAACGCCCGCTCGGCGATTTCGTTAAAGGACGCGCTCGCCAGGGTTAGCCCGAAAACGGAAGGCCGCTTTCCCCCAGAGGAGAAAGCGGCACCGCCGGCGGAGTAGGGGACGGGAGCGGCCCCGTCCGTGGGAGTGAGCGGCGCTTACTTGGCTCTGACGTCAGCGGTGGCGCTGCCTCCCAGGCTGCTCCTTACCGTGATGTTCCCGGGATTCGCGACGCCGTTGAATTTGCCGCGGTAGGTTCCGTCGCCCCGGTTTGGTAGCGTCCCGAGAACCACCCCCGTGCTCGTCACCGAAACCGTCAGGGTAGCGGTTGAGTCGGAATCGGTCGCCTGCACCACAAGCTGGCTGCGCGAGGTCGTGTATTGAGCGCGGGTGATCTGGACCGAATCAACCTGCACCGAGTTCACCGCTGCGAGGATGTCGAGCCGGCCGTTGCCGTAGGTATTGTTCGGCGTGGTCGGTGAGCCGATCGTGCATTCATTCGAGAGAATGTGATGCGCGGAGGCATTGAGAATGTCTTCCGTCGCCGGGATGTTGTTCTTCAACTCCGGGTGCGCCGACCAGAGCAGCGCGACCGCGCCCGCGACATGCGGTGTCGCCATCGACGTGCCGCTGAGGAATGCGTAGGAGGTGTCGGAGCTGTTGTAGCTGGAACGGACGTTCGTGCCCGGCGCGGAGAGGTCCGGCTTCAGGCGGTTGCTGCCATCCGCGGTCACGGGGCCGCGGCTGCTGAACGAAGCGATCGTGTCGGTGCCGTTATTGAGCGCGCCGATGGAGTAAGCCGCATCGTAAATGCCCGGCGGATTCTGCACGGTCGAGCAGCTCGGCCCGGAATTTTGCGCCGCGACCACGCACATGATTCCGGCCGCGCGCTGGGCTTCCACCGTCGCCTGCAAAGTCGTCGCCGAACAGCCTTCACTCGCAGGGCATTCCCACGAGTTCGTGGTGATGTCGGGCGCTTTGCTCGGGTCGCCTTGCGCGGGCGTGCCGCCGATCGGATAGGGCGCGAGGAAGAACTCAAAGCATTCCATGTAACGGGCCGGCGTGCCGTTGCCCTGATCCATGTTGCGGCAGCCGATGCACTTGGCCGCTGGCGCCATGCCGACTTGATTTCCGCCGCCGTCGTCGCCGATCGACGTGCCCATGGTGTGCGAGCCGTGACCCAGGTCGTCGCAAGGTTGCGGCGAATCCGGACCGCAAATGCCGCCGCCCGTGTGAATGGCGTCGTGCCAGTTGTAATTGTGATCCGCGGTGATGCCGTCCCAGCCGCGATAGTGCGGTTTGATGGCGTTATGCGTCCAGCGGAAGCCAGTGTCGCCATCACCCACCACCACGCCCTGCCCGAGGAAACCGGTCGCCCAAACTCCTGGCGCGTTCGTGTAAGCGATGCCCTGTTCGATGGTTGCCGGCGCATCGGGATCCGGGTCGGCGGCGGGAATAGCGGGGAGGGGATTCGGGTAATTGCGGACCTCGGGGTTGCCTTCGACCCGCGCGACATCGGCGCGCTCGGCGAGCGCCATCACGTCTTCGGCGCGGCCTTTCACCCAGATCGCATTGACGATGTAAAACGCCCGATGCTCGAGCCCGCGCGCCTCGATTATTTTCAAGATGGGGCCCTGGGTCGCCCGGCTCTTGTTATAAAGGGCGTCGCGCACGAAGCGGCCTTTTTCCGCCTTCATTTTCAGCGCCGCGGCGCCGCTCAGATCTGCCTGGTCGTTTAGGACGATGATAAACTCCGCCTGACTCCCACCCTGCGTGTGGCCAACCACCCACGAGGAAATCTTCCGCTCAGCCGCGAGGCGTTCCGGGCTTTTCGGACCACTCACCGCGCGCGAGGAGGCGACCGCGCCCAAAGCAGCGGCGAGCGCGGCGGCGAAGAGCAAACTGTAGGCAGTCCGCCAGAGAGATGCAGAAATGGAGAAGCGATCGAGTTTCATAAGGTGGCAGGGGAAATAGCGATTCGGCGTCGTCGGCGCAAGCTTATTCTGCCGCCACGCTGTGAGCGCAAAGCCCGGGCGCCGGATTCGTTAGGCCAGTGACCGCGACTTGTCCAATCCCGCTCACCATGGTGGCGTCTCCGCTCGCCAGCGTATCGCTAAAGGTAAAGACCAGGGTGAAAATCCCGCGCGCGCTCCGGCATTCTACCGATCCGCCGGTCAGGTAAATCTCAATGCCGAAAATCAGCAAATGACGTTCCCCCTACGCAGCGCAGGATGGAAGTTGAGGGAAACCTCTCCCTTCCGCATGCAGCGCGCCTTCGAAACCTCGTTGCAATCTCTCCGCTTCAAGGGAAGGAATGACCATCCCTCGATCGCATGAAAGGAAAGAAAACCGTTGCCACTTCGCTCGTCAGTGTCGTCATGGGGAGCGCGTCAGACTGGGAGACGATGCGCCATTGCGTTGAATGGCTGGATGACCTCGGCGTGCCTAACGAACACCGGATCGTCTCCGCGCACCGCACGCCCGCGCTGATGGCGCGCTTCGCGGCCGAGGCGGCGAATCGCGGCGTGCAGGTGATCATCGCCGGCGCGGGCGGGGCGGCTCATCTGCCGGGAATGATCGCCGCCCAGACCCGGTTGCCGGTCCTCGGCGTGCCCGTGGAATCACGCGCACTCAAAGGTCTCGATTCGCTCCTTTCCATCGCGCAGATGCCGGCCGGCGTCGCCGTCGGCACGCTCGCAATCGGCGTCCCCGGCGCGAAAAACGCGGCCCTTCTCGCCGCCAGCATAGTTGGCCTGAACGACTCGAAAATCTGCGGCGCTGTTGAAAAATTTCGCGGCCGCCAAACGAAGACAGTCCTGAAGCAAAAGCTGCCATGACCGGCGGGAAGCGCTTTGCGCCCGGCGCGACCATCGGCGTGATGGGCGGCGGCCAGTTGGGCCGAATGTTTGCGATCGCCGCTCGCCGGATGGGCTATCGCGTGCACATCTTTTCGCCGGCGAAGGATGGGCCCGCCGCGCAACTAGCCGACTTGTCTACCGTCGCGGATTACCACGATGAAGCGGCGGTGACGAAATTCGCGCGCGAGATCGACGTGCTCACTTTCGAGTTCGAAAACATTCCGGCGCAGACGATCGCCTGGGCGGCGCGAGAGCGAATCGTGAGGCCGCGCGGCGAGGTGCTGCACATCGCGCAGAACCGTTTGCGCGAAAAAGAATTTCTCGCCGGGGCCGGTCTGCCCGTCGCGCCCTTTCAACGGGTCGCAAGCTTCGCTGACCTAACGAACGCGCTCGAGACGATCGGCCGGCCCGCCATTCTGAAGGGCGCGGCCTTCGGCTACGACGGCAAGGGCCAGGAGCGCATCGATCCCGCAACCGACGCGGCTTCGATCTGGACCGGTCGCGACGACGAGGAATGTGTCCTCGAAGGCGTGATCGATTTCGAGAAGGAACTTTCCGTCATCGTCGCGCGCGGAACGGATGGCGCGACCGCGGTCTTCCCGGTCTGCGAGAATATTCATCGCGAGCACATTCTCGACGTCACGATCGCGCCGGCGCGCGTTGCCGTAGCGGTCGCCACTGCCGCGCGCGCGCTCGCGGTCGCGGTCGCGGAACAACTGGAGCTGGTCGGCCTGCTCGCGGTGGAAATGTTTTTGCGCCGCGACGGTCAACTCGTGATCAATGAGCTCGCGCCCCGCCCGCACAATTCCGGGCACTGGACGATCGAGGGCTGCGCCACGAGCCAGTTCGAGCAGCATGTGCGCGCGGTCTGCGGGATGCCGCTGGGTGCAACCGAGATGCTGCAGCCGTCGGCCATGGTGAATTTGCTAGGCGACATCTGGCAGGAAGGCGAGCCGCGCTGGGCCGCCGCACTGCGGACCCCCGGCGTTCGCCTGTATCTCTATGGCAAACGCGACCCACGGCGGCGGCGCAAGATGGGTCACCTGACCGCGACGGCAGAGAGGATCGAGGAGGCGATCGCGCGGGTGCGGAGCGCGCGCGAGCGGCTCGCGCCCGCGCCGGCTTACACCACCGAGGTGATCAGCACACGCACACTCGCGGAACGGAGTTGGGCGGTGGAGGAAGCCGCCAACCTGTTGCGGCGGGGTGAGATCGTCGCGCTCCCGACGGAGACCGTTTATGGGCTCGCCGCCGATGCGCGGAACCCGGAGGCCGTGGCGAAAATTTTCGCAGCGAAAGAGCGGCCGCACTTCGATCCGCTCATCGTCCATCTGCCGGATGTGGATTGGTTGGACCGTTGCACTGAGGTGGCGCCTAACGACCGCGAAACCGTCCGTCTCTTGGCCGAGACCTTCTGGCCCGGTCCCCTCACGCTGGTGTTGCCGAAGGCGCAAACCATCCCGGATCTCGTGACCGCCGGCCTAACGACGGTGGCAGTGCGAGTGAGCGCGCATCCGGTTTTCTCGGAAATCATCGCGCGCTTCGAGGGCCCGCTGGCCGCGCCGAGCGCGAACCGGTTCGGCCGGATAAGCCCGACGAGTGCGCACCACGTCGCCGGCGAACTGGACGGGCGCGTGCCGTTGATCATCGACTCGGGGGCGACCCTGCATGGCTTGGAATCGACCATCGTCGCGGTGCGAAACGGTCGGTTGGAGATCTTGCGGCGCGGCATGATCACCGCAGAGGAGTTGATGAAATTCGGCGAGGTGATCGTGATCGACAGGCCGGAAACGATCGAGACCGCCGGGCAAACACAGTCGCATTACGCGCCGCGCACGCCGCTCGTGATCGCCGCGGATATTTCAGAGACGGCGATTCCAGACGGGCAGCGTTACGGGGCGTTGGTCTGGAGCGAGGTCGCGATTTCCTCAGGCTTTACCGAAGCGCGACGTTTGAGCGCGACCGGCGATCTGCGCGAAGCCGCGACGAATCTTTTTCGCGAGTTGCGCGAGTTGGATGCCGCGGGCCTCGATTGCATCGTCGCCGAAGCGACGCCCGAGACCGGCTTGGGGGCGGCGATCATGGATCGGCTCCGGCGAGCCGCGCATCTGTAGGCGTCTTGCGCGGCAGGGACCCATGGGACCTATAGGACCTATGAAGGATCGCCTAGTCCTGGTGCGCGAGGCAGGCGCGGATGAACCCGCTAAACAACGGATGCGGCTTGTTCGGCTTGCTTTGGAATTCGGGGTGATACTGACAGGCCAAAAACCATGGGTGATCTCGCAGCTCGATCAACTCCGCGAGCGAGCCGTCCGGCGAAGTGCCGCTGATCAGGAAACCTTTTTCCTCCATCTGCTCGCGGTATTTCATGTTGAACTCGTAGCGATGCCGGTGCCGTTCGAGGACTTCGGCATTGCCGTAAACTTTTTCCGCGAGCGTGTCCGGCGCAATTTTCGTCGGCCAGGTGCCGAGGCGCATGCTGCCTCCTTTTTTGCGGATCTTCCGCTGTTCTTCCAAAAGCGTGATGACGGGGTCCGGAGAGTTCTTGTCGAACTCGATGCTGTTCGCCTCCGCGATTCCGCAGACATTGCGCGCGAACTCGATCGTCGCCACCTGCATCCCGAGACAAAGCCCGAGGAACGGCACCTTATTCTCGCGCGCGAACTGCGCGGCCTTGATTTTTCCCTCTACTCCACGCTCGCCGAAACCGCCGGGGATGAGCACGCCCGCGACATCCTTGAGCTGGCCATCGACCCCGTTCTCGAGTGACTCCGCATCGATCAGGCGCAAATCGATGCCGCAATCATGGCTCGCGGCCGCGTGGGTGAGCGATTCGTAGATGCTCTTATACGCGTCCTGCAGCTCGATGTATTTGCCGACGACCGCGATCTTCACCTGCTTCTTCGGGTTAACCACCCGGTTGACGAATTTCCGCCAATCGGTCAGGTCCGGCGCGGGGCAACCGAGATGCAGCAACTCGCAAACGAGGCTGTCGAGGCCTTCCTCGTGCAGCATCAGCGGCATCTCGTAAATCGTGTGCGCGACGTCGCGCGCCTCGATCACGGCGCCGACCGCGACGTTGCAAAACATCGAGAGCTTTTGCCGCACGTCGTCGTCGAGCGGGCGCTCGGTGCGGCAGATCAGCACCTGCGACTGGAGACCGATCTCGCGCAGTTTCGCGATGCTCTGCTGAGTCGGCTTGGTCTTCAGCTCGCCCGCCGCGCGGATGTACGGGATGAGCGTGACGTGCATGTTGACCACGTTTTGGGGGCCGACTTCGAGGATGAATTGCCGGATCGCTTCGAGGAATGGCAGTCCCTCGATGTCGCCGGTCGTGCCGCCGATTTCGGTGATGACGATGTCAACTTTCTTCGGGTCCGCGACCTGGCGAATGCGCGCCTTGATCTCGTCGGTGACGTGCGGAATCACCTGCACGGTCTTGCCGAGATAATCGCCGCGGCGCTCTTTTAGGATCACGCTCTCGTAGACCTGGCCGCTCGTGAGATTGTTATTCCGCGAGAGGACGCAGTTGGTGAAACGTTCGTAATGGCCGAGGTCGAGGTCGGTCTCAGCGCCGTCGTTTAAGACATAGACTTCGCCGTGTTGAAACGGATTCATCGTGCCCGGATCGACGTTCAAATAGGGGTCGAACTTCTGCAGGAGCACGCGCTGGCCGCGGAGCTCGAGGAGCGTGCCTAACGAGGCGGCGGCGAGGCCTTTGCCTAACGAACTCACCACACCGCCGGTTACGAAAATATATTTCATCGAGGTCAACGAGCAGGTCGCGAACGGGACGGGCGAGCGAGGAGGAGACGTTCGATCGCCCGGGCATCGGCCGGGGTGTCTACTCCGGGAGAGCCGCTTTTGGTCACGACCACGTGAATCTTTACGCCATTCTCCAAGGCACGCAATTGTTCGAGGGTCTCCGCGGTTTCAAGCGGACCGGGCCGCCAGCGGACGAGGCGCAGGAGCAGATCGCGCCGATAGCCATAGATCCCCTGGTGGCGAAAACAGGCGGCCGGTCCACGCGCAAAGGGGATCGGGCTGCGGGAGAAATAAAGCGCGCGCTTCTGCCGATCGAGGACGGCTTTGACCTGGTGCGGCGACTGGGCGTCGGCCGGATCTTCGAAAGGATGCGCCGCGGTGATCATCTCAATCGCCGGGTCGCGGGCCATTTGCCTAACGAGTCGGTCGATCAGCTTCGGGTCGATCAACGGCTCGTCGCCCTGGATGTTCACGAAGTGGGTCGCATCCGGCATTTTCCGCGCAACCTCCGCGATCCGGTCGGTCCCGCTGGCGTGATTGCTTTTCGTTAGGCTCACTTCCGCGCCCCAGCCGAAAGCCGCTTCCGCGATCCGCATGTCGTCGGTCGCGATGATCACGGAGTCGAGTTGCCTGGCGCGGCGGCTCTGTTCCCAGACGTGCTGGAGGAGCGGCTTGCCCGCGATGAGATGGAGCGGCTTGCCGGGGAAGCGAGTCGAGGCAAAGCGCGCCGGGATAATGCCAACGGACTTATTCATGAATGCGCGAGCACGGTTTCGGCTGCGGCCGCAAAAGAGTCCACGACCCAATCGGCGCCGGCGCGCTCGGCTTCTTCCGCGCCGTAGCCGGTTTTCACCAGGATCGTCCGCACCCCGGCATTGCGACCGCATGCGATGTCGATCGCCTTGTCGCCGATGAAAAATGAGCGCGCGAGATCGATTTCGAAGTCGCGTTGTGCTTCAAGCAGCATCCCGGTCGCGGGTTTCCGTCGCTCGCTCGGCCGTTCGGGGTGATCCGGGCAAAAATAGCTGGCATCCAAAAGGCCAGGCAGTAGCTGGCGCCCAAGTTCCGACTCGACGGCGCGGTATTCCTTCTCGGTGAAATAGCCGCGGCCAATTCCAGCCTGGTTTGAAATCACGATCAAGAGGTAGCCGCGCAGCCCGAGCCGATACAGCCCTTCCGGTACGCCGGGGAAAACGCGGACATTCCCCGGGTCAGAGCAGTAGTTCACTTCCTCCATCAGGGTTCCGTCGCGATCGAGGAAAATTGCAGGGGTGGATTTGTCAGGCGCCATGATCGTTCTCGAAGCTCGCGATCAGTTCGGCCGGCGTGACGGTTGCCGTGCCGAGCTTCGCGACCACGACGGCGCTGGCGTGGTTCGCAATCTCCGCCGCCTCGGCGGGCGTCGCCTCGCAGCAAAGCGCGAGGGTGAAGAGCGCGATCGCGGTATCGCCGGCACCCGAGACATCGAAGACCTGGCGGGCCTTGGTCGGAATGTGATGCGGCGTTTGGCTGCGCTCGAAAAGCATCATGCCCTGTTCGCCGAGCGTGATCAGGAGGAGCCGGGCGTCCCAGTCTTGCAGCAGCTTCGCGCCCGCCTGGAGCAGCGCCTTATCCTCGTTAGGCGGATCGATCGGGTCGGTCGCCGGCAGCCCGGCGGCGGCGAGGGCTTCGCTCCGGTTGGGCTTGATCGCGGTAATGTTCTGCCAGGGGAGAACCTGCCGCGGATTCGGATCGGCGGTGACGATTTTACCGGCCGCCTGCGCTTCGCCGGAGATTTGCCTAACGAGTGCTTCGTTCAGGAATCCCTTGCCGTAGTCCTCGAAAATCACGGCGTCCAGGTCGGGCAAACGCTTGCGCAAATCGGTCGCGATCTGCTCGATCTGCGCGGCGGTCGGTTCGCGATATCGCTCGCGATCGACCCGCACAACTTGCTGGTGGCGGGCAACGATCCGCGTCTTTACGATTGTGCGGAAATCCGGATCTTCCAAGACCAGGGCGGTGTCGATCTTTTGCTCGCGCAGGAGAGCGAGCAGTTGTCGGCCGCTGGCGTCCTGCCCGACTGTGCCGATGACGGAGACGCCGTCGCTGAACTCTCGCAAATTCCGCGCGACGTTCGCGGCCCCGCCCGGGTAAAACGATTCCCCGGTCACCTCGACCACCGGCACCGGCGCTTCCGGCGAAATGCGCCCGACTTTGCCCCAGACAAATTCATCGAGCATCAAGTCGCCGACGACGGTGAGGCGTTTGCTGGCGGTGCGCTTCAGAATCTCGCGCAGGCGTTCCAGTTTCATGCGATGCGATCCACGCAGGCGATATCAGGCCCAAGGCCGCCGCCGAAAGGGTTTGCCGCGATTCCAGTTCACGGCAAGGTAACGCGTTTGTGCGGCTGAGACGTTCTGCATAAAGTAACCAACTAATCCTGAATACCTTTCTGAAATCAACAGTCGAAGCCGCGGATGAGACCAATCCTTAGTTTAATTTTAGTCGTTAGTTGCCTGGCGACGGTGGGAATCGTGCCGGCGGCAGAGGTCCCTTCGCGTATCGATGTGAAGCGACTCTCGAAGACCGTGGAGGATGTGGTGGTGCCCTTGCCTAACGAAATCTTCGGAGCACTGAACAAGCTCGACAGCGTCAACTGGAAGGAATTCGTGCGCACGAGTAAGGGCGCCAATTTTACGGAGCGCCCGCGGATCGCGCTCCTCCTCGGCGCGACCATCGCCGACGGCTTCATCGCGGTGCAGGCCGAGGATGCGCCGAGCGTGAAGGAAATCGGCCAACGGGTCGTGACCTTGGCCAAGGGAATTGGGGTGGGGAACTCGATCGTGCCGCATGCCAAGGCGATCACGGATGCGGCGGACCGCCGGAACTGGGACGCGGTGCGCCAGGAACTGGATCGCACTCAAAACAGCGTCCAACAGGCGATGAACGAAGTGCATGACGAGAAGCTTTCGCAGCTCGTGAGTCTCGGCGGTTGGCTCCGCGGAACCCAGGTGCTGACCTCGGTGGTGGACCGGCACTACTCGGCCGATGGCGCGGAGCTGATGCATCAGCCGGACTTGCTCGAATATTTCCAGCGCAAACTCGGGAACATGCCCGAGTTCAACATCCCCCTGCTCGGGCAGATTCGAAGTTCTCTCGTGGAAGTGAAACCATTGATCGAGGTCGACGGCCGGATTTCTGCTACCTCGGTGAAAAAGATCAATCAAGTCACCAGCCGCCTTGATCAGCAGATCGTGACTCGCACTCCGTAAGTTTCCATGCGTCCATCCCGTTCCATCACTCGCCGGGTCGCGGGTCTTTTCGTCGCGGTCCTCGCGCTGCAGGTCGCGGCCTCCCGCGCATCCGTGGATGACGCCCACTCTTTCGCGCTGGAATCGGCCGCGCCCTACGTCAAGGAAGGCTACCAGGTCCGCGAAGATTACTGGGGCGGCGATCTGGGAGTGGGGGAAAAGAAAGCTGTGCGCCAGCAGCTTTTCAAAGGCAACGAATATTGGTTCTGGATGGGCACTGAAGTGGAGCAGGCGAAGGTCTCCGTCCACGTTTATGACGCCGACGGCCGGCTCGCGGAGCAGAGCGATAGCTGGCAGAAAGGACACTTCTCCGCCGCGCATCTGATTCCCAAAGCCACCGGCAGCTATTTCGTCATCGTAGCCATCGACAGCTCGCCCGAAGAGCGCACCCACTGGGCGTTGGTCTACGGATTCAAGTAGGCGGATTGGCCCTCCGAGATTGACACTGCTCTTCGCGGAGACCTATCCTCAGCGGCTGATGTCCCCGCGGCGAGATGACTGAAACGCGCACGCTTCAATTCGAGAACGCGCGCGCCGTGCAGGCGCTCTACGCGAACGATCTCAAACTGCTCAAGAACCTCGAGGAGTCGTTAGGCGTGAAAGTCACGACCCGGGACGGCTGGATCAAAGTGGAAGGCGAGCCGGCGCAGATCGCCAAGGCAGAACGCGTTTTTACCGAGCTGGAAAATGCGCGGCAACGCGGGGTAGATATCCAGCGGCATGAATTTAACTACGCCCTTAACTCCGTGAACGAAGCTCGCGAAGATAATCTCGGCGACCTCGTCGCGAGCAAGATCATCACCTCGACGCGCAAGCCGCCGATCGTCGCGCGCACGCTCGGGCAGCGGCAGTATCTCGAATCGATTCAAAAGAACGACATCGTCTTTGGCATCGGACCAGCCGGCACGGGCAAGACCTACCTCGCAGTTGCGATGGCGGTCTCGGCGCTGAAGAAAGAACAGGTCGATCGCATTATCCTCACCCGGCCCGCGGTGGAAGCGGGGGAAGCGCTCGGGTTTCTCCCGGGGGATCTCCAGCAGAAAATCACGCCCTACCTGCGGCCGCTCTACGACGCTCTCCACGACATGCTGGAACCGGAAGAGCTCGAGCGTTTCGTCGCGCGCGAGACGATCGAGATCGCGCCGCTCGCCTACATGCGCGGGCGAACCTTGAGCAACGCTTTCGTGATTCTCGACGAAGCGCAGAACACCACGCGCGAGCAGATGTTTATGCTCCTCACCCGGATCGGGCCGCGCTCGAAATGTGTGGTCACGGGTGACGGCACGCAGATCGATCTCCCGCCGAACAAACGCTCCGGCCTGCTCGAAGCGCTCCAGGCTTTAAAGGATGTGCCGGGAATCGGCTTCGCTTATTTCGATTCGCGCGATGTCGTCCGGCACGAGCTCGTACGGGCGATCATCAACGCTTATCAGCAGCATCGCGCGCCCGCCAATACCGGCGGCGCGGGTCGCAAATAATCGCATGTTCGAATTCCTGCGCCGCACTCAGCTGGTGAAGAAGGGGCTCGCCTCGGGCAAGAAACGCCGGCGGCGCGGCTCGAACGAAATGCTTCGCAACCTCGAGCACGCGCCTTGGATGCGGTTCTCCATTTTCGCGGCCTTCATCGCGGGGCTCGCTCTCCTTATCTTCAGCGGACAACAACCGGAGCCGACGAAAAACTTCGTCATCGCGCTGCTCTTTTTCGTCACCGCGGTGGCGCAGCTCTGGATCAATCAGCCGAAGACTTTTCTGCGCAACTCGCGGCTCTTCCTGGTTTTCGGGATCATCTTTTTCCAGCTCGCGATCACCAAGCTCCTGCTCGTGCTCTGCAACAGCGGGCTCTTCGTTTTGCTGAAACCGGAGACGGCCTGGCTGATCGCGCCCTATGCCTTCGCGCCGCTCGTGCTCTGCGTTTTGCTCGGGCGGAATCACGGGCTCTACGGCGCGGTCTTCGTGAGTCTTTGGGGCAGCATCCTAGTCAACAAGATGGACGCGCCGATGCTGGTGAACGGTTTGATTAGCGGGTTCACCGCCGTCTATCTCACCCTCCAGGTGCGGCGCCGCGCCCGGCTGATTCGCGCCGGGCTTTGCGTCGGCTTAGCGATCTGGTTGCTCTCACTCACCTTCGGACTGATCGGGCCAATTAACCTCTTCAATCCCGGCATGACCGATTGGACGATGATCGGAATGCAAAGCGCGCTCGCGATCGGCAACGGGATTGTCACCGCGATGCTGGTCGGCGGCGCCCTCCCGATCCTGGAGCATCTCTTTGCCATCACCACCGATATCTCGTGGCTCGAGGCTTCCGACCTGAATCATCCGCTCCTCCGCCGGATGACGATCGAAGCGCCGGGCACTTATCATCACAGCCTGGTGGTCGCGAACCTCGCGGAGTCCGCCGCGGAGGCGATTGGCGCGAACGCCACGCTTTGCCGCGTCTGCTCTTATTTCCACGACGTCGGCAAGCTGGTGAAGCCGGATTACTACACCGAGAACATGAACTTCGAGCGCAATCCGCACGACGACCTCGCGCCGACAATGAGCGCGCTCATCATCATCGCACACGTAAAAGAAGGCGTGGACCTCGCGCTCAAGCACGGCCTGAACCAGCAGGTCATCGACGTGATCCAGCAGCATCACGGCACTTCACTGGTTTTCTATTTTTACAAACGGGCGCTGCAACAGCACGAAGATGCCAGGGCCGGCGGCAAGATCATGAAGATGCGCGAGGAAGATATCCCCGAGGTGTCCGAGGAGAGCTTCCGCTACAGCGGGCCGCGGCCGCAGAGCAAAGAGGCCGGCATCATCAGCCTCGCCGACATGGTGGAAAGCGCTTCGCGCAGTCTGGAAAAACCAACGCCGGCGAAGATCGAGCAGCTCGTCAACGACCTCATCGACCAGCGCCTCGCCGATCACCAACTGGACGAGTGCGACCTGACTTTGCGCGAACTGCGCACGATCGCGGAACGATTCCGTTTCACTCTCATGAATATGCTCCACACGCGCATCGCCTACCCGAAGGAAGGCAAAACCTCCACTGGCAAAGGCGACGAGGCCGAACGACCCGGCGCGATCATGGGCACGAAGCGGCCCGCCTCCGCGCCGCCGGTTTCGGCCGCCTAACGAGTGGAGACTTTTGCCGTGGAGCGGGTGCGCGAATACGGCGCGCAGGTGGCGATTGTGCTCGGCTCCGGGCTCAGTTCGCTGGTCGAGAATCCGGCGCTCAGCCGCACTATTTCTTACCAGGAAATAACCGACCTCCCGCGTTCCAGCGTCACGGGGCATGTCGGTCGTTTCGTTCTCGGCGGGATTGGGAATACGCGCGTCCTTTTCGCGCAAGGCCGCGTCCATCTCTACGAAGGTTTCGGGGCGCGCGAGATCACCGCAGGCGTACGCTTCCTCGCCCGGGCCGGTATCCGGCGCTTGATCCTCACCAACGCAGCCGGCTCTTTGCATCCGGAGTTTTCTCCCGGGTCCTGGATGATGCTCACCGATCACTTGAACCTCACCGGCACGTCGCCCCTGGCGGGTGAAGATGGTTTCGTGGATTTAACCGCTGCCTATTCGCCGGATTGGCGGGAACAATTTGCCGCCGCGGCCGTCGCGAAAAACATTTCTCTGCACGAGGGGGTCTATGCCGGCCTGCGGGGCCCGCAGTATGAGACGCCGGCGGAGGTGAAAATGCTGCGTCTGCTCGGAGCGGACGCCGTCGGTATGTCCACGATCTGCGAAACCATTCAGGCGCGCGCGCTGGGGATGGAGGTCGCGGGCTTTTCGTGCCTGACGAATTGGGCAGCCGGCATGAACCCGTCCGCGTTGAGCCACCAGGAGGTCCTCGCGACCGGCGACGCCGCAGTCGGCACCTTGCGGCAGCTCCTCGAGACCGTTCTCTAACCGGCCGCGCTATTCGTCCAGCGGGCGGCGGGCTCGCGGCTCGCGATCCTTGGTTGTCGCCAGGCTTGGCTGAGTCACGAAGGGACCGCCTTCCATCGGCGCGGCGGAAGTGAAAGCCACGTCGGGCATGTCGCTCGGCTTCCCTTCGAGCGGGAACTCTTTGCGCAAAGGAAAGTAGGGATAGCCTTCCCACATGAGAATGCGGCGGAGGTCAGGGTGATTATTGAAACGCAGACCCATCATGTCCCAAATCTCGCGCTCGTGCCAGTTAGCGGTTGGCCAGAGGTCGGAGATGGTGTCGACCGCCGGATCATCTTCCGAGACTCTTACTTTGAGGCGGAGGTGCACCCCGAGGGTCATGGAGTAAAGCTCGTAGACGATCTCGAAGCGCGGCTCGGCGCCAAAGTTATCGACACTCGAGATATCGAGCAGGTAGTCGAAGGATAACTCTTCCTTGCAGAACTTCGTGACTTCCCGCAGGTCGCTCCGGTCGATGATGAAGGTGGTTTCGCCGCGAAACTCGACCTGCTCTTCAATCTTCTGGCCGAAGAGTTGGGAGAGGGAAGTAAGTAAGTCGGCGCCAGTCATGCGAAAGGAAAATGACTTAGACTAACGACTCTAGTTTATCGGTCAGTCCGCGCTTTTGCGAGGCGAAGGACCTTTCGCCGGCGATCTTGTCCTGCAGCTTCATCAGTCCTTCGATCAGCGCTTCGGGACGGGGGGGGCAACCAGAGATATAGACGTCGACCGGCAGGAGCTGGTCGATTCCCTGGAGCACGGCATAAGAGCGATACATCCCGCCGCTCGAAGCGCAGGCGCCCATCGCGATGACCCACTTCGGCTCCGGCATTTGCTCGTAAATCCGCTTCACGGCGAGCGCCATCTTATAGGTCACGGTGCCGGCTACGATCATCACGTCGCACTGGCGCGGGGAGAAGCGCATCACTTCCGCACCGAAGCGCGCGATGTCGAAGCGCGCGGAAGCGGTGGCCATCAGCTCAATCGCGCAGCAGGCCAAACCCATGGGCATCGGCCAGAGGGAATTTTTGCGCATCCAGTTCATCGCCGCATCGAGGCGGGTAAAGATGACGTTGCCCTCGATCTTCGAGTCGTAGGCGGCGGGGACGGGTCGCGTCTCAGCCGGGGCGGCAGCGGTAGTCATGGCGGACCCAAGCTATGAGCCCGGGAACGCCGCGCAAGCCGGAAGCGCGCACCCTAGCAGGCGCGCTGGAGTTCGTAAGGTCGAAACTCCGCGCGGCTCGACTCGATCGTGTCGTGGACCATCCGCCCGAGCGCAGCCGCTTCGTAGGGCTTCGCCATCACCCCGCGGAAACCATAGTCCTCGAAGCGGCTCATCGTCGCGTCCATCGCGTAGCCGCTGGAGACAATCGCGTTCACGGTCGGGTCGATCTCGATCAGATTTTTGAGCGCCTCTTTGCCACCCATTCCGCCTGGCAAAGTGAGATCGAGAATGACCAGGTCATAGCGCCGCTTCTCGCGGATCGACTGGCGATACATCGCGATGCCTTGGAGAGCAGTCTCGGCCTGTTCCACTTCGTAACCGAGCCGGCTGAGGGTGAACTCTACCAGCATCCGAATCGCTTCCTCGTCATCCACGATGAGGACGCGGCCGGACCCTTTGATCGGCGCCAGCGTTTCCTTTACCTCGACCACCGGAGCGGCCGGAACGACGGCGACCGGCGGCGTGAGGAGGGCAGGCAGGTAAACGGTGAAAGTCGCGCCTTCGTGCAGGACGGATTCCACGGTGATGAGTCCGCCGTGGTTCTTCATGATGGAATAGGCGGTCGCGAGGCCGAGCCCGTTGCCTTTCGATTTAGTGGTGAAATAAGGATCGAAAATGCGCTTCATGCACACTTCGTCGATGCCGACGCCTTCATCGCGCACTCGAATCCGAAGGTAGTCGCCCGGTTTAAGATCGCGCGGCGCTCCCGCCGTCTGCGGCGTCGCGGAATAGTTATCGCAGCTCACATGGAGCGTGCCGCCATCGGTCATGGCCTGGTCGGCGTTGACCACGAGATTTGCGACCACCTGGCTGATCTGGCCGGAGTCGAACTCGGCCGGCCAGAGATTCGGGTCGATCGTGATCTCGCTGCGGGTGTGCGCGCCGCGGAGCGAGAAGCTGACCGTGTCCTCGATCACTTTCGCGGCCGAGACAGCTTGTTTTATCGGCGCGCCGCCGCGGGCAAAAGTGAGGAGCTGCTGCGCCAGATCGCGGGCGCGGTGCGAAGCGTTCTGGGCGTCGTTCAGGCGCTCCTGTAGTGGCTCGTCGACCGGCATGAGCATGGAGATGAGCGAGATGTTGCCGATGATGGCGGTGAGGAGGTTGTTGAAATCGTGCGCGATTCCGCCGGCGAGCAATCCGAGTTGGTCCAGCGTTTCCGCCTTGCGCCGTTCGCGTTCATCCCGCAACCGCTGAGTAATATCCCGGAAGACGAGGACGACGCCGCAGAGTGCGTCCTTTCCGTCGGAGATCGGCGCCGCCACCTGCTCGATCACGCGCTGGGTGCCGTCGCGCGCAGTGAGGGTGGAGCGCTCCGGGGTGCCGAGGAGAATCGCCTCGGCTTCGCTGCGGTACGCCCGACCCGAAGTCTGCCGTTTGCTCGCTCCCTCGGCGGTGATCCTTAAGACCGTGTTCAACTTTTGCCCGGCGGACTCCGCTGCCGACCAGCCGGTCAAGGCTTCGCAGGCGGCGTTCGTAATCAAGACGTTGCCTTGCAAGTCGGTCGTGATCACGCCGTCGCCGATCGAGCCTAGCGTGACCGCGAGGCTGTTCTTCTCGGCCCGGAGCGCTTCCTCGAATCGTTTGCGCTCGGTCACATCGCGAATCATCGCGACGTAGAACTTGCTCTTGCCGACCTTCATCTCATTGAGCGAGAGCTCGACCGGGAAAGAAGTCGCGCTCCGGGTCCGCGCCAGCGCCAGGGTGATGCTCCCGGTATGCTCCACGAGTTGACCCCAGTGGACGGCGCTAAGTTCGCCCTCGATCTCGCGGTCGAACCGTTTCGGGATGAGGCGGGCAAAGGTCTCGCCGGCAAAATCGTTCTCGCCGTAGCCGAACATCTTCCGCGCCGCGGGATTCATCGAACGGATCGTCCCGGCGGCGTCGACCGTGATCATGCCGTCGAGAATATTCTCCATCACCAAATGGATCCGCATGTCCGCGTCGGCCAGCTTCTTGAACTGGCGCCGGCAGATCACGAAGCTGTAGCAGCTCGACCCGATCATCAGTCCCGCGACCATGACGCAGAGCAAGTCGATCCCCGACGTGGTCAGGATGCGCTCGTGGGCGGCGGCGACGGAGCGGACGTTATAGATGTCCATCTGCTCCCTGGTGAAATGGTCCATCCCCTCGCGCACGCTCGTCATCAACCGCTCGCTGCGGGCGGTGCTGGCTGCGTCCGGCATCTGACCGGCCCGTTTAGTTTCGATCTCGGGCACGGCGCATTGCACGACCCAGCTCTCCAGGCCCGCGCGGATCGCCTCCAGTTGCGCGACCTGAGAGGGCGAATCGGCGACGAGGACCGAGAGGTGACCGTGGAAGGTATAGAAGTTGGCGACCGCGCGCTTGTAGGACTCGATGAACGCAGTGTCCCCGGTCAGGACAAAGCCGCGCTCTTCCTTTTGCATTCCGTAGGCGGCGCGCTCGAGCCGCGGGAGGAAATCGAGGACCTGAGTGGATTGCACTGCCCATTCCTGATCGCGCACCCGCTGGTTCAGGTCGATTTGCTCGGCGCGCTGGACCGATTGCAGGATCTCGCTGGCTTTCTCGAGCCGCGGCGCATTTTGGCGACTCTCGGTGGGCGCGGGATCGAGAGGCGCACTCTCCGTTTTCGGCGAAAGTGAGAAATCCTCCTGTTGCAGCCAGGTAGAAACGATCTCCCGCATTTTCAGGACGCGCTTGCGTTGCTGGGAGTTCTCCCCCAAGGCGGCGGTGAGATCTTCGCTATGTTGCTGGAAGAGGTCTTTGCGCCGCTGGAAGTTTCTCAGGTATTCCGGTCCCAGGTTGAGGAGGTAGCCGCGGTGCGCATTTTCCAGGGCCGCGATATCATTTTCCAGGACACTGCTCAGACGCATCACGCGGATGGTATGCGCGCGATACTCGGCCTGCTGCTGACTTTGGTAAGTCAGGACGAAGCAGGTGACGGCGAGGATGAGAATGACAATGACCCCGACAGCGGTCCCGAGGAGGAGCTTGAACTGGAAGTGTTCCGGACTGAGGAGCCATTCGATCTTGCCCTGCAGTTTCGAAACGAAGTGAGGAGAACTAGCCCCGGGAGAGATCGCTTTGTCGGCCATGCAAGAATCCGTAAAGCAGGTATTTTGCCAAGGATTTCCATAAGTTTCATAAAACCGCAGCCAGCCCGTCGCCTGGCCCCGTCACGTCAGTAGCGCACGCGTACGAGCGTGAGCCCGCCAGCCGGAGCCACCAGGCGCGCGCCGTCCGTTGTCGCGGTCTTCAGGCGCTCCGCCACTTCGGCGAGCGAGTCTTTTCCGAGCGCGACCCGCACGATCGCGCCGGTCATCAGCCGCACCATCTTGTAGAGGAATCCGTCGCCATTGAACTCGATCAACGTCGTCGAAGCCGTTCGGCGAACGCGGACCGAGCGGATGTGGCGCGTGGTCGTCTCGGGAGGCGTGCCGCGGCTGGCGGCGAAACCGGCAAAATCATGCGTGCCGACGAAGAGCGCGGCGCAGGCGCGCAAAGCGAGGTCGTCGACCGGACGAGAAACATGCCACGCCCGGTCCACCTCGAAGGGCGAGAGGACCGGCGTGGTCGTGATCCGATAACAATAGATTTTCCCGCGCGCGGAAAAGCGGGCGTGAAAGCTGGTCGGGACAAAGCGGCAACCGACCACTCGAATCTGCGGCGGCAGGGAAGCGTTCAGCGCGTTCTGCCAGGTCGCCGCCGGCAGGCGGTTCGGCGAAACGTCCACATGCGCGCATTGGCCGAGGGCGTGGACGCCGCGGTCCGTCCGCCCCGCGCCATGAACCCGGATCTTTTCTCCTGTGACCACGCCCAACGCGCGCTCGATTCGATCCTGGATCGTCTTGCCCCCGGCCTGACTTTGCCAGCCGCGGAAGCCCGCGCCGTCGTAGGCGAGCAGCAGCTTCAGCCGGCGCCGCTGGCCGCTCGCGGATTCGTTAGGCAAAATCGCCGAGCCCGGCATCGCCCTGGTTTCCCGGGAGGCTGTCGAGATAACCCTGCAGCAGCATCTGCGCAGCCACCTGGTCGATGTAACCGCGGGTCTCGCGGGTTCTTTTGCCGGCCGCCTGCAGCGCGCGATGCGCCGCTACGGTCGAGAGGCGCTCGTCCAGCATGCTCACTTTGCAGGCGACGACGGCCTTTAATTTCTCCGCGAAAGCACGCGCCTCTTCGGCCGAGGCGCCTTCGCTTCCGTTCATGTTGCGCGGCAGACCGACCACGATCCGTTCGACGTTTTTCTCCTGGGTGATGGCCGCGATTCGCGCCACCGGGCTGGCCGTTTTCGCGACCGCGATCGTCTCCGCCGGATGCGCCAGCATCTGCAGCTCATCGGAAAGCGCGATCCCGATCCGCGCCTTGCCGTAGTCGACTCCCATGATGCGTTTCATTGTAATTCCGGTGGCAGTTCCGGGATCAGGTTTTTGATTTTCTCGGCGTCATGCTGGTGACAGATGAGGAGCGCATCCCCGGTCCGCACCACGATCAAATTATGCACGCCGACGAGGGCGACTTTGGTGGGAGTTTCATTGAAGATGATGTTGTTGCTCGCGTTCAAAGTGGTGAGATCACCGAGCGCAGCATTACCCCTCTCGTCCTGCGCCAGGTAGGGGGCGAGCGCGCGCCACCCGCCGACGTCGTCCCAGTCGAAGCTCGCTTCCACCATCAGGACGCGATCCGCTTTTTCCATGATCGCGTAATCGAAAGAGATCCGCGGCAGATGGCGAAAACCGTCGCGCAGGGTCGGCTCCCAGTTATCCGGCGCGCGCAGTTGCGAGATGAAATCGCCGAGCTGCGGCGCGTGCCGGCTGAACTCGCGGAGCATCGTCGGCACCGACCAGACGAACATCCCGGCGTTCCAGCGGAACTTCCCGTCGCGCAGGAAGCGGTCAGCCAGTTCGGCGTTTGGTTTCTCGCGGAAACGGACCACGCGAAAGACCGGATTCGCCGGCGAGAGATGCTTCAACGTGGCCGGCGCGCCCTGCTCGATGTAGCCAAACCCAGGGCAGGCCCAAGTCGGCTTCACCCCGATCGTCACCATCGCCCCCGTCTCCTCCGCGGCGGCCACCGCGGTCCGCAGGGTCTGCTGGAAGGCGTCGCGCTGCTTGATCACATGATCCGCCGGCAAAACCAGCATCGTGGCCTGGTGATCCCGCCGCGCCACCCAGCCGGTGGCGAGCGCCACGGCGGCGGCGGTATCGCGTTTCGCGGGTTCGGCGACGATGTTTTCCGCCGGGAAATCCGGGAGCAGCGCGCGCACTGCGGTTTCCTGCTCCACGTTGGTGAGAATCAGGATTCGCTCGTGCGGCACGAGGCCCTCGAGGCGGTCGATCGTTTCCTCGAGCAGCGTTTTCTCCGAGACGAGCCGGAGCAACTGCTTCGGCCGCGACCGCCGGCTGAGCGGCCAGAAACGCTCTCCACTGCCGCCGGCGAGGATGAGAGCGTAGAGGGAATTCGTCATGAGATGGGCAGCAGCGGCGAACAGCGCAAGTGAAGAGAATTCCCGTTTCTTTTTCCGGCGTCGAGAGCTATAAGGTTAGGCGATGTCAATTTTGTTATCCATTCCAAAAACAGCCGAAGCGCTGCCCTTGGACGGATTGTTGACTCTCACCCGCACCGCCTTCGGCCTCGGGGTGGGATTGCTCGTGGCCGAGCGCTTCAATCGCCCCGCGCGCCAGGCGACCGCGATCGCGCTCGTCTCCGTCGGCACCCTCGCGGTCATCCCTTGGATCGTGAAAATGGCGATGGAACGGATCAACCGGCCGGAGTCCGAACGCGCGATGCGGCGGCGCCTCAGCTCGATTCGCGGCGATTCCGGCTACCGCTCCGAAGTCGACGTTTACTAGCGAGTCCTGCACCTCGGTTAGGCGTGTAGACGTTTCGCTGTGCGAAACGCGGGTCTCGACTCTCGCGGTCTATTCATCCACCGCGTTTCGCACAGCGAAACGTTGACACCGCGGTTCGCTTGCCCCGGAGCCTTCGTCGCAGTAAGTCCAGCCGATGACTTCCCGCGCTCCCGCCTCTCCGCCTAACGAACTCCGAGCCCGCTGCGAGGCGATCCTCCAGGAAGAAGAAATCCTCCGCGAAGGCGGCGGCAAAGTCGGCCAGGAACGCCAGCGCAAACGCGGCCGCTTACCCGCGCGCGAGCGGATCGAAAAGCTGCTCGATCCCGGCTCCGATTTTTTCGAGCTTGGGCTCTGGGCCGCCTACAAAATGTACGACCAGTGGGGCAGCGTGCCGGCCGCTGGCGCGGTCGTCGGTATCGGCAAGGTCGCAGGCATCTCCTGCATGATCATCGCGAACGACGCGACCGTGAAGGCCGGCGCCTTCTTTCCCCAAACCGCGAAGAAGCTCATCCGCGCGCAGCGCATCGCCTTCGAGAGCGCGCTCCCGATCATTTACCTGGTCGATTCCTCCGGCGTTTTCCTCCCGATGCAGGACGAGATTTTTCCCGATGAAGACGACTTCGGCCGGATCTTCCGCAATAACTCCGTCATCTCCGCCGCTGGCATCCCGCAGTTCGCGGCGATCATGGGGAACTGCGTCGCCGGCGGCGCTTATCTCCCGGTGCTCTGCGACAAAGTTTTGATGACGGAAGGCAGCGGGCTTTATCTCGCGGGGCCTTCGTTAGTCCAGGCCGCGATCGGCCAGATCGTCGACGCCGAAGAACTGGGCGGCGCGCAGATGCACGCGGAAGTGAGCGGCACGGTCGACTTCTACGAAAAGGACGATCCTTCGTGCCTGAAGCGGCTGCGTTCGTTAGTCGGTCATCTCCCGGAAGCGGAGGCCGCCAAGAAAAATGGCGCGAAAAAGAAACCGAGCGCGCCGGAGAAAAAGCCGGAGGCGGTTTACGACCTGATCAGCCTCGAAGGTCAAAAGCAATATGACATGCGCGACCTGCTCGCCTCGATCATCGACGCCGGCTCGCTCGACGAATACAAAGCCGACTACGGTAAAACTCTCGTCACCACCTATGCCCGAATCGGCGGGCATTCTGTTGGCATCGTAGCCAACCAGCGCCAACAGGTCCGCACAAAAAAAGCCGGCATTCAGATGGGTGGCGTGATTTATCCCGACAGCGCCGACAAGGCCGCGCGCTTCGTGATGGATTGTAATCAGACAGGACTGCCGATCATTTTTTTCCAGGACGTCACCGGCTTCATGGTCGGCCGCGACGCGGAACAAAGCGGGATCATCCGCAGCGGTGCAAAGCTGGTCAGCGCGGTCAGCAATTCCATCGTGCCGAAGATCACCGTGGTCGTCGGCGGCTCTTTCGGCGCGGGTAACTATGCCCTTTGCGGCAAGGCTTACGATCCGCGCTTCATCCTCGCTTGGCCGAACGCGCGTTATGCCGTGATGGGCGCGGCCCAGGCGAGCGACACCGTCTTCTCCGTTCTCGCCAAATCGCGCGATCGTGGAGACAAGAAAGCGAGCGCCGAAGAGCTCGAGCAACTCCGCGCCAAGGTGAAGGAGACCTACGAGGAACAGACCGACATCCGCTACGGCGCCGCCCGCGGCTGGGTCGACGCGATCATCCAACCGGAAGATACCCGCAAAGTCCTCATCGACTTGTTAGGCTACGTCAGCCGCCCGATGCCGAAGGCGAACTTCCACATGGGCGTGGTCCAGGTTTGATTCGTTCGGCCAGTCCGTCGTCCTACTCTAACCGCGGATCGTAACGGAACCGCACCGGGCCTTGCACCCAATCGATCCGGAAGCGTGGATGGCGCGGATTGATCAGGGCGTTTTGCTCGAGGGAAATGATCACGCTCGGCACGAGCAGCGCCACGCTCCGCTCCTCCTTGATCCAGTGATCGCCCACCGTCCGGCTGGTCGCATTGGCGGGTTCAGAATCCCATCCGCCCGGGGTGTCCGGCAGCGCTTCGACCCATCGGTCGGGGACCTCGATCGTGAAGAGCCAGCGTTCGATCAAACGCCGCGGCGGGCGCAGGTGCACCAAGGTCTCGAGGCAGGCAAGGGCAACGGAACTCGAGGTGTAAACCAGCCGCGTCCCCGCGGAATTCCAACGTCCGCTGCCGTGCAGCGCTCCCTCGCCGCTAAAGGCCTGCGCTGCAGTCCGCCGGGCCGCCGAGCTGATGCGGTATAAAGTCACGCATACAGGTCCCACTTGATGCAGTTGAGGAGATTCGTCACCTCCTGCGTACCGACATCGGTGTCGAGTAAAGCGAGCGGCGGTTTGCCCCCGAGAGCGGGAATCTCCTGTTTCAACCAATGCCGGGCATCGTCCGCGCCGCCGAGCACATCACTCGCGAAAGCAAACACCCGCGCCGCGCGCAGACTCTTTTCCGCTTCCTCCGCCGAGAGCACGCGCGATTTCCTTTTGCGCAGAGTCTGCGCGTTGATGTTCAGCGTCCGCGCGAGCGATTCTTTCCCGATATCCAGCGCCGCGGCGACCTGGTCAAAGACCTGCGCGGCCACGCCTTTGCGAATCGTCTCGACCTGTTCGAGGGGCGACAGAGCGGCGAGTGCGGCCATGGAGAGGGCTCCCCTTCGCACCGGTGAGGTGGCGGACATGTTTTCAACTTAACCGGTATATCTACCGGCAACAACTGGTAAGAAGATGGACGACCGCTGATCGGGCCGAAGAGAAGTGATCGGTCGTTAGGCCGAAAACTCGACGTCGATTTCCCGGTTCATTTCCAACAGACCGGCGAGCGCGCGCGGCCTCGGCAGAACGGCCCCGCGCTCCTGCAAAACGCGCAGCACTTCTTCCGTGGGGATGTTTCCGACGAGCTCATCCTGCGCAAAAGGACAGCCCCCGAGCCCACCCAGGGCGGAATCGAAACGCCGGCAGCCGGCGTCGTAAGCGGCTAGAATCTTCTTCGCCGCCGTCGCCCGCGTGCTGTGCAGATGCAGGCCAATTTCCGTTCCGCGCATTTCCCACAGCACTTCCGCGACCAGCTCCGCCGTCGCCATGCCCGTCGTATCCGCGAGCGAAATGGACGGCACGCCCAACGACTTGATCCGCGCCACCGTCTCGCGCAGCAGCTCCCTGCTCCAGGGATCGCCGTAGGGATTCCCAAACGCCATCGAAACATACACCACCACGTCCGGCACCAGCGCCACGATCGCCTGAAGGACCGCCAAATTCTCCTCCGCCGATTGCCGCTGATTCCGCTGCAAGAACGACTCCGAGATGGAGCAGGGGAACCCGAGCGTCGTCACCGCGCCGGTCGCGAGGGCTCGCTCCGCGCCTTTTTCATTCGCCACGATCCCGATGATCTCGACATCGTTAGGCGGCTGCAGTTCGGCCAGGACCGCTTCGCTATCGGCCAACTGCGGAACCGCCTTGGGCGACACAAAACTCACCGCGTCGAGATGCCGAAAACCCGCGGCAATGAGGGCACGCAGGTATTCCACCTTCCGCTCCGTCGGGATGAATCCGGGCAAGCCCTGCCAGGCATCACGCGGGCATTCGATCAGCTTCACAGGTTGCTCTTTTTCGGGCGCGGGTGGAATCATGGTCATGTCCGACGTTCTCGTGGAGCAAAAGGATCGCACGACCATTCTTACCCTCAACCGGCCCGATCGGCGCAATGCCCTAACGATCGAATTGATGCGAGACATCGCCGACGCGGTCGAGGCCGCCGCGGCGGAATCCGCGCAACGCGTCCTCGTTCTGCGCGGCGCCGGCAAAGCTTTCTGCGCCGGTCTCGACTTGAACGAAACCACGATCTCCGAACGCGCGCATCAATCCGCGGACGCCGTTGCGCAGATGCTCCTCGCGGTCAGCCAAACGCGGCTGGTCACGATCGCACAAATTCATGGAGCGGCGGTCGCGGGCGGCGCGGGTTTGATGTCGGCCTGCGATTTCGTGGTCGCGGCGGAGCGAACGAAAATTGGCTACCCGGAAGCGAAGCGGGGATTGGTCGCAGGGTTGGTCATGACTTTTCTCCGCCGCCAGCTCCGCGAACGCGACGTGCGTGAACTCCTTTTCACGGGCGAGCTGATCACGGCGGAGCGGGCCCGCGAAATCGGTCTCGTCAACCGAGTCGTTTCGCCTAACGAACTTGAAAACGAAGTCGAGAGACTGACGGCTTCGATTCTCCAGAACGCGCCCGGCGCGCTCGCCAGCTCCAAGCGACTACTCGAGGAACTCTGGTCGACTTCGGTGCAACAGGACGTCGACCGCGCCTTGCAGCATCACATGGAAGCGCGCGAGTCGCCGGAAGCGAAAGAGGGCATCGCCGCCTACCTCGAAAAGCGCCTCCCTAACTGGACGTGAAATCCTTCCTCCTGCTCCTAATCCTGCTCCTAATCCTCCCGCGATTATCAGCAGAACCTTCCGCCGACACCGTCCTGCTCAACGGCAACGTTTACACCGTCTCCGACGCGCAACCGCACGCCGAAGCAATCGCGATCAAAGCCTCCCGGATCGCCTTTGTGGGCTCTAACGAGGAAGCGAAAAAATTCGCGGGCCCGCAAACCCGCACGATCGATCTCCACCGCGCGACGGTCGTTCCCGGCCTAACGGATTCGCATTACCACATCCTCGGCGTCGGCGAGCGCGAGGTGCAGCTCAATCTGGAAGGCGTCCGCAGCCTCGATGCCTTCCTCGCGAAAGTGAAAGCGCGGGTCGACGCGAGCAAGCCGGGCTTATGGATTACCGGTCGCGGTTGGATCGAGACTTTCTGGAAGCCGCCGGTCTTCCCGACCCGCCAGGAGCTCGACAAAATTGCGCCTAACGATCCGGTATTCCTGACCCGCGCCGACGGTCACGGCGCGGTTGCCAATAGCCGCGCGCTTGCGCTCGCCGGAATAAACGAGAAGACGCCCAACCCGTTCGGCGGTGAAATCGGGCGCGACAAAACCGGCGCCGCCACTGGGATGCTCCTCGACAATGCGATCGAGCTGGTTGCAAAAAAAATGCCGGCGCCGACCGCGGAGGAAAGCGAGCAGGCCTTTTTGTTAGGCGTGCAACGCAGTCTGCGGCTCGGCTGGTGCGAAATCCAAAACGCTGGGAGTTATCTCCGGGAAGTGGAGGGAATGCGTCGGCTTTACCGCGCTGGGAAAGTGAAGTTGCGCATCTACAACGCGGTTTACGGCCCGGGCGCGCCTGCGGAGTGGCTCCTGAAGAACGGCCCGGTCCTGAATGAAGCCGATCATCATTTCACTACCCGCACGATCAAGGTGATTTTCGACGGCTCGTTAGGCTCGCGCAGCGCCGCGCTGCTCCAGCCATACTCCGACGCGCCGGAGACGTCTGGATTTCTCACCCAGAAGGAAAGCGACCTGCGCCCGATGCTCACGGAGGCGCTGCGCCAGGGGATTCAAGTGGAGACTCACGCGATCGGCGATCGCGCGAACCGCACCATTCTCGATCTCTACGAAGAAGCTTTTAAGGCGGTTTCGCCTAACGAGCGCAAAATCAAGCAGCCGCGCTGGCGCGTCGAGCACGCGCAGATTCTCAGCCCGCAGGATCTCCCGCGCTTCGCCAAGCTCGGCGTGATCGCCTCGATGCAGCCGTCGCACGCGATCAGTGATTTGTTCTTCGCACCCAGCCGGCTCGGGATGAAGCGCCTGGCGGGCGCCTATGCCTGGCAGAGTTTGTTGAAGAGCGGTGCGATCGTCGTCGCCGGCTCCGATGCACCGGTCGAGCGCGGCGAACCGATGATCGAATTCTACGCTGCGGTCGCGCGCAAAAGCCTCGACGGTTTCTCCGGCCCCGGCTGGCATCCGGAGGAGGCGGTCACCCGCGAACAGGCCTTGAAAATGTTGACGCGCTGGCCGGCTTACGCCGCTTTCGAAGAGCACGACAAAGGCGCAATCGAAGCCGGGAAGCTGGCCGATCTCACCATTCTTTCGGCCGACATCATGAAGATTCCCGAGCGGGAAATCCCGCAAACCCATTGCATGATGACGATCGTGGGCGGCGAGATCGCCTACGCAGCGGAGAAACGTTAGCGGTTCTCGCGCCGCGCCCATCGCATGGTTAGTTTAGCCTAACCAATGCGCGGCTTTCTTCGGGAACTGCAACACCGGCGAGTTTACCGCGTCGCCTTGGCTTACGGCGTGGTCGCTTCCGGTCTCGTCCAGATCGGCGGGACGATCCTCCCGATCTTCCACGCCGCGGAATGGGTGCAGCAAATGTTCGTCGTCCTGATCGCGGTCGGCTTTCCCTTCGCTCTCGTACTCGCGTGGGCCTTCGACATCACCAGTACCGGGATCCAGCGGACCTCCAACGTCTCCGGGCTGCACGTGACCAGCCGGCGCCAGGTCTGGGTGCTCGCCCTGGTGGGCACGGCGGTGGCCGCGCTCGCGCTCTCCGGCTACTGGTTTTGGCATCCGTGGAAAGAAGGCGCGCGCCTAACGAATCGGCAGGTGCTCGAGAAAAGCATCGCCGTCCTCCCATTTCAAAACCTGAGCGCAGAAAAGGAGAGCGCATTTTTCGTGGATGGCGTGCAGGACCAGATCCTGACCGATCTCGCAAAAGTCGCGGACCTGAAAGTCATCGGCCACACCAGCGTCGAGCAATACAAGAGCGAGCTCGCGCGCGACATTCCGCGGATCGGTCACCAACTCGGCGTCGCCTTCATTCTCCAGGGCTCGGTGCAACGCGAACACGACCAGCTGCGCGTGAGCGCGCAACTTATCGACGCCCGCTCCGACGAGCAGCTCTGGGCCGACACCTACGATGGGGATCTGACGGATACGTTCGCGATCCAGAGCCAGATCGCGCAGTCGATCGTGGCGCAATTGCAGGCGCGAATATCGCCCCAGGAAAAAGCCGAGATCGAGCAGCGGCCGACGCACGATCTGGTCGCCTACGACCTTTATCTCCAGGCGAAAGAGCTGATCGACAGCTACCTCGATGCGCCCGATCCGCGCGTTTCATTTTTCAAAGCGCTCCGTTTTCTCGACGAAGTCACCGCGCGCGATCGGGGCTTTGTGCTCGCCTACGCCTACGCCGCGCGCGCACACGATCTGCTGTATTTTCTCGACCTCGATCCGACGCCCGCGCGGCTTGCGCAGGCGGATGCGGCGGCGCAGACGGCGCTGCGCCTGCAACCGGATTCAGCCGAGGCGCATCTCTCGATGGCGGGCCATTATTTTCGCGGGCTGCGCGACTATGCGAGCGCGCAAAAGGAGATCGCGCGGGCCCGCCCCGGCCTCCCAAACTCCCCGGCATTTTTCGTCCTCGCGGGCTACATCGAACGTCGGCTCGGGCAATGGCAGGAGGCAAAGCGCGACTTCGAGTCGGCGGTAAAACTCGACCCGCGGAATCCCAACGCGGTCAACCTGCTCGCCGACACTTATATTCTGCTGCGGCAATACGACGCGGCCATCGCCACCTACCAGCAGGCGATCGACGCGGGCCTCGATTCGGCGATCGTCCGTTTCCGGAAAGAGTCGATTCCGTTCTCAGCGCGGGGCAACCCGGACGATTTGCGGGCCGCGCTCGCGCACGCCCCGCCGGATCTCGATGTCGGCGGCGGTGAAACCTCGCTCCGTATTCTGCTGGCGTTGATCACGCACGATTACGAGGCCGCGAGTCGCGTCCTCGCGGCTTCGCCGCGGGAGGAATTTCAGGAAGTCGACTTCAGTTTCTACTACCCGCGCGCCTGGTATGAAGCGGCCATCGCCCGCGCGCGTGGCGATAAGCCAAAAGCGCAGGAGGCCTTTGGCGCAGCGCGGAAGATTCTCGAACGGCGGTTAACGATCAAACCGGAAGACCCGCGCACGCTCGCCGTCCTCGCCCAGGTCGATGCCGGCCTCGGCGAAAAAGAGAGGGCGCTCTCCGAGGCGCGGCGCGCGGTAGAGCTGATGCCGGTCTCGCGCGACGCTTACGACGGGGTGCTGGTCTTGCAAGGCCTCGCGCAGGTCTGCACTTGGACGGGCGAAAAGGATCAGGCCCTCGCGCTTCTGCACAAGCTCATGGGATTGCCGGGTTATTTGAGTTACGGCTATCTCCGGGTCGATCCGAGCTGGGAGCCGCTGCGCGACGATCCAGCCTTCGTGCAATTCGTCGCTTCCTTCGCGCCGAAAATGTAGAGGCGGGCATGTCGCCCGCAACGCGAGGTCGGGCTGCCGGCTTTGCGCCGACTCGACCGCCTCTCTACACCTGCGAGGTGCGTCTCTACACAAATTCAGGCTGCCAGACCGCGGGTTGTGAACACCATTAGCTGTGCTGGCCTAACGAGTGCAGCTCTGGATTGCCATCGAAAGTTGCTCGTAAACCGGAACCCCGAAAAGAGCTAATTCACTTCCCTCGCTTTCATTTTTTAGTCTGACACACCTCTTCGGTCTCGGCCTCCCTGGCTGTCGCGCGACGGAGCCAACGAAAAGAAATTCGGGCCTAATGAAACAAGATCGTGACTTCGGACGCGAGCTTTGATACCCCGGGCAATGAAATCAGCAAATCCCCTCTGGATTCTCTCATCAGCATTCTGTTTCCTCTCGCTTAACAAAAGGAATGAAATGATGAAAAAGAATAATAATGGCCTCGGCTACTCTCGGGTGTTTGCGCGATTCGTGCGGATCGCGGCGTGCACAATGTTTACTACGCTGGCGCTTTTTGGTTCGCTGGTGTCAGGCACCTACGCTGGCAGCGGCACGTGGATTCCAAATCCCAGCAACAACGATTGGAACACAGCTGCCAACTGGTCTTGCGAGTGCGTTCCCGGTGGGCCCTTCGATACAGCCACCTTTGGCGTATCGAATACGACGCGAATCTCGCTCTCGGGAGCAACCAGTCTCTTTAGCGTTGTGTTTAACGTTGGGGCCAGTGCCTACGAGATCACGTCCACGCCTGGTAATTCGTTCAGCATTCAGGGAAACGGTATTAGCAACGAATCAAACGCCGTTCAGACTTTTGTGGCAACAACAGACGGCTCTGGTACCTCAGGATCATTTGGATTCGGGATTGGCGGAACCGCCGGTAAGTTAACGACGTTTATGACTGAAGGGCCAACCATCAGCGGCGGAGTTCCTGCCCTTGTCCAGTTCTCGGCCGGCGCGAGCGCCGGGAGCGCGACTATTATTAACCAGGGAGGAGTGGTAAGCGGTGCAGGTGGAGGGGAAGCCGATTTCTTTAATAATTCGAAAGCAGACACGGCTGTGATTACGAACAAAGCTGGCGTGGAGAGCGGCGCCAGCGGCGGTACGCTTACTTTCTGGTTTGGCTCCGGGGCTGCCAATGCCATTATCACTTCCGAAGGAGCTACTGACGCTGGCGCCGCTGGCGGGAAGACTAGATTTATCGATAAATCCAATGCGGGGAATGCCACTCTAGTTGCCGATGGAGGCTTGAATGGCGGAACTGGCGGCTCGATTGCGTTTGAGAACGATTCCACGGGCGACACCGCACAGGTAAAGTATTCGGTGATGGAAGTCTCAATGTCAGCGCTAGCGAAAAACCGAGCGTGGCGATTGGCTCGCTCGAAGGAGACGGCGAGGTGTTCTTAGGTAACCTCAACCTAAGTATCGGGAGCAATAACCTGAGCTCGACTTTCTCCGGGAGGATTCAGGACAGCGGCTCACTGACTTAAATCGGAAGCGGCACGCTGACGGTGAGCGGGGCTAACACTTATGCTGGAGCTACCACCGTGAGCGCGGGTACGCTGCAAGTCAGCAATAGGAGCGGGTCTGCAACTGGCACCGGAGCGGTCAAGGTGAACGCCGGCACGCTCAGCGGCAAAGGCATCATCGCTGGCGCAACCACAATCGGCACCGGGAGCGGTCCGGGAGCGTTCCTTGCACCGGGGGCGGGCGCGAAGAGGACGACCACCCTCACGATTCAAAGCGCGCTCACCTTCAAAGGAAACAGCACCTACACTTACAGGCTCAAAACAAAGAGATCTGAAGCAGACGAGGTGATCGCCAATGGCGTCACGATCGAGAGCGGCGCGCAGTTTAGTTTCAAGCAACTCGCCAATAAGAAGCTCACCGCAGGAGTCTTCACCGCCATCAGCGACACGGCCGCAACGCCGATCGCCGGCGCCTTCGCCAACCTGGTCGATAACTCGACGTTCACCGCCGGCAGCAACACCTATCAAGTCGATTACGAGGGCGGCGATGGGAACGATCTCACGCTGATCGTCGTGCCGTAGCGCGCCAGCGATCAAGGATGCACCTCTGAAGCCGCGGTTCGCACTGCGAAGCGCGGTTCCAGCATCGCATTTTTCCGCGCGCGTTTCGCAGAGCGAAGGTCTATAGGAGCGGCAACTGGGCGACTGCTGGTTCCGCGATCGGGGCGAAGCGCACGCCGACGCCCATCAGGCGCACACTTTTGCCGGTGCGGGCGAAGGCTTCTGCGAGCAGCGTGCGGTAGTCGCCTAACGACGGAGTGAGTCCGGCCCGTTCCACGGTCGTGCGGGTGAAATCGGCAAACTTCAGCTTCACGAAAATCTTCGTGACCGCGCGGCTCGCTTCCTTTTGCGCGAGCTCGGCCATCAACTCGGCGAAGAGTTCCTCCAGACGCTCCTCGCAGGCTTCGAGGGTTTCGAGATTGATCGAGAACGTCTCCTCGTTGCTCAGCGATTTGCGCTCGCGGTGCGGCTCGACCGGCCGGTCGTCGATCCCGCGCGAGAGGTCGTAGAGCTCCGCGCCGAATTTGCCAAACTGCTCCTGCAACTGTGGCCGGGTGAAACGCTGCAGTTCGCCGCAGGTCGTGATGCCGTGCTGCTGCAGCTTCTGCTCGGTGACCGCGCCGATGCCCCAGATTTTGCGCACCGGGAGCGCGGCCATGAATTCCGGGACGTCGTTAGGTGCGACTTCGTATTGGCCGTTCGGCTTCTTGAGATCACTCGCAATTTTCGCGACGAGTTTGTTCGGCGCGATCCCGGCAGAGGCGGTGAGCCTGGTTTTGCGAAAGATGAGATTGCGAATCACCTCGGCGAGCGGGCCGGGCGCGCCGGGATGATCGGTGACATCGAGATAGGCTTCGTCGAGCGAGAGCGGCTCGACCAGTGGAGTGAAGCGATGAAGGATCGCGCGGATGACCGCCGACTCGCGCCGATAAACGTCGAAGCGGGTCGGAAGCACGATGAGTTTCGGACAACGCTGCAGCGCCATGAAGGTCGGCATCGCCGAGTGCACGCCGAATTTTCGCGCCTCGTAATTGCAGGTCGTGAGCACGCCGCGCCGGTCCCGCGCGCCCCCGACGCCCACCGGCTTGCCGCGCAGCTCCGGACGGTCGCGCACTTCGATCGCAGCGTAGAAGCAATCCATGTCGAGATGGATGATGGCGCGGGGCATACGGCAATTTACCGCGTCCCGGCCTGCGGCAAAAAGCGGCTTTGCGCGGCCCGCGGCGCACGGCAGAATCCGGCTGATGGCTCCTTCGCCCATTCGTTATGCTGTGATCGGCGATTCCTATTCGATCGGCGAAGGCGCGACTGAAGCGGAGTCATGGCCGGCGTTGCTCGCGCGCGGCCTAACGACAAGTGGCATCCCGGTCGAACTGGTTTCCAATCCCGCGCAGACCGGCTGGACGACACGCGATGCGATCGAGAAGGAGCTGCCGCTGTTTCGGGCCGCGCGGCCGGATTTCGGGACCTTCATGCTCGGGGTGAACGATTGGGTGCAGGGCGTGGAGCCCGCTATTTTTCGCGCCAATGTCGCCACGCTGCTCGACGCGATGCGGGAAGCGTTGCCTAACGAGCGGCGCTTGCTCGTGATCAACATTCCGAATTTCGCGGTCACGCCAGATGGACCGACCTATGCGCGCGGACGCGACCTCGCGGCCGGCCTCGCCGACTTCAACGCCGTGATCGCGGAAGAAGCGGAGCGAGGGGGATTGCGCCTGGTGGATATTTTTCCCCTGAGCGAACAGATGGGGAAAGACTCGTCGCTGGTTGCGGGGGATGGGCTTCATCCTTCTGCGAAAGCCTATGCAGCATGGGCAGACCTGATCTTTCCCGTTGCTCGGGAATTGTTAGGGAAATAAGGCGTCGCGCAAGTAATCCGGGGAGCACAGGCCGCTGGCCTGTTGGCCGACGCGGCCCGCGTCGGCGAACTTTCGGCGCCGTGACATGGTCGCGAACGTTCGCATTCGTTATGCGCGGATGTTGACGTTCAACCGCTAGGGAATCCCGCTAGCTTTCCGCCATGTCAGCGCTTCGAAAGTTCGCGAAGCCAGCGGCCTTCGCCCACAGGCCAGCGGCCTGTGCTCCCCAGAAAAAGCCTCCGCCGCTGTCAGGATACATTCGCGACCACTGGGATCGCGAAGGCTTCGATCAATTCCTTGATTTCGTGCACGAAGTTCGCGGCGCCGGCGCCATTCACGACCCGATGATCGAAGGTGAGCGAGAGCGTGATCACTTCGACCGGGTGCGCCTGCTTGCCGTTCGGCATGAGCTCCTGGTGGGCCGACCCGACAAAGAGCGTGCCGACTGAAGGCGGCACGACGATCGGCGCAGCCGCGCGGACGCCGAAGGCACCGAGGCTGCTGATCACGAGCGGCGCGTTCATCGCGTCGACTCGACCCTGGCGCGTTGCCTCGACGGTCTCGTTATAGCGCCTAACGAAATCGGGCCAGGCCAAAGTGTTCGCGGCCGTGATGACCGCGGTGGCGAGGCGGTCGTCGGTTAACGAGACTGCGACGCCGAGATCGAAATCTTCCTGCTCGATGATTTGGTCGTCGTCCTGCATCACGCTGCGGAAAGCGGCGTGTTTTTCCATCGCGCGGACGACGGACCACGCGACCATCACGGAAGGAGAGGGGGCGTTCTTGCCGTCGGTTTTCTTGGCCGCATCGCGGGCGGCGCGGACTTCTTCCCAGCGGGCGTCGATCTGCAAGTTAGCCGGAACGACGCGACCGAGTTTGCGCGTGATCGTGGCGGAGAGCGCGGGTTCCCGGGAGGTGCGTTTCTTTGCGGGCGGGGGCGTAGAAGCTGCCGGTTTTTCTTTGAGCGGGGAGGCTTCGACGGCGGCTTCAAATTGCTCGTCCCACTCTGCGCCTTCACCCAGAATGCTGCCGAGTTCCTGACCGATCTCGACGGTCTCGTCGACGGCGGTTTTCCATTCGCCCATCGTGCCGGCGAAAGAGGACTCGATCGGGTAAACGGCTTTGTCGGTTTCGACTTCACAAAGGGCGTCATCGAGCTCGATGCGGTCGCCTGGTTGTTTCAGAAGCGCAACCACCTTCGCGGAACGAATGCCTTCGCCCATGATCGGGACGATGATTTTTTGCGTGCTTGAAGACGGCGCTTTGGTCGTTGCAGCCGTTGTCGCGGCCGGCAGTTTCGTCGGGACGGATGACCCACCCGCCGCTGAAATGACGCGCTCCGATTTAGTGGCAACCGAGCGCTCGATTGCCCTCACGATGCGCTCGACGTCTGGCAGCGCGGCGTATTCGTAGATCGGGTTATAGCCGATCATGACGTTGCCTTTGCTCACGAGGAGCGGCGGGCTGATCATCGCGTCCCAGATGTCGCTGATGCCGGTGAGATGCGAGATGATCATCTGGCCGACGCTGCAATTTTCCGTGTCCTCCTGCACCACGACGAGGCGGCCGGTCTTGCGCACGGATTCTTCGATTTGCTCGCGATCCCAAGGCGCGATCGAGCGCAGATCGATCAATTCGACGCTGGCGCGGTCCCCGAGTTTCGCGAGCGCCTCGATCGATTTCTCCATCGTGTTGCCCCAGGCGACAACGGTGACATCGGAGCCGACCTGGTGAGTGCGCGCTTTGCCTAACGAGACCGCGCGGAGCGGCTCGGTGGATTCATGTTCCGCCCAGAGCAGGTGTTTCGGGATGAGGACGATCGTCGGGTCGTCGCAATGCATCGCCGTCCAAAGGAGGCCGGCGGCGTCGGCGGGATTGCTCGGGATGACGATGTTGATGCCAGGGTAGTGGGCGAGGGGAGCTTCGTTCGCCTGGCTGTGCCAGAGACTGCCGCCGGGGAGGTAAGCTCCGTAGGGCGCGTAGAGGACAACGGGACAGGTCCAAGTGCCGAAGGATCGCCAGCGCAGGGTGGAGAGATTGGTCGCGAGCTGGTTCCAGCCCGGGTTGATGAAATCGACAAACTGCACTTCGAAGACCGGCCGTTTGCCGTAGGAAGCGAGGCCGCAGGCGACGCCGAGAATGGTCGATTCCGCGAGCGGCGAATTGAAAACCTGCTCGGGGAATTCGGTCGAAAGCTTTTGCGTGAGCCGGAAGACGCCCCCTTTCGGATCCTCGATGTCTTCGCCGAAAATAATCCGGCCCGGATCTTTCGTGAGGCCGGCGCGCAGGGTTTGATTGACGACGTCGCCGATCCGGTACTTGCCCGCGGGCAGGATCTCGTCGTCGAGTTCCGGCAATTCGCCGATGATCTGTAATTCCAATTCGTCCGCGGTCGGATCTTCACTTTTCTCCGCGTCGATGAACTCCTGGCGGATTCGTTCCTTGATCTCCTGCTCCAGCCTAACGAAGTCTTCTGCGCTGAGATCGCCGTCGGCGATGAGCTGCTCTTTCCACTTGGTGAGGGGATCGGCCTTGGCGAGGCCTTCGATCTCGGCCGCGCTGCGGTAGAGCTTGTGATCATCCGAGCTGGTGTGGCTCGAGAGCCGCTCCATTTTCACCCAGAGAAAAACCGGGCCCCCGCCCGCACGGATCGATTTCATCGCGGTCTGGCCCGCGGCATGGACCGCGCCGACGTCGCTGCCGTCGACGATTTGCCAGTCGTTAGGCTGGAGCACGTCGATGGCGAGCGGGTTGATCTCCCGGGTCGGACTGCTGATGCCGTAGGCATTGTCCTCAACGATGAAGAGCACCGGCAGTTGCTTCTCTTTCGCGAAACAGATCGCCTCGAAAAAATCGCCCTGCCGCGTCGCCGCGTCGCCGATCGTGGCGATGACGAGGTTCGGTTTCGCGTCGAGTTTCAACCCCCAGGCGATGCCGCAGGCCGGGAGAAGTTGCGCGCCCGTCGGTGTCGGCACGCTCCAGATGTGGCGCGCGGCGTAGCTGTAATGCGACGGCATTTGCCGGCCGTGACTTTGCCCTTGGCGCTTCGCGAAATAATCGAGCGCCAGCTCGCGCGACGTGACCCCGCGCCCAAGGACGAGCGCGCGATCACGGTAGTAGCCGCAAATGTAATCATCTTCCTCGGTCGCAAACGAAATCGCGGCGAGCGCTTCGTGGCCCATGCCCGCGACGTGGAAGTGGCCCTTGCCCTGGCGGTTGAGATTTTGCTCGCGCAAATCGCCGTGCCGGCTTTCCAGGAGCAGGATGAGAAGTCGGAGTTTATCTTTCTGGGAAAGTTGAGAGTCCATAGTCATGAGTTGAGAGCTAAGAACTCCCTCACATCGGCGCGACCACCGCGTCCGCGGGCTTTGCAAATTTCGCGGCGTCGGGGGCGTCTTTCAGAAAATGGACGTTTGAATAGTCGAGCGCACCGAGCACGTCGCCCTCCAGATCGGTCCCGGTCCACTTATAGAACTGCGCCTTCTTCGGCACGAGCAGGCCAGCGACCGTTTGCCATTCGTCGAAGACGATCGCGTGCCGCTCGAGCTGGTCGATCGTCTTGTCGCCGCGCATTTTCGGATAGGTCACGACGTAGATCGCGAGCTTCAGCTGTTCGGAAGCCGGGTCGAGGTAGGCGACGTAATAATCATCCGGGGTGTCGCCCGTTCCCTTCGCAAAGGTGATCCGGAAGGCGTCGTATTCCGTCCCGCGAAACGACTTTTTGCCTAACGACTCCTGGTTGCTCCCGGGATCGGCAAAGACGAACGGCATCCCGAAGAAATAAAACGGCGTCCCCATATAGAAACGCGGCGGCATTCCCCCGAGGGCGTCCGGCCCGGGCTTCACCCAGACGTTCCCGCCGCTCGATCCGAGGGTGTACTTTTCGCTCGTGATCAACCCAGAACGGTCCTGGAGATTGAAGAGCTGGTGATCATGCCGCTCGCCCTTGGCCGATTTCCAGGTGAGATCGTATTCGACGCCGGAAAAGCCGCGCCACTTCTCCAGGCCGCCGTGCGCATCGAGCGCGCTCCCGAGTTCAGCGAAGGCCGGCGTCGCCACCGCGAGTAAGAAGCCATAGAGGAGAGAGCGAAAATGCATCGAACTGCTTACGCCTGACTTCTCGGCTGCTCAACCGCGGAGTCGATCTCCGCAGGATTGACTCCGGCTTCGCTCGGTCGCTAGTCTGCCACGAATGAATATGCGTCCGGTTGGATTTCGTCTGGCGGTTGGTTTCGTTTTGCCACTTGGGGCAGTGCTTCTATGCGGTTTTTTGTTCGAGAAAAAAAACGCACGGGACGAGGAACGGCGGGAGGGTCCGCCCGAAGATTGGTTTGTTTCGCAACGCGTCGTGCATGGCGGAATTCCCGTCGGCGCGCTCGAGCGTGCCGGGGCACAGGCGGCAGCGCTCGCCGCGGCCGACGCCGCGTCAGCGCCGGCGAGAGGCGGCTGGAAATTTGCTGGACCGACCAATATTGGCGGCCGGGTGGTGGACATCGCGGTTGATCCGGTGGCTGCGGACACCATTTACATCGCGGCCGCGACAGGTGGCATCTGGAAAAGCACGGACAAAGGCTCCCGCTTCACTTCCATCTGGCCAGCGACGAATCCACAAGCGATGGGCGCGCTCCTCATCACTGCGAATGGCACACTCTTCGCCGGCACCGGGGAAGCCAATCCCGGAGGCGGCAGCATCACTTATGGCGGCTCGGGCATATACCGCTCGCTCGACGGCGGGGCGAGTTGGCAGCGGGTCGGTCTCACGAACTCGGGGGCTATCGGCCGGCTCATGGTCGATCCCGCAAATCCGCTGCATCTCTACGCGGCCGTGGCCGGCCAGCTTTATAATCACGGCGGCGATCGCGGCGTTTACGCCTCGACCGATAACGGCACCACCTGGAACCGCGTGCTCGCCGGCGATAACGACACCACCGGCGCGGTCGATCTCGCAATCGATCCGACCAATCCTAACCGGGTCTACGCCGCGCTCTGGGATCATCTGCGCGAACCCGATCTGCGCACCTACGGCGGGCTCGGCTCCGGCGTTTACCGGACCACCGACGGCGGAACCACCTGGCAGCGCCTCACGAACGGACTGCCCGCGGCTGCCTCCACCAACGGGCGCATCGGTCTGGCCCTCGCGGCGTCGAATCCGCAAAGGCTCTACGTGATCGCCAACCTAACGAGTGGGTTTTTCCAGGGCTTCTACCAATCGGACAACGGCGGCGACTCGTGGACGAAGCTAGCGAATAGCTCGACGCTCTCGGGCGCGCAATCGAGTTATGGCTGGTGGTTCGGCCGGCTCTGGGTCGATCCGTTCGATCAGACCCATGTCTTTGCCGCTGGGGTTTATCTTTGCGAGTCGAAGAGCAGTGGGGCGAGTTGGACGGCCGAGTTCAGCCCGCACGCGGATCATCATGCGATGGCGTGGGACCTCAAGGTCCCGAGCCGCGTCTATCTCGGGAACGACGGCGGCACTTATCGCTCCGACGTGAATGGGTCGAACGATCAATGGGTCGCGGCGACCAGTCAGCCGTTCACCCAGTTCTACAGTGTCGATGTGAGTGAACAGGATGCGAAGCGACTCGTCGGAGGCGCGCAGGATAACGGGGTGAACCGGTCCTATGGCGGGACGGGTTGGAACACCTATGTCGGCGGCGACGGCCTCGAGGCGCTGATCGATCCGGCGGTGCAGGACGACGTTTACGGTTGCAGTCAATACGGTGAATGCGTGCGCTTCACCGACGGCGGCAATAGCGGCATCGACTTTACCGGCGCCACGATTTCGTCGCGGCGGAATTGGCTGAGCCCGCTGCAATTCGATCCTTCTAATTCAGCGGTGCTCTACTACGCGGGCAACCAGGTCAACCGGTCGGTGGATCGCGCGTCCCATTGGTCGGTGATCAGCCCCGACCTCACCAGCGGACCGGGGCGCGACCCGAGTTATGTCTTCGGCACGGTGACCACCGTCGCGGCCGCCAAGACCGATTCGAACCGGATCCTCGCCGGCACCGATGACGGCCGGCTGTGGTTCACGACCAATCTCGGCGTGAACTGGACGCAGGTCACTGATTCCGATGTGCCGGGGACGTGGGTCACTCGCGTGACGGTAGATCCGGCGAACGCGCTGGTGGCTTACGCGACCTTCTCCGGTTTCCGCGCGGGCTCTCCGTTGACCTATGTGCTGCGGACCACCGATGGCGGCCTGACCTGGTCGAGCATCGTGGGCAACCTACCGCAGGCGCCGGTGAACGACCTGGTCGTGGTCGGCGCGACCCTCTACGTGGCGAGCGACGTGGGCGTATTCCGATCCGTGGATAACGGCGTGAGCTGGCGCACCGCGGGACCGAAGCTGCCGAACGTGCCGGTGACCGATCTCGAATACCGCGCCGCCTCGAACGTGCTCTACGCCGCGACCTTTGGCCGGGGAATGTTCATGCTGCAATTGTAACCGGCCCTCTCCCTGGTCTTAGCCACGAAGCTTCAGTGTGAGTAGCTCGTCGCGTCATTGGTGGCAGCGACGACGCGTGGGGCGGGCTGAGTGCTTTGCACCTGCGCGCTCACCTTTTGCAGCAGCGCGGCCTAGAGGGATCACCAAAGTGCGGGCGAGCGATGCCGTGGTGGTCGACGTGGAGCCGGCCGACGGTGCGGGTTACGGCATTGCCTTTGATGGCGCGAATATGTGGGTCGGGGTCAATTTCCCCGACGAGATCATCAAGGTGCGAGCCAGTGATGATGTATTGCTCGGTACTTTCCCAGTCGTGAACCAGCCGGTAGCGGCTCTTTTCGATGGGGTGAGCATCTACTTCTCCAGCTTTAATGACTCTACGGTGACCAGATTGCAGTTGAGCGATGGCGCGGTGCTGGCAACCCTTCCAACCGGCGACGATCCCGAAGCCCTGGCCTTCGACGGCAAAAGTGTGTGGGTGGCCATGGGAACGATGACAGGCTCACGAGGCTCTTCTCCGCGCACCGCTCGAAGAGGTTCGCGGTGGGCGACGCCCCGGTCTAGCTGTTCTATGACGGCACGAGCATGTGGGTCGCGAACGAGATCGCGAATACGGTGAACAAGCTCAGCCCGTAAGGGTCGAGCGGATTAGGACCTTTCGCGGAGCTGTCTCTTTATTAGAGGAGCCGCGCTCGTGGCGGGGGAGTGAGAGGAGGGTTGAGAAGCCCGCGCCTTTGGCCTGACCGCTTACTCGTGGAAGCGGCACCGATGCTTCCGCCGGGAAGGCTGCGGAGAGTTTGCCGCAGCCGGATGCCGGTCTGGAGGGTCCAGTAAAATCCAGGAGTCCTGGCCGTGCCGAGAGCTATCGGGGAGGGTAAGCGCCGGGCCTGCGATCAAGGTCGATTTCCGCGCGAGGTCTCTCGCGGCGGGCGAAGCCAATTCATTCCCTGGCCTGCTCGAGATCCAGGCGAAGAATGTATTCTTCCGTTTCTTCGCCTCGGCCATTGGCGAAATCTTTGTTTGTTCCGATGCTTTCGAAGCCGCATTTCTCCAGCACTCTTAGCGACCCGACGTTGTCCGATGCGGCCCGGGCGAAAAGCGGGCGATCGACCACCAAGCGGAGCATCTCATTGAGCGCCTGAGTCGCCAGGCCTCTTCCCCAGAACTCCCGGCCAAGCCAATAGGTGACTTCGATCCCTTCTCCATCCGGATAGCACGCGATGTGACCAGCGACTTGTCCCTCGGCCACGATCGTCCTGTTTGTGATTCGGGCCGAATGCAAAATTTGGGCCCGATGAGCGGCGAAAGCGCACCTTGACCTTGGGGGTCTGCACCGACGAAGGCAGCCATCCTGATCGCTTCCGGGTCGAGTTGCTGCTCGAAGAAAGTCTCGAGATCGGGAGTCTCGACTTCCCTTAGGTTGATACTTTCAAATCTATTCATCGTTTGTGCCTAACGAAAACAAGATGACCCACCGCGGGCGAACGTGCGCGTGGTAGCAGGGTGGGAGGTTCGCGTCATGGAAAGCTTGAATCGCCCGGTTGGATATTAGCGTTTATCAAAAAGCTGTGTCTTGCGAGGAGCTGTGGCGTAGCCCGGTTGAAGGTAGTTCGGAGTGAAGAAGTCGTCTGGATCGCTACTGCTGAACTTGACCGGAATGTATCGAAGGAGGTCCAAAGCTTTGGTGAGGACGGGCGCATTCGCGGACTCTAACTCTTTGGCGCGAAGAATCTCGTCGTGCTGTCCGATAGACTTTGCGATCACGTTTACCGCGTTGTCACGCTGCGAACGCAAATTGAAGACAAAAGGCTCGCTCAGCTTCGGAGAATTCGTATCGGCGGGGGCCTCGGCGCACGCGAGCCGCGCAACGGCGA
>JBBSED010000003.1:0-181836 GCA_038240025.1 Chthoniobacterales bacterium
GCGCACGACCTGCTGATACCACTCAGGGAAATCTTCAGTGCGCCGCGGACTGATCGCGGATTTGGGCAGGTCGGGCTTGGCCATAATCGGGAGCGCGATACTTAAACCCGGGCCGGGAAAATGGCGAGTGATGATGCAGCTGTAGCCGTTTCGCTGTGCGAAACAGTTGTAGCCGTTTCGCTGTGCGAAACGTGAGGGAGCGCACCGATCTTCTCTTTGCGCGCGGAGCCGATACTTGTGCCTCCCACAGGGAGGCAGCTACAGACGCGAGCTACTGGTTGCGGGCGAGCAGGGTCCCGCGGGGAATCGTCCCGCCCTCCGCATAGCCACCTGCGAATTCGATGCTCCAGACCGTCCGATAGCGCGCGTGCGACCCGATCGCTGCGCCGGCAATATTAAACGCCGGGTTGAAAATGTTCTTCCGATGTTTCCGCGCCCGCTGGCCGTCGTCGATGATCAGCGCGACCACGATTTCGCGCGCACTCGTTTTGCCGTAGGAAATGTTTTCGCCCCACGTCCCGCTCCAGATTCCGTGACGATTCAATCGCGCGCCGGGATGGCTGCGATCGGAGCCACCGTGGCCAAGGCGCCGCCCGCCTGATCGATGACATGTTCGGCCGCTGCCTGCGACATTCCGGTCGAGGCGTTCAGCAGGGACAAGGGCTGCGTGTGGCGGAGAAAACGAATCGCGTCGTCGAGCGCGCCCACGCCTTCACGGGTGCGCAAGAGCGAGCCGTTTTCCTGCAGGAAAACACCTCCCCGGAAACTGCCGCGCCGTGTTTCGAGAATATCCGCGTAGAGATTCGGTGTTGTCGGGCGAGATACATCTCGCGAATCACCGCCTCGCCCTTGGGATCGGAGGCGACTGTCTCTCGCGCCGGCAAGGGTGCCGCGCCGGCAAAAACGAGGGCAAGAACGAAGCAGAAAAACGCGAAAGACCGCATTTTAGAAATTATAGCAAGCCCGATGCCACCCCGATTCCGACCTCCCGACGAGCCGCGCCGGAGGAATCCGCCGCTGATTTGACACCCGCGAGCGACGCCGCTATTTTCCCCACCCTTCACCAGACCCGATGATGAGAACTTTTTCTGCCAAAGCCAACGAAGTGCCACGCAAGTGGTGGATTATTGATGCGGAGGACCAAGTCCTCGGACAGGTCGCGGTCAAAGCCGCCAACCTCCTGCGCGGGAAAGAGAAGGCCATTTTCACTCCGCACGTCGACACCGGCGACTTCGTCGTCGTGATAAATGCGGAGAAGGTCCGCGTCACCGGCAAAAAGGAAGACCAGAAGAGCTTCATGAGCTATTCCGGTTTCGTCGGCGGCCACAAAACCGAGAACGTGAAGGCCCGGCGCGCGCGTCATCCGGAGTTGCTCGTGGAGCACGCGGTGCGCGGAATGATTCCGCACAACAAGCTCGGTCGCGCGGTTTACCGGAAACTAAAGGTCTACAAAGGCGGAGAGCATCCGCATGGCGCGCAACAGCCGGTCGCAGCGGTTTTGGACTAACGAATTATTTTCATGGCTAACACTGAGGAATTCATCGCCACGGGCCGCCGCAAGACTGCGGTCGCGCGCATTCGCATGACGGCAGGCAGCGGCAAGATCGACGTCAACGGCAAGAGCTTCGAGGATTACTTCCCGACCGTGCCGCTGCAGAACACTTTCCTCGCTCCGCTCCAAGTGGTGAAGCTGACCAATGCCTACGATATCTCGGTGAATACAAGCGGCGGCGGCGCGACTGGCCAAGCTGGTGCGGCGCGGCTCGCGATCGCGCGGGCGCTTCTCCAAGTAGACGCGAATCTTCGCGGCACCTTGAAAGCCGAGGGCCTCCTCCGCCGCGATCCGCGGATGAAGGAACGGAAGAAGTCCGGTCAGCCGGGCGCGCGCAAGCGCTTCCAGTTCTCAAAACGGTAGGCGAGCACGGTCTCACGGCTCGCGGAAGGTCACGTCTCCGTGTGACCCTTTTCAACTTGGCTCGCTTTCGGCGCTGGTCGCAGCCAGCGCAATAGACCGGTTGCGATGACAGCGAAACCCAAAAGGGCCGGCCACGCCTCCACTAACTCGCTTGGCTTCTGTAAAAGCGACAACTCATCCAGCGCGGCGATGCGGACCAAGGCGAAGATGGAGCAAACCACGGCCATGATCGCGAGAGTCGCATGCGAGGCGTTGCCGGTCGGCGGTTGGTGAGCGAGCAGGGCCTTTTGCTCCGACCGCACCCACATCCCCCAGATCAACTGCAGCGCGGCAACGGTCACCCATGTGAGAAGAACGATCAGGCCCGCGAAGATTGCCAGTCGCTCCGCATCCGCCGTGGCGGTAGGCAGCCAGCCCGGGATCGCGAGTGGCGTCGGCACGCTGTTCCCATGTCGCGACCAGACGGAGACACCGATGAAGAGCCAACTGAGGCAAACCGCAGCCCGCGCGAGCCGCAGTCGGCCGACCCGCCATTTGGCCCGTTGATTCAAATCGGGAGTCTCTAGCGGAAGTTCGTCGCGCCATGCGCTCCCTGCGGTTTCGGCACCCGCCCTCACGACCCGCAGCACGAACCCGTCGAGATTTTCCCAGTAAGCCGTGTGGTCGGAGAAAAACGAACCGCGATTCCAGATCTCGGTCGAGACCGATTCCACCCCGCGGGTCGGCCCGTTCGGAACCGGGTCAGCGGAGGCGTAAAGGTCAAGCCAACGACTCAGCTTGGGCGGCGCGATGACCATCGTGACGGCCGCTTTCATCTCCTTGGAAAGTATTTTGGAGATGCCGCCGATGAGCGCGATGGCCGCGAGAAAGAACAGACAGATCGGGAAGATCGGAAATTTACTCCGATCTACGAGGACAAGGAGCGGGACCACGACGCCGAGGACCAGCCCGGTCAGAGTGAAGACGGTGATCGCATCCTGATGCCGTTTTACCAGCGCCCACCGGTCACTGATCCGGGCGATCAGCTTGATTGCGGCCCACGTCGCTCCTCCGACGACGGCGGTGAAGATGAGAAAAGCCCCACCCGCAAGAAGAATCTTGGCGAGCGTGGTCTGATGGAGTAAGGCCGCGATCGAGAGCCACCCGACAATTCCGCTGAAGGCCAGGAGGGCGCCGATTGCGTAAACGACGGGATTGCCTCCCATTTTCTGCGGGAGACCTTTCGCGAGCCTCTGCAAACTCGTCAGTTGGTTCGTGCCGGCGCCAAACGTCACCAGGGTGTCGGGCGCGAGATCGGCCAGCGAAGCATCGCCTGAGAGCCAGAGGGGCTCCTCATTGGCAGACTCACGAATGGCGCCGAGCGCATCCAGGACCACGGCGGCCCCCTGGGAATGGGCCACGATCATGGTGCGTTCACAATGCGCCTTCAGCCAAGCCAGCCGGTGCAGCACGCGGGTGCGAATGAGGGCCGCGCGCACCGGACTTTCAACGAAGGCAAGGCTGTCGCCCATCGTCGATACCAGCGCTCCCTGGGCGGCGAAGATGAGCGATCTGAGTTGCGGAATTGGGAGCAGCCCGAGGGGCAAGGTCACGGCCAGGAAAAGCACAAAGAGCGGCGCGATCGCCAGACCGGCCAAGAGCTGGACAATGGCGAGGGTTGTTGCTGCGACCTTCGCCAAAGCGTTATCGCGCCGCGTAGCCTGCCAAAAGCGTTGTGCGATATGAACCGCAATCGCCCACGGCAAGGCTCGCACACTCCATGAGACCAGCTCGCGATAACTCGGAGGCAAAAAAGCATCAGCCCACCAGCCATCGGCCAGGAGCCACGGCTTCTCACCCTTCGGTGATCCCAGCCAAACCACCGCCGAGGCCGGATTACTCTCCCCGGCGTCTTCGCTGCGCAGGGCGTGGCCGACTTCCACTCGCACCTGTTGTCGGGTCGCGCTCCGGATGGTTTTCAACAACACGTCGCCCCAACGGACGAGCGCATCGCCGGAAGGCTGGGTTCCAATCCCGTGGACCAGGAGCACGCCGAGGCGGTATTGCTTCGGCTCACTCTGGGTTTTGGTCTGGCTTGGAGCGTCCACCTTCAGTGGGGCATGCAAAATAACGGCGTCTTGGCGCAGTTACCATGACGATGCTGGATGTTGGGCCGGTTCCGGCAGGGCTGTCAATCGCAACGACCCGGCTGGTTCCTTGGAGGGGAGGGCACCGTCACGTCCGTCTAAGAGATCGTTAGGCGAGGTCCGTGCCGGCAGAGCGCAGACCGTCGCCTCGCAGAATGAAGAAACCTCTACAATGTCGTGGCCCGCACCGTTAGCGCGAGGCGGACGGGGCAGGGGACGCAGAGGTGGCCGGCTCTGTGGGCGGGCGTGCCATCTGGATTGGCTTTGCCTGCACCGGCTGGGGCGAGGCGCCCACCGGGCCAGCGGTCTTCGGCAATTTCTGCAATTCCCGGAGCGCTTCCGTCATGAAAACACTCTCGCGATACTGCGAGAGAATCGTCTCACAGACCCGACGCGCATCATCGGTCTTGCCCTTCGCCTTCAACAACGGCACCTGCGAGAGGAGCGCGAGGGGCGCGTTGAAGCTCTGCGGATATTCCGTCACCAGCCGCTGATAGGTGCTCAGCGCTTCGTCGTTTTTGCCTAACGATTCGAGATTGGCGGCGATGCCCATCCACGCCGTCGTGACCAGCTCGTGCTTGGGAAATTTATCGATGAACTGATGCAGCGTCGCGTTCGCGTCCGCGAATTTCTTCTCGTTCCGCAGCGCGTTGGCGAGGAGCAGAGCCGCGCTCGCGGCCGGTCCGCTGCCCGGGTATTTCGCGATCACCTGCCGGAAATCCTGCGGCGCCTTCGCCCCGGCAAGCATCGCGGCGGCTTCTTTCGCCTGGCGCTGCTGGTAAAATTCGTAGCCGGAAAAACCGAGACCGCCGAGGAGCAGCACGACCACGATCGCGATGATCGGCATTTTGTACTGATCCCAAAACAAGCTCGTCTCGAGCGCGGGGTCCTGCGAAATTTGGGATACGGTAGCCATAGGAAACGGGAGTGGTGTCTATGCCACGCGAAGGTTTTCCACGCAAGCTCCTTCCCCGCAGAGCCGAGTCTCGGAGGGCGCGTGCTAGTACGGGTTCGCGACCATGCCGTGCGGCTTCTTCACTTCGATCTGGCCATCCCGCACGCGGACCTGGAAGCACGGTTGCGCGTAAGTTGCCGGCCCGGTAATCACGCTTCCGTCCTCGATTGAGAATTTCGAATAATGCCAGGGACAGACGACCGTTTTCCCGTCGAACTCGCCTTCGGAAAGCGGTCCGCCGAGATGGGAGCACTTCTCCGCCATGGCGTAGATGCGGCCGTTGTGCCTCACGACGAAGATCGGAACGCCCTCGGCGTCCGCCCTCACCATCTTGTCCTCCGGCAGCTCGGCTTCCTTCATCACCGGGACGAACTTTTCCGGGAGCTCTTCCGGCGCGTGATTTACGCCGATGCGCTCGTTGTAAACCAGGTGTCCACCGAGATAAGCCCCGGCGATCGAGAGGGCGTAACCGGCGAAGCCACTCGTTAGGCCAGCGGTCCGGCAACCTTGCCGCCGCTGCCACCACGAGCCGAGGTAACAGACGGTCGCGGCGATGTTGATCGTGGCGTGGAGGGCGCCGACGCGCCGCGGTTTTTCATAGGTGTAATTCCAGTCGTTCAACCCGGTCAGGGCCGCGCCGGCCGCGCCGATTAACCCGATCCCGACCGCGACATCGGCGCCGCAAGCGTAGCTATCGTCGCCGGTCGCGAGTTCGTAGACATCGAGCGCGGTCGCCACGGTCCAGGCGCCGATCGGCACGTCGGTGATCACGGGATGGAGTGGATGACCGAGCCACGTGCCGTGAAAAAAATTCCGCAGCTTCTCGCCACCGGGCACGCCCTTGAGGAAGAGCGTGTCCGCGACCGCCCCGAGCACTTTTTCGACCGGTTCCAGCCACTTCTGTCCGCTGATCAAATCGCCGAGCTTATCCATGCAAGGGAATCGAAAGGGAGCGGCGCAGCGGCTCCCGCAAACTTCCGCCGCGAGTCGTCGTTGGACGGCGACCGGGAGCCGTTGAAAGGTGCGCGGTGATGCCGCACGACAAGCTTTTCATTCCCGGCCCGGTGGAAGTTTCCGAGAAAACCCTGGCGGCCTTCGCGCGGCCGATGATAGGTCATCGCGGGGCGGCCTTTCAGGAACTTTACGCCGGGATTCACGCACGTTTGCAGGAGCTTTTCGGGACGCAGCAGCCGGTCTTTCTCTCCACCTCGTCTGCCTGGGGCGTGATGGAAGCGGCCCTCCGGAATCTCGTGCAGCGCCGCGTGCTCTGCTGCATGTGCGGCGCTTTTTCCGACAAGTGGCTCGACGTGGCGCGGCGATGCGGGAAAGAAGCCGACCCGCTGCAAGTGGGGTGGGGGCAGGCGATCGATCACCGCGCGCTCGACGCGCAGCTCGCGACCGGGAAGTACGACACGGTCACGCTGATCCACAACGAGACCTCGACCGGAGTGCTGAATCCGTTAGGCGAGATCTGCTGTGTGCTCGCGAAATATCCGGAGGTGGTCTTGATCGTCGACGCCGTTTCTTCCTTCTCGGCCATGCCGATCCCGCTGGACTCGTTAGGCATCGACGTCCTGCTGACCGGCTCGCAGAAGGCGCTCGCGCTTCCCCCGGGCTTTTCGCTCTTTAGCGTTTCCGAGAAGGGCTTCGCGCGCGCGGCGGAGGTTGCGGATCGCGGCTATTACTTCGACTTTCTAGAGTTCAAAAAACAACAGGAAGGCGACATGACGCCGACCACGCCGAGTGTCGGTCACATCCACGCGCTAGCCTCCCAGCTCGACGTTTTCTTTGCCGAAGGCCTGGCGAACCGCTACGCGCGCCATCAGCGCACGAACGCGCTCGTGCATGACTGGGTGCGCGCCCGTGGCTTTGATTTCTTCGCGCCGGAAGGGGCGCGCTCAGTCACGCTGACCTGCGTGAAAAACAACCGCGAAATCGACATCGCTGGCCTCACGAAAAGCCTACGGGAGAAACATCATCTCGTGATCGACGGCGGCTACGGCAAGATCAAAGGCAAGACCTTCCGGCTCTCGAATATGGGGGACGAAACTGAGGAGACGGTTTCGCATTTGCTCGCCTGTCTCGACGGCTGTCTGCCGTAGCCCGCACCGATTGACCCACCGGAGGCTCGCCCGCATAGTGCGCTCCCCATGTCGATCGAGCTGACCCGCAACTTCTGCATCATCGCGCACATCGATCACGGCAAGACCACCTTGTCGGATCGTTTGCTCGAACGCACCGGCACGATCCAGGAGCGCGAGCGGCAGGATCAGCTCCTCGATTCCATGGATCTCGAGCGCGAGCGCGGGATCACGATCAAGGCCCATCCGGTCGCGATGCGCTACACCGCGAAAAACGGGAAGACGTATCGGCTAAATCTTTCCGACACGCCGGGCCACGTCGATTTCGCTTATGAAGTTTCGCGTTCGCTCGCCGCCTGCGAAGGCGCGTTGTTAATCGTCGACGCGGCCCAGGGCGTGGAAGCGCAGACGGTGGCGAACGTCCACCTCGCGCACAAGCAGGGCCTGACCATCGTCCCGATCATCAACAAGATCGATCTGCCGAACGCCGACATCCCTTCGGTCCACCGCCAGATCGAGGAAATCCTTCAGATTCCCGCGGAAGAAGCGATCGATTGCAGCGCCAAGATGGGGATCGGGATTGAGGACATTCTCGAAGCCGTGGTCCATCGCATTCCGGCGCCGGTGCAGCCGAAAGACGACGTCCTCCGGGCGCTTGTTTTCGATTCTGTCTTCGACGTTTACCGCGGCGTGATCGCCTATGTGCGCGTGATGTCCGGCAGTATCCAGGCCGATCAACAGGTCCGGATGATGAACAACGACTCGCGCCACGAGATCAAGGAGGTCGGCGTTTTTACCCCGAAAATGTTCCCGCAACCGAAGCTAAACGCGGGTGACGTCGGTTATTTCATCGCCAACATCAAGACCACCGCCGACATCAAGATCGGCGACACGATCACTGACCTGCGCAACCCGGCGAAAGAGCCGCTCCCCGGCTTCCAGGAGATTCACCCGATGGTCTTCAGTGGGATCTACCCGATCAACACCGCGGATTTCGAGCATCTCAAAACCGCGATCGGCAAGCTCCGGCTGAACGACGCGGCCTTTGTTTACCAACCAGAGAGCTCGGTCGCGCTCGGGTTTGGTTTTCGCTGCGGATTCCTCGGGCTCCTGCACATGGAGATCATCCAGGAACGGCTCCGGCGCGAGTACGACATGGATATCATCGCCACCTCGCCGAGCGTGATCTACGAGGTGCTCACCACCCGCGGCGAGCTGCTCGAGGTGGATAACCCGGCGCATCTCCCGGATGCGAGCGTGATCGAGGAAATCCGCGAGCCGATCGTGCGCGCCTACGTCCTTTGCCCTAACGAATCGATCGGCGACATCCTCCAGCTCATCATGGAGAAGCGCGGCACGATGGATCACACCGAGACGCTCGATGCCCGCCGCGTCATGCTCCATTGCGAGCTGCCGCTGAACGAAATTCTGGTCGACTTCAACGACAAGATTAAGTCGATCACCCGCGGCTACGGTTCGATGGATTACGAGCACGCCGGCCATCGCGCCGACAAGCTGGTCAAGCTCGACCTGCTCGTGAACGGCGAGCCGGTGGATGCTTTCTCGATGATCGTGCACCGCGACCGGGCCGAAGCCCGGGGCCGGCAAATGGCGGCGAAGCTCAAGGAAGTGATCCCGAACCAGCTTTATCAGGTGACGATTCAAGCCGCCATCGGCGGCAAAATCATCGCGCGCGAGAGCGTGAGCGCGCTCCGCAAAGACGTGACCGCGAAATGCTACGGCGGCGACATCAGCCGGAAGCGCAAGTTGCTCGAGAAGCAAAAAGAAGGAAAGAAGCGGATGAAGAGTATTGGCCGGATCAACATTCCGCAGGAAGCCTTCATCAAGGTGCTGAGGTCGCAGTAACCGCGCGGGCGATCCGATTTTGCAAAACTCATTCCTCAGCTAGCCTTCCGCCGCATGTTCGAGCCTCGTTACATCAAGCACAGCCAACTTCTCGTTAGGCACGCGGAGAAGACGATCCGCTACCGCCGCGATCTTCTGCCCGTGGAGAAAATCACCGAGCTCGAGGCGCAGATCGCGCAGGTCAAGGCGGCGATGAAAGCCCGCGACCAAAAAGCGACCCACGCAACCTCGGAGAGACTCGACGCCCTGCTCGGCGTGCACACCCCGCCGCCGCGCGATGCGATCTGGCGCGAGAACGTCGAAGTCATTCTCGTCGCGATCGTGGTCGCGATCGGCATTCGTTCCTACTTTTTGCAGCCGTTTAAAATCCCGACCGGCTCGATGCAGCCGACGCTCAACGGGATCATCGGCCATCCCCTGACCGAGACCGCCCCGAACATTCTCCAGCGCGCCTTCGAGTTCGTCTGGCTCGGGCGGAACTACATCGACGTCGTCTCCCACGAGGAGAACACGGTCGAGGGCGTGACGAGCAAGAAGCTCCTCTTCTTCTTCACCCTCTCGCGCATCGAGTGCGACCACGAGAGTTTCACGGTCTACGCGCCCCCGGAGATCTTGCAGCAGGACTTCAAGGTCTATCCGGGAAACGTCTACCATCCCAATCAGGTGATCGCACGCGGCGCGGTCGATACCGGCGACCAGGTTTTCGTGGACAAGTTCAGCTTTAACTTCATTCATCCGCCGCGCGGCGATGTCTTTGTCTTCCGCACCAACAACATTCTCGGGATTCGCGAGGATCCCGAGGCGGGCGCGCCTTATTACATCAAGCGGCTGACTGGCACCCCGGGCGACGAACTGCGCATCGACTCGCCGAATCTCTATGTGAATGGCGCACTCGCGCAGAGTTTCGGCATTCAGCGGGTCGCCTCGGCGCAGCCTCCTTATCGCGGCTATGGACCGGGGCAGGCGGTGCTCGCCTCGCCGGATAAGACGTTCGTGATCCCGCCGCACGGCTACTTCGCGATGGGCGACAACAGCTACAACAGTTACGACAGCCGCTACTGGGGGCCGGTGCCGGAAGAGAACGTGGTCGGCCGCGGGCTTTTCGTTTATTGGCCGTTTAGCCGGCACTGGGGTGTTATTCGTTAGGCAAAGTGGCGATGTCATCCGCCATCCCGCGCGTCTATCCGCTGCTCGGGATGCTCGCCGGGTATCTCCTTCTCCTCGGCTTCAGCCCGGTGCGAATCGCGCTGCGCGATGGGTTTCGTTGCCTGCTGCGCTTTCGCCGGTTGTGGCTTGTCTTCGCGCTGCTCGCGCTCGCCTACGCGGTTTTTCAATGGACCGTTTTCACCCCGTTAGGCGTGACCTCGGATTATCGGCTGGAGCAGTTCGCGTTTTGGGCTTCCTGGCATTGGCCCGGCTTCCCCGAGGTCTGGCGCGAAAGCCTGCTCCACACCGCGGAATCGGTTGCGGGAATCTTCGACGCCGCGGCCACCACTTACCCGCTCTCCGTCCTCGCGGCCGTCCTCCTGATCGTGAACTGGCGCGGACTGCACGGCAGCCTGGTCCGCGCTCTGCGGCGGCAATTCGGCTTGGCCGGCTGGCTGATTTACCTCGGCGTCCTGCTCGGCGCGCTCGCCTCGCTGGTGAAGCCGCTGATCTACTGGCGGCTCCCGGAGTGGATCCATCTCGTCTCTCCGGCGCGCACGCTCCAGGCCTCTGCGGTGGTCGACATGGTCGCCTTTATTTTCGAGTATCTCTGCGCGGCCTATCTCCAAGTCTACCTGATCACGGTGAGCCTGGCTTGGATCAAAGGGTTGAACTTCGGCGAGGAAGCGCTCCTGCGTTTTGCGATGCGTCGTTTCAGCTTCGTCCTGCAATGGCTCGGGCTCGTGATCCTCGCGAGCATGTTGCTCCTGCGGGTCCCGTTGCTCCTCGCCTACTTCCGGAATATTCCCGGCGTGCTCGATTATCTGCCGATCGGCCGTTGCCTGATGGCGGGGCTGATCCTCTCTTTCGGCACGATGCAAATCTCGCTCGTCCTGCACAACGAGAGCCTGCGCGAAGCCTTCCGGGCGCACCGGCAGTTCGTTAGGCGACACGGCGTGCGCTTCGGCTGGTTCCTCCTCCTTTGCGCGGTCCACTTCTGGTTCCTCGCGCTGGCCGATGCCACCATCCGCGCGGCGGCGGTCGAGCGCCCGCTCGCGCTCATTTCGTGGACGCTGCTTTTTCTGCTCGGCCGCTCTTTCGTGACCGGTTGGCTGCTGGCGAGCTGGGTCTGCCTTTACCGGCAATGCGAGATCGGCCGGGTGAACCGTGAAACCTGGATCCGTTATTAGCCGATGACCGCGGAAACCAGCGCGCAGGAGATCACCCGCAGCAGCAAGTCGAACCTGGCGCTCGCCTTTGTCTCGTTAGGCAAGGAACAGCGCCGCGACATCACCATCTTCTACGCCTTCTGTCGCCTGATCGACGATATCGCCGACGACCCCGGGATTCCGCCGGCCGAAAGAGCGAGCCGGCTCACGACCTGGCGCCGCGCGCTCCAGGAGCCCGTGCCTGACGAAGCGCCGTTAGCCGGCGAAGTCCGGGGCCTGCTCGCGCGTTACCCGATTACACCCGCGATGATGGAAGAGATCATCGACGGGGTGGAGATGGATCTCACCATCGCCCGCTACCAGACAAGTGCCGACCTGCGCGCCTACTGCTACCGGGTAGCCAGCGCGGTCGGTCTCGTGAGCATCGAGATTTTCGGCTACCGGAACCGCGCCTGCCGGGAATACGCCGTCGAGCTCGGCCTCGCCCTCCAGCTCACGAACATCCTCCGCGACGTCGCGAAGGATCTCGCCAACGGGAGAATCTATCTGCCCCGGGAAGAGATGGCGCGCTTTGGTTACAGCGAAGCGGACCTCGAGGCGAAGGTGTATGACGAGCGCTTCGTGCGGCTGATGCAAGCGGAGGCGGACCGGGCGGAACATCACTTCCGCAAAGCCGCCGCCGTCCTCCCGCGCGAAGATCGCAAGTCGATGATCGGCGCCGAGATCATGGGCTCGATTTACCACGCGCTCCTCCGCCAGATGAAGCGCGACGGCTTCCGCGTCTTCGAGCGCAGCTATGGGCTGAGCAAGCCGGTAAAATTTTTCCACATCTTCCGGCAGTTTCTCCGGCGCGGTTGAATAGCTCGCGGGAGCATCCGTCTTATCCCCGCAGTTCGAATTATCACAAAACATGAAGAAACAATTTATTCCTGCGGTTTCGGCCGCGATTCTCGGGACCCTGGCGCTGAGCTCGTGTGAAACGCCGGTCGGCCAGGGGGCCGGCATCGGCGCGGTCAGCGGCGCGCTCATCGGCGGCGGCGCCGCGGGTGGCCGCGGGGCAGCAATCGGGGCGGGCGCGGGCCTGCTCGCGGGCGCGCTCGTGGGCGCCGCGATCCAGTCGGACCAAGAGCGCAACTATCACGCGCCTCCCGGCGGCTATCCCTACGGGCAACGCACCGGCGATCCAGGCTACGTCACCAGCCCCTACGGGCGGCATAATTTAATCGATGTCCGCGGTGTGCCGCAGGGCGCGCTGGTCAAGGACCCGTCGTCCGGCGGTATTTTCCGCAATCCGTAACTGGCTCACGAAAGCAGTCTCCAACGGGTTGATCGCGCCAGTCGCGGTCAACCCGTTTTCTCTTTTGCCCTCCTCGCCAGTCCGGTGCCAAAGAAAACCGGCGCGCCCGTGCAGAACACGCCGGGCGCTAGACGCCCACGATGGTGATGGGCATCGAGATTGCTAGGAACGCACGATGACGGACATGGACGGGCTCGGGTGCCCGATCTCGATGTCGTCCTTCACCGCGCGGGCCTGGAATTGCCAGTCTTCCGGGTTCCCATTGGCCAGTGGCAATTTGGCGTTGGCCGGGGTGGCGTTGAAGCGGCCGAGATTCACCCAGGTCGTGTCGCCGGTTTTGCGGCCGTAGAGATTGATGCCCTCGATTTCGCCGTAGGCCTTGGAAAACTTGAAGCGCACCTGCTTCGCCGCCGGGCTGGTCGGGTCCATCAGCTTGGCGTTGTAGGTGGCCGCGTCGAGAGCGCAGGGCTCCTCCGAGATCGGCGCGCTGGCGCCCTGACCGCACCACCCGCGCAACCGGTCGACGGCGGCTTTCACTTCGGCGGGCATGCGCACCAGCTCGGGCCAGCCGCGGTGATGACTCTTGCGGAGAAACTTCCGGGTGGCGTCGGGAAGGGGAATAGGGGTCAGCTTTATAATCTCGCTCCTGGCAGACGCCTTGTCCTCGCCGTTCCCTCGAACCGAGCAAAGGAGCGATCACGGCAGCTTCTCGTCTCGCTGCGAGTGCGCAATCGTATAATCCTTGCTATCTACCCTTCCGTCGTGGTTGAGGTCGTTGCGGAAGTTACTGCTATTCACATATGAAGGGGCCACGGCCCGGATTGCCTGACCATCCAAGGAATCCACTACCCCGCTCGCATCGACGTCGCCGATGAGCTTGCCGTAGGCTAACGAAGCCGAGATCACGTCGCCTTGGTCGTCGCGAACGCCATTCACGGTGATGGTGATGTTGGTCGCATTGCAGTTGCCGCCCACCTTCACGATAAGAGTCTTCGCGTCCTCTGGATTGAGCGTGACGCTCGCTCTGCCGCAACTACTGGTGACGCTGCCCACTCTAGTCAGGTTCTTATTAAAGGTGAGATAGATCGAGTCCTTGCTCCCGCCGCGGCTTTCGATCCCTTCCACGCCCGTGAGCGGGAGGGGGAGGTCGAATTCGCCGGCCGCCCCATGCCTCTTGCGCGAGAAGGCGCTTTGCAGAGTGAGGGGTTCGCTGGCGGAAAGGGTCCCTCTAACGCCCATGGAGAAATCATACGGTTGACCCACATTGGGATCTCCAGTCGGGACGAAGGAGAGCCCGAAGATGGGGCCGTCGAAGAAGGCATTCTGGTTGTTGCCTGGAGGGGACCCGATGGCGCCGGCGCCGCTGGTGGTGGAAACGAACGACCGACCCGTGAGGTCACCGATCGGCGTGACATTGAGCCAGTAATGATTCGTGTCGGCCGGCAGATGGACGCTGAGTCCCGTAACTTCCACCGTGTATTCCAAGTAGCCGAAGCCGCTGCGGAAAGTGGGCGTAATAATCGGGGTCGCAGTCATACCTTGGGCGATGACGATCCCGCCGTTGCCAGCGGAGAGGCCTTGCCGGATTTCCCAGGTAGCGCCGGTGACGTTCGTGTCCAAAAGGTTATTTGAGAGGACCGAGGTCACGTCCCAGCCGTTGGCATCTGAAACGATGAAATCGTCGTAAGTATGCCCATACTCGCCTGCGCCGATGAGGGTGTCCTGCTCATTGGAGAGACCATTCACGCCGTTGAAGTCGCCGTTGTACCAAAGGGAAGGCGTTGGCGAGGGGGTGGGTCCCCCCTGTTCGGCCCGGATGAGCCAGTTGCCGACGAAGCCGGAGTTCTCGATCGGAGCGACCGGGAGATCGTTTTCGTTCAGGTTATAGACGTTACCGTGGGCGCCAGCAGCGACGAAACTGCGATTGCTAAGGGTCGGCGGGGTCTCGTCAAACGCGGCTGGAAGTTGGCCGGCATTGTAGTGGATGAGGAAGCCGACGAAGAAGAACTGCGACGGTGGGTCCATGTTGAAGAAGGCGGTGCGAATGAAGGTGTCAGTGCCCTGCTGTGAAATAACGCCCGGCGCAGCGCCCACCAGGACGGCGTCCGCAGGATTGCCATCACTATTGGGGTCGCTCCAGACCAATGCCGTATAACTCAACCCATTAAGGGACGGATCGGGCAAGTGAGGAGTACCCCAGGCAATGGAAACGGCAGTGAGTGGAAGGCCGGGGACGGGGAAGGCCTCAAACTCATTCAATGCGATCAAATCGCCGCCACCGCTAAAGCCGATCGCGGATTCCGCGGTCCCGTCATCGATCGCAAGGGGGGTCCCCTGCAGGATGCGATGGATTGATGAGGTCACCGGGGTCGAGGGACGCTCCCGGTTCACGTGCGAGGCCGGAGCTTGTGCAGCTGCGGAAAGACTCGGTGAGGGGCCTGCTTGCACACTTAGCGCGATCAATCCAACGCAGGCTGTCGTCGTCAGCGCCATTTTCCAGATTGGCTGTTTCATGATGGGATAGCAGGCACAGACCGGCGGCTTAGTGTCGAGGTATTTCGGAGCTATCCCGCAGGAAGATATTGTCTACTCCCGACTCAACGGAAAGAAGCGAGGTCCGTCTGAGAATAGCGCTAAGATAAAACCACTTTAGGATAAAAAGGAGTCTGCTCGAAGGCGCCTAAGATGCGGATCAGCGTGCAGGGCGGAGCCCCTGCGACGGCGCGCGTGACGGCAGTTTGAACGCACGGGTTGCATGAGCGGATTCGCGGAGCTCATCCCTCCAGAAATGACGCCAAGCGAGGCGGGCTGGGGGAAAGAAGCGGGTCAATCAGAATCTCGGATTCTCAGACGGACAAGATTCCTGCTCTCCGCTTTTCCCGCAATCGAGCGGGCCCCCGCTTCGCCGAGCGCGGCGTCTACTGCCCGCGCCGCGAGCCGCCCTCGTCGCCGTCGAAATACTCTTGACTCCCGCGAGCATTCGGCGCCCAAATCCGGCCCTCATGAAGGAACCATCCCGGCAGAACTTCCTCGCCCTCTTCGCCCTTGCCGCTTTGGCCCTCTTCCTGCCGCTCTCCGCGCAAGCGGGTTCCGGTCTTTCCTCCTCGGCCCAGCATTGTCTTCCGTCGCACTCCGCCTTCGCGGAGTTCAACCGGATCTTCTTCCCCGACTCGACCTTTATGATCGACGACGGCGTCTCTGAGTATTCGGTCGGGCTGACCGACGGCGGGGACTTGATCTGTCTGAATGAGTTCGCCGTGATTCCGGGCGCGAGCTGATTAGCTCCGTCTCCCTCGCCTGGGGCTCGCCGACGTCCCCGGACCCGAGACTCAATGGATTGCCCTACACGGCCGTCCTTTGGAGCGATCGGAATGGCGATGGCAATCCGACGGACGCGGCGGTGCTGGCGACGGCCTCGGGGGTGATCTCGAATCAGGGAACGGACACTTTCATCACGACGAACTTCCCGCCCACGGTGGTGACCACGTCGAACTTTTTCGTCGGTTTCTTCATTTCTCATGGGGCGGGTCAATTCCCGGCCGCGTTCGATGAGACGGCCCCGACGTTCTCCAATCGCAGCTATGTGGCGGGCGGGGCGAACGGCGACTTCCATAACCTGAACAACAATGACCTGCCGGTGGCGCCGATAGAAAGCTACGGCCTCCCCGGGAACTGGCTCATCCGCGCCGACGGCACCACCAGCGGCGGGCTGACCGTCTACAGCGTGGTCTCGCGCAAGACGCACGGGACCTTGTCTAACTTCGATATCGCGCTGCCGCTCGACGGCCTCGGGATCGAGGATCGCGACACGCCGACCGACTCGATTGTGTTCAACATCGGCGCCGAGCTGACTGGGCTCGACAGTGCGAGCGTGAGCTGCGGGACGATGGTCTACGCGGGCGTCGACCCGGTGAATGCGCACAACATCCTGGTGGAGATCGACGCGACGGACTGCGACGAGCAGGTGATCACGGTGACGATCAACGGGGTGCACGACCAGTTGGGGAATTTCCTCCCGACCGCGTCCGTGGACTACGGGAAGCTGATCGGCGACGTGGACGGCAACGGCGTGGTGAACTCAGAAGACGTGGCCGCGGTCCGCGCGGGGCGCTGGCAAAGGACGACGCAGGCCAACTTCCGGCTCGATGTGAACGCGGACGGCGTCGTGAACGGCCCGGACTACGGGATCGTGAAAGATTCCCGGCGGCACGCGCTTCCTTAGGCGAGATCGGGTTTATTAAAGCGGCGGAGAATAAGCCAGCTCTGCAGCAGTGGCGTCGTTTCTGCTTCGACGGGTTCTGCTATGTTCCAATACAACTCGTTTATTGCTGCCGGTTGCATTGTGCTCTGCTTCGCCTTCAGCAGGGCCCTCGTCTCCAGGCGATCCGCAGGTCGCCTGGTGCTTAATCTTCCGCTGTTGGGGCTGGGCACTGCGATCCTGCTGGTGGGTCTGTTTCAGACACCTCCCGCGCCAGGCCATCTTACAGCATGGGACGCCCGAGCCCGCCGGGCGCAGGTCAGGACGGTGCAGCAGCAGCGGCAAGATTGGGTGGCGCAACAACAATTGCTCCTCGATCGCCTGCACAAACAGGCGGCGCAGGCGCAGGGCGAGGCGGGCGAGAAGCTTCTCCAGCAAATCCGGATCGTAGAGGCGGGATTGAAGAATGCCTACTTCGTCACGCCTGTTCCGGCCGACTCCGCTCGTCGTCTCCCGGCAGAGAATGCTGCGCTCGTTTACCAGGACGAGGATTTGCTCGAGTTGGAGGCAGAACCGGTCAACGTCCGCAATCGCCTTTCCGACACGACCGATCCTCTCCTCGCAGCTCATCGGTTTGCCGAGCTCGACGCGATCGCCTCGCGCCTCCGCAGCTCCCGCGCGCAATGTGCCAACGGCACCGCACACATCCGCCTCTTCTATGACGGCTTCGCCATGCTCCCCGACTACCTCCCGGAGAAGGCTTGGACCGATCGGATCGCGATCTTCGAAGCCTGGATCGCAGAGCATCCCGCGTCCATCACGCCGCGCGTGGCTCTGGCGAATGTGTGGATCGAATGGGCCTGGCGCGCTCGCAGCGGCAGATACGCCTCCGACGTTCCGCGAAAAGGCTGGGAGCTATTCGGAGAGCGACTGGAAGAGTCCACGAAAGTCCTCGCCGCGGCGAATACCCTAACGGAGAAATGCCCGGTGTGGTGGGAGCTCTGCCAGCGCATCGCGTTGGGCCAGAGTCGTCCGCGCGACCAATACGAGGCGCTCTTCGCCAGCGCGCTCCGCTTTGATCCGAAGTATGTCGGCTTTTACGTGAGCAAAGAGACCTACCTGCTCCCGCGCTGGTTTGGCGGGGAGGGCGAGGGCGCCGCGTTCATCCAGGAAGCCGCTGATCGCGTCGGTGGGAAGGATGGCGACGTCCTCTACGCGCGCCTCATCTGGCAGCTGCAAGAGAAAGGCATTTTCAAGACCAATTGCATCGTGAAGGAATTTGGCGCCTCGTGGCCGCGTCTGCGCCGCGGGCTCGAGGCCATCGTGGAGCAGTATCCGGATTCCATCGCGGCCGCGAGCGAGCTCTGCGCCGTCTCCGGGCAGGAGGGAGAGCACGAAAGAATGCGACCGCTCTTCGCCCGGATCGGTCCCTTCATCGACACGAGCATCTTCGGCGAAAGACGCTATTTTCTCTCCGATCGACGGATTGCCTTTCGTTAGGCCGCGGCTGCGCGCAAGCCCACGCAACATCGAGTGTTATGTTGGACCTCACGTCGCAGCAGCGGAACGGGCGGCGTCGATTCAGCCCGTTTTCTTTTGCAACTGGTCGACGAGCTTTTGCGTTTTCTCGTCCATCCGCACCAGCTCGGGCCAGCCCCGGTGGTGGCCTTCGCCCGGGAGCTTGCGCGTCGCGTCGAGGCCCATGTGCGAGCCGACGTTTTGCAGGCTCGGGGCGTGGTCGAGCGAATCGCTCGGGTTCGTGATGATCGTGCTGTCGCGCTGCGGGTCGGTGTTCGCGCACATCCGGAAGAGGACTTCGCTGGTGTTATGCACGTCGCAGTCTTCGTCCACGACGATGATGTATTTGCTGAACATCATCTGTCCCATGCCCCAGAGCCCGTGCATCACTTTGAAGGCCTGGTAGGCGTACTGTTTGCAGATGCTGACGAAGACGAGATTGTGGAAGACGCCTTCCGCGGGCAGCGCCATATCGACGATCTCTGGGAAGTTCATTCGGAAAACGGGCAGGAAGATCCGCACGCTCGCGGAGCCCATGTAGAAATCTTCCATCGGCGGAATGCCGACAATGGTGGTCGGGTAAACCGCTTCCTTCCGGTGGGTGATGGCGGTGAGATGGAAGACCGGGTAATCCTCGACCGCGGTGTAGAATCCGGTGTGGTCGCCAAACGGTCCTTCCGGTCGTGTCTCCCCCGGCTGGACATAACCTTCGAGCACGAAATCGACATCCGCCGGAACCTCGAGATCGTTCGTGAGGCACCTCACCAGCTCGACGGATTTCTTGCGCAGAAAACCGGCGAAAAGAATCTCATCGAGGCCGTCGGGGAGGGGAGCGGTCGCGGCAAAAGTGTAGGCGGGATCGCCGCCAAGCGTGACCGCGACCGGCATACGCTCGCTCCGCTCGTAGTAGAGCTTGCCGTGGCGGGCGCCGACCTTGTGCACCTGCCAGTGCATGCCGGTGGTGCGGCCGTCATAGACCTGCATCCGGTACATCCCGAGGTTGCGCGCGCCGGTCTCAGGATCGCGCGTGTGGACGTTAGGCAAAGTGACGAAGCGGCCGCCGTCTTTGGGCCAACATTGCAGGATGGGGAGATCGCCTAACGAGAAGTCGCCCGGCGCGCCGTCGTCGAAGCGCTGCACGACTTCCTGGCAGGCGCCGCTTTTCACCTTCTTCGGCCGCGCGTGCAGGAGGCTGATGCCCTGCTTCAACAGGCTCCACCCTTCGCGTAGGTCGGTCGGCGGCTTGGCCTTCAGGATCAACGCAATCTCCTGTGCAAGATCGCCAATGCTCTCGACCTGCAGCGCCATCGCCATCCGCCGCTCCGAGCCCATGGTGTTGATCGCGACCGGGAAGCGCGACGGCTTCCCATCGATCAGCGGGTTCTCGAAGAGCAGCGCCTGGCCGCCGCCCGGCGACTTCATCTCGCGGTCGGCCCATTCCGTGATCACGAGGTTGGTCTCGACTGGCGCGGCGATACGCTGCAGTTCGCCGGCCTTTTCCAGCGCGACGAGAAATTGCGAAAAGGAAGAATACGCCATCGAACCTTCCTTTTACCGCGCTTCTGGCTCTCTGACCAGCCGAGCCTAACGAGGACCGCTCGCTTCCCATTTAGCAGGAGACGAGATCTTAAATAACGAGGAACCGAAAGAATTCCTGCAACCGGAGCGTCGCGGGCGGCGTATCCCGCTTGATCACATCTCTGATGTGACCAGCAAAACCCAACAACCAACAAAAGGAAAACATGGACTCCAATATGATCTCAGAAAAGCTCAGCTCTACCCGCGGCCACACCCGCCGTCAGGTGTTGAAGAGCCTCGGCGCAGGCGCGGCCGGCTTTGCCGGTCTGCAAATGTTACCCCGCACAGCTCGTGCTGCTCTCACCGTCCGCGACTCCGACGTCCTCCAGTTCGCGCTCAACCTCGAGTATCTCGAGGCGGAGTATTACCTTTACGCCACCACCGGCATGGGCCTGCCCGCGAGCGACATCGGCGGCACCGGCACGGAAGGGACGACAATTATCAAGGCCAACCCGATGGTCCCGTTCCAGACTCAGCTATTCCAGGATTACGCGAACGAGATCGCCGCAGATGAAAAAGCGCACGTGGAGTATCTCCGCGCGACTCTGCTCTCGATCGGCGTGACGCCGGTCGCGCGGCCGCCGCTCGATTTGCTGAACAGCTTCAACACGCTCGCCCAAGCGGCGGGGATTGGGGATTCCTTCGATCCGTTCGAGAATGAAGTGAATTTTCTGCTCGGCGCCTTCATCTTTGAAGACGTAGGGGTGACCGCCTACCGCGGCGGGGTCTCGCTGCTCAACAGCATCGATGTGGCCTTTGCGGCGGCGGGCGTTCTTGGAACCGAGGCCTACCACGCGGCCAATGTGCGGGCGCAGATCATCGATATCGGCGAACCGGCGACGACGATCGCAGCGCAGATCTCCGACCTGCGAGATGTGCTCGACGGCGGCAAGGAAGATGATCAGCCGGTGCTCTTGAACGGCGTGGCGAACGTCGTGCCGACGGACAGCAACGGCCTCGTTTACGCGCGCACGACCCGCCAGGTGTTGAATATCGTTTACGGCGCGCAGGGCGCACACAGCGGTCTGTTCTACCCGAGCGGGTTGAACGGCGTGGTGCGGTAGCGGACGAGTTCGCAGTCGGGGCGCCGCGGCTCAGAGACCGCGGCGCCTCACGACTCTTCGAGATCAGACGCGCCAGCGCATCCTGTGGCTCAGAAGGCGGACCTGCTACGGCTCCTCGGTGGGCCCAGCGTCGCTACTTTAATACCGCGGCATCGCGATCAGGCCGCGGCCGAGATAGTCGGCGAGCGTGAGGGTGAACATGATCAGCAGCCAAATGATGCCGACCCCGGCCGCGAAGTGGAGCATCCGGCTCTCCGTCTTCAGGTGCATGAAGAAGAGCGCGATCAGGATCGTTTTCGCGCAGGAGATCCCGAGCGCGGCGACGAGGTTGAAGACGCCGAGATTGACGTAGCCGAGGCACCAGGTGAGCGCGAGCAGCGCCATGAGGTAGGCGCAATTTTTCCAGTAGTAGCTCGTGGGATGCGTCGTCATTTACCGATGTCCGGCGAGGTAGAGCATGGGGAAAAGAAAGACCCAGACGATGTCGACGAAGTGCCAGTAAAGGCCGACGACTTCGACCGTCATGTAACCGCCGCTCGTAAATTTCCCGCGGTGCGCGAGGGTCGCCAGCACCAGCATGAGCACGATCCCCACCGTCACGTGGATCGCGTGCAGCCCGGTCATCGCGTAGTAGAGCCAGAAGAAGAGTTCCGCGGCGCCGGGATTCGCCTCATGCCAGAGGAAATGCGCGCCCGGCAGCAAGTGCGCGGTGTAATCCTTGTCATATTCGAAGGCCTTCACCCCCATAAAGAAAATGCCTAACGACGCGGTCGCGAGGAGCAGCCAGACGAGCGGCCGCCGCTGCCCGAGTTGCGCCGCGCGCACCGCCAGCGCCATGAAGGTGCTGCTGAGCAGCAGGATCGCGGTGTTCGCCCCGCCGAGGATCACTTCGGTGTGCCGGCTCGCCGCCGCAAAAGTCTCCGGATAGAGATACCGATAGATCGTGTAGCTGAGGAAAAGGCCGCCGAAGAAAAGCACCTCGGTCGCGAGAAAGATCCACATCCCGAGCTTCGCAGCCTCGCGCTGTTGGCCGAGATCGTCGAATTGCTCGGCAACGAGGCTGGCGGCGGAAGCATTCATCCTTGCAGGAAGATCGCACCTGCTCGTTCCAATGGGCGGCCCGGACAACTCATGCCCTCCAGTCTGCGGAGAAAATTCGGGGCGGCCAGTCCCCTGTGCGCTTTAACCATGCTGCCAATTGAGCGGATCTGCATTATCACCGGGGGAAAGTCCGAGGATGTCGCCGGTCGTGGTCACACCCAGACCGAGCACCGTGCGATTAACATACGCGAAATAGCTGGAGATCTGATTGACCTCCAGGATCTCGCCATCATCGAGGCCGGCTGTCCGGAGAGCGATAATCGCGGATTCTGCGACGGTGGCCGGCGACTGGGTCAACTGCCGCGCGTAGCCGAGGATCGCCCGCTCGCGTTCTTCGAAGACGCCGACAAATTGGCCCCCTTCCAAGGCCGCGAAAATCGCCGCGGCCCGCTCCTCGTTAGGCAAAAGCCGGCATAGGCCGGCCCGATGATGCGCGACGCAATAGGCGCAACCGTTGAGCAGGCTCACGTAAATGCCGATCGTCTCGAGTAGCCATTTCGGGAGCTGATTGCCGTGATGATGCAGGACGCCCTTATAAAGTGCCATATGACCCTCGAGCGTGTGCGGGCGCAGGCTGTGCACGAGCAGAACCTGGTCGAGCGGCTCGTTAGGCCCTTTGATCCGCTGGTAGAGTTCGCGCAGGCGGCCCTCGGCGTGGACGAAGGGAATGGTCCTGATCCAGCTCATCGTTTTCCGTTTCTGCGAGCTACTCTTCGCCGTCGTAGTAGTCGAGCGAGTCGCCGCGCAGCAGCCGCCGCTCGGGCGAACGCACGATCCATTTCCCGCTGTCCGGATAATAGCCGGACTCGCCGACCGGATCATCCGCGATGACGTAGACCACGAGATCTTCGCTGCTGTCGTTGACCAGTTGGTGCGCTTCGCCCGGGCCGAAAATAAAAGCATCCCCCGCGGCGATCGGCATGTTCCCGTCGTCATGGCGCGCGAGGCCGCTCCCGGAGATGACATGATAAAATTCCCACTGCGCGCTGTGCGAGTGAAACGGATACGGCTTTTGCCCCGGCGGCACGCGCAGAATCTCAACCACGAAAGGATGACGGTCACGCGCGCTGGGGGAATTCACGTTCCAACCGAGAGCCTCGGAGACTTGTTTGCCGGCGCTCTGGAAGGTTCCTTTGGTGGATTGCCAGATGAGTTCCGGAAGATCGTTCGTATTGATTTTGCGCATCGTCGTCTGGCCAGCAGGGAAGCAGGCCGCGCCCGCGAAGTCCAGCGCGCGGATGACTGCCTGGAATTGCGGGATTGAAGTCACGCGCCGATTGCGACAGCCTCCCGGTATGTGGCTACGCATCGCGAACCGTTTTTCCATCGGCACTCTTTGCGCCCTCACTGTTTTTCTCCTCACGAGCTGCGCCTCCGACGACGACGGCATCACCGGCCGGCGCGACCCGGCCGCGGAGGGCGCGCCGGAGGTCCCCGGCGCCGCGACCCCCGCGCCCAACGCGCACAGCGGCGGCTGGTGGTAGCGATTCCCGCCTTGTCGTTAGGCGAAAAGGCTCGACTTTCCCCCCGTCTTTTGACAAAAAATTTTCCGAATGCTAGGATCGCCCGACTCGAGCGACGAACCCGCTTAACTTTCTGCACTCGCTTCTAAACACTCAGGTGTTGGTGCTTAATCGCCTCTGGCAGGCGGTCAACGTTTGCTCGGCGCGGCGCGCCTTTACGCTCCTCTACCAGGGCCACGCCCAGGTCGTTTCCTCCGATCAGCAGAATAACTTCGCGACCCACGATTTCGCGAGCTGGCTCGACTTTTCGTTAGGCGCGCCGGAGGCCGAGTCGGAGATGGTCACCACCATCTCGTGGAAGATCCGCATCCCGCGCGTCATCGTCCTGCTGCTTTTCGATCGGCTGCCGAAGAAGGAGGTAAAATTTACCCGCCACAATGTCTTCGAGCGCGATAACAACACCTGCCAGTATTGCGGCGTCGTCTTCGAACGGAGCGACCTGAACCTGGACCACGTCCTCCCGCGCGACAAAGGCGGCCTCACGACCTGGGAAAATGTCGTCTGCTCCTGCATCCCGTGTAACACACGCAAAGGCAACCGCCTCCCGCACCAGGTGCACATGGCGCTCATCCGCAAACCGAGGCGGCCGAAATGGCGGCCCTTCGTCCACCTCACTTTCAGCAGCCAGCAGCACGAAAGCTGGCGGCATTTCGTTGATCTCGCTTACTGGAACGTCGAGCTGAGCGACTAACGAGTCGCGGCGATCGCCGCCGTTGGCTTGAGCGCGTTCAAAATCGGCTGGGGATAAACCCCGAGGACGAAGATGCCGGCGATGAGCAGCGCAATCGCGCCGCGGGAAGGCGCGCTCACCTGGAGCGGCGGAGCGTCGTTAGGCGGTTCCAGCCAGAACATCGCCCGCACGACTTTAAGATAATAGTAGAAGCCGCAGCCGACCGTGATCACGCCGATCACCACCAGCAACGTCTGGTGTTGGCGGATCGCCGCATCAAAGATGAAAAACTTGCCGAGAAAGCCCGCCGTGAACGGGATGCCCGCGAGCGAAAGCATGCTCACGAGCAGCGCGCCCGCGAGGAACGGCGAGCGCCGCCAGAGGCCGGCGTAGTGGTCGATCTTCTCGTCGCCATCCGCGCCGACCAGGATCATGACCGCGAAGCTGAGCAGGGTCATGAGCAGGTAACCGGTTAGGTAAAACGCCACCGCCGCACCGGAGAAACAAACCACGCCGATGAGCAAATAGCCGGCGTGCGCAATGCTCGAATAGGCGAGGAGGCGTTTCAGATTCGTCTGCGGAAGCGCGGCGAGATTTCCGTAGAGCAGAGTAAGCGCGGCCATGCCGACGAGCAGCTTGCCCACTTCCGGCAGGATCAAAAACGGCGCGAGCACGCGCATGAGCACGACAAAACCAGCGGCCTTCGAGCCGACAGAAAGAAAGGCCGTCACCGGCGTCGGCGCGCCTTGATAAACATCGGGCACCCAAATCTGGCACGGCACCGCCGCGATCTTGAACCCGAAGGCCACGAGCACGAGCGCGATGCCGAAAAGGAGCGGGACGCGATCGAAATTGCCTAACGAGATGACCGCGCCGATCCGCGCGAGACTGGTCTCGCCCGTGACGCCGAAAATCCAGGTGATCCCGTAAACCAAAAAACCGGTTGAGAGCGCGCTCAGGATCAGGTATTTCACGCCGGCCTCGAGCGTCGCGGGCCGGCGCCGGGTGAACGTGACGAGCACGTAAAACGACATCGTCACCAGTTCGAGCGAGACGAAGATCATCACGAAGTCGATCGCCGAGGCCATCCACATCAGCCCGGCGCAGGTGAAAATCGGAAGGGCAAAAAATTCGCCGAGTCCGGCGTGCGGATGTTCACCCGGCACGCCCAGCCGGATCGACGGCGCGTAATCGATCGCCATCACGAGGACGAAAATCGTCGTCACGAGCGCGAAGCGTTTAAAGAAAATCGCCAGTGGGTCGGCGGTGTAGAAACTCCAGAAACCAGTCGGTGCGAGCGCGGGCGGCGGTGCCAAAAAGAAGCTGCCTAACAAGACGACCGCGAGCCCGACAATCCCCGCGATCGCGAAAACTCGCTTATCCGCTTTGCCGGCGAACGCTTCCGCGAGCAGCAGCACAAGCCCCCAGACAAGTACCACAATTTCAAGCGCAGGCGTCGGGATCATCGGGCGGCCTGGGTGAGGGCAGGGGAGAAGGTCGGCCGCAGAACGCGGAGCGCGGTGTTCGGGAAAAAGCCGATCGCGACCGTCGCCGCGATAAGAAGGAGCACCGGGATGCGCAGTGACGTCGCGAGGTCGGGCAGCGTGCTCCAACGTTCGTTAGGCGGGCCCATGAAGATCGCGCGGTAAGCGCGCAGCATGTAAACGGCAGAGATGACCACGCCCCACAGCGCGAGCACCGTGGTCACCTGGAAAAAATGCAGCCCCTGCAAATCCGCGCCGACTCGAAACGCGCCGAAGAAGACCATCACTTCGGCCGCGAAATTCGCGAAGCCAGGAAGACCGATCGCCGCGAAAGTCGCGACCCCAAAAACGAAGCCGGCAAACGGCATGGTCTTCGCCAGGCCGCCGAGATCGCTGAAGGCGAGCGTGCCCGTTCGATGCCGGATTTCGCCGGTGAGCGCGAAGAGGAGCGCGATCGAAATCCCATGCGCAAACATGAGGAGCGCAGCGCCGTTCACCCCGATCACGTTCGCGCTCGCGATGCCGAGGAAGATGTAACCCATGTGCATCACGCTCGAGTAGCCGAGCATCCAATCGAGCCGCTTCTGCGCGATCGTGACCAGGCCGACGTAAATGATGTTCCCGATCAGGAGAACGAGCAGGAGCGAGCTCCAATGCCGCGCGCCTTCCGGGAGCAACGGCAGCGCGACCCGAAGCATGCCGTAAAGGCCGAACTTTTTCAGCACGCCTGCGTGCAACATCGCCGCTGGCGCAGGGGCGGAGGCGTAGGCTTCCGGCGCCCAACTGTGAAAAGGAAAGAGCGAGATGAGGACGCCGAAGCCAATGATCAGGACGAGGAAAATGGTGTTCTGCGCCGCCGGGGTGATCGCGCCGGCGGTGGCCGCGGCTTGGAGCACGCGCAGATCGAAACTGCGTCCGTCCACCGGCACGCTGCGATAGAGCATGATCAAGCCGAGGAGCAAAATGAAGCTGCCGAGCGCAAGATAGATCGTCACTTTCCAGGCGGCGGCGTAACGATTCCCCGTGCCCCAAATGCCGATGAGCAGGAAGGTCGGGATGAGCGCCAGCTCGTGGAAGGCGTAGAAGAAAAACAGATCGATCGAAGCGAAGGCGCCGATCGCGCCGGCCGCGATCAGGAGCAAGCAAACGTAGTAGAGCCTCTCGGATTTCCCGATCGGCGGCGAGAACCAGACCGCGCAAAAGAGCACGATGCCGGCGAGTAGGAGCATGAGTAGGCTGAGCCCATCCGCGCCTAACGAGAAGCTGAGCCGCCAGCTTTCGCTGATCGGCCACGAGCTGACGAATTGGTATCCGGCCGTCGCCGTGTCGTAGCTGCAAAAGGCCACCAGGCTGGCGATTGCCGTCGCCGCGGATCCGACCAGCGCGGTGACGCGGCCGGGCGCGCCGAACAAAATCAGGAGCGCCGTCACGAGCGGCGCGAAAACAATGAAGAGCAGCATCAGCGGAAAACGGTGAAGTAGATGAGACCAATGATGCCGAGGCCAAACAAAAATCCGTAAGCCTGCAAATTGCCGACCTGGAGCAGCCGCAGCAGAAACCCGGAACCCCAGGCGCCCCCGCTGACTCCGCTTACGATCGCGCCATCCAGGATCCAGCGATCGACAAAAGCCGAAAGCGACGCCAGCACACCCTGCGTCGCGGCGATCAGCCCGGTGTAAATTTCATCGAGGTAAAACCGGTTGCGGAAGAGCGCGATGTTCAGCGGTTCACTCTTCCGTCCGCGATAAAGCAGGACCGCCGCACCCACGCCCACGATCAGCGCCGCGAGCGCGATGATCGTCACCGCCACGGCTGACGCGGTCTCGTTAGGCAAAACCAAAAAACGCCGCGCGAAAAAAGCGAAACCGCCGAAGGCCGCGGGCACCGCCAAGATAAGCAGAGGAATCACCATCACCGCGGGGGACTCGCCGCTGCGGGCCGCGTGATCGCTTCGCGGGCGCCCGAAGAAAACGACGAGCACGAGCCGCGTCATGTAAAAAGCCGTGAGCAACGCGGTGAATGCGCCCAGCAGGAAAATCGGAAAGTTGCGCTCGTAGGCGAGCACCAGAATCGCGTCTTTGCTGAAGAAACCGCTCGAACCGGGGAAGCCAATCAGCGCGAGCGTGCCGATGAGAAAGGTCAGGCAAGTCAGCGGCATGCGCTTCCACTGCTCGCCCATTTTCCAAATGTCCTGCTCGTGGTGGAGCATGTAGATGAGCGACCCCGAGCCGAGGAAGAGCAGCGCCTTGAACGCCGCGTGGGTGAAAAGATGGAACATCGCCGCCTCGCCCGACGCCAGCCCGACCGCCATCACCATGTAGCCGAGCTGCGAGAGCGTGGAGTAGGCGAGCACGCGTTTGATGTCGTCCTGCTGCGTCGCCATGAGCGCGGCGAGCACCGCCGTGATCGTTCCAATCCAAGCGATCACGTGGAGCGCGTCCGTCGAGGCGTCGATGAGAAACCCCACGCGGACGAGCATGTAAACGCCGGCCGCCACCATCGTCGCCGCATGGATCAGCGCGGAGACCGGCGTCGGACCTTCCATCGCGTCCGGCAACCAAACGTGCAGCGGGAATTGCGCCGACTTGCCCACCGCGCCGCAGAAGACCAGCAACGCCGCGGCGGTTAAATAACCGGCGTGGCCCGTAAACCCGCTCATCCCCTGGGCCGCGTCCGCGAAGACGAACGACCCCGTCGCCGTCCAGACCATGAGAATCCCCAGCATGAACCCGAAATCCCCGAGCCGGTTGGTGATGAATGCCTTCTTGGCGGCGTCCGCCGCCGAAGCGCGATCATACCAATGCCCGATGAGCAGATAGGAGCTGACGCCGACCAGCTCCCAGAAGATGAACATCATCACGAAATTGTTCGCGAGGACGATCCCGAGCATCGCGAACATGAAGAGCGAGAGCGAGGCAAAGTAGCGCGACTTTCCCTCGTCTGCGCGCATGTAGCCTAACGAGTAGATATGGATCAACGAGCCGACCCCGGTGACCATGAAAAGCATCGAGCGACTGAGCGGATCAAGCGTCAGCCCCAGGGGCACTTGGAAGGCCGGACCGAGGTTAATCCACGACAGCGCCGGAGCGACCGCGACCTCTTGGAAGAAGATCGCGCAGGCGCAGCCGAAACTTCCCAGGACCGCCGCGACCGAGATGAAAGCGCTCAGCGTTTTCATCGTCCGCGTCGCGCTCATGATGAGGAGCGCGGAAGCGAGCGGGAGGAGGAGAGCAAGCCAAGGCAGCATCAGAATTTCAACGTGTTGATGTCTTCGACGTGAATCGTCCGCTGCGCGCGATAGAGCGCGACGATCACCGCGAGGCCGACCGCAACCTCGGCGGCTGCGACTGTGATGATGAAGAAAACGAAAACCTGCGCGTGGTAGTTCGGCTGGCCTAATGAGTCGACGCGGAAACGCGAGAAGGCGACGAGGGAAAGGTTGGCGGCATTCAACATCAGCTCGAGCGACATGAAGATGATGATGAGGTTGCGGCGCAAGAGCACGCCGGCAAAACCGAGGCTGAAGAGCAGCCCGCTGACGAAGAGATAATCGCCGAGAGTGACCATGGTCAGCGCAGCTCGCGTTTGCTCAGGACGATCACCCCGATGGTCGCGACGAGGACAAGCACGGCGATGATCTGGAAGGGCAGGTTGTAGTTACTGAAGAGGAGAAGGCCGACTTGGCGGACATCGTCGGTGTGGCGCGCGGGTAATTCCGGAAACGGCAGCTTGGCCGCTCGGAGTTGCCCAATGACGAGATAGAGCTGTCCGAAGAAAACGACGGCCACCGCGGCGCCGCCGGCGAAGGCGACAAGGTTGATCTTGCGCCGTTTCTCTACCCGCAGATCGAGCAGCATGATGATGAAAAGGAAGAGGACCATGACCGCGCCAGCGTAGACGAGCACCTGGATGATCCCGATGAAGAACGCGTCCAGCGTCATGAAGAGCGCGGCCAAGCCGAGGAAGGAAACGACGAGGCTGAGCGCGCTCGCAACCGGGTTGCGGTTGATGATGACCGCGGCGCCGAAGATCAGCATCAGCGCGGAGAAGATCCAGAAGAAGAAGGGCGACATGGCTACTTCTGCTCGTTCCACTTCAGCACCAGCCCGTGCAGGGTGCCGCCGAGCTCGAGCAGCTTCTCCTTGTCGTGGACCATGTCGGCTCTGGTGTAGCCGGTGATGGCGTAATCTTTGCGGAGGAAAATCGCCTGCTCCGGGCAGACCTCTTCGCACATGCCGCAGTAGATGCAGCGGATCATGTCGATGTCGAAGGCTTCCGGGTATTTCTCGACCTTGGAAAATTTGTCACCTAACGGAATCTCGCCCGGGACGATTTTGATCGCGCGCGGCGGACAGATGAATTCGCAGAGCTGGCAGGCCACGCAGCGCACGCGGTCGCGCTCGTCTTTCACTAGGGCGGGCGCGCCGCGATAGTGATCCGGCAGGTGGCTGTCCCACTTCTCCTCCGGGTATTGCATCGTCACCTTGGTGCGGCCGAGGAGCATGTTCTTCACGTGGCGGAGGGTAATGACCATGCCGCTGAAAATCGCCGGAAGGTAAATCTTCTCGGACCAGCTCAGGTTGGGACGTCTTACGGTGATGGCCATTACTTCGGCATGTAAGCCACGATGATCGCGGCGAGGAAGATGTTCACGAGCGCGATCTCGAAAAAGAAGACCCAGCCGAGGCGCATGAGTTGGTCGTAGCGGAAACGCGGGAGCGTCCAGCGCACCCAGATAAAGCAGACGAGCAAGACCGCGACCTTGGCGAAGAAAACGAAGATGTTGAAGAGGCCGCCGAGCACGCCGAGCCAGCCGCCTAACGAGCCATTAACGAGCAACCAATGGAAGCCGTGCGCGTGATTCCACCATGGGATCGGCAGGTGCCAGGCGCCGAGAAAGAGCGTCACGATGATCGCCGAGCCGGTGATCATCGCGGCGTATTCGCCAAGGAAGAAGAGGGCGAATTTCATCGACGAATATTCGGTGTGATAACCGCCGACCAGTTCGGTTTCCGCTTCCGGCAAATCGAACGGCAACCGGTTTGTCTCTGCAAAAATCGCGATCGTGAAGACGACGAAGGAGATGAACATCGGGATCGTGAGCAGCCATTTCCAGATGTTCAGCGGGTCGCCGAGGAAGGGAGCGATCATCCAGCCGTTCGCGATCTGATATTGGACAATGCTGGTTAAGCGGAGCTGGCCGACGAGCAGAAAGATCGGGATGACAGCCAAGCCTAACGACAGCTCGTAGGAGATCATCTGCGAGCTGGAGCGGACGCCGCCGAGGAACGGGTATTTGGAATTCGACGACCAGCCCGCAATCACGATCCCATAAACGCCTAACGAGGCGATCGCGAAGACGTAGAGCACGCCGACGTTGATATCGGCGATCACCATCGGCACGCCGAAGAGCGTGCTCCCAAAGGGCACGACGGCGATGGTCATGATCGCCGGGACCATCGCGAGACAGGGCGCGAGCCAGAAGTAAAACTTGTTCACGTGCGCCGGGGTGAAGTCCTCCTTGAGAATGAACTTCATCGCGTCAGCGATCGGCTGGAAGAGGCCGGCGGGTCCGACGCGATTGGGGCCGAGCCGATCCTGAATCAACGCGCTCACGCGGCGCTCCGCGTAAACGCTGTAGGAGACCATCGGGAGGATGACGACGAAAACGATCCCGACGATTTTCACCAGCGACACGAGGACGAAAAAGAGCGTCGGGTTCATTGCGGATGCGTTTCCCGCTCGCGCTCGCGCACCTTTTCTTCGGACGGCTCACCCGGTGCCTCGGGATTGCGCTTCACGTCCAGCACTTGCACCCCGAGGTCGCTGATTTTGCTCAGGGAAAGTCCACTAAATTCCGGGACGTCAGTGCTCATCTGCCGGAAGACATCTTCGATCGTGTAGATGCCGTTCGCTCCCGTCGTAGCCTGGAGCAGGTCGAGCAGGATCTCCCAATCGTCGCGTGCCTGGCCCGGCCCGCGCACCGCGCGGTTGAGACGTTGGAGGCGGCCTTTGCCGTTGATCATCGACCCGCGTTTCTCGGCGAAGCCGAACGACGGCAGCACCGCGCTGGCGTAGGCGGTCGACTCGTTCGAGAGAATGTCCATTGCGATGTAAACCGGCAGCCGCGCGAGTTGCCCGGGCGCGATCCCGCAGTCTAGCGGGTTTTCGCCTAACGAGACCAGGGCCTGCACCTGGCCGGACCAGATCGCTTCCTTGATCTGCTGGAGGACGATGCCGGACGGTGAGGCAACGCCGAGGAGGCGCGCGCCACTCGTGTTCGGATTGCGATCGGCGCTGAGGAGGATGTCGTCGCTCGGGCCCATCCGCGGGACGATGTCGATGAGGGTTACGCCTAACGACTCCGCCAGCCGCGAGGTCAGCCAGAGTTCTTCGTTCGTCATCCGGCCGGAGGCGAGAATCGCGATCTGCCAGCCGACGTATGGACGCAGCAGCGCGGCAACGCTCTCGAGCGTTTTCGTCCAGGTCGACGGCTGCAGCTTTTGCTCATCGCGCACGAGCGGCTCGAGGAGGCGGCGATCGCTCTGCAGGCAATCGAAATTCAGCCGCCCGTAATCGCACATCCAACAGGAATTGACGGCATCGTTCTCGCGCGGGGTCTGCCGATAGATCGCGTCTTCGCGGGTGCCGATGAGCGTGTTGCAACCGGTTGCGCAACTGGTGCAGAAGCTTTTGGTTTCCTTCAAAAACCAGACCCGCATCTTGAACCGGAAATCGGTCGAGGTGAGCGCGCCGACCGGACAGATGTCGACCGTGTTGAGGGAGTAATTATTCTCCAGGCGCTTGCCCGGATGCGCGGTGAGGACGGTGTGGCTGCCGCGGTCGATGAACCCAAGGACGTCGTCTTGGGCGATCTCTTTCGAGAACCGAATACAGCGCGAGCAGAGGATGCAGCGCTCGTCGTCCAGTGTGACCCGTGGGCCGAGCTCGACGTTTTTCGGCTTCTTCACTTTGTTCTCGAGGAAACGCGAATCCTGGCGGCCGTACTCGACGCTGAATTCCTGGAGCCGGCATTCGCCCGCCTGGTCGCAGATCGGGCAATCGAGCGGGTGATTGATGAGGAGAAATTCCATCACCCCGCGGCGGCATTCCTCGACCATGGGCGAGTTGGTGCGCACGCCGAGCCCTTCGGAAACATCGGTCGCGCAGGAGATCTGCGGCCGCGACATCCAGTTGATCTCCGGCTTGCCGTCGGGTCCAAGGACCGGCTTGCGATCGGGGCCCATTTTGGGCATGCCCATTTCGATCAGGCACATCCGGCAATTGCCCGGGGAGGAGAGCTTTTTGTGGTAGCAATAGCGCGGCACGTAGCTTCCCGCCTGTTCACACGCCTCGATCAGGCGCGTGCCCTTGTTGAACTGTTTCCAGACGCCGTTGATCTGGACGTTGACCATCTGTGGCGGATTTGCAGACGTGTCGCTCATCAGACCATTCCGGCGGAGCCGGCTTTCTCCCAGCCGGGATCGTGAGCGAGGGAGGAGGTGGCGATTACTTTTTCGGCGATGAGTTCGCCCGGGGTGTATTCGGGCGGGAGAGGGGGTGGGACCGGTTTCTCCGCCCGGGTGGCGAATTCGTTAGGGAACTTATCCAGGAAGCTTTGGGTCGGCCAGGCGCAGGCTTCGCCGAAGGCGCAGATGGTTTTGCCGGCGATGTTGTCGGCGACGTTTTTCAGCGTTGCCGGATCCTGAGTGACCCCGCCGCCGAGGAGCATCCGGTCGGTGATTTTCTTCATCCAAAGTGAGCCTTCGCGGCACGGGGTGCATTGGCCGCAGCTCTCGTGCGCGTAGAATTCGTTGATGTTATTCAGCGCCCAGAGCATGTCGCGCGAGTCGTCCATCACAATCACGCCGCCCGAGCCGGCCATGGAGCCGGCTGCGGCAAGCGAGTCGAAATCCATTGGGATTTCCTCGAGCGAAACTTCGCGGTCCTTGAGTTTGAAACGCTCGTCGGCGCGCAGAACTTTCGCGGAGCTGCCCCCGGGGATGACGGCTTTGATTTTGCGCCCGGGTTTCGGGCCGCCGGCCATGTCGTTGATCACCTGTCCCATTGTCAGGCCTCCGACTTCGATCTCGAAATAACCCGGCCTAACGACGTCGCCGCTGACGCAGACGATGCGGGTACCGGTGTTGTTAGGCCGCCCGATCTTCGCGTATTCCGCCCCGCCCATCTGGATGATGTGCTTCACATGGCAGAGCGTTTCGACGTTGTTCACGATCGTCGGGCACATCCACAAACCGAGGACGGCCGGGAAGTACGGCGGCTTGATTCGTGGATAGGCGCGCTTGCCTTCGAGCGATTCGATCAGGCCGGTTTCTTCGCCGCAGATATAGGCACCGGCGCCGCGATGAATGTAAATTTCAACGTCGAAGCCGGTGCCGAGAATGTTTTTGCCCAAGAAGTTCCGCCCGCGCGCTTCCTCGATCGCGCGCTCGAGGATCTTCGCGCCCTCGGGGAATTCTCCGCGGATGTAGATGTAGGCGGTGTGAACATTCAATGCCCAGCAGCTGATCAGCATGCCCTCGATCAACTGGTGCGGGTCTTGGTGGATGATGTAGCGATCCTTGAATGTGCCGGGTTCGGATTCGTCCGCGTTGCAAATGAGGTAGACCGGCTTTTTTTCGTCGGGCTTGATGAAACTCCACTTCACGCCGCACGGAAAACCAGCGCCGCCACGGCCGCGCAGGCCAGAGGTTTTCACCTCGTTCACGATGTCGGCGCGCGCCATGGAGATGGCTTTGTTGAGCTGCTGATAGCCACCATTCCGGACGTAGCAGTCGAGATCGATGGTGTAACCGTCGCGGCCGATGTTTTGGAAAATGAGTCGGCGTTCGAGCGGGTGAGGCGAAGAATGCGGAATGTGGAATTCGGAATGCGGAATCTGCAGGACTTCCGATGCGCGTTTTGGCTTCACCGCTTCGAGAAGGTCATCATCGACCATGCAGACCGGCGCCGTCCCGCAGCTCGCGAGGCATTCCACAAACTCGATGCTGTATTCGCCGTCTTCGCTCACTGAGACCGGGTTGTGCATGCCGGCGCCCTGGTGCTCGCGGTCGATTTTCGTTAGGCCAGCGAGTTTTTCCATCAGCGGATAAGCGCCGGCCATCGCGCAGCTCAGGGTGCGGCAGACCCGGAGATGATTCCGCCCCGCCGGTGCCTGGCGAAACATCGGGTAGAACGTGACCAGCTCGAGAATGTTGATCGGTTCCACCTCGAGTTTCAAGGCTATCCACTCTACCGCGATATCGCTGATGTAGCCGTAATGCTCCTGCCAGAGATGGAGCAAAGGGAGCGCGGCGCTCCTCTTATGCTCGGGCGGGTAATGGCCAATGGCCTCGTCCATTTTGGCGGCAAGCTCTTGCGGAATTTCCATCGTAGCGCAGCACAATGCTGGCGTGGGGAAAGGCGCGCAAGCGCCGTTGTAGCGTTCGCGCCTCAACGATCGCGCCGAGCACCGCGAGGACGCAGTTGACTCCTGCCTCGGGGAACACCGCGGTGAGTATTTGCTTGGATTACGATCAGGGTTCGGTCAGCGTTGCGCTGAAAAGCAAGATCATCGGGAGAAGCTTATGAGCATCATTTCCGCGCTGAGTGCGACGACATGGTTCCGTTTGGGCCCCTCGCCCGTGCATACGCCGAGCGTAGGTCTCGGCATGGCATCCGGTCGCATCGAGGCGGCTGCACCGCATCCGAGTAAGGTGGGCACGATGTATCTCGCCGCCAACGGTGGTGGCGTTTGGAAGACTGGGGTCTGGACCTTCGGCGAGGATATCGTGTGGCTGGCAGTGGGCGATGACCAGCGCAGTCTGAACTTCGCCGGCTACCATCCCCTGGTAGTGCATCTGGCGGATCATTCGCATGTTTCTCGGAGTCGTCTCCGGCGCTGGCGCGGGCGTGCTGAAATCAACGAACGATGGCCTGACCTGGGAACTGCTGGGTAACAGCGTTTTCGAGGGCGCAAATATCGGCTCGATCGCCGTGCATCCAACCCAGAAGAAGATTCTTTATGTTTCGGTCTGGTCGGGCGGACCAGGCGGCGGCGTCTACCAATCTACCGACAGCGGATTGAATTGGACTAATCTCACGCCCTTCCACTCCGGAGCAGCCAGCGACGTTATTATTGCGAGATATAATCCCGATGTGCTCTACGCCGGACTGGTATCAACCGACGGTCAAGCGACCAATGGCGTGTACCGGAGCGGCGACGGCGGACAAAACTGGCGAGGCGTCGGCCTGGAGTCGGGCTTTTTTTTGGGCGGCGCAGTGCGACTGGAGTCGGGCTCTTCCCCGGGACGGGTCTATGTGAGTCTTTTCGGATTTGGCACGAGGCAGGGCAGTAATGATCCTGTTTTCGGAATTTACCGCTACAGAACACATAATGATGGGAAGAGGTGGCACCAGCTCGGAGCCACCCCCGGCAGCTTTGAAAATCGTTCCTGGCATGTCGTCCTCGCAGTGGATCCTAAAGACGATGACCACATCATCGCCAACGATGAATACGCGCTTTTTGAAAGCACCGACGCCGGCCGGCATTGGACTGCTGCGGAGACGATGGGTGACGATTACGCCAACGCCACCTTCGATGCGGAGAATCATCTGGTCGTAACCGCCGATCGGAGCGTGTATCGGCGCACCAAGAAATCCAAAAAGTGGAGCGTGCAGGTCGGCGATCTCGCGGTGACACTGTCTTATGATCTCGCACTGGATCCGAACAATCCGGAAGTGCTTTATGGGGTAGCGCAGGATCACCCTTCCGCGATGAAGCTCGACACCTTCAATCCTTGGCAATATATGCCGGCCGGTGGTGAGACAGGCAAGGTGCTGGTCGATCCGACTAACAGCAAGCGTCTTTACATCTCATCCCCGCAGAATACCGAACGCTTTGTCCAGCGATCAAGCGACGGAGGAAAACATTGGAAGACGATTTTAACGATCACAGCGTTTGGTGACGATGACTACGGTCTCGCTTATGCGACTCAGAAGTCATTTGTCATGGACATTACAGGATTCCCGCGCTCTATGGGCACGACGCGTGGTGTTTTCCACTCGGTAAATAATGGTGGGGAGTGGAAGACCTTTGGAGCAGGTCTGCCCAATATCATAGTAACCGATTTGAAAATGCTTCAGGCGAAGCACGTGCTCGCCGCGGCCACATTCGGCCGCGGTGCATGGGAGATTCTGATTGGGCCATCGACGATCAGCGGCAATGTTTTTGAGGATCGCGATGGTGACGGCGTGCAGGACGCAAGCGATTCCGGCATCGAAGGCGTGACCGTGTTCCTCGATGCGAACGGCAACGACAAGCTTGACCGCTTTGAGTTTCGAACCACGACGGGCGGCCACGGCCACTACCTTTTTGACGAGGTTCCGCCTAGCATTTACGCAGTGCGGCAGGTCGTTCCTTACGGTTACGTGCAGACGACCAAGAACCCGCGGAGTCTCACTGTCGGAGGTTCGCAAGTGCAGGGACGAGACTTTGGAAATCAAGCTGTGGAAACCCGGGGTCCCAGGGCTCGATTCGTCCATCCTACGGAACTTCACTGGTTGCCCGGTCGCCAGCCCGGGCAGCCGATCGGAGCACAAGCTGAGTTCAGTTCGTTAGCACGCAGCGGGAAGAAACGGAAAGCAACCCAGTCGAGCGGGCGGAAAGCGCGTCGCCCGAAAAGGTAATTCGTCGTGAACTAACCGGCGTTGCCGGTGATCACACTTGGGCGACCACCTTAGTCGTGAAGCGAACTTTCCTTCGACGACACCTTGTCGTTGGCGAAAAAGATCGTGACCGATTCGCCGCCCTGCTGGTAGACGTAGGTGACTTTTTTCAGGATCAGGAGATTCGTGCTATCGACCGAGGTCGGCGGGCCGAGGATCGACTCGACCTGCTTGCGGCTCATCCCTTCGCTCACTTCGGCAACGTTCGCTTTCGTAATTCGTTTGCCGTCACAACCGCCCAGCAGCAGGGCGGCCGCGAGGAGCAGGGTGAAAAACTGGAAGCGAAAGGGTTTTTTCATCCGCCGGCGTACGCGCTCTGACTAGGGTTCCCGCCCGAGATTGGTGTCCTTGCTGTCGACCTCGTCGTTCTTGAACGTGATCATCGCGAACTTGGCCCCGTCCTCGTAGCGATAGGTGGTCTTTTTGAAAATAACCACATCCTTGCTGTCCATCGTGGTGGGCGGCCCGAGGATCGTCTCTACCTGCGCTTTCGACATGCCGAGGGTGATCTGGTCGTAGTTCGCGCTGGTCAATTTCGAACCGGAGAGAGTGGCCTTGTTGCACGCGCCTAACGAAAAGAGAGCGAAGGCGGCGAGCAGGAGCCCGAGAAGGTGGGTTTTGGTTTTCATAAAGTCGATTTTCATCTGTCGCATTCTCCCATCACGAAGTCCAGACTGCCGAGAATCGCGACTACGTCGCTCATCATCGCGCCGGGGAGCAATTCCGGGAGAATGCTCAGGTTCACGAACGAGGGGGCGCGAATCTTCAGCCGGTGGGGCACGCCGCCGCCTTTGCTGTTGATGTAAAACCCGAGCTCGCCCTTGGGATTCTCCGCGCCGAAATAGATCTCGCCCGGGGGCGCGTCGAGCCCTTCGGTCACGACGATGAAATGGTGGATCAGCTCCTCCATTTTCGTCATCACATGCGACTTCGGCGGGAGCATGTTTTTCCAATCGACCACGTTGATCGGGCCGGCGGGAAGTTTGTCGATCACCTGCCGGAGGATGCGCACGCTCTGGCGCATCTCTTCGATCCGAATGAGGTAGCGATCATAGCAATCACCCGCGCTCCCGATCGGGATCTCGAAATCATAATTCTCGTAATCGAGATAGGGATGCTTCTTCCGCAGATCGTGCTCGACGCCGCTGCCGCGCAGGTTCGGGCCGGAGAGGGCGTAGGCGATCGCCCGCTCCCGCGGGATCACGCCCACATCCCGGGTGCGATCGACAAAGATTTTGTTCCGCGTGAGCAGGTTGTCGATCTCGTCGAGCTGCGGAATGAAACCGTCGAGGAACGTCTCGAGCTGCGGGATAAACGTCGGTGGCAGATCGCGGATCTGTCCGCCGACCCGCGTGTAACTGGTCGTGAACCGCGCGCCGGTCAGCAGCTCGAAAAGGTTATAGAGCTTTTCGCGTTCGGTGAAGGTGTAGAGAAAGACCGTCATCGCCCCGAGATCGAGCGCCATCGCGCCAAGGCCGAGTAGGTGCGCGGAGATGCGCGCGGTCTCGCAACAGATGACGCGAATGGCTTTGCCGCGGGGCGGAAGTTCCCAGCCCATCAATTTCTCGACCGCGAGCGCGTAAGCGACGTTGTTCGCCAGCGGCGCGAGGTAATCGAGCCGGTCCGTGTAAGGCACGAACTGGTTGTATTGCATGTTCTCCGCAATCTTCTCGTCGCCGCGGTGGAGGTAGCCGATGTCGGGGGTGGCCTTGGTGACCAACTCGCCATCGAGCTCGAGCACGAGCCGGAGGACGCCGTGGGTCGCCGGGTGCGAAGGGCCCATGTTTAGGACCATCTTTTCCCCGATCAGGTCGCCGTCGGGTGCCGCATCGGCCTCGCGCTGTAGGGTGCGAGCGAGGGGGTCGGGAGCTTCGATTTCGCGGGTCGTCGATGGAGCCATGAGGAAAGCGCGACTACGCTCGCGAGGGGAAATTACCGTGCAAGCGCAAAGTTAGCCGGCCGGGGGGAATGGAGCGAAGACCAGTTCAAGGTGACGAGGAAGACCGTCCCCCGCCTCGGCCGAAGAAATCGGCCGAGGATCAGCAGCTTGAGCGTAGAAGATTCACCACCTCCTTCGCACAACTGCGCCAACCGCGAGGCCCTTAGTGGTCGCGGCTGAAGCTCGCCACGGCCCAGTATGGCTGGGTCTGCGGCAGCAGCGTCCTCACCGGTGGGGGCGGGTGGAGGAAGGTGATCTTCTCCACGCGGCCTTGGGTGAGGTCGGTTGCCACCAGGGAACCCTGGCTAAGCCTCCACTTCATCGCTGCTTCCTGCGCGAGTTGGTCGAGCTTCTCCGAACCGCTGGTCCGCAACACCCGGGTGTCGGTCACGTGACCGCTCCGGTCGAGGATCATGGAGAGCACTACCGAACCCTGCAACCCTTCGACGTAGACTCCGTAGGGACAGCGGGGATTGCCCTTCTCGATCCACTTGGCATTTGCCGCGGCTAACGGCAACGCAACTAACATGGCAACGATCACCCCGCACACGACGGAGCGATGCTGCAGCCTGCTTGGTTTCGTTTGCATGGCTGTAGCCTGAGCCTCGGTGACGTTAAGGGCAAGCTATTTTCGTCTTCGGGCTCGCCCGTGTTGCGGGCCCGGTTTAGGTAATTCCCATGCCTAAAAAACTCGCGCTTCTTTTCTCCGGTCAAGGTGCTCAGTGCGTCGGGATGGGGCACGATCTCGCGGCGGAATTTCCCGAGGCCGCGGACCTCTTTCGCCGCGGCGATGAAGTGCTCGGGCGCAGACTCAGCGAGGTCGCCTGGGACGGTCCGCTCGAGGAGCTCACCCGGACCGCGAATTGCCAGCCGGCGCTCTACATCCACGGGCTCGCCTGCCTCAGCGTGCTGCGGGAGATCGTGGGGAATTTTCCGATCACGGCGGCGGCTGGCTTGTCGTTAGGCGAATGGACGGCGCACGCGGCCGCGGGAACGTTTTCTTTTGCAGAAGGGCTCCGGCTTGTCGAGCAGCGCGGGCGTTTCATGGAGGCTGCCTGCGCCGCTACTTCCGGCGCGATGGCTGCACTCATCGGTGGCGACGAAGCCGCCGTCCGCGCGCTGGCGCAGGCTACCGACGTCGAGGTGGCGAATATCAATTCCCCGGGTCAGATCGTGATCTCCGGCGAGCGCGCGAAGATCGAGGCAGCGGTCGCCCAAGCGAAGGAGCACGGCATTCGGCGCGCCACCTTGCTCAACGTCGCCGGCGCTTACCACTCGCGCCTGATGGAGAGCGCGCATCGGCAGGTGGGTGAGGCGTTAGGCGGTGCCGAGTTGCAAACGCCGGCCTTCCCCGTGATCAGCAACGTCACTGGCCAACAGGTCGAGTCTGCCGCCGAGATCCGCGAGACATTGCAGAGCCAGGTCACCGCGACGGTTCGCTGGACCGATTGCATGGAGCGCATGCTCGAGATGGGCTGCGATCTTTTTCTCGAGCTCGGGCCCGGGGGCGTGCTCGCGGGGCTCCTGCAACGCACCCGTAAGGGTGCCGAAGTGATGAGCGTTTCTGATGCCGCGTCACTGCAGGCGGCCGTCGCGCGGCTCCAAGTCGAGATGTGCGACGGAGGCTAGCCAACCATCAACCCTTGCGCCGCCGATTACATCTGCTAGAAGCGGGTTCCCGAGATGTATCAACCCAACCTCAACCTACGCTCCCGCGTGATGATGTTTGCCCCGCACCCCGACGACGAGTCGCTGGCCGCCGGGGTTTTCCTCCAGCGCGCGATCGCAGCCGGCGCGGACATCCGCCTCATCTACGGCACCGACGGCGAGAAAAATTGTTGGCCGCAACGCCTCCTCGAGCGCAAAGCCCGCATCGGCGAGACGGACCGCCGCCGCTGGGGTCAGCGGCGCCAGGCCGAAGCGCTCGCTGCGTTGCACGTCCTCCAGATCGCGCCCGAACAGGCGGAATTCCTCTCGCTTCCGGATCAGGGCATCACCGATCTCCTGCTCGACGGCCGGGGCGAAACCATCCGCCAGCTCGCCGACCTCATCCTCGCCTGGGGTCCGACCCATTTGCTCGGGCCCTCCGCTTCCGATACGCATCCCGATCACAGCGGGCTCGCGGTTTTGCTCCGGATCGCTTTCGATAATTTCCTTCCACGCCGTCACGGGATCGAGCGGCTCGACTACCTCGTCCACGGCGCCAGCGCCTCCTTCGCCGAAGCCGCCCGCGGCCTCGCGCAAACGAGCGGCGAGTCTGACCGAAAAAAAGAGGCCATCTCCCGGCACCTCACCCAGGTTGCGTTTTCGCGTCGCCGCTTTCTCGCTTACGCGCAACGGCCCGAGCGTTTCGTCGTCGATGGCGAAAAGGGAGCGGTCGCCAGTCACGGCCCGATCCTTTCCTGCGCACGCACCCGCGATCAGATTCGCCTCGAGGTCGCGTTCGCGTTGAAACCGTTGCGCGCGGAGGAAACTTCGCTTCATCTCATCGGTCAGGATTCCGCCGGCAGCCTCCGCTCCTTCCGGGCGACACTGCCGGGCCGCCCCGCGCGACTCGACCTGATCGATCGCGCGACCGGGGAGATCGCTGGGGTCGGCCGCTACCAGGGCGACGCCTTTCGCGCCGAGATTTTCCTCCCGGCGCACGCTTTCGCGCTCCATCGCGCCCTCCACCTCAAGCTCAACCGGCGCGTCTGGTTCTTCGACGAAGCCGGCTGGCTCGAGCTCGACCCGCTCCGGCCCGCGCCGCTCCCCGCCTGGACCCGCCCGCCCGCGCCCCGCGAGCTCGCCGTCGCCTAACGAACAAAGGACTTCATGCCCCTGGCCCAGCAAATCGATGCCGACCTGAAAGACGCGATGCGCGCCCGCGATGCCGCGAAACTCGGCGTCCTCCGAATGCTCAAGTCCGCCCTCAAATACGCCGCGATCGAGAAAGCGGGCGCCGAGGGGGAGCTCGATGATGCCGAGGCCACCCAGGTTATCCGCAAACAGGTCAAACAGCGGCAGGATTCGATCGAGAGCTTCGAGAAAGGCGGCCGCGCCGAGTTGGCCGAAAAAGAAAAAAGCGAGCTCGCGATTCTGACCACCTACCTACCGGCGGCGATGGGCGCGGAAGAGCTCACCCGCCTCGTCCAGGAAGCGATCGCCGAGACCGGCGCCACCGGCCGCGCGCAGATGGGTGCGGTGATGAAAGCGCTCAGCCCGAAAGTCGCCGGCCGGGCCGATGGCAAGACGCTCAGCCAGGAAGTGCAGCGGCAGCTTGCCTAACGAACAAAGGATTCCAGTGCTCGCCGCCATTATCGTCGCCGGCGGTAGCAGCCAGCGGATGGGTTTCGACAAGACCTTCGCGATGCTCTCGGGACGGCCGGTGATCGCACATGCTCTGGCCGCTTTCGAGCAAACCAGCTCCGTCACCGAGATCATCCTCGTCGGCCGCGCGGATCGTTTGACGACGTTGACGGAACTGGTGCGCGAAAACTCCTTCGGCAAAGTAGCTCGGGTCGTCGTGGGCGGTGCGCGACGGCAGGATTCGGTGGCGCATGGCCTGGCTGAGCTTCGCCCCGAGGTTCAGTTCGTCGCCGTGCATGACGCCGCTCGTCCGCTCGTTAGGCCAGAGTTGATCGAGCGCATTTACCTGCTCGCGCGGGAACATGGGGGAGCCGCCAGTGCCACGCCGGTGGTCGATACTTTAAAGCGCGTGAACGTTGACCGAGAGGTGATCGGCGGAGTGGATCGGGCGAACCTTTTTGGCGTCCAAACGCCGCAAATTTTCCGGCGCGACCTGTTGGAAAAATCCTATCGCGCGGTGGACGAGGCAGGTCTCGAAATCACCGACGAAATTTCCGCGTTCGAACGCGCGGGAGAGAAAGTCGTCCTTTTGCCTAACGAGGAGCCGAACTTCAAAATCACCTATCCCGCCGATCTCGCGCTCGCCGAGTTTCTTTTAAGGGAGCGCGGCGCGAGTTAGGTGGAAATCATCTCTCCAACTCGGCGCGAATCAGCGGAAGCAGTTGCGGAATATCGGGGCGCCGGAACGGCCGGCCTTTGATCTTGCCGGTCGTCGCGGGCAGGTCGCGGACCTTGGTCAGTTCGCCGTTTTGCCAGACCCAGGCGTGCTCGTTGTAGGGACCTACTTTGCGCGGGTCGCTCCAGGTGTGGATCGAGATCAGGCGATCGCTCAGCGCGGCTGCGATGTGCATCGGGCCGCTATCGACACTGACGGTGAAGCGCGCGTGGCGCAGAAGCCAGACGAGTTGGAGAAGGCTCGTGTGGTTGAGCAGGTTCACGCAGTTATCCGCGACCGGCAGCTCGCGTTTGGCGCGGCCTGCGAGCACGACCCGGTAGGGCGCGAGCGCGCGGCAGAACTCCTCCACCGCGAGATCGCTGAGCGACTTGCGCGAGCCGCGGGCGAAGGGATGCAGCAGGACAAAGGGCTCGTCGTCGTCGAAGCGCACGATCGGGTCGCCGGTGGGCAGGGGGAAGCGCAATGGCCGGGTGATCGGCACCCCGAAGCTCTCGACTAACGAGAGATAGCGCTCGACTGCGTGGGCATCGCGATCGACCGGGGCGACGTGGTCGTAAAAACGGCGCGCGCCTTCCCGCGCGTCGTCCATCCCGTAGAACGCGCGGGGATGACTGGTCCGGCCGATGAGCGCGCTGCGGAGGAGGCCTTGAAAATCAAGAGCCACATCGGGCTGCAACCGACCAGTCTGCCGCATCCAAGGCAGGAGCCGTGTCGCCATCCCGAAGCCGCCCAGCTCCCCGCGCGGGAAGATATGAATATGGGTGACGCAGTTATTCCCGCGGAGCAACGGCGCCCACTCGGGATTAATCACCCAGGTGATCCGCGCATTCGGATACGCATCGCGCAGGAGCGCCACCGACGGCAGCGTATGGACCACGTCGCCTAACGAACTCGGCTTGATGATGAGGAGCGAACGGATAACGGATTGAGGAGGCATCGGGCGCCGGGCAGCGAAGTTGGATTTCTAATGAGCAATCAGAAATCGGCAACCAGCAAATCTCCCTACCTTCCGAGTGCGAGGCGATCGGCCAACCGGTCGGGCAGTCCGGCTTGGCGGATTTTGCGCTGGGTGGTGGCGAGATCGTATTCGACCCGGCGCTGCTCGATCACGTGGCGCTCGCTGTCGTAGATGCAATAGGCGGCGCGCCAATCGCGGTCGCGCGGCTGGCCGACGCTGCCAGTGTTAATGAAGTATTTTTTCCCCGGCGCCATCTGGATGTGATCGGTACTGATCCGGCGCACGTTATCGTCGCGGACGAAGGCGGTGGGCCAATGGGTGTGCCCGAAAAAACAGAGCGAGGTGTGCTGGTAGGTGAAGCTGGCGATCGCGTCGAGATCGTTAAAGACGTAGCCCCATTGCTGCGGCGTATCGAGGGTGGAGTGGACGATTGTGAAATCGCGGACCTGCCGGGTGAGGCGGAGCTCGGCCAGCCATTTTTTCTCCTCGGCGGAAAGGTGTTCGCGCGTCCAGCCGATCGCTTCCTCGGCCAGTTCGTTAAAACCTTCGGTCGAGTCCTCGATCGACGCCTGTTCGTCGTGATTTCCTTTCACCACCGGGCACTCCAGTTCCTGGATGATCTGCACGCACTCGCTCGGGTTGGCGTTGTAACCCACGACGTCGCCGAGGCAGACGAAGTGTGTGCAGTGATGCGCCTCCGCGTCCGCGAGCACCGCTTGCAGTGCTTCGAGGTTTCCGTGGATGTCGCTGATGACGGCAAATCGCATGGCGAGAAAGTTACGGTTCCGGGTCGGGAATGCGCTGATCCAACGGGATATCGAGTTTCTTTTCGAGAAATTTCAGCCGCTTCAATAAAGTAGGCAGCCGCTCGTGCGGCCCGCGCTGGTAGAGGGCGTGGAGCGCGTCGTAGGCGGCGCGCTCCTCGCCCGGCGCGTAGGATAGCTCGTAGGCGGCGAAGCGCTCGACGTATTCCATCGTTCCGGGGAGTCTCGCCGCCTGCGCGTAGAGGCGCGCCGCCCCTGCGTGATCGCCCAGCTTGTCTTTCTCCAGGCGGGCGAGCGATTCGTAGAGTTGCGGGCGATCGGGATTATTGCGGATGCCGCGCTCGAGGAAATCTTTCCCCAGCCCGATATACTCCTGGGCCGCTTTCCTCCGTAGGGTCTCGTTAGGCTGCGACTCGTCGCGGAGCGCGGCGACGCTCGCGTTCCAGGCCATGTGCCACGCCGCCATGTCCCAGAACAAAATCGAGCGCGGCTGGAGCGTGGTCGCTTCGCGAAACAATAGCAGCACCCGGCCCCACTCGGTGTTCTCCCACGCGACATGTGCCTGGATGAAAATCATGTCCGCGACCAGGGAGCGGAATCCGCTGAGCGCCGCCAGGAAACCCAGCTGCCCGATCTGTTCGCGCAGGCCGAGATTGAGCTGCGCGGTGTGGAAATAGGCGCTGCGATGTTGGGCCGTGAGCGCCGACTCGATCGGCACGCGGAGCGCGCCGAAGCCGAGCAGAAGCAAAGCGACCAGCGCGCCGCGGATCAAAGTTCCTTTCCGTGGAAAACCACCCAGGCGAAGAAAAAATAGACCGAGGTGTAGACGCATCCGAGGACCGCGGTCTGCGCGAAGAGACCGGCCGGGATCGCCGTGCCGGCGACGATGTCGTCGACGAGATTGAAAAGTTGCAGGTCGGGGAAAGCGAGGGCGACGAGCGCGAGAAAGGTTTTGGCGATCCAGCCGGCGCCGTTTTGTTGCAGCCAATAATCCCGCGCCGTGGCCTGGAGATGGCCGATGAAATAGATGAAAACCATCACGAAAATCGTGAAGATGTTCGAGGTCGCGAAGGTGGAGATGAAAAGGGTGAGGGCCGCCAGCAGCGCCGCTTTCAGGTAGATGATCACGATCCCCGCACCCAGGCTCCAGGTGAAGGCCGAGGCCCGGAGCGCCGCGGTCGCGGCCTGGACCTGCTCGGGCCGGAGCCCGCTCGCCTGGTGGAGCGTTTCGCTCACGAGGATTTGTTGCCTAACGAAAAGCACCGCGAAGAAAACCGCGGTCATCGCGACCAGGCTGAGAAGAAGGAGGAGAAGGACGCCGCCCAGCTTGCCCGCGAGATATTCGTAACGCGGCACCGGCTTGGCCAGGATGGTGTAAATCGTCCGCTCCTCGATATCGCGCGGGATGAGCTGCGCCGTGGCCACGATCGCGAGCAGGGAAGTGAAGATGCTCATCGCGCCTAACGACACGTCTTTCAGGACCTGGAATTCCTGCTGGAAGCTGAGCTGGGCCATGAAGATCGAGCTCCCGATCAGGAGGAGGGCAAAGAGGAGGAGAAAATAAAAGACCTTCAGCCGAACCAGCTCGGTCAGGTTATTGCCGATGAGCGCGGCGACGCGGGCAGCGGAGAACGGACTGTAGCCGGGGCGAACCGGAGGATTGTCTTCCGCAGATGTCGCAGATTTGCGCAGATGAGAAGAAGTCATGAGTTCTGAATGATCTGCGTAAATCTGCGTAATCTGCGGAACCTATTCTTCGCTCCGCGGCTGCGTGGCGTTGAGAAACAAGTGTTCCAAAGTCGTCTGCGGCTGACGCGTTTCCACGAGACGGGTCGGGGAATCCTCGAGGAGCGCCGCGATCTCCGCCAGCACCTCGGGCGTGGCGTCTTGCAGGATCAGCTCGGTCTGGTTCTCGATCGCGAGCAGGTCCTCGACCCGGCCCTCCCGCACCAGCACGCCATTCGCGAGGATGCCGACGCGATCGCAAATTTCCTGCACCTGCGCGAGCAGATGCGAGGAAAGCAGGACGGTAATTCCGCGCCGTTTCAGATCGAGGATGAGGTCGCGAATGTCGCGCGAGCCGGCGGGATCGACCCCCGCTGTCGGCTCGTCGAGCACGACCAGTTTCGGTTCCTGGATCAGCGCCTGGGCCAGCCCGATGCGCTGGAGCATGCCTTTCGAATAGCCGCCGAGACGCCGGTCGCGCGCGCTCGTTAGGCCAACGAGTTCGAGCAATTCGTCGAGCCGCGATTGCAGGCGCGCGCCGCGCAGGCCGCATAGTTTTCCGTAGAAGCGGAGCGTCTCCGTCCCGGTGAGGTACTTGTAGAAATAGGGATTCTCGGGCAGAAAACCCACCGCCTCCCGGCTCCCCACTTCGCGGCTGTCGCGTCCGAAAATCGCGGTCGAGCCGCTGCTCGGCGCGACCAAGCCGAGGATGATCTTCAGGGTCGTGCTCTTCCCCGATCCGTTCGGCCCTAACAATCCGTAAACCTGCCCCGGCGCGACTTCGAGATTGAGCCCGCGGACCGCGACCAGGCGTTGGCGCCGGAACGGGATCGGAAAGATTTTCGTGAGTCCGCGGACGGCGACGGCCGGCTCAGTCATGGCGAATTTCGAATCCGCGCGCCTGCGGCGGCTGCTCGAGAACCGACTCGGTTTGCCGGCGAAGGTGCGCGCGCAATTCGCTTTGACCGATCGCCTCGACAAAGGCGCGCACTTCCGCTTCTTCGCCGCTGGCCTGCAGCTCGACTCGGCCGTCGGCCAGATTGCGGATCCAGCCGGTCACGTCGAAACCTTTGGCGACCTGTTTTACGGACCAACGGAAACCGACGCCCTGGACGTTGCCTTCAAAGAAAACCTGGAGCGAAATCATCGTGCGGTGGCGGGCACGTTACGCATTGAAGGGTCCGCCGCCAAGGCAGTCCTGTAGCTGTCTCCCTGTGGGAGACACGGGTAGACAGGTCGCAGCGTCGGCCGCTTGGGAAGATAGGTCGCGCCTGTTTCCAGCGCGCGCCCCTTAGTCAATGTTCTGGAGTAGACGTTGCGCTACGCGAAACGCGGGCATCGACTTTCGCGGCCTGCTCAACCACCGCGTTTCGCACAGCGAACGTCTACAGTCGCACCTTGGCCAGGGTGCAGGACTCGCTCTAGGGATGATCTTCCGGCGGCGGGCTCTGCGCTTCGCTCTCGCTCGGGAACGGCTCGGGGAGAGGCTCGGGCGGCGCGATTAAACGCGGATCGTTCGAGTTCATCTGGAACTGCTCCTCGGTGCTCTGGTTAGCGATCAGGGGCGGCGGGGTGGGCGGCGGGGCGGTCTTCTCCGCCACGAGCTGGGCCGAGGCGGGGCGAATGTCCTCGCTCGCGACATAGCCGCTTTCGCCGGTCTGGAGCTTCACCTTCACGTAGCCGAACGACGGGCGGATCACTCTCATGATCGAATCTTTCGGGAGCTGCTGATCGGGGCCATTCCCCTGCTGCGGGCCGTAGTGGTAGAACGGCGTCTTCTCCGCGACGACGGAAAACCACTCACCGTTCTTTCCGGCTTTGGCGCTGATCTTTTCGACCGTCCCGCAGCCGCCGGTGAAGGCGAGCAGCAGAACGAGAAAAGGAAACGCTCTCCAGGCGCGGTGATTTATTTGTAGCTGTAGACGAAACATACTCCTGCGGGCACAGCCTCTTCCAGTCCCACCCGGACGAAGAATTGGCCGCTATTCGCAACCGTTAACCCAGCAGCCGCCTTGCCATCCGCATGATATTTATCCGTTGGCATCAGGGCGCCGGTTTCATTAGAGACTTCGACCGTGAGATGTTTGCCCGCTTCCGTGGCGCCGGCGGAGAACCAATACTGGTTTCCGGCGTAGAGGTTCACCGCGAAAAGTTTCGTTTCGTGAGGCGCGAAAGTACCGCTCCAATGACCGTCGCGCAGCTTGAACCCATCATTGGAAAACGCCCCCGCCAAGTCGAGCGCGCTCTCGCGTGCGGCCACTTCCTGATCGGTCTCGGCCACGACCGAAACCGCGAACGTCGTTAGGCAGAGCAAGCTGATGAACCCGGTGCGCGTCATGAGTCCTTTTTCTGAATCTCCTGCATCAGTTGGTTGATCGCCGTTTGCAGATGGGTCACCTCCGCGGTCGAAAGCGATTTACCGAAAGGCGTGGCGACGATTTTCTCGATCCCCTGGAGCTGCGCGTTCACGCTCTTGACCAATGGATCGGCCTGCAACTCCGGCGAGATCTCATTGAGTTTCGAATGGATGAAACGGAGCAGCTCCGGCTGGCGCAAAACCTGAGCGAGCCGCTCGTCGTAATTCTTCGCGACCACGCCGCTCACCACCTGAGTGCCCCGAATCCAGCCGCCGAGGCTGACGAGGATCACCAGGTCCTGGTCGCGATGCGATTGCATGGAGGACTTCACTTCGTTCTGCGTCGCCTCCAGTTCCTCCTGGAGGGCGGGCCACTCATCGTTCTCGGCGAATTGATTGATGCTGTTTCCGCGGGCAAGAATGTTTGCGCTCACCCCGAGGGCCTTGGCCATTTTCAAGATATCGCCGCCGGTGTTCTTCACCTGCTGGGAGTCCTGCGCCTCGATCGCGATGAAACCGTCGGCGATCAGTCCACCGAGATTGAGCGCGATCTGCGCGCGGGTTTTGTAATTCATCGCGATCGGTCCGCGGAAGCTCGCGGTCCAATCCGGCTTAGTTGGTTTGCCGAGCGCGGCGAAGGTTTCGCCCGGAGTCGGGATCGTGATCGCGTCGGTCTTGATCGCCTTCGCCACGTCGTCCGCGGAGAGGGCCGGTGCAGTCGGCGCGGCTGGCGTCGGCTTGGACAAAGCGGAATTGCCAATCGAGAGCGCGAGCAACGTGCCCGCTAGATTCCGCAAGAACACCATGACGGCAGATTAACCACGGCTCAGGGCAATGCCAGTCGGAATTCCCACGGTCTGATGGTAGCGGCAGAGTGAAGTGGGCGACCTTTCAGCTTGATCAGCCGGGCGATTCGATCGCCTTTGAACACCTTGAAACAATTTTTAATGGGGTCTACGACGACTTTGCCGGCCTTAAGGTTAGGGCGATCGCGGGCGCATCGTCTGGCGCAAGCGGCGCTCGGACGATGAGCCGCGAGGCGATGGAGTGGGGGAATAACCGAACCTCACGATCGGACCGAATGCCGGGGCAAAGCCAGCCGAAAGCGCAGCCGCGCTCGCGAAGATAGGCTTGCCTTCGGGAGCGAAAGTGTCTACTCAGATCTCGTGAAATCGAAAACGAGCGCCGGAACGCCGGCACCAACGAAAAGAGCACAGAGCACTTCGATCTCCACTGGGCGCTGGGCAGCTTACGCCGCCGCCGGGGTCGCGAGTACGGTGGCGCTGACCCCGTCCGCCGAAGCGGAAGTTCATTATTCCGGGATCGTGAACTACGACTTCGCGGCCCATGGTGGTCTTGGCAATTTCCCTCTCGACGCGGGTGTGTCTCTTGACTTTCGAGTTGGAGTTGCGACCGGCAACAGCGACTTTTTTGGGCATGTTGATGTGAACGGCGCGAACGGCGCTTTCGCTGGCCACCTGACGGCCTATACGTCGCCCCTCGCGTCCGCGCTCCCGGAGCGCACGCGCCTTTCCCAGCAGGGCTTCGCGGTGAGCTGCCGGCACACGTCGAGTTACTCGACGATCGTCTGCTATTACTCGGGAGATAACCTGGGCGCCGATTTTCGGAAGAGAGGGGGCACCTTTCTTGGCTTCGAGTTTACCGACGGTAGCGGGACTCATTACGGTTGGGCGCGCGTGCGGCAGACCGGCGCACCTGACTACCGCTTTGTGCTCGTGGATTATGCCTACGCCGATCCCCGTGAGGCGCTGCTGACGGGCCAGAGGAAGAGCCGTCATCAAGCGGCCGCGGCCACCAAATCCGGCTCGCTCGGTTTGCTCGCCGCCGGCGGCGCCGGACTCACGGCCTGGCGGGCCCAAAAGTAACGGGCTCCTTTACTCGTTAGGCAAGGGCGGTGGACGCTGGCGATTCCGGTTAGATTTACGCGCTTTGAGCACTGATTCTACGCAGACGAAACGCAAGGTTCTGCTGATTGGCTGGGACGCCGCCGACTGGGAGCACATCACGCCCTTACTCGAGGAAGGGCTCATGCCGACCCTCGACGCCCTGATCAATCGCGGCGTCATGGGCAATCTCGCGACGCTCCAGCCGATCCTCTCGCCGATGCTCTGGAATTCCGTCGCGACGGGCAAGTTCGCGGACAAGCACGGCATTCACGGTTTCATCGAGCCCGACCCGGTGAACGGCGGAGCGCGTCCCTACAGCAGCGCCTCGCGGAAGTGCAAAGCCCTCTGGAACATCCTCAGCCAATCCGGCCTAACGAGTAACGTGGTCGGCTGGTGGGCGAGTCATCCTGCGGAACCGATCAAGGGAAACGTCGTGACCAACGCTTTCGGCGGGGTGCGCTTCGATCCCGAGAAGGGCTGGACCATTCCGCGCGGCGCGGTCCATCCGGCGGACCGGGGAAAGGAGCTGGCGCGCTACAGAGTCTTCCCTAACGAACTCACGGAGGCGCATATCCTGCCCTTCATCCCCGACGCCGCGAAGATCGACCAGCAAAAGGACAAGCGGCTCAGTTCCTTCGCGAAAGTGCTGAGTGATAACGCTTCGGTCCATGCCGTCGCCACTACCTTGATGGAAGAAGAGTCGTGGGATTTCACCGCGGTTTATTACGACGGGATCGATCATTTCTCGCACGCTTTCATGGCCTATCACCCGCCGAAGCTGCCCTGGATAAAGGATGAGGATTTCGCACTCTACAAAGACGTCGTGAGGGGCGCCTACCGTTTCCACGACATGATGCTCGAGCGCCTACTCGATCTCGCCGGCCCGGAGACGACGGTGATTCTCTGTTCCGATCACGGTTTCGAATCCGGCTCGCAACGTCCGCGCGGGACCCCGCGCGAGCCGGCCGGCCCCGCGGTCTGGCATCGACAATACGGCATCTTCGTCATGGCTGGTCCCGGCATCCAACGCGACGAACGCATCTACGGCGCGAGCCTGATCGATGTCGCGCCGACCGTGCTCACGCTCTTCGGTTTGCCGATCGGCGCAGACATGGATGGCCGGCCGTTGCTCGAAGCTTTCGAGGAAGTGCCCGCGGTGAAAACCATCCCGAGTTGGGAGCAGGTCGAGGGCGACGCCGGGATGCTCGATCCGAATCAACAACTGGATTCCGCGCAGGCGAACGAACTGATGCAGCAGTTCGCCGCGCTTGGTTACATCGAAGATCCAGGCGCGGATAAAGAGAAGGCGGCGGAGTCGGCGGAGATCGAAGCGAAATACAACGTCTCCCGCACGCTCCTCTGGAAAGGCGACGCCGAACAGGCGCGCGGTTTGCTCGAAGAGATCGTTAGGCGCCGACCGTGGGAAGATCGTTTCCTCTCGCTCCTCGCCTCCTGTTATTTCCAGGGCGGTTATTTCACCCAGGCCGAGCGCCTGCTCGCCGCCATCGCCGACGGCGAAGAAGCCGAGACAGCGTCGACCGGGTTGCTTTGGGCGCGGATCAAACTCGCCCGCGGCGATCTCGGCGGCGCGCTCCAGGCCTTGCTCGCCGCGGAAGCTTTGAACCCGCGCCTCCCCGGCATCTACGTGCAGATCGGCGACACCTACGCGCGGCTGCTCCAGTGGGAGAACGCGAAGACAGCCTACGAAAAAGCGGTCGCGCTCGATGAAGACAACGCCCGCGCTCACCTCGGCCTCTCCAACGTTTACCGACGCACCGGCGACAACCAGCAGACCGTCGACTGCGCGCTGCGCGCGGTCGGATTGCTCCACCGGTTGCCGCAGGCGCACTTCAATCTTGGGGTCGCTCTCGCGCGTTCGGGCGAGAACGAGCGCGCCACGCTCGCCTTCGAAACCGCGCTCCGGTTCCGGCCCGAAATGGTGAACGCCCACCGCTATCTCGCGACCATCAACAAAACGGAAGGCGGCGACGCGGAGAAAGCCGCTTTCCATCGCAGCGAGGTTTTGCGCCTAACGAGTCGCCACGGCCGCCGCGCCGACGTCGCCGATCCGAAGCGCGAACAGCTCTTCGATCTGCCGGAGATTCCGAAACGCGCCGAGCGCGTCGCCACCTTGCTCAAGGAACGTCCCGACCCCAAACCGCCGGTCGAGAAATCAGGCAAGACCTTCGTCCTCGTCTCCGGCCTCCCGCGCTCCGGCACGTCGCTCATGATGCAGCTCCTCGAGTCGGGCGGATTGCCAGCCATGACCGATCAACAACGGGTCGCCGACATCGATAACCCGCGCGGTTATTACGAATGGGAAGCGATCAAACAGATCGGCAAGAAACCGGAGCTGCTCGACGACCCGGCGGTGGCAGGCCGCGCGATCAAATGCATCTCCATGCTCCTGCCGCAGCTCCCGGAGCAGCATCAATACAAAGTCATTTTCATGACTCGCCCGATCGCGGAAGTGGTCACCTCGCAGGAAGCGATGACGAAGCGTCTCGGAACGAAAGGCGCGCAACTCGAGCGCGCGCAACTCGAGCGCGGTCTGCGCGCGCATCGCGCGGAAGTGCGGAAATGGGCCGAGGCCGCGCCGTACATCGAATGGCTGGAGATTGATTACCCGGCGCTGGTCCGTGAGCCCGCGCCCGCGATTGCGCAGCTCCGCGAATTCCTCGGCATCGAGCTTTTACCTAACGAATCAAAGATGGCGGCCGCGATCGATCCCGCGCTCCATCGGCGCAAGGGGTAAATCTGACTTCCGCCGCACTCGTTTTGCGGCTTTACTTTCCTGCACGGACGATCATTCTCGGCGGATGAAAATGCGCTCGAGGAACTCTGTGGAAATTCGCGCGTCCCGCTGGCTCGCCTACGCAGGCGCCGGTGCTGCGACCGCGCTCGTCGGGGCCCAGTCAGCTGAGGCCGAAATCCATTACTCCGGTAAAGTGGATTTTAACTTTCAGCACAACGACAACAAGGTGATGAACTTCCCGCTCGACCAGCCGGGAGATTCCCTCGTCTTCCGACACAGCACTTTCAATGGTCCGGGCGCGGCCGGGTTTAAGGCCGAAGGCCTGGTCAAGGGTGCCTTCCTCGGGGTCTATTCGGTCTTCGAATACGCCTACGTTTCTCGCCTCACCGGCCGTGGTCGTTACATCTCGGAGGGTCCCTTCACCAGCTTCGCGGGCAGTGGTTTTGATTTCGGGATCATGGTGGATGCCGATGCCGGCAGCCACGGGATCGGGCAGTGGAAAAAGCGCGGCACCGATTTTGTCGGCTTTCGTTTCAACAACGGCTCCGGCTTCCAATACGGCTGGGCTCGCGTCCGCATGCAGGGGGCGCATGCCAACTTTGCCTTTACCGTGATCGACTACGCCTACGCCGATCCGGGCGAGCCGATCAAGCCGGGGCAGAAAAGTGCCGCGGTGATGTCCGCGCCGAGCGAAGGCTCCCTCGGCCTTCTCGCCGCGGGCGCGGTCGGGCTGGTAGCCTGGCGGCAAAAGCGCCGAGGGCGGCCGGCCTAACGAAGGCGATTTATCGTTCTCGTTAGGCGAATTAGCGGTTGCGATTCCGCGGAAATCGGCTGAAGTCCCTAACGATATGGCGGGGACGAAAATCACGGCAATTCACGGGCGCGAAATTCTCGATTCGCGCGGCAATCCCACGGTCGAAGTGGAAGTCCACTTGGAAGGGGGCGCCTGCGGCCGCGCGGCCGTGCCGAGCGGCGCGAGCACCGGCGAACATGAAGCGTGGGAGTTGCGAGACGGCGATGAGAAACGTTACGGCGGCAGAGGCGTGCGCAAAGCCGTCGCCGCCGTGAACGACGAGATCGCGCCGATCCTGATCGGTTGCGATGCCATGGAGCAGGCGAAGATTGACGAGGAGATCATCAAACTCGACGGCACCCCGAACAAAAAAAAGCTCGGAGCCAACGCATTGTTAGGCGTCTCCCTCGCGACCGCGCACGCCGCGGCGGCGGCCGAAGGGATGTGGCTCTTTCGCTACCTCGGCGGCGACGGCGCGGTCACGCTGCCGGTGCCGATGATGAACATTCTCAACGGCGGCGCGCACTCCGATGCGCCGATCGATTTCCAGGAATTCATGATCATGCCGAAAGGCGCGCCCAGTTTTCCCGAAGCGCTTCGCTATGGCGCGGAGGTTTTTCACGCGCTCAAGGGTGTGCTGAAGAAGCGCGGGCTCTCCACCGCGATCGGCGACGAAGGAGGCTTCGCGCCGAACCTGAAGTCGGTCGAGGACGCGCTGGGCGCGATCGCGGAAGCGGTCGAGAAAGCCGGCTACTCGTTAGGCGAACAGATTTTTATCGCGCTCGATCCGGCCTCTTCGGAGTTCTACGACAAAGAACAGAACGCCTACGTTTTCAAGAAATCCGACGGCTCGAAGCGGACGGCTGCGGAGCTGGTCGATTATTACGCAGAGCTCTGCGCGAAGTATCCGATCATCTCGATCGAGGATGGCTGCGCGGAGAATGATTGGGACGGCTGGAAAAAACTGACCGACAAGATCGGCGACAAGGTGCAGCTCGTCGGGGACGACCTGTTCGTGACCAACGTCGAGTTCCTGCAAAAGGGAATCGACCGCGGCGTGGCCAATTCCATTCTCGTGAAAGTGAACCAGATCGGCACGCTCACCGAGACCTTCGCGACGATCGATCTCGCGACGAAAAACAATTATACTTCCGTGATCAGTCATCGCTCCGGCGAGACCGAAGACACCACGATCGCGGACATCGCGGTCGCGACCAACGCCGGGCAGATCAAGACCGGCTCACTCTGCCGGACCGATCGGGTGGCGAAATACAATCAGCTTCTTCGAATTGCGGAGGAACTGGGTGACAAGGCCGTCTACGGCGGTAAAATGCGATAGTGGACGCCACCGGCTACGGCCCATTTCGCGAGCGGCGCGAAGCGACCATCTGGCAACAGATGAATGCGATCCTGCGCGTCCTGCTGCTCCTCGCGGTCTGGCTGTTGATGATCAGTTTCTTCCTCCCGCCCTACCAGCAACTGCAACGCGATCGCGCCTCGATCGATCTGCTCCGGGCGCAATTGAGCGCGCAGAAAGGGACGCTCGCGCTCCTGACGCGCCAGGTGGAGTTGTTGAAGAACGATCCGACCTACCTGGAAATGATCGCACGCGACAGCCTGCAATTGATGAAGGAAGGCGAGACGATCTTCCGGCTCGAGACGCCGCGGAAGTAGCGCGGCCCGCGCGGCGTCGCCTGGCCTAACGACGTTAACTCTAGCGCGCGTTGGCGAGGGCAGCCCGTTGCGCCGGGGCCAGGAACTCACCGGCCTTCGCGGCATCGCTGCGGGCGAAGGCGTTTACCTTGGTCGCCTGCTCCGGCGTGAGTTTGAGGCGCGCATAGGGCGTTCCTTCGAGCTGCTTCTTCTGGTCGCTGGCCGGAGCGGTGCGATAACTCTGGTCGAGCGTCGCGCCGACGGTGACGCCCGCGATTTCTCGACCGGCCGACGGCGCGCCCGCGGGTAGATAGATGCGATCACCCACGCCGGCCTGCTTCGCTTTGCCGGCTAGCTTTTCGAGCGAAATCCGGGCGGGATCGAAGTCTACGAGCGTCACTTCGTGACCCTGGAAGTAACCGGCTTCCGTCCGCACGACGCCGTCGAATTGGCCAAAGGTCATCTCACCGGTCCAGAAGCAATACTGGGCGAACGCGACCCGCTGCGGCTTGGCCGGAGGCGCCGGCTCGGCACGGAGAGTAGTGGGAAGCATGAGGGCGAGAAGGAGGAGGATCGTTTTCATTTGCTGCCGATAGGAGGCCGCCGCGCTTCTCTTTATTCCGTGGCTCAGTTCAGCCGCAGATTTTCCCAATGCAGGATGGTCGCGTTCCAGGCGGTGCCGCAGAAATCGAGCTCGCTGTAGCGATAGTCGAAGGCCTTGTTCCCCTGGGCGTCGAGACCGGTGAGGCCGGTGTAAACATAGGGTCCGCCGAGCGTGTAATCGATCAGGTAATTATTCGGCGCGTCTTCATAAACGCTGCTGCAGAATGGGCTGTAGACGGTCGGATTGTTCAAGTAGTGATAGGTCTCGGTCGCGATCTTGTTCGTGGTGTCGATCGTATATTTACGGGGCGCGCTGTAAGTGCGCGTGTCGCCCGGGGGCACCTGGAAATTGCTCGGCGCGCCGTCGTCGAAGAGCATCAATTGATCAGCCGACGTGATCGAGACGGCGTGCTGCCCGATCGGCGGCAGCGTGTCGGTGCCGAGGGTGAGCGCGAAGGCGCGCAGCGAGGCGAAATCATGCCAGTGCTTGGTCGGATCGCCCAGCAGCCATTTGATCGCGCCCGAGTCGTAGTCGAGCGCCATGACAAAGTTCTCGCGACTAGAGACGATGAGAGAGTTATCGGACTTGCGGTAAGCGGTCGCGTTGTTATGGAACCAATCGGTCCCCACCGGATAGACGAATTTATTTGGCGGATCGCCCCCGGCGACCATCGCAGCGCTGATGATGTCGGCGAGATTCCAAGTCTTCAGAACGTTGCCGGCGGTGTCGACTTCGAGGTTAACTGACTCGGTCTGAGTGGTGGTATCGACGTCGAGGATCATCCCGGTCTTACCCGGATCGATGTTATGATGAAAACCGGTTACGCCGATCGAGCTATAGTCAGCGACCGTGGTGGTCGTGCCATCGAGGTCGGTGCGCAGAAGCGAGGTTCCGGAAGTAAGATAGAAGGCATTAGCGAAGAAAGCGGACGGTTGCGAACCCACTCCGGCGGTGCCGACCCAGCGAATCTCGCCGTCGGTATCGATGACGATCGGCGTGGTCGGATCGGCGTAACTCTTGAGCATGATGAAGTCATAACTCAAAGTCGTGCCGGGAAGGCGCGCCTGAACCACCATAGGGCTGGAGTAAGTGCCTTCGCTATAGGCGGCGGTCTGGATCGTCATGGGGATCACTTGCGTGGTCGCGGCGCGAAAGGTCAGGGTGATGGTCACGTTGTTACTCCGTCCGGCGTAGAGGCCGAAAACCGGAACGGTCAGGAGCCCTTGGCCCTTGTCGATGTAATGTCGTCGTTGCAAATACGAGCGGGAGTACCGGACATCGATCGGCCGCGTGGCCGAACCACTTTTCGGCGTGATTTTGAACTCGGCCGACTTCAGCGACGTGACATCGGCGACACTCAACTGCACGAAGCTAATGAACGGCGTGGCGCCCGGCGCATAGGCGGCCGTGCCACGTCGCTCCGCGGCGCGAGATGGTGCCGGGAAAATGAGGGCGAGGGCGAGCGAGAGTGCGATGACGCTGGTTTTCATCCCGGGGTTGTACCGGAAGCGGTCGCGGCGAGTCAAGGATTGTTGAGCGGCCGCTTCGGTTGCTCGAATTCAGACGGGGCAGGCGAGGCGCCCGCCCTACCATCGCGGCGAGGCGGCGGGCGAAGGAGTGCGAGTGGCGGTGGGCGGCGGCGGAAAAATCTCATCCGCTACCTTCTGTAAAAGCACCGCCGCCGGCCCCGCAGGAGTTTCCCTCCGGAGACTCTTGATCAAGTCGAACGCCGCGTCCTTTTTCCCCGCGGCCATGAGCGTCTCGGCCTGCTCGAGCGCGCTCCGGATTAAATCGCCGCGTCCTTTGTAGATCGTCCGCGCCTGCCGCAGGCAACTTCCCGCCGCATCGTCTTCGCCGGCTTCTTTTTCCCGCGAGCCGAGGTCTTCCAGCATCGGCGCATTTTCCGTGCGCGAAGCCGCCTGCCTGGCCAGGTGGAAGTAACCGACCGGTTCCATCCCGGCGTTCTTCGTCGCGAAGGCATGCGCCGTTTCCCAAGAGTTGCCTTTGTGAGGCGGAGTCTTTGCTTGCAGGTCCGACCAGGAAACGAAGGGCCGGTAGAGCGGATCGCCGACCACCACCGTCATCCACGAAAGTGCGCGCGTCGCCATGTAGGCGCTCTCCGCCAGGGTGAAACCATGGAGCAGCCGGTCGTTCAGAATATCAAGGTGCGCGGTCATCTGCAGGTAGGGCTCGTAGACATTGCCTAACGATGCCGCGGCGCCTTTCACCAGGAGCGGCGCGACCCAGCCGGCATCCGCATGCCGCAGCGAACTCGCGCTAAACGAATGGATGTGCACCGCCACCGCGCCCGGCGTGAAGGCGAACCCGGGATCGGCCAACGCGCCCCCGATCCCGCCGGCATACCAGCCGTAATAGAGAGAGCAGTCGGTCACCGGGAAGCCGCTGGGAAAAATCGCCGGCTTTTCATCGTAAACGGTCGGGATCCCGACCCAGCGTAAATCCTTCACCACCGTCTTGAGCCATTTGTCGCCGTCAGCCAGGCCACCATCGGTATGGTGGGCGCCATCGACATAGGCGCGTCCCCAGAGCCCGCTTTTTTCGGCGGCCACCGAGTCGCTGATCATCCGCCTAACGATGTCCGCGGTGGGCGCGTCGAGCCGGCTCACGAGTAGGAGCGGCGCGCCGCCCAGTTCCTTGATCGGCCGGAAATTTTGGAAATAGGAATTCGCGGTCGCGCCGGAAATCTGCCGGGTGAAAAACCCGAGGAGCGACAACTCGGAATCCACCGAAGCCTGGTTCTGCGAGCCGATAAGATTGCTTTCGGCCCGATCGCCCGCGTAGGCCGCGGTCGCGCGAATCTTCAACGGCATGCCGCGAATCAGGGCGACGAAGGCGATCTGCTGCGCGCTAACCGTGGTCTGGCCACTGCCGTCCGTGCGCGCGCTCCACCATTTTCGTTCGGCGAAAATTTTCCGGAGCGGCTCCGCAATCGTCTGGTCGTATTCCTCGCGGCTGATCTCCTCCTCAGTGGAGCACTCCAACCCGATGAGGTGGTCGTTAGGCAAATGCCGCTGCTGCGCGTAGAAGCGAGCGAGCCCGGCGGACTCGGGGTCGGCACGGTTGTAGACCGCGATCGTCGCGGGTGCGAGATCGTCCGCCGCGCGCAGGCTGCCTAACGACAGGAGGAAAGCGAGCGCGGCGGCGGCCCGCTTCATGGCGCAATCCTTAATTTCAAGCCGTCGTAGGCCAGGCCGACGTTCGCCGGCAGATCGACTTCCGCGCTTTGCGCCAGCTCGTGGCAGATGTGGGTGAAAAGGGTCCGCCCGGGTTGCACCCGTTCCGCCACGGCCAGCGCCTGGCCGACGCTCAGATGGGTCGGATGCGGCTTGGCGCGGAGCGCGTCGATGATCAAGACCTGGACGCCGTCGATTTTGCGCGCGACCTCGTCCGGCACCGCGCTGCAATCGCTCAGGTAAGCGACCAGTTTTACTCCGTCGCGGGAGAAGAGATAACCATAAGTCTCCGTGCTGCCGTGCGGGACCGGGAGCGGGGTGAGGGTGGTTTTGCCTAACGAAAAGGGCCCGCAGACAATGTGCGGCTCCGGTTTCAAATAACCGGGCCACGGGCTCACCGACTCGAAGGCAAAAGCATAAACCCGCTGCAAATCCGCCATCGTCTCGGCGGACGCGTAGACCGGCATCCGCCCGCCCCGGGGCGCGGCGAAGCGTCGCAGATCGTCGAAGCCCATCATGTGGTCGGTGTGCGAATGGGTGAAGACGACCGCGTCCACTTCCCAGATGTTTTCGCGCAGGCATTGGGTGCGGAAATCGGTCCCGGTATCGACCACGAACGAAAGCTCCGGCGTCTCCAGGTAAATCGAAGCGCGCGTCCGGTTATCGCGCGGATCGGACGACCGGCAGATCGCGCAATCACAGCGAATCATGGGCACGCCCTGAGAGGTGCCGGTGCCGAGAAAAGTGAGCGCGAGCGCGGAATCGGAAGGCTTCAGAGTCCGCAAGTTTCATCTGGCAAAGGGTGAGCCTCAACTTCAACTTCTCGGCGTGCCGCTCCTGAGTCTGCTTCGGATCAAAAACCTCGCGCTGGTCGAGGATTTGGAATGGGAACTCGGGCCGGGATTCACCGCCATCACCGGCGAAACCGGCGCGGGCAAATCGATCATCATCGAGGCGCTCAAGCTCTTGTTAGGCGAGCGCGCGGAGAAATCGCTCATCCGCACCGGGGCGGAGGCCTGCACGGTGGAGGCGATTTTTGCGGGCGGCGATTTTGCGGAACTGAACCCGCGGCTCGAGGCCGCGGGCGCGGAAGCAGGCGACGGCGAGCTGCTCTTGAAACGCAGCTTCTCGTTAGGCGGAAGCACGCGGCAATTTGTCAACGGATCGCCCGCGACCCTCGCGCTTTTGAAAACGATCGGCGACGAGCTGGTCGATCTGCACGGCCCGCACGATCACCAATCGCTCCTCGCGCCGGAGCGGCAACTCGCGTTGCTCGACGGCTTCGCGCACGCCGAGCCGGCGCTGGCGGAATATCGAGAATACTTTCGCGCGCTCCAGGCGCTGGTCGCGGAGGAACAGGCGCTGAGCACGGCGGAGTCGGCGCGCGAAGAGGAGCTCGATCTACTGCGGCACCAGGTGCAGGAAATCAGCGCGGCGCGGCTTCAGCCTAACGAGGAGGAAGAGACGCAGTCGCGTTACCGGCTGGCGAGTAACAGCCGCCGGTTAATCGAGCTCGCGACCACCATCTCGCGACAACTTTCCGAGAGCGACGACGCGGTCCTGAACCGGCTCGCGGAGACCCAGCGGCTCCTGCGCGAATTGGAGAAAATCGATCCCGGCCTAACGGAAAGCGCCGTGGCGCATGCGGCCGCGGTGATCGAGTTGAGCGAGATCGCGCGGACGCTCGATCGCTACGCCGAGCGGCTCGACCTCGACCCGGAGCAGCTCGCGCAGCTCGAGCAGCGGGTCACTCTGCTCGAAACGCTGAAGCGCAAGTATGGTGGCTCGCTCGCGGAAGTGATCGCGTTTGGGGAGCAGGCCGCGGAGCGCATGCGCAAAATCGAAGGGCGCGACGCGGAACTGGAGCGGCTCGCGAGCGAGATCACGCAGGCGCGGACGAAGCTCGAGAAAGCGGGCGGGGCGCTGCGGAAGTTGCGGACCGCGGCCGCGCCGAAGCTGGCGAAAACGGTCCGGCAAAATTTAGCGGACCTTGGCTTTCGGCAGTCGGAGTTCGAAGCGCAACTTTCGCCTAACGATGAGCCGAAACTGAACGGGACCGAAACCTTGGAGCTGCTCTTCTCGCCGAATCCGGGCGAGCCGCTGAAGCCGTTGCGCACGGTCGCGTCGAGTGGGGAAATTTCGCGCGTGATGCTGGCGATCAAATCGGCGCTCGCGACGCAGGACGCGATTCCGCTCCTCGTCTTCGACGAGATCGACGCGAACGTCGGGGGCGAAATCGCGCACGCGGTCGGCGCCAAGATGCGCGCTCTCGCCGCCAAGCATCAGGTGCTCTGCATCACCCACCTGCCCCAAGTCGCGGCCGCGGCGACGACGCATTTCGTGGTCACGAAAGAAGTGGCCGGTGGCCGCACTTTCTCGGAACTGCGGGAGGTGAAAGGCAAGGCGCGGCAGGAAGAAATCGCGCGCATGCTCGGTGGGAAAACGGATTCCGCGCTCAAACACGCGGCGGCGCTGCTGCTCGGTTAGCCATTTTTCGCACGTGTTGGAACAGGTGCTGCTCAAAGAGAGCCGACGCGTTTTCTGCGTCGTGCATCATGAGCGAACCGAGCCTAACGATGGAAGCAGCGAGCTGCGGAGCGCCCTCCGCTCCCGGTCGCGGCCAGCCGGCGCTCGAGCGCGCCACCGAATTATTCCGGCAGCAGCGCGATGCGGTCTACCGGCAAACCGACCAGCTTTTTGCGCGCGTCCTCTCACTCGAGTGGGCGGTGCTCCTGATCGTCGCCCTCCTCGTCTCTCCCGGCAGTTGGCGGGCATCGCTCGTCTCGGGGCATGCGCCGGTCTGGTGGGCACTTTTCCTCGGCGGCGCCATGACCCTCGGACCGGTCGCGCTCGTGCGCTGGCGCTCCGGCGCGGCCTCGACCCGCTACGCGATCGCCGCGGCCCAGATGGTCCACTCCGCTCTGCTCATCGCGCTGAGCGGGGGGCGGATGGAGACCCATTTTCACGTCTTCTGTTCGCTCTTGATTCTCTCTTTTTATCGCGACTGGCGGGTGCTCATTCCTGCGACCGCGGTGGTGGTGCTGGATCACTTCGGGCGCGGTTGGTTCCTGCCGCTCTCGCTCTATGGGACGCTGAATGGCGTCGTCGCGAAATCGTTTGAGCACTGCGCCTGGGTCCTCTTCGAGGACATGTTTTTGATCGTCGGTTGCCTGCGCAGTGGGGAGGAAATGCGCGCGAGCGCGAGTCGCACGGCCGCGCTGGAAGCGAGCCAGGACGCGAACGCCCAGATCATGAAGAACTCGCGCGATGTGATCTGCACGAACGACGCCGCGGGCTACTTTGTGACCGTCAGTGGCGCCTGTGAAGCGCTCTGGGGTTACACCCCGGAAGAGATGATCGGCCGGAGTTGCGCGGACCTGGTGCATCCCGACGACCGGGAGAAAAGCCGACTGGCCAATCTCGAGATCATGGCCGGGAATCCGGTAACGAATTTTGAAAATCGCTACCTGCGCAAGGATGGCAAAGTCGTCGACGTGCTCTGGTCGGCCTACTGGTCGGAAAGTGACGGCGCGCTGTTCCAGGTGGCGCGCGATATCACCCTGCGCAAACAGGCGGATGTCGCGCTCGAGAAAACCAACCAGCAACTCGCGTCCGCCCATCAGGCGAACCTCCTGATCATGGATAACTCGCAGGACGTGATCTGCAGTCTGGACGGGCAGGGAAATTTCCTGACGACGAACGCGGCCTCGCGCGATCTCTGGGGTTACGAGCCCGCAGAGCTGATCGGGCGTTGCTTTCTCGTGCTCGTGCACCCGGAAGATCGGGCCTGGTCCCGCGAGGCGGAGGAAGGCACCCGCGCCCGCGGCAAGCGCAGCGATTTTGTTAATCGCTGCCTGCGCAAAGACGGCAAAATCGTCGACGTCCTCTGGTCGGCGAGCTGGTCAGTCGCGGATGAAATTATGGTTTGCGTGGCCCATGACGTCACCGAACAACAACGGGTCGAAAAGGCCCTGCGCGAGGCGAAGGAAGCGGCCGACGGCGCGAACCGGGCGAAGAGCGAATTCCTCTCCCGGATGAGCCACGAACTGCGCACGCCGCTGAATGCGATTCTCGGCTTCGGCCAGGTGCTCGAGCTTCAGAATCCGCGTTCGACGCAGTTGCCGCATCTGCATCACATCCTCGCGGCCGGTCACCATTTGCTCGAGTTGATCAATGAAGTGCTCGACATCAGCCGGATCGAGTCCGACCGGCTGAAGCTGGAGCTCACGCCGGTGAGCCTGCGGGCCGCCTTGCAGGAAGCGATGGAGTTAATCGGGCCGCTGGCCGCGCGGCACGAAGTGGAATTTTGCGCCCCGGCCTCGGGAGAATTCGATCATCATGTGGTGGCCGATCCCCAGCGGCTGAAACAGGTGCTGCTGAATCTTTTGGGCAACGGCGTGAAGTACACGCCGGCTGGCGGTTTTGTGAAAGTGAACTGCCAGGCACACGGCGAGACCGTGCGGATCGCGATCCGGGACAGCGGGATCGGGATTGCCACGGCGATGCTGCCGCGCGCCTTCACCCCGTTCGACCGGCTCGGGGCGGAGCGATCCGGCATCGAAGGTACCGGGCTCGGGCTCGCGCTCTCCCGGCGTCTGGTCCAGGCAATGCAGGGAAAAATCGGCGTCGAGAGCACCCAGGGGAAGGGGAGCACGTTTTGGTTTGAACTCAGCCGGACTGAGGCGCCGCCCGCCTCGCGCAACGCGCTCGCGCGGCCGCTCGTGAGGCAGATCGAAGCACCGGTCGAGGCGGCAGCCGTTCGTTAGGCACGCAGCGTTGCTCTGTTTCCGCTTCCGTGCATTCCGCGGAATCCGCGGTATGGAAGAGGCCATGAAGAAACTCCTTCTTTTCGCGCTCGCTTGCGGCATTTTGCCCAGCGTGGAAGCCAAACTCATCACCCAGCCGGTCGCCTATGAACACCAGGGAACCCAGCTCGAAGGCTACCTCGCCTACGACGATGCCAGGGTCGCCTCCGGCAAGACGCCCGGGGTGCTCGTGATCCCGGAATGGTGGGGCCTGAACGCCTATGTGAAGAGCCGGGCCGATCAGCTCGCGCAGCTCGGTTATGTCGCGTTCGTCGCGGACATGTATGGCAAAGGCAAGGTAACCGAAGACCCGAAGCAGGCCGAGGAATGGGCCAGCCAGTTCTACGGGAAGCCGCTCATGCCGGAACGCGCGCAGGCCGGTCTCGATCAGCTTTTGAAACAGGACCAAGTCGATAAGTCAAAGATTGCGGCGATCGGGTTTTGTTTTGGCGGTTCCGCGGTGCAGACCCTCGCGTATAGCGGCGCGCCGCTCGCCGGGATCGCCAGTTTCCACGGCGGCGCCGTGCCCGCGCCGGCCGCGGCGGCCGGGAAGGTGAAGGCGAAATTCCTCCTCATGAATGGCGCGATCGACAAGATGTTCTCTCCGGAAGATCGCGCCGGACTGTTGAAATCGCTCGAGGCGGCGGGGATCGATTATCAGTCGATTGATTACGCGCACGCGCTCCATGCGTTCACGAATCCCAACGCCGATCGCATTGCCAAAGAAAAGGGCATGACCGGAATGATCGGCTACAACGAACCGGCCGCGCGCCGTTCCTGGCAGCAGATGCAGAGCTTCTTCGACGAGATTTTCGGGAAGAAGTAAGCGGCAACGGGGTGCCGGAGATCGGCGAAGATTTCCCTCGCCATCTGGTTGTCACACCCTCTATCGTCCCGTTTTCGTTTTCATGATTCAACGCGACTATCTCATCATCGGCGGCGGCATCGGCGGCGGCAGCGTCTGCGAAGGCATCCGCCAATACGACAAGAAAGGCTCGATCACCCTCGTGGGCGGCGAGACTTTTCACCCCTACAAACGCTGGATGCTCTCGAAGCAGTTCCTCCGCGAGAAAGTGCCGGCGCTGAAAAAGCTCCCCGCGATGGACGAGAAATGGTACGACGCGCACAAGATTGAGGCCCGCCTCGGCACGGTTGTGACCCAATTTAATATTGATCGCCGCCTCGCGGTGCTCGGGAATGGCGAGACGATCGAATTCAAGAAGGCCTGTCTCGCGATGGGCAGCCGGCCGATCCGGCCGCAAGTCGCCGGGATCGGGCTCGGCAATGTGATTTACCTGCGCACGATCCGCGACGCGCTCGCGTTGCGGGAGATGTCGCAGTCGGAAAAGATGATCGTGATCGTGGGCGGTGGATTGCTCGCCTGCGAGGCGGCGTCGAGCCTGCGCCAGGCGAAACTGAAGGTCGCGATCATGCATCGGCATCGCGTGCTTTTGAATCGTTACCTCGACCCGGAGACGGCGGCGTGGGTGACGGAACAATTTTCCAAACATGGGGTGACCATGCTCCTGGGCTCGAGCCTGAACGGCTTCGAAGGCAAAACCGTGCTGCGCAATATCCAGACGAAAAGCGGGGAGCGCGTCGCGGCTGGGGTCGCGGTCGTGGCCTGCGGTTCGGAGCCGAACCTCGATATCGTGCGCAATACGCCGCTCTCCAGCCCGCTCGGCTCGCCGGTGACGGATTATCTCGAGACGGAAGAGAAGGGAATCTACGCGGTGGGCGATCTGGCGTTTTATCCGGACCGACTGATGGGCGGGATGCGCCGGCAGACGCATTGGGAGAATGCGCGCGAACAAGGTCTGATCGCCGGCGCGAACATCACCGGGAAAAAGCGGCAGCGTTACGAGCAGATTCCGTATTTCTGGACGGAAATGTTCGACCTGCGGCTTGATTTTGTGGGCGACTTCACCGTGGCCGCAACGCGGGTCGACCTGAGCGGCTCCTACGCGAAGTCGCGTTTTGTGGCGCGCTATTACCAGGGCGAAAAACTGCGCGGCATCGTGCTTTGTCACCACAGCACTGGCGATGTGGAATCCGCCAAGACCGAGCTGCGCCAGGCGCTCGGGAAGTAAGGCCGAGCCTCGTTAGGCGGCAGCCCACGGCAAAGGCCGTTCGGCGGAGGCGAGCAGAATTAGCGGCTTAAAACTCACCGTGCGGCAGGTGGAGCGATTCGTTAGTCACCTGCACGAGTTGCCAGTCCCACGGCTGCCAGCTTCCGTGGCGCCAGAAGAGTGCGAAGGGCGTCGTTAGGCTGTTCACTTCTGCGGTGATCCCGCCGGCGGCTTCGCCTCGGCCGGTGAGCTGGACGTGCGCCTGCCAGTTGCCGGTCGTTCCGCTCGTGCTCGTCTGCACATTGGAGGTCGTGATCGTGAGATCAAAAAAGAAACGCCCGACCAGCCGCAGCCGGGTGAGCAGGCGCGCACGATCGTCGCCCCAAGTATCGCGATAATCGGCGGCGACGAATTTCTCCACCGCGCTCCAGTTCCGCCGCTCGACCTGATGGACGAGGTGCTCGCTATGCAGCCGGACCTGGTTCTCCGCGCCCCAGAGGCGGATGAGATAGATCCCGAGGACAAACGCGAGGAGCAGGCCGGCCCAGAAACTGTTCCGAAACGAAGCCGGCATCAGGCATTCTCGCCTTTTTTTCCCGGGCACGACACTTCGTTTGACGGTTGCTCGGGTTTTGGGCACGGAACGTGCGCACTTTCGCCGGAGGACCCATTTATGCTGACTCTCAGTTCCTTCTTCATCCTTCTTTGCAGCCTTGGCGGTTGCATCTGGTGGGCCTGTCGCGATGACCGGAACGAAACCTGACTTATAAAATGCTCGATCACGATGATCTGAAATGGACTGCGGCCAACCTCACCGATTTGAATCGGCGGTTGCAACAGATCTCCCGCTACACCGAGCAGGCGACGCAGCAGGCTTGCGGCGCGGAACCGTTTCTGCGCCTGAACGAAGAGGTGGCGGTCGCGTCGAAGCTGTCGCAAGCGCTCTTTGACCGCATCACCTCGCGTATCCTCGCGGGGGCCACGCCCGGTGTGCGTCCCGCGCCCGAGCCGACAGTTTTTCGCGTGGTCGGATCCATGAACGAGAAAGCTGCGCCCGCGACCAAGGTCGCGAGTAAGATTCCGGTCGGCGAGATGAAGCTCGGAGACGCGCCGACGGCGGACGGGATTGAAGTTTTGAATCCGGGAGGAAAACGCGAACTCATCCTCGTGGTGGACGACGAACCGGAGGTCCTGGAGCGCGCGAGCGAGATGCTCACCTTCGAAGACTACCGCGTGGTCCTGGCCAAAGACGGTTTCCAGGCGCTGCAGATTTACAGCCAGATGAAGGAGCAAATCGCCCTCATCATTCTCGATTTCTTCCTCCCGGTGATGGATGGCGACGCCGTCTTCGACGAGCTGAAGGCGATTAATCCGCGAGTGCAGGTGGTTTTGAGCAGCGGCTTCGCCGAGCTGACGAAGCTCGGGAGCATGCTCGCTCGAGGTCTTTGCGGATTCATCCCGAAGCCCTACACGAGCGCGAAACTGCTCGACCAGGTGCAATCGATCATCGCGGCCTAACGACCGCCTAACGAGTGGTGTTGTCGCCGGCGGCGATGACGCCGGTGGTGGTCACGGCTGACTTCTCTTCGCGGCCGGGATCAGGGCCCGCTGGCTCCAACCATGAACTATCGGCGATGGAGTTACGCTCCGCCGTGTGCATGGCATCCTTTTAGCTACTCCGGGTGTCAACACCCATGGCCCGGATCGACGCATTCTTTAAATTGATGTCTGAGGAGAAAGCCTCGGATCTCCACCTTGCGACTAATAATCCCCCGATGCTCCGCATCAATGGCGACCTCGTGCGGGTCGACTACCCGCCGCTCCAGAACGACGAACTGAAGGCGATGGTTTACGAGATCGCGCCCGAGCAGAAAATCAAAGTGTTCGAGGAAACCGCCGACGTTGATTTTGGCTACGAAGTTCCGGGCGTCGCCCGCTACCGCGCCAACTTCTTCCAGCAAAAATACGGGATCTCGGCCGTCTTCCGTTTGATCCCGTCGAAAATCCTTACCGTCGAAGACCTCGGGTTGCCGCCGGTGCTGAAGAAATTTCCGCTCCTAAAAAAAGGTCTCATCCTCGTCACCGGCCCGACCGGTTCCGGCAAGTCGACCACCCTCGCGGCGATGATGGATTACGCGAACCTGCAGCGGCACGACCACATCATCACGGTGGAAGATCCGATCGAATTTGTGCATCGGAGCCAGAACTGCCTCGTGCAGCACCGCGAAGTCGGAATCCATACTCGCTCCTTCGGGGCGGCTTTGCGCGGCGCCCTCCGCGAAGATCCCGATGTCCTGCTCGTGGGTGAAATGCGCGATCTCGAGACGATCGAGCTCGCGCTCACCGCGGCCGCGACCGGCCACCTGGTTTTCGGCACGCTCCACACTTCGAGCGCCGCCAAAGCCGTCGATCGCGTGATCGATGTTTTCCCGACCGACCAGCAGAATCAGATTCGCGCCACCCTCTCTGAATCACTTAAGGGGGTGATCGCGCAGAACCTTTTCAAACGCATCGACAAGCCCGGCCGCGTCGCCGCGCTCGAGATCCTGGTCGTCGACATGGCGATCGCGAACCTCATCCGCGAAGGCAAGACGCACCAGATCCCGGGCATGATTCAGGTCGGCAAAAAGAAGGGCAACCAGCCGCTCGACGACGCGATCATGGAGCATCTGCGCCACATGCGCATCTCGCCGGAAGAAGCCTACGAGAAGTGCATCGACCGAAAGAAATTCCGGCCCTTCCTCAAGACGCCGCCGCCGGAAGAGTATGAGGATTAATCTTTTCCACCCATGAGAGCACCCGATTGCGACCGGATTTTATCCGCGATGCTGAACACGTATGACGGCATCTCGGACCTGAACTTCAGCGTCGGTCATCCGCTCCAGGTGGAGGATTTCGGCGAATTGAAACCGGTCTTCGTGGAGCCACCGATCGGCCGGCTCACGCCCTACCAGACCGAGCAGATCGCGCTCGTCCTGATGCAGGGGAATCGCCACCTGATGCGCGACTACCTGCTGACCGGTTCCTGCGATTGCAGCTACGCGCTCACTGATGAGGCGCGCTTCCGGGTAAATATTTTCCGGCGCCAGGGCAATTTCACGATCGTGATGCGGAAACTCCAGGCCGTCATCCCAACCTTTGAGTCGCTCGAGCTCACGCCGATTTTTTCCGAGATCGCGAAGGAGCGGACCGGGCTCATCCTCGTCACCGGCGCCACCGGCAGCGGCAAGACGACGACGCTGGCGGCGATCCTGAACGAGATTAACCAGACGCAATCGGTGCACGTCGTGACGCTCGAGGATCCGATCGAGTTCATGCATCCCGCGGCCAAGGCGACTTTCAACCAGCGCGAGCTCGGCCACGATTTCGACAATTATCCAAACGGCGTGCGCGCCGCCCTCCGGCAGGCGCCGAAGGTGATCTTCGTCGGTGAAATGCGCGATCGCGCGACGGTCGAAGCCGCGCTCATGGCCGCGGAAACCGGTCACCTCGTTCTCAGCACCCTGCACACGGTCGACGCCGGACAGTCGATCAATCGTATTCTCGGCCTTTTCTCGTTAGGCGAAGAACAGCAGCTCCGGCTGCGGCTCGCCGACAGCCTGCGCTACGTCGTCAGTCAGCGCCTCGCGCCGAAAATGGACGGCGGCCGCCAGCTCCTGGTCGAGGTGATGGGCCACAACCTCCGAACCCGCGAATCGATCGCCCTCGGCGAAGCGGAGAACCGCAGCTTCTACGAGATCATCGAGGCCAGCGCGCCCTTCGGCTGGAGCACCTTTGACCAGGCGATCCTGAAGGCTTTCGAAGCCGGCCTGATCAGCGAAGAGACCGCCCGCCTCTTCGCCTCGAAGCGCGGCCGGGTCGCCCGCGGCATCGATCTTTTCCAGAAAGCTCGCGGGATGGAAGAAGACCACGACACCGGGCTGCGGCTCGATCCCTCGGTCGGAAAAGCCGTTAGGCGCAAAGCATGAACCTCGACTCCGATAACAGCATTTTCGACCTCAACGATCAGACCGCGCTGGTCTGCGTGACCTCTTCCCCGATTCAGAAGATGATCTCGGCGCAGTTGCTCGAGCTGAACTACAAAGTCCATCTCGGTCTCTTCGCGGAGGACGTGCTCCTGAAGCTCGCGACTTATACCTACGACGTGGTCGTGATTGACGAGAATTTCAAGGGCGCGGTCCCGGGTGAAAACCCGATCCTGCTCGAGATGGTCAAGCGGAGCGGGGCGCTCCGGCGCGAACACTTCGTCGCCCTGTTGAGCCAGCGCTTCGCGACGAACGACGCCATGAGCGCGTTTGTGCAGAGTGTGGACCTGATCGTGAATTTCGCCGACCTCGCAAACTTCAAACCGGTCGTGCGGCGCGGCGTCGCGCAATACGACGCCCTCTACAAGCCGTTCCTCGAGACGCTGGAAACCGTCCGGGCGGCCTAGGACGCTCGCTGAATTTCGCTTCTCGCCGTAGGTAAGACACGCGGCTTCTCCTGCCCGTGGGCAGAACGCGGCGCCGGAAGCGTCACTGATTTTTCTGAATGATTTCTGAAACGCTGGTTGCGACGCTGTGACGGGCCGTGGTAATTTCCGCGCTGTCACATGAAGCTCGTTCGCTGGGTTCGTTTCAATTGGGATTTGGAGAAGCTACCCGCGCTCGGGGAGGCGCTGCCGGCCCATTATCATTTTACCCCGGCGAAACCGGAGGACGAAGCCGACGTGCGCGCGGTCATCTCTCGTTCCTTCGCTCACGACACCGCGTGGGGCGACGCGATTCATGTGGTCAACGGGATGCTCGACGGCTGGATCGGGCGCGTTTTCGGGGAAGAAGCCGGCGGCGGCCAATGCCTCACCTTGCGCCATGGCTTGCGGATCATTGGGGCGACCATCCTCCTGCCCGCTGCGCTCGCGGAAGATCACCTCGAGCCCGGGCCCTGTGTGCTGATGGAATATCGTAACCGCGGCCTCGGCACCGCGCTCCTCGCCCAGTCGCTTCGCCAGTTGCGCGAAGCCGGGCTCAGCCGCGCCAGCGCCCGCGCCAAGGACAACTCTCCGGTCGCGAAGTTTCTTTACCCGAAGTTTAACGGCACCCTGGCTCCGGACGACACGCCGGTGGTCGCAGCCTGATTTCGGCCGGCCGTTTGCCTAACGAATTATCCCGCGCTCGGTCTCCTTGACGAAGCGCAGGATGGCCTGCACTTCGGCGCTCTCCCCGAGTTTCTCCTGCACCGCCGCGATCGCCTGGCCCGTGTTCAGTTTCGCGCGGTAAATCAGTCGGAACGCTTCCTTGATCGGCTTGATCTTTTCCGGCGGAAAACCGGCGCGCTCCAGGCCGACCTGATTGATCCCGCGCACTTCCGCGGGGTTGCCGTCGGCGATCATGAAGGGAGGAACGTCCTGGACGATTTTCGAGCAGCCGCCGGTGATCGCGAACTGCCCGATCCGGCAAAATTGGTGGACCGCGGTGAGCCCGCCGATGACCGCGTGATCGCCGACCGTGACGTGGCCGGCGAGCGTCCCGTTGTTCGAAAAGATGACGGCGTCACCGACCGTGCAGTCATGCCCGATGTGCGAGTAGGCGAGGAAATTTCCCCGGCTGCCGACGCGCGTTTTGCCCGTCGCCGTGGTACTCCGGTTGATCGTGGTGAATTCGCGGAAGCAGTTGTCGTCGCCGATCTCGAGATAGGTCGGCTCGCCCTGATATTTCAGGTCCTGGCTCCGCTGGCCGATCGAGCAGAAGGCGTAGAATTGGTTCCCGCTCCCCGCGGTAAGGGGACCGGCCAGCGTGACGTGATTCTGCAACCAGCAATTCTCGCCTAACGACACCAGCGCCGAGACCACGCAGTAGGGACCGATGACCGTGCCCGCGCCGATTTCCGATCCCGGTTCGACAAGGGCAGTCGGATGGATGGCCACGTCACTCATTTGAGCAGAATGGAAAATCGGAGCGTTCTCACTTGTCGATGAACGTGAACATGAGCTCGCCTTCGGAGACGACGGCATCGTTGACCACGCATTTGCAGCTCGCCTTGGCCAGGCGGTTGCCGCGCGCCTTCGTCAGCTCGGCGTGGATATAGAGGGTGTCGCCCGGGAAAACCGGCTTGCGGAATTTCACCGCGTCCGCGCTCATGAAATAGCCGACCCGGCTTGCGCTTTTGCTGATCCGCATCATCAACACACTCGCGACCTGCGCCATCGCTTCGACCTGGAGGACGCCCGGCATCACCGGATGCCCGGGGAAATGCCCTTGGAAAAACGGCTCGTTGATCGTGACCGATTTGATCCCGATGCACTTCGTTTCGCCCTCGAAGGAGAGGATCCGATCGACCATCAGGAACGGGTAGCGATGCGGCAAAATGTCCATCACCGCGTTGATATCGAGCCCGCCTTCGCCGGGAGGGAAATTGCGCTTCGGCAGGACCGCGCTCGCGGCCGCCTGCACTTTCGCGATCGCGCGCGCGAGATCGGTGTTCGCGCCGTGACCCGGTTTCACCGCAACCACGTGACCGCGGAGCGCGCGACCGACGAGCGCGAGGTCCCCGATAATGTCGAGGACTTTGTGCCTAACGAACTCATCCGGAAAGCGCAGCGGCTCCTTGCTCAGGACGGAATCGCCCCGCACGACGATCGCATTTTCCAAGCTTCCGCCCTTGATGAGGTTTTTTTCCATCAGTGCCTCGACGTCCTCGTAGTAAACAAAGGTCCGCGCCGGCGCGATCTCACGCTCGTAAATCGCGGGCGTGATCGTCGTCGTCATGAATTGCGTGAAGCGACCTTCCGGTCCGGCCTGGGTGCAGGAAATGCGAAATTCTTCGTCCGGCAAAATCACCAGGAGCGATCCGCTCTTGGTTTCCACCGCGATCGGCTCGCGCACGTGGAAAAACAGCCGCGGCGCTTCCTGTGGCGTGACTCCCGCTTTCTTGATCGCCTCGACGTAGGGCAGCGCGCTGCCGTCGCCAATCGGCGGTTCGTTCGCGTCCATCTCGACGACCGCGTTGTCGACTCCGAGCGCGCTCAGCGCCGAGAGCACATGTTCGACCGTGTGCACGCGCATCGAACCTTCGCCGATCGTGGTCGCGCGCTCGACCGTTTTCACGTTCGCGATCGTGGCGTCGATCGTCGGCTCGTCCGGCAGATCCTTGCGCTTGAATTTGATCCCGCTGTTCGCCGGCGCGGGCTGGATTTTGAGCGAGACTTTCGCGCCGGTGTGCAGGGAGACGCCGCTCAACGAAGCGGCCTTGGCAAGAGTGTGCTGGAACTCGGCGGCGGGCATCCGCGCTACCTAACAGAATTTCCCGGGCTGCACCAGCACCGTTAGGGCGTCGCGGAATTTCCGCTCGTATACCACGATCCACCTGGGCCGTTGTAGCTCATCCCTTCACCCCAGATGACATGATTGTTGCCATCGCCATCGACCGAGAGACCGAGATAATCGCCGTAAGGAAAAGCGAAACCGGTGCGATTTTTGTAGGGCGCCCCGCTCGTCAGGTCGGAGAGCTGATCGGTCGTGCCCCAATTCTGCCCGCCGTCGGTCGTACGCCGGAAAAACGTGTTCCAACCGCGCGGGTCGCCATTCGTGTTCCCTTGCCACACGACGCGGAAATCGCCGGCGCCCGGTCCCGCCGCGACGGCGGGAAAGCCGTTGCTCGCGTTTGGATTTGGCGTCGAAATTTGCCGTCGCGGCGTCCAGTTCTCGCCATCGGCCGAACTGGTCACCCAGATTTGCTGCGGCGCTTTTTGCACGTCGCCGCCGTTGTAGGCCACGAGGATTTTCCCGCTCGCGTCGATCGTTAAGCCAGCCGTCGAGGAAAGGAAACCGTAGGTGCAGCCGTCGGCGGTGTAGCAACCTGGAGGTGGTTGCGAGACCGCGATCACTTGCGCCTGCCAGCTCGCGCCCCGGTCGTGCGAGCTGATCACGTTGATCTCGGAGGGGCCGCGATAATCCAGCAGGAAATTGATCACCACGAAATAGACGCTGCCATCTGGCGCGAGCGCGCCGCCGTTCGCATCCCACCAATGGCCCGGCGTGTGACCCGTCCGGATCGGCTCACTGAACGTCGCTCCGCCGTCGTGCGAAGTGACAAAGTAGCTGTCATCCATGTTCAGACCGATGTAGACGTCCCGTCCATCTGGTGAAACCACCAGCCACGGATGATCCGTCCAGCGCATCGACGGCGCGACCGCGACCGGCGCCGACCAGGTCGCGCCATGATCGGTTGATTTCGTTAGGCGGCTCGTCCAGTTCGGACCGTCGAGCCAGACCACGAAGACGGTGCCGTCGTCAGCTACCTGCACCTGAGGATCGGCCTGCCATTTCGTGACTGGGGCCACAATTCGGCCGAGGTCCCACGTCGCGCCGCCATCGGACGAGCGGCGGATGAAAATGCCCGACTTGTTACCCTGAAAACGCGTCGTCATTTGATAAACGAACGACGACGAGCGATCCGCCGCGACGAACGGCTCCCAGTCATCGCGCCCACTCCAGACCCGCTCGGAATCCCAGCCCGCCGCGACCGCGGATCTGCTCGCGGTGGCGCGCACGTCCGTTTGCGCCGCGAAGCTCCGGCCGCTTCCGCTTACCTTGCGCTCGCCGTGGCGGAGGCCGCCGCGCCCGAGCCCGGTCCAGCCGGCGGCGAGAAGGAGAATTGCGGCGCAAACAAGAGCGGCGGCGGAGAGACGTTTCATCATGGCCCAAGAATACTCCAACTTGAAAAGTTTGCCTATCAGGACGATGGAGCTGCGTGCTGCGAACCCGAATGATCCTGCGCTCGCTGGTGATGGTGGCCATGATTTTTGCGTGGCTCGCGGTCTCGAATCACTGCTCGATCGCAGCCATTTCCGCCACGTCGAGTGCAGCTGAGAGCTGCCCGATGCATCCGCAGCCGGCCCAGCAAAAAAGCGACTCTGGATTGATCTGCTGCAAGATCCTCCGCGCCTCTTCCGCGCCCGCGATGGTGAAGGCGGTCGCGCCGGTGCAGTTATCGGCTCTCTTTCTAGGCGACCTCTGGGCAGCGCTTTCTGCGCGCGACGCGCTCGAGTCGTCGGCTCGCGCGATCGGGCGTGACACCGGACCGCCTGGGCTCGGTAGTTACGCGGAATTGGTTTTGCAACGGAGCCTGCTCGCGCATGCTCCGCCCTGCTTGAGCTAACGACCTGACGCGCTCGCCGCTCGCGAGCTTGCGCAGGTCGTTCTTTGTCCGGCGCCCCTACGGCTTTCTGCCCTTGGTCGGCGCGCGCACTTTTCTTCGCTCAATCAGAACCTTTTTTATGCCTGACAACTTTCCATTTCCAAAAACCCGGCTTCTCGCCGTGGCCAGCGTGTTCGCTTTCGGCGGGTGCGCTGTGCATCTCCCGCCCGCGCCGGCCTCCGATCCAGCCGATCCGCACGCCGCCGCAGCGGCCACCGCGCCTTTGCGACCGACGCTGCTCGCCACTTCCCGCACTTTTGTTTCGGCGCAGGCGGATGACCGCGAACAAAAAGCCAGGAGGATGGACATGAGCAAGATGAAGGACGGCGCCATGCCTCACGACATGAGCGCGATGTCGCCTAACCAAAAGCCGATGGCGGTCGCGGGAACTTATTTCACCTGCCCGATGCATCCCCAAGTCCATGAGGCCGGCCCGGGTCAGTGTCCGAAGTGCGGCATGACACTCGTGAAGAAATCCGGCGCGCCAGAAGGAGCGAAACCATGAAGAGATCCCTGCTGCTTACTCTCGTCGTCTCCTTTGCCGCCGGCTGCTCGACGCCTAGCGCATCGCTCGACCGCGTCCAGGACACAGTCGGCGCGCGCACCGGTAAACGGGTGCAATGGAATCGCGGCGGTCCCGAAGCCGCCCAGATCGAGCAGGGCGTCTCCGACTTTTTGCGGCGGCAGTTGACCGCGGGCAGCGCCGTCCAGATCGCGCTCCTCAATAATCGCGAGCTGCAGGCGCGGTTCGAGGAAATCGGGATCGCGCAGGCTGATGTGATCCAGGCGGGGCTGATCACGAATCCGAATTTCGCGGCCAGCTTCCGCTTTCCCAGCCGGCCGCCGTCTGGGACGAACATCGAGTACTCGATTGCGCAGAATTTTCTCGAACTGCTCGCGCTGCCTCTGCGCAAACGGATCGCGCACGCGCAGCTCGCGCAGACAGAAATCCGCGTTGCGGATGAAGTGCTGAAGCTGGCGATGGAAGTGAAGGTCGCTTTCTACACCGCGCAGGCGCGGCAGCAGTTGCTCGGCCGCTTGCGCGTCATCACCGAGACGAACGAGACGGCGGCGGAATTCACCAAGCGCCTGCACGACGCCGGGAATACGAGCGACCTCGATCTGGCGAACCAACAAGGCAGCTACGAGCAATCCCGCCTCGAAGTCGCGCAGACGGAGTTGCAGGTCCGGCGCGATCGCGAGCGGCTCAACCGCCTGCTCGGCCTGTGGGGTTCGCAGACGGCCTGGACCATGGCCGACCACCTCCCGGAACTGCCGGGCAGCGAGGGCTCGCTGCGCAACCTGGAATCCCGCGCCGTCGCGCAGCGCCTCGACCTGCAAGCGTCGCGCATGCAGCTCGACCTCATCGGGCAGTCGCTCGCCCTCCGGACCAAGACCCGCTACGTCCCGGGGGGCGTCAGAATCGGGGTCGACACCGAGCGCGACACCGATGGCTCTCGCGTGACCGGGCCGACCCTCGACCTGGAACTGCCAATCTTTAACCAGGGCCAGGGCGAGATCGCGAAACTGACCGCGCAATATCGTCAGGCGCAACGCGAGCTCGAGGCGATGGCAATTAATATTCGCTCGGAAGTGCGCGAGTCACGCGACCAATTAGTCGCGGCGCGCGATCTCACCTCCTACATCGGGAAACGCCTTCTCCCGACGCAGCAGCAAGCGCTCAACCTCACGCTCCAGCAATACAACTTCATGCTCAAAGGCGCCTACGATCTTTTACTGGCGAAACAAAACGAAGTCGCCGCCGAGCGGAGTTACATCGAAGCCTGGCGCGACTATTGGATCGCACGCGCCGAACTGGAACGCGCCGTGGGTGGCAGCCTAATTGGGGAAAATTCGAAATCCGAATATCGAAATTCGAAGCAATAATGAAAAAAGGAGAAAATAGAGAACCGAGGAAACGGAAAGTTCGCCTACGCGCTTTTCCGCAGGATGGCGGCGAAGATGTTCATCAGCTCCCGTGCTTCGGAAAGCAATCGTCCGCGAATCGATTCCGATTCAGCGCTCCCTCCCATATCGAGCAGGCGGAGCCAATATGCAGATTCTTTCGACTCCTTGCGACAGGTCTTAATTCGCAACAGGAAATCTTTCTTACTGACCGACTCGTTGGCTTCGATGTAATTGGCTCCGACCGACCCAGAAGATCGGATCAACTGCCTGACATCTTCAAGATTCCCAGCGGTCTTCGGGAGCTTTTTCACAAACTCGCGCGTCTCCTTCGCGAACAGGAACGTCCGCTCTTCCAAATCGTAAGGCCGGTTCGATGCCGGTTTCCCTATTTCCTCCATTGCAGCGATTCAACCTCATATTGTTTCGGATTTCGATATTCGAATTTCGAATTTTCAAACCCATGATTACACGACGCAGATTTTTCTCAGGAGCAGCGGCGCTGGTGGGCGCTTCGACGCTCGCACAACGTATCGCGAGCGGATCAGATCTCCTCGCTGCGCAGGCGACTCCTACACCTGCAGCCGGAGCCAAGGTGAACTACCGACCCGTGGTCACACCTAACGGAAGCTCGCTTCCCTGGGTCATGAAAGATGGCGTGAAAGAGTTTCATCTTATCGCCGAGCCCGTGAAGCGGGAGTTCGCTCCCGGCATGATCGTAAACTGCTGGGGTTATAACGGACAGACACCGGGGCCGACGATCGAAGCCATCGAAGGCGATCGAGTGCGCATTCTGGTTACGAACAAGCTGCCCGAGGCGACGACCGTGCACTGGCACGGATTCATTTTGCCTAACGGCATGGACGGCGTCGGCGGCTTAACCCAAAAGCACATTCCGCCGGGCGAGACCTACGCTTATGAGTTCACCCTCGTGCAGCACGGCGCGCAGATGTATCACCCGCACTCCGACGAGATGACGCAGATGGCGCTGGGCATGCAAGGCTTCTTCATCATTCATCCGAAAGCCGGCTATGAGGAGCCGGTCGATCGCCATTTTTGCATTTTTCTCCAGGAATGGGCGATCGAGCCGGGCACTTACACGCCCAATCCGAACGTCATGACGGATTTCAATATTTTCACTTTTAACAGCCGCGTCTGGCCGGGGACCGATCCTTTGGTCGTTAGGCGAAACGACCGCGTCCGGGTCAGCTTCGCCAACCTGAGCATGGATAGTCACCCGATCCATTTTCATGGCCATCGCTGGTGGACGGTAGGGACCGATGGCGGCCAGATTCCGAAAGCGGGGCGGTGGCCTTCGGTGACGGTCAACGTCCCGCCGGGCACGACGCGCACGGTCGAGTTTGTGGCGGACAATCCGGGCGATTGGCCACTGCATTGTCACAAGAATCATCACGCCATGAACGCGATGAACCACAACGTTCCCAACGTCATCGGCGTGGCCCAGAAAGGCGCCGGCAAAAAGCTGAGCAAGCTCGTGCCCGGCTACATGGCCATGGGCGACTCCGGCATGCACGAAATGACCGACATGGCTGAGTCGATGCCCGGACCGAAGAACACCCTCCCGATGATGTCGGGCACCGGCCAGTTCGGCCCGATCGAAATGGGAGGGATGTTCACTATCTTAAAGGTCCGCGAAGGCATCACGACCTATGACGATCCAGGCTGGTATCAAAACCCGCCGGGCACTGTTGCCTCGCCGATCTCTGGAAGTAAGTCTCCGAGCGAGGTGCCTAACGAGCCTGCGCACCATCATCCATCATGAACCGACCTTATCTTATTCTCCTCGTCTTCACGCTGATCTCGTTTGTGTCTGCGACCGGTCGGAGCGAGACATCACCGCCAGCCGCGGCCGCGATCGCGGCCGCAGTCGACGCCTTTCATCAAGCCCTCGCCGCTGGCGAGGAAAAGCGCGCGATGTCACTCCTGGCGCCAGATGCGCTCATCGTGGAAGCGGGAACCGTGCAAACGCGGGCAGAATATCAGAGCGAGCATCTAAAGGAGGATATTGCTTTTGCGCGTGAAGTTCCCGGAACTCAGACGAGCCGCCAGATCGCGCAGTCTGGCGAGACCGCCTGGGTCACCAGCACTTTCCGTGTGACCGGAAAATTCCACGATAAAGCAATCGACAATTTCGCCGCAGAGACCGCCGTCCTCACGCAGACCAGGGAGGGCTGGCGGATCCGCGCGATCCATTGGTCGAGCCACAAAGCAGCAACAGAGTAAAGATCTCGGGAGGAACTGATGAAACATCGTCACGCCTCCGCGGCAGGTGGCTCCGGCGGCGGCGGGTTGAAGCCGTAGGGGCAATGGCGGCAGCCATTTTTGCAGCAACTCCCGCGGCGGAGAAGGAAGTCCCGAGTGAGCGCTCCCGCGGTATCGAAATCCGAGGGGCCGGGCAGGAATTCTTCTTCAAGCATCGCAGGTGACCATAGTCAGAATCGAGGAGTGCATCATGAACCGCATATGGTTAATTCCGGTTCCTATGAAGACCTTCTCCGTTCTCGTTAGCCTTATTCTCTCGTTCAGCGCCCAGGCCACGCCGCTTACGGTCCACGCCGCGGCCAGCCTCACCGACGCGATGAAGGAAATCGCCGCGGCCTACGAAAAGCAAGGCGGCGCCCCGGTGCGCTTGAATTTCGACGCCTCGAGCGTCCTCGCGCGGCAAATCGAGGAGGGCGCGCCGGCGGACATTTTCCTCTCCGCCGACGAAGCAAAGATGGATCAGCTAGAGAAGGCGGGCCTGCTCGCGGCCGGCACCCGGAAGACTTTGCTTCGGAATACGCTGGTCATCGTGGTGCCCACGGAGAGCTCGCGGACGATTCAATCCGCCGCTGACCTGACCGGGAGCGAGATCAAAAAAATCGCGCTCGCGCAACCGGAGAGCGTACCGGCCGGCATCTACGCGAAGCAATTTCTGACCGCGCAAGGCCTCTGGGAAAAGCTCGCGGCTAAAGTCGTCCCGACCCAGAACGTGCGGGCCGCGCTCGCCGCCGTGGAATCGGGGAATGTCGAAGCCGGCTTCGTCTACAAAACCGACGCGCTGATTTCGAAGAAAGTAAAAGTCGCCTTCGAGGTCCCGGTCGCAGCCGGTGTGAAAATTACTTATCCAGTGGCGACTCTGGTGAGCTCGACGGATCAGGCAGCGGCGCGACGTTTTCTCACTTATCTCGAGAGCGCGCCGGCGCTTGCCCTTTTCCAGAAATACGGCTTCGCACTCGCCGACGAGACCCCGCGTTAGGCTTGGGAGGGGCGCGGGTTTGGGGGTTGCCAACGTCCGCGCCTTTTGGCAGAGAGCGGAGATGCGTCTCTCCCTTATTCTCACCCTCGTCTACCTCGGCGGGTTCTTCGTTCCCGCGCACGCGGCCACACCTGCCGACCAACTCCACACGTTTTACGGCATCCTGAAAGTCGTCGACCCGGTGGCGAAAACCTTCACGATCAAATCCGGCGCGCAGTTACTCGTCTTTCACTACAACGACCAAACGAAAATCAGCCGGGAAGGGGGCTACGTGAGCTGGACCACGCTGAAGCCAGGGGTCGGGGCGAATGTCCAGATGCGCCTAGGCGAGGGGAATATCGGGATCGCGGTGAAAGTTCGTTTCGTCTTCGATCAGGGGCGCGCGGAATCGATGGCGCTCTTCTCCGTGCGCACGGTGAAGGGCGAAAGGATTTCCGGCATCGCAATCAGCAACTACGTCGTCGCTGAGCCGCCGCCCGACGTGGTCGCGCGCGACCTCGACCTGGGAACCGCCTCGGGAATTTTCCGCGCCACCGTGCGACCGGATGGGACGGTCGATCAGGTGACGACGGTGCGGTCTCTCGGGTGGCCCGAGGCGAACCAGCGAGGCATCCGGTGGGTGAAGAAATGGAAATTCAAACCGCACAGCGTCACCGAGTTTCAGGTGCCGGTGAGCATCGTTTCGTCGCACATTTGACGGTTTCGGTCGGTGTCTTAGGCTCCTGACGTGATTGATCGCCTGGGTCGTGCCGCCCTGATCTGCACGCTTTGCTTGTCGTTAGGCGGGCAGTGGCTCGCCCTCCAGTCGATCGCTTGGACGGCCATGCTGGTGCGGAACGCCCGGCACGAGCCGCTCGCGGCCGCGGTCGCGCGCACCTTCGACGGCGCTCATCCGTGCGGCCTCTGTCACGCGGTCGCGGCCGGCAAGAAGTCCGAGCAGAAATCGTCGGCGCTGCCGGCGATGGCAAAGATGGATCTGATTTGTCTCGTGCGTCCGTTGCGTGTGGAACCGCCGGCGGTTCCCTACAGCTATCCGCGCACTCTCTTTACTTTCGCTGAGGGGTCCCTCGCGCCCCCGGTGCCGCCGCCGCGTTCGCTCCTCGCCTGACTAACTCTCGTTAGTCTCCGCTGCGCCGGGCGTGTGTCCGGGTCGTAGCCATTACTCAACCCATATCCCGGGGCTGCGGTCGCCATGCGCCGCGTCCCACTTCTCGAGGAGGAACTTGTTATGAAACTTTTAAGACTTTTGGTTTGCGCAGGCGCCTGCGCGGCGATCCTGACCTTATCCGCGCGGGCCTGTGACCTGTGCGGCTGCTATACCCCGCAACTGGATACCCTCGCCACGCCCGATCTCTCGCTCGAGCATGGAGCCTGGGCGAGCGGGCTCTATGGTGCGGTGGCGGAGCAATTCACTTACTTCAACACGGTGCAGGTGGATGGCGCGGAGGTGAGTAACCCGACCGACCAACATCTCGATAGCTCGATAACGCAGTTAGTCGGAGGTTACACTTTCAACAGTCGCTTCGCCCTCCAGGTGAACCTGCCGGTGATCTATCGTTCGTTCGTTAGGCCCGAGGGTCTCGCGATCGATCGCGGGACGGAGTCGGGCCTGGGCGATATCTCGCTCCTCGCGAAGGTGGTGGTGTTTCAGAAAAGCGCGAGCGCCCAACGCGAGGTAAACTTCGACGATCCGAAGACGCCGCGCTTTGTCGAACGCGCGCCGGATTTTACCATCTCCGGGGTCTTCATCGGAGGAGTGAAGTTCGCCACGGGGGATAGCAGCCGGATTCGGGAAGAGTTTACCGAATTGGAAGTGGAAGGCGCGCCGGAGAGCGGCATTCACGGACACGATCTAACTCTTGGGACTGGGAGCTATGACGCGATCTTCGGCGGGCGGGTGGGGCTGCGCTATCAGAGTTTCTTCTTCGACCAAGAGGTGCAATTAACGCTCCGCGGCGACGGACTGCATCACTACCACTTCGCCAACGATCTCTCCTGGAGCGGTGGCCCGGGCTACTATTTCGTGCGCACGCCGCGCGGGTTCGTCGGCCTGCAGGCGGTCGTTTCGGGCGAATACAAGGATGTCGATCGTTTTGAGGGCTATCAGGCGGACGACACCGGCATTACCTCCGTCTCGGTCGGGCCGCGAGTGGTGGCGTCGTTAGGCAGGATCAGTGCGGAGGTCGCGGTGGAGCTGCCGGTGTTGATCGAGAACACCGCGCTGCAGGTGGTGCAGGATTATCGCCTGAGCGGGGCGATCACGGTCCGTTTTTGAGCCACGCCTCGCCTAGAGCGTGCCCTGCACTTTGGCGCGACCGCGTGAGGGAAGACAGGCATCTTTGCCTGTCCTGGAAGACAGCCTTCCAGCCTGTCGCTTCAAAGCGCGCGTCGGATCCAACAGGCTAGAAGCCCGTCGGCCGAGTCAGGCTGGAAGCCTGACTTCCTTTGCCGCGTGGGAGTGCATGACAGGCTCTAACGGAAAGTAATTCTGTGACCGACCCGGGCTGAACTCGTTAGGTGGAGCCGGCGGGCGACGACGCCTCTTTCCTCGACTCGCTCCGGATATTGTGATAGAGCAGAGATCGTGAAGGGAATCGTTCTGCTCCTCCTGCTCGCCGCGACGGCGTTACAGCCGGCGCTTGCCCAGCCGGCGAAGTGCACGATTCCCGGGACCCAGCGCGTCATCAGCTGTGCCGGTTGTTGCGCCGATCTTCCTTGTTGCGTGGTCAGTGCCCGCACCAGCGGGGAGCAGCTCTCCGCAGTGGCCAGTGCCACGGCGGACGGAGCGTTCGTCCTCCCGACCGCTACCTTTCCGCTCGCGCTCGGCCGCGAGCTTTCCCCCCGGTTCCCGCCGCCCGGTCGCCTCGACTGCGGCTTCGCCGCGCATTCGCCGCCGCCTCTTGCGGTGAGTTGTATTCGTCTCGTTTGATTCAGGAGCGCTAGCCAGCGCGTGGTGCCGTTTTCACGGCGCCTCATTCGACCGCTTTCGGTCTGAAATCCTCGAATCACATGAAACTAACGAATCTACTTCTTTACAGCTCACTTTTAGCCGCCTCACTTCACGCCAATTCACTCGCGCCCGTTGAGTCCCTGACCTTGGGCGAGGTGACCCACGCCGTCGCCGCGCGCAATCCTTCCGTCAAAGCCGCCAAAGCCAGATGGCTGTCGATGAAAGCGCGGGTGCCGCAGGCCAGCGCCTGGGAAGATCTGCAGTTACGCGGGGAATCGGTCGTTTCCCGTTTCGTGAATATCAATCCGAACGGGTTTAACGATCAAACCCTGGCCCTCGAACAGGAGGTGCCGTTGACGGGCAAGAATCGCAGTCGGGCGCGGGCGGCGACCGCGGAGGCCGGCGAGGCGTTTGCAGACCTCCGCCGGACTCAGCTCGACGTCGGCGCGCGGGCGCGAGCGGCTTACTACCGGCTCGCCAATGAGTATGCGCAATTGGAAGTGAACCGGCGGAATGCCGGGCTGCTCGACCAGTTCGCGGCCTTGAGCCAGGCCCGCTATGAAGTCGGGAACGCGCGGGAAGCGGAGATTCTCACCGCCAAGACCGACGGCGCGCGCCTCGACGATATCCAGGCGGATATCCTGCGCCGCATCTCCGACGCGCAGACAGAGCTGAACGTGCTCATGAACCGCCCGGCGCAGGCCCCGCTCGGAGTTCCCTCGCCGCTGACTTTTGCGGAAATCCCGAACTCGTTAGGCGAGCTACAGAGCGTGGCCCTGGCCGCGCGCCCCGAGATGCAGCGGGCGCGGAGCCGGATCGAGGCCGGGAAGGCGCGCGTGCAGCTGGCGCGGCGGCAGCGGCTGCCGGACCCGTCCTTGAGTGTGAAAGCCGGCCGTTACAACGATACCGGGCACGCGGTGAGCGAGTTGGACGTAGGCGTTTCCATCGGCCTGCCTTTCCTGAACACGAGAAAATATGCGGCCGGGATCACGGAGGCGCAGCGTAATCTCGAAGCGGCGCAGGAGGAATTCGATGCCGCGCGCAACGAGACGCTGGGCCTGGTGCGCGATCAGCTCAGGAAAATCGAAACCGCCGCGCAGCATTACGCGCTATGTCACGATAAAATTCTCCCCCTGGCCAGTCAGACGTTGAAATCGCAGCGCGCGGCCTACGAAGCGAGTAGCTCGAATTTTCTCGAGCTGATCGGCGCGGAGCGGGTCTTGCAGGACATCGAATCGAACACCCTTACTTACCTGGCCGACTACCGCATCGGACTGGCTGAGCTGGACGCGATTGTAGGTCTCGGCGACGCCACGGCGCAGCAGAATTTCAGTGGAAAGGAACATTCAGAATGAAGATATGTTTGCGCACATTTGGTCGCTCTCTGGCGATCTTCTTATTGGTTGTCGCGTTTCTCCCGGGCTGCTCAAAACACGACGGTGCCGGAGGCGAGGAGAGCAACACCGATTATTGGACCTGCACGATGCACCCCTCGGTGCACGCGAAGGATCCGGGCCAGTGTCCGATCTGCGCGATGGACCTGGTTCCGGTCCTGAAACGCGAGACCGTCGGTGGAGCGCAGAAGCCAGCGGTCTCTCCGCCTAACGATAAGATGGAGGGCGGCGACATGGCCGGCATGCCGGGAATGTCCGACGGGAGCAAGGCGCACATGGTCCCAGAAAAGCCGGGCGAGTTCCGCGTGCCGATGGAGCGCCAGCAACAGATCGGCGTGACTTACGCGACGGTGGAAACCAAGCCGCTCGATCACACCATTCGCGCAGTCGGCAAAGTGGCCCCCGACACGCAACGAGTCTGGCGCGTGGTCGCTCGCGCGGGCGGTTACGTGCAGGACCTCGGGGTCAGCGCGCCCGGGGAGATCGTTAAGAAGGGGCAGGTCTTGATGACTCTTTACAGCCCGGAATTACTCACCACCCAGCGCGAGCTGATCGACCTCCTGCGGATGCGCGACCACTCCCCGAAAGGCGAGCACTCCGCCCGCGCCGACGCCCAAAGCCTGATCGAATCCGCGGAGCGCCGGCTGCGGCTCTGGAACCTTACCGACGAACAGGTCGGGAAGATCGAGCAGTCGCGCCAGGCCGAAGAGTCGCTCCCGATCCTCGCGAAGATGGATGGAATCGTGCAGACGTTGCCGGTCACGCAAGGGATGACGATCGCGCCCGGGAACACGCTGGTCGATGTCGCGGATCTATCGGTGGTCTGGGTCTGGGGCGAATTTTACCAGGAGGAATTGCCCATGCTGCGCGTCGGCCAGGAAGTGACCGTGACCTCCAACTCCTATCCCGGCGAGAAGTTCAAAGGCCAGCTCTCGCTCGTCGATCCGTTCATCAACGATGTGCGCCGCACCGGCCGGGTGCGCCTCGATATCCAGAACCCGGAACGGAAGCTGAAACCCGACATGTATGTCGATGTGCTGCTCGAGATGAACATGGGCCAGTCGCTCGTCGTCCCGGTGAGCGCGATCATGCCGACGGGCAAGCGCAACATCGCTTTCGTCGACAAGGGTGAGGGCAAACTCGAGCCGCGCTTTCTCGAGCTCGGCGGGAAATACGGCAACGTCTACGCCGTGAAGAGTGGCCTCAAGGAAGGCGAACGCGTGGTCGCGAGCGCCAACTTCCTGATCGACGCCGAATCGAAAATCCAGGGCGCGCTGAAGTCATGGTAAACGAAAACGGCGAACCCGCGAAAGCGACCAGCGTGCCGCTGATCGAGCGCATCATCGCGACGAGCGCGCGGAATAGATTCCTGGTCATCATCTTCGTCCTCTTCGGGATCGCGGCCGGGATTTGGGCCATCCGGCAGACGCCGCTCGATGCCATTCCCGACCTGAGCGATGTGCAGGTAATCGTCTATACCGACTGGGAAGGCCGCTCGCCCGACTTGATCGAAGACCAGATCACCTATCCGATTTCGACCAAGTTCATCGCCGCCCCGAAGGTTAAGTTCGTTAGGGGCGAATCGATGTTCGGGAAATCGTTCGTCTACGTCATCTTCCAGGACGGGACCGACATTTATTGGGCGCGCTCGCGGGTCATCGAATACCTGAACTCGGTCCGAGGCTCGCTCCCGGAAGGAGTGAATCCCGTGATCGGCCCCGATGCGACCGGCGTCGGCTGGGTATTCGAGTATGCGCTCGTGGATGAAACCGGGAAGCACGACCTGGCCGAGCTGCGCTCCTTCCAGGATTGGAATCTTCGTTATGCGTTGGAGTCGGTCAAAGGCGTCGCCGAAGTTGCCTCCATCGGTGGTTTCGTGAAGCAATACCAGGTCGATCTCGACCCGAATAAACTGCTCGGGTACGGCATTCCGCTCGCCGACGTGGTCGCGAAAATCAAGGAGAGCAACGCCGACGTCGGCGGCAAAACTTTCGAGGTGGCAACGACGGAGTATTACGTCCGCGGCCGCGGCTACATCCAGAGCATCGCGGACATCGAAAACATCCCGCTCAAGGTGGAGAACGGCACGCCCATCTACGTGAAGAACGTCGGCACCGTTCATCTGGGCGGCGACCTCCGGCGCGGGGTCGCAGAGCTGGACGGGAAGGGCGAAACCGTGGGGGGCATCGTCGTCATGCGCTACGGCGAGAACGCGCTCAACGTCATCGACGGGATCAAGAAAAAGCTCGCCGCTATCAAGAGCTCGCTCCCGCCGGGCGTGCAAGTGGTGCCGACATACGATCGCAGCAAGTTGATTCGAAATTCCATCTCCACCCTGCAATGGAAATTGCTCGAGGAAAGCATCGTCGTTGCGCTCGTCTGCGTAATTTTCCTCTGGCACCTGCGCTCGGCTTTCGTCGCCATCATCACCCTGCCGATTGCGATCGTTCTCTCCTTCCTCCCGATGCTGAAACTCGACCTCACGAGCAATATCATGTCGCTCGGCGGGATCGCGATCGCGATCGGGGCGATGGTCGATTCGGCCATCATCATGGTCGAGAACGCGCACAAGTTCCTCGAGCATTTCCGGGAGCAACAGGGCCGCGAGCCTAACGGAAAGGAACGCGTCGCCACCGTCATTGCGGCCGCGAAGAGCGTCGGGCGCCCGCTCTTTTTCTCGCTCCTCGTCATTACCGTGAGCTTCATCCCGGTCTTCTCGCTCGCGGCGCAGGAGGGCCGCCTCTTCAAGCCGCTCGCCTACACCAAAACCTTCTCCATGTTCTTCGCCGCGCTCCTTGGGGTCACCCTCGTGCCGGTTTTGATGACGCTGCTCATCCGCGGCAAGATCCGGCCGGAGGCGAAGAATCCGGTCAATCGGCTTCTGCTTTGGGCATATCAGCCGCTGGTTAATTTTGTCCTGCGCTATCGCTGGCCCACCCTCCTCGCGGCCGCGGTCATCCTCTCGCTCACGATCATTCCTTTCCAGAAACTTGGCTCGGAATTCATGCCGCCGTTGAATGAAGGCACGATGCTCTACATGCCGACCGCGGTGCCCGGGATGTCGATCACCGAGGCGACGAAGATCCTGCAAATTCAGGATCGCATGCTGCTCAAAGTCCCGGAGGTGACCCGCGTTTTCGGCAAGGCTGGGCAGGCCGAAACCCCGACCGATCCCGCGCCGCTCTCGATGTTCGAGACCGTCCTGACCTTGAAACCGCCTAACGAATGGCGGCCCGGAATGACCTGGGACACCCTCACCGCGGAGATGAACGCCCACATCAAAACCCCCGGGATGGCGAACATCTTCTGGATGCCGATCCAGACCCGGACCGAGATGCTGACAACCGGTTTCCGGAGCAAGCTCGGACTGAAGATTTTCGGTCCGGACCTCGGCGAAATCCAGAAGATCGGCCTGCAGATCGAAAAAGCCCTAACGAACTTTCCCGACACGCGGAGCGTCTACGCCGAGCGCACGACCGGCGGTTATTTTCTCGATTTCAAGGTCCAGCGCGAGACCGCTGCGCGCTATGGGCTGACCGTCGGTGCGGTTAACGACGTGATCGAAAGCGCGATTGGGGGCAAGACGATCAGCACCACGGTGGAAGGGCGTGAGCGCTACCCGATCAGCGTGCGTTATGCGCGTGATTTCCGCGACGATCTCGACGCACTTAAGCGCGTCCTGGTCGCGACGCCTTCTGGCGCGCAGGTGCCGATCTCGATGCTGGCCGACATCAGTTACAAAACCGGGCCGCCCTCGATCCGCGACGAGAACGGGCAGTTAGTCGGGTTTGTCTTCGTCGACATCACGACCAGCGACCTCGCCGGATATGTGCGGCGCGCGTCGGAAAAGTTGAACGAGACCGTGAAGTATCCGCCTGGTTACTACAGCGAATGGGCGGGACAATTTCAGTACCTTCAGGCGGCGCTGCAAAAGCTCAAGGTCGTGATCCCGTTCACGCTTCTGATCATTTTTGTGCTGCTCTATATGAACACGAAGTCGGTCGTGAAGACCTTCATCGTCCTCCTGGCCGTGCCCTTCTCGCTCAGCGGCGCGTTTTGGCTCCTTTATTTGTTAGGCTACAACATGAGCGTTGCGGTCTGGGTCGGCATCATCGCGCTCGCCGGCCTCGATGCCGAGACCGGGGTGGTGATGCTGCTGTATCTCGACCATGCCTGGGAAAAGTATCGCGCCGAAGGGCGGATGAACAACCGCAGGGACCTGCACGACGCCGTAATCGAGGGTGCGGTGCAACGGATCCGGCCCAAGATCATGACCGTCTGCGCGATCCTGTTTGGTTTGCTTCCGATCATGTGGTCGCCGGCCACCGAAGCCGGTGCCGACGTGATGAAGCGCATCGCGACCCCGATGATCGGCGGCATCGTCACCTCCGCGATCATGGAGCTTTTGCTTTACCCTGTAATCTATTTTCTCTGGCGCCGGCGCGCTCCGCCGCGCTCTCCGAAAACGCTGGACTCATACCCAGTAGGGGTATACGTTGAGGGATGAAGCGTGCCGCACAGGATAAGTTCAAGGCCCGGATCCGGCGAATCGTCGGGCAGATCAGCGGGGTGGAACGGATGATCGATGAGGACCGTTACTGCGTCGATATCCTGAACCAGATCTCGGCCGTGCGCTCAGCTCTCGATGCCCTCGGGATCGAACTGCTGACCCGTCATCTCGGAACGTGCGTCGTGGGTCACGGCAGCGGAAGCGAACATGCTAGCGCGAAGCCGATGAAGCCTGCTGATCTGCTGAAGGAGCTGCAGACCGCGCTTACGCGTTTTCTTAGGTAGCAATTTATGAAAACCACAGCAGCTAGTCTGACATTCGCCGATCCAGTCTGCGGCATGACGGTTGAACCCGCTTCCGCCGCGGGAAAGAGCGAGTATTCCGGTGACACCTATTACTTTTGCTCGAGTGGTTGTAAGCAAAAGTTCGATGCGGATCCGGCAAAGTATCTGACGAACGGCGAAGCATCGAAGTCCGACGGTGATAGCTGCTGCGGCGGCGCAGCGGTGGAGGACGACGCAAAGGGCGCCACGTCGAACGATCGCGACTGTTGTGGCGGATCTGCCTCGGAGAGTCGCGCGACAGCCTCACGACCTCGTGCCGGGAAATACATCTGCCCGATGCATCCGGAAGTGCAAAGCGACAAGCCGGGCGATTGCCCGAAATGCGGGATGGCGCTCGAACCGGCGATGCCGCAATCACGAACGCAAGCAACCATCTACACCTGCCCGATGCATCCACAGATCGAGGAGGATCATCCCGGTAACTGCCCGATCTGTGGGATGGCGCTGGAGCCGAAGGACATCATTGCCGGAGCCGAGGAGGACAACCACGAGCTGAACGAGATGACGCGTCGCTTCTGGATTTGCGCCGCGCTTTCCTTGCCGGTGTTTCTGCTCGCGATGGGACATCTGCTTCCAAGTGCTCCGCATTGGGTCGGCGGAACCATGTCGCGCTGGATTCAATTCGCGCTCTCCATCCCGGTGGTGTTCTGGGGCGGGGCGCCCTTTTTCGCCCGCGGCTGGCGGTCCATCCGCACGATGAACCTGAATATGTTCACGCTGATCGCGATGGGGATCGGCGTCGCGCAGATCTACAGCATGGTCGCGATGTTGTTTCCCAACATCTTTCCCGCGTCCTTCCGCGCCCAAGGCATGATCGGCGTCTACTTTGAAGCGGCCGCAGTCATCACGGTGCTCGTGCTGCTTGGCCAAATGCTCGAGTTGAAAGCACGCAGCCGGACCGGCAGCGCAATTCGGGCGTTACTCGATCTCGCGCCGCGCACCGCGCGGGTGCTGCGGAACGGCGAGGAAACCGAAGTGCCGCTCGAACAAGTGGTGGCAGGCGATCAAGTGCGCGTTCGGCCCGGCGAAAAAGTTCCCGTCGATGGCTCGATCACGGATGGCAAAACGAGCATCGATGAATCGATGGTCACCGGTGAACCCATGCCTTCGGAGAAGAACATCGGCGACGAAGTCACTGGCGGAACGATCAACACGACCGGCAGTTTCTTGATGAAGGCCGAACGCGTGGGGGCCGAAACGGTGCTTTCGCAAATCGTCCAGATGGTCGCTGATGCCCAGCGGAGCCGGGCGCCGATTCAAGGCGTGGCCGACAAGGTCGCGGGCTATTTCGTGCCGACGGTTCTCCTGGCGGCCGTGATCACATTTATCGTTTGGGCTTTAGTCGGGCCCGAGCCGCGTTTTGCCCACGCGATGGTGAACGCAGTTGCTGTCCTGATCATCGCCTGTCCATGCGCACTCGGTCTCGCCACTCCGATGTCGATCATGGTTGGTGTTGGTCGCGGTGCGCAGGCCGGCGTCTTGATCAAAGACGCGCAGGCGATGGAGTTGATGGAGAAAGTGACCGCTCTCGTGGTGGACAAAACTGGCACATTAACCGAGGGCAAGCCGAAGCTGGTGGAAGTGCTGCCAGCCGCTGGATTTGACCCTAACGAGTTACTGGCGCTCGCCGCGTCACTCGAAGCGCAAAGCGAACATCCCATCGCCGCTGCCATCGTGCGCGGAGCGAAGGAGCGCGGCGTCGAGCTGCGCACCGTGGAGCAATTTGAATCCGTTACTGCCGGCGGAGTCGTCGGGAAGGTGGATGGACGTGATGTGCTGGTCGGAAAACCGAAATTCATTCACGAGCGCGTAAGCGGCGCGGAAGAGTTGGAGAAACGAGCCGCCGAATTCCAGAACAAAGGTCACACCGTCGTGCTCGTCGCCGTTGCGGGTAAGCCGGCCGGTTTGATCTCCGTGGCTGACGTGGTGAAAGCGTCAACCCCAGAAGCGATCAAGGAACTTCACGCCGCTGGGATTAAGATCACGATGCTGACCGGCGATAACGAACGCACGGCGCAATCCGTCGCGCAGCCACTCGGCATCGACCACGTCGAGGCCGGCGTCGAGCCCGCCGACAAGAGCGAGCACGTGAAACGATTGCGCGAGCAGGGGGAAGTGGTGGCGATGGCTGGTGACGGAATCAACGACGCGCCCGCGCTCGCCGCGGCCGATGTTGGAATCGCGATGGGCACCGGAACCGATGTGGCGATGGAAAGCGCCGGTGTCACGCTCGTGAAAGGTGATCTGCGCGGGATCAAAAACGCGATCGTTCTGAGCCGCGCGATGATGAGCAACATCCGGCAGAACCTCTTCTTCGCTTTCATCTACAATGCGCTTGGCATCCCGATCGCCGCCGGCGTGCTCTATCCGTTTTTCGGCATCTTGCTCAGTCCGATCATCGCGGGCGCAGCGATGAGTTTCAGTTCCGTGTCAGTGATCGCGAATGCACTGCGGCTCAGAAATGTGCGGCTCGGATGAATCGCCAAGATCGCAACTTCCGTCCGATGCTCGCGGGCGCGGCGATGAGCTTCAGTTCCGTCTCGATGATCGCCAGCGCGCTGCGGCTGCGCAACATGAGGCTCTGACGATAACTGCGCCGAAGCACTTCGTTCGATTTTGGCTGCACCTGCGCCATCTCCGCAGTCAGCAGTGGCTCGCACCGGATTCCGGCAATTAAGCCGATGAGAAGGAACGGTTCCGGCACCACAACCTTTTTCGCGCAATAAACCCCGGACCGTAGAAAGCAGTTCGACCAAGAGCAGGACTATCATGGTCGAGGAGCGCGATGATGTTTTCGCTAGCCAGCCATGACGTTTTGTCCGAGGCCGATCAGGCCGTATCTCACGAGCTGGAGCGTATCGGGATGCGAGGCGATCTCGATGAAACTCATGAGTCGGCCTAACTAACGGTCAAGCGTCGCTCCGGCGGATAGGGAAGTATTTCTGGAATCCCTCCATCTCGGATCTTTCGCTGCATGGCGCGCCAGTAGTCCGGTCGAAATAAATCGCCGTGTTGTGCAAAAAGCGCGGCGCAGGCCGGCTCCGGGAACCGAAGAAAATTCGGAAACTCTTCGGGAAAGATGTCGTGTTCACGCACGGAAAACCAGGGCTCCGCCGACATTTCTTCTTCGTGTGTTCGCGGCTGCGGCAGGTCGCGGAAATTGCAATCAATCAAAAAACAAAGCTCATCGTAATCGTAGAAGACCACCCGGCCGCGGCGAGTAACGCCGAAGTTTTTCGTCAAGAGATCGCCGGCAAAAATATTAGACGCCGCCAGATCTTTGATCGCCTGGCCGTAATCCAGCGCGGCCGCAGTTGCGGCATTAGCGTCAGCGTCAGCGAAGAAGAGATTCAGTGGCCGAATGCGCCGTTCGACATAGGCGTGGTTGATGAGGACGTCACCACCATCGAGCTGCACCGTTTCGGCGGCGTCGCGGCGCAGAGCCTCCAGCAGGGCGGGGTCGAAGCGTTCGCGCGGGATGCGCAGATGTTCGAACTCATGCGCTTCGATCAGGCGTCCCGCGCGGTCATGTTCAAAGACCAGCCGGTATTGCCGCCTGACATCGGCGGGTGTGCTTTCTTTCGGATAATCGAAGCGGTCTTTAATCAGCTTGAACACCACGTCGTAACTCGGGAGCGTGAAAACGAGCATGACCATGCCGCGCGTCCCTTCGGCGGCGACAAAATGGTCGCGTGAAGTGCGGAGGTGCTCCTTGAAATCGCGATACAATTCCGTCTTGCCATGGCGATGGAAACCGATCGCGTTGTACAGATCCACGAGACGTTTCGCCGGCATCAATTCGCGCAGGGAAAGCACGAGATCGTACGGGCAATCCGCCTCTACCCGGAAGTAAGCGCGCGTGTAGGAGAAGAGGATGGCCAGGTCGATCTCGCCCAGAAGCACCGCATCGACCGCGATTCCCCGATCGCCTTGGTGCCGCAACGAAAGTGCGAGCGGCAAAGTCTCACCGCCGCCAGCGACGCGCCCCACGAAGTAGGCGCCGCGCCCCCGATAGAACACTTTTGTGATAATTTCGAGCGCGAGCTCGGCGCGGGGAAAGGCGGCCTCGATTCGTTCCGCCGCGAGCGTGGCGTCTCCCTGCAGATCGGCGAAACATTCCTCGGCAAAACCGCCGCTGTCGGCATCCGTCAACGCCGCCATCAAGAGTTCGCGCAGCGGCGCGCCGGAATGGTTGCGGCGCACATGCGCGGGCGCCGTCGTTGGCGGTGCATCGAAATCGGTGTCGACGAATTCGATCGTTTGATCCACCCCGGCGGTGGCGAAAACGCGGCGCGTGAGCGAGTTGAAAAAAGTCTCCGCGATCTCCCACGCATGGCATTGCGCGATGAGAGACGAATAGACGGCTTTGATCGCCGTCCAGATCGTGCGTTCCTCGAGACGCGGCCCCATCAGTTGCTCGATTTCACTCGTTAGGCCGTCCATCACGCTCCCGTAGAGGTGAAGCCGTTCGGCCGCGTCCGCGTAGTTCCCGGAAAGATCGCGGGTGAGGAAGCGGGCGCGCGCGCGTCGCGTGATAGCGCCGAAACGTTGCTGATAATCGAGAAACGCTCGCTCCGCCGTCTGGGCGCAAAGCGAGGCGAGCCGGCTATCCGTCAGCGGCGGCGGCGCAGAGGTCAACGCGCTTTCGCTCATCGACGACACAGCGGCATCGGGCTTAATGAAACTGCTCTTCTTCCGTCGAACCGCTCAGCGCCGTGGTCGAGCTTTCGCCGCTTGCGATCACTTGCGCGACGTCGTCGAAATAGCCGGTGCCGACTTCGCGCTGATGTTTCGTCGCGGTGTATCCGTCGCGCTCCGCGGCAAACTCAGCTTCCTGCAGCTCGGAGTAAGCCGCCATTCCGCGATCCTTATAACCGTGCGCGAGTTTGAACATTCCGTAGTTGAGGGCGTGAAATCCAGCAAGGGTAACGAACTGAAACTTGTAACCCATCGCGCCCAGCTCGCGCTGGAATTTACCAATGGTCGCGCCATCCAGTTTCGCCTTCCAATTGAAGGAAGGAGAGCAGTTGTAAGCCAGCAGTTTGTCGGGGAATTTTGCCTGCACGCTTTCCGCGAAACGTTTCGCTTCGGCCAGATTGGGCGCGCTCGTTTCGCACCAGATCATGTCGGCATAAGCGGCGTAGCTGAGGCCGCGCGCGATGGCCTGATCGAGCCCAGCGCGAACGCGGTAGAAACCTTCCGCCGTCCGTTCGCCGGTCAGGAATTCGCGGTCGCGCTCGTCCACATCATTGGTCAGCAACGCGGCCGCGTTCGCGTCCGTGCGGGCCACGATCATTGTTGGCACATTCGACACATCCGCGGCTAAACGCGCGGCAATCAGGTGCGTGATCGCGGTGCGCGTCGGCACCAGCACTTTGCCGCCCATGTGGCCGCATTTTTTCTCGCTCGCGAGCTGGTCTTCAAAATGCACGCCGGCCGCGCCCGCTTCGATCATCGCCTTGGTTAACTCGAAGACATTGAGCGGACCGCCGAAACCAGCTTCCGCATCGGCGATGATTGGCACAAACCAATCGAGGTCGTTCTTCCCTTCCGCGTGATCGATTTGATCGGCGCGTTGCAGGGCTTGATTGATCCGCTTCACCACCGCCGGCACGCTGTTCGCCGGATACAAACTTTGGTCGGGGTACATCTGCCCGGCGAGATTCGCATCGGCCGCGACCTGCCAGCCGCTGAGATAGATCGCCTTCAAGCCAGCCTTCACTTGCTGCACCGCCTGATTGCCGGTCAGCGCGCCGAGGGTGGGGACGAAATCTTCCGTGTGCAAAAGTTCCCACAATTTTTCCGCGCCCCGCCGCGCCAGCGTATGCTCGACGACGACGCTGCCCTGCAAACGCTGCACATCCCCTAACGAGTAAGGACGTTTAATGCCGCTCCAACGCGGGCTGGTGGTCCAATCGGGGTTAGATTTCATTGTGATTTTGTTCCGTGCGACTCACTCCAGCTTTTCATAACCAGGTAACGTAAGAAATTCGACGAACTCTTCGTCCGTCGTGATTTTGTCGAAAAGAGTGCGCGCGATTTCGAATTTACCCTTGGCGAAACGCTCCGCACCGAGCGCATTTTTGATCTTCTCGAGTTCGTCGTCGAGGACGCTGCGGAATAGTTCTTTCGTCACTTTCCGTCCATCGAGTAGTCGTCCCTCCGGATGACGAATCCATTGCCAGACCTGCGCGCGCGAAATCTCCGCGGTGGCGGCGTCTTCCATCAAATTAAAGATCGGCACCGCGCCGCTCCCGCGCAGCCAGGCTTCGAGATATTGCACGCCGACGCTGACGTTCGTGCGCAGACCTTGTTCGGTTATCGGCTCGCTCGGTCCGAAGTCTAACAAGTCTTCGGCGGTGATATTCACGTCCTCACGTTTCCGGTCGATCTGGTTCGCCGTCGGCATCAGGCGGTCAAAGGCATCAAGAGCGAGCTGCACCATTCCCGGATGCGCCACCCAGGTGCCGTCGTGGCCATCGGTGGCCTCGCGCTCCTTGTCCGCGCGCACCTTCGCGAAGGCATCCTCGTTCGCTTTCTCATCGTTCTTAATCGGAATCTGCGCCGCCATTCCGCCCATCGCGAAAATGTTGCGACGATGACAAGTCTTGATGCAGAGCAACGAATACGAGCGCATGAAATGCGTCGTCATCGTGATCAGCGCGCGATCCGCAAGCAGGAAGTCCGGCTTGTTCCGGAACCTCTTGATGCAGGAAAAAATGTAATCCCAGCGGCCGCAATTCAGTCCCGCGGAATGCTCGCGCAGTTCGTAAAGAATTTCGTCCATCTCGAATGCGGCCGGGATCGTTTCGATCAAGACCGTGGCGCGAATCGTGCCCTGCGGAAGTCCCAGCTCGTCCTGCGCGAGTTTGAACGCGTCGGTCCAAATGCGCGCCTCCAGATGGCTCTCCAGCTTCGGCAGATAAAAGTAAGGGCCACTGCCGCGAGCCATCAGTTCTTTGGCGTTATGAAAAAAGTAGAGGCCGAAATCGAACAGGCCGCCGGAGACCGGCTCGCCATCGACGAGCACGTGCCTTTCGAGCAGGTGCCAGCCGCGCGGCCGCGGCATGATGACCGCGACCTGCTCGTTCAGCTTGTATTCCTTCCCTTCCGGGTTGGTGAAACTGATCGTGCGCCGGATGGCGTCGCGCAGATTGATTTGCCCTTCGATCATGTTGCTCCACTTCGGCGCGTTCGCGTCTTCGAAGTCGGCCATGAAAATCTTCGCACCCGAGTTGAGCGCGTTGATCACCATCTTGCGATCCGTCGGTCCGGTGATCTCGACCCGGCGATCAAGGATATCGCGAGGAATCGGCGCGCAAGTCCATTCGCCGTCGCGAATGTTTTTCGTCTCGGCCACAAAATCCAGCAGTTCGCCGCGGTCCAATGCCGCCTGCCGTTCCTGACGACGCTGTAAACATTCCGCGCGGCGGCCGCCGAAAGCGCGCTGAAGTTTCGCGACAAAGTCGAGCGCCTCCGGCGTGAGAATTTCAGCAAAAGGTTTCGTGACCTCGCCGAGAACGGCGACATTTGATCGTTGAGTGGGTGGGTTGGAGTGGGCCATGGTTTGTGGCGGTCGGTGAGCACTCGGCCGTCATTATGATTCGCAACTGCTCATAGCTTCGGGCGGCTCGTGCCGACGACTTGGTGGCGGGCGGCCTTCCTGCAAAATGGTCCGTCGGTCTACCTGCATCTGCGGAGTTCCCGCGGCGGCGGCGAGAAGCAGTCCGGGCACGCGGGTTACTGAAGACGCGCAATCTTTACGGAACGTGCATCCGTTACGCCTCTCGCGGCGGAAAGAGAGGAAGTTACCCCACACTTCCTGTGCGCAGATTCCTCTTTCCCACTCTTGGCGTTTTCCTGATCGCGATCTTCGCGATCGCTCTCTTCCGGCCGCATCCGGCCGCGGTTAAGCGCGCGTCGATGCGGGTGGTTCTCGCCGATCCTTTGGCGGTTGCGCTTACCCCGTTAGGCGGCACGGGGCCGGTGGATAAGCAGATCGCCGAGCTGCAACGGAAGATTCGCCAGGCGCCGCAGCGGCCGGAAATATTGGAGCAATTAGGCTGGGTTTTCGTGAACAAGGCGCGGGTCAGCAGTGACCCCGGCTATTACAAACTCGCCGAGCAGTGTGCGAATGCCCTCGAGCAGGAAACGCCCGGCGTCGCCGATGCGGAGTTACTCCGCGGTCATATCTATCACGCGCTTCATCGCTTCCATGATGCGGAGGTGGTCGCGCGCAAGCTCACGCAGCAACGAGACTTTGTTTTCGACTACGCGCTGCTCGGCGACGCGCTCATGGAGCAGGGGAAACTCGAGTCGGCGATCGCCGCCTACCAGAAGATGGTGAACCTGAAGCCCTGTCTGCAGACTTACAGCCGGGTCGCCTACATGCGCTGGCTGAAGGGCGAAGTCCCGGGCGCCGTCCAGGCGAGTCTGCTCGCGGTGAGTGGTGGCAGCCCGAAGGAACCGGAACCGGTCGCCTGGGCTTACACTCGGCTGGCCTTCTATGAGTTACAAACCGGTGAATCCGACGTGGCGCTGCGCTCGACCGAGTTAGCCAACGAATTTGTGCCCGGCTATGCCGCGGCGCTGCTCCAGCGCGGGCGGGTGCTGCTGGTGCTGGGAAAAACGCCGGAAGCGCTGGAAGCATTGCGGGCGGCCGCAGAGAAGAGTCCGCTGCCCGAGTCTCTTTGGACCTTGGCCGACGCCTTGCGCGGCGCGGGTAAGATCGCGGATGCGCAAGACGTCGAGAAGAAACTCCTCGCGACGGGGCAGGCCAATGATCCGCGGACGTTGTCTCTCTTTCTAGCTTCCCGCGGAGAGAAACTCGATCTCGCGCTTCGCCTGGCCCAGGAGGAACTCATCAATCGTCAGGATATCTTTACCCGCGATGCTCTCGCCTGGGCGCAACTGGCCAAGGGCAACGTCGCCGACGCCGCCAGGAATTCACAACTCGCCCTCGCGGAAGGAACCCAGGACGGTCGCCTCTTTTACCACGCCGCGGTGATCGAAAGCGCAGCCGGGAAGCCGGAAGAAGCCCGTAAGTCTTTCGCCAAGGCCGGCGCGCTCGCGCAAATGCTGATGCCTTCCGAGCGCCAGACTTTGCAGAGCAAGCTGGCCACTCTTCCCCCCGCCGGCGTGACCCATTTCTCCTCGAACTAACCAACACCACCAAACCTGAAACGACCCCTTAACCTATGAAAAACAAACCCACCTGCCAGTTAGCCGGGCTGGCCGGCGCAGCGCTCTTCGCGCTCGCCCTGCTCCCCGCTCCCGCGCGGGCTTCCAGTCACATGGACGCACCGTTGATCACCCTCGATCCCTCCGCCAACACCACCGACGTCTATGCTTTCCTCACGGAAAAAGACGGTCAGAAGTATCTCGAGACTTCGCTCGCGGTCTATCCTTTCGAGGAACCGGGCATCGGGCCTAACAAGTATAACTTCGACGACAACGTGCTCTATGAGATCCACGTCTCGCTCGGCAACGATGTGGCCGCCGGGGTCGCGACCATTTCCTATCAGTTCCGCTTCACTACGACCTTCAAGAACCAGGACACGATCCTCCAGTCGTTTCTCGGAGTCATCAAAACGGTCAACGACAAGAACCAGAACCTGACCCAGAGCTATACCGTGACCAAGGTCGATCATCGCACCAACACGACGACCAACCTCGGGTCGGGAGTGGTGCCGCCTAACAATCAAGGCATTGCCACCCCTAACTACAATGTCGACAACAACGGCGAAAACCTCGCCCGACCCGGAGTCAACGACAGCAACAAGCTGGATGGCTACACCGCCGCGACGATTACCACCTTGGCGAGTAACTATGTTTCCTTCGCCGGGCAGCGCGAAGATGGTTTCTATGCGGATGTCCAGGCGGTCTTCGACCTCCTGAGTTTCCGCACCGGCAACGATGTCTTCGACAGCCAGGCCGGTTTCAACGTTCACGACATGGCGCTGGAAATCCCGGTGAGCGACCTCGGGGGCGACCAGCAGGTCGTCGGCGTTTATGCCACGACCAGCCGCCCGCAGATCACGGTTCTCTCGGACGGACCGGGCTCGCCCGATCCGGCGCGTTCCGGACCGTTTGTGCAGGTGGGTCGCCAGGGCAACCCGCTCTTCAACGAAGGCCTCGTCGCGCTTAAGGATAAAGATCTCTACAGCCGCACCAAGCCGACGGAAGACGCGACGACTTTCAAGAAGTATGCGAACACGCCTGAGCTCGCGAAGCTAATCAACACGATCCTCTTCGGCGGCCAGATGACCGCGATCGAAGACAACCGCACCGATCTCGTCGGGATTTTCATTCCAGATGTGATCAAGGTCGATCTCTCGACCGCTCCCGCACGGCTAGCCGGCGGTGGCGCTGGCTTTGCGGCTAACCCCGATGACGCTGGCTTCAGCCGTCTCGGCATCTTCGGCGGCGACACGTTGACCAGCACGGTGCAGACCGGCTTCTTCAATAACGGTACCGTCCCCGGTGGCTGGCCGAATGGCCGGCGCTTTGGTGACGACGTGCTAGACATCGCAGTCACTGCTATCCTGAGCGATCTGCGCGACCCGGCGAATCCGGTTATCACCTCGGCCGACGGGATCGATAATGTGAATGCCAACGACAGTGTCTATAACAAGGTCTTCCCGTATGCCGGCACGCCGCATAACGGTCGCAATCATCAGCATCACAAGGCGCTGGCGATTACAGTGACACCGGATCGTTTCCAGAATATCTCGACGCGTGGGCCCGTGATGACCGGGGACGATGTCCTGATCGGTGGTGTGATCATCGGAGGCACGACTTCGAAACAGGTGCTCTTCCGCGCACTCGGCCCGACCCTTCCCTTGCCGAGTCCATTGGCCGATCCAACCGTCGATATCTACCAGGGTTCGATCTTGATCGCGTCGAACGATAACTGGAAAGACACGCAGGAGACAGAAATCGTCGCGACGGGTCTGGCACCGACCAATGACAAAGAGTCGGCCGTGCTCCTGACCTTGACACCGGGGGCTTACACCATGGTCGTCCGCGGAGTGGGTGGCGGCACCGGCATAGGCCTGGTGGAAGGCTACGACCTCGATCAGTAAACGATTAACATAGAATCACGCTGGACGGGCCGGCTCGGGTAACTCCGGGTCGGCCCGATCCTTGTCCAGCCGGTTGATTGATGGTTACCTTGCCGATGCGCTACCTCATTGCCTGTGCCCTCCTGCTTTTCGCGGGCAGGGCCTTTGGCCATGACCCGGGATTGAGCGCCGCGCAGATCGCGCTGAGCGATCGGGAAATCCAAGGCGTCGTCACCTTCAATAACCGGGATATCGCAGGGGTGCTGGGTGTGGAGCCGGCGGCTCTCCGCTCCGATGGATCGGCCGCGCAACAGCGCCTCGACCAACTAGCCCGGCGGGTGTTCGTGCTCGAGGTGGCCGGGCATGCCGTCGTCCCGACGAATGTCGTGGCCGGCGTGGACCAGAATAAAAACGTCGAGTTTCAACTCACTTACCCACGTCCGCCGGGTGCGGGTAAGATAACCATCCGATCGGCCCTTCTCTCGGAGCTGCCCTTCGGTCATCGCCAGGCTTTCGCCGCCCAGGATGGAGCGGGCCGGGAGATCGCGCGCCAGTTACTGAGTAGCCAGGAAGATACCGCGACCGTGGTCACGGGCGGCGCTCCTATACTCGTTAGTCACACTTTCATCGATTTTCTGCTCCTCGGAATCCGGCATATCCTGACCGGTTACGATCATCTGCTTTTTCTTTTCGGGCTGCTCGTTGTTTGTCGTCACGTTCGCTCCGCGCTTCTGCTCATTACTTGCTTCACGGTCGCGCACTCCCTGACCCTCGCGCTTTCCACCTTTGGCCTGGTGCAGTTGCCGAGCCGTTTCGTGGAGTCGGCGATCGCGGCCTCGATCCTCTTCGTCGGGGTGGAAAACCTCGCGCGGGGTGACGGCCCCCTGCGCGGCCGCTGGCTGCTCACTTTTGCCTTTGGGCTGGTGCATGGTCTCGGCTTTGCCAGTGTCCTGCGCGAGATGGGCGTGGCCAACAGCGGCGTGGCCGCGGTCGTGCCCCTGGTTGCCTTTAATTCCGGGGTGGAAGTCGGGCAGTTGAGTGTGGCCGCTCTGCTCTGGCCAGTGCTCGTCTATTTGCGGAAGGACCGGCGCTTTCTTCGCTTGGGCGTGCCGGCCTGCTCCGTCGTGATCGCGCTCGCCGGCGGCTATTGGTTGGTGCAGCGCGCATTGTTTTCCTGAGCGTGCCTAACGATTAAGTTGCGCGAGGATTTCCGGGTCGCGCACGTCGGCCCAAGCGCCGCTGAGTTCCAAGGCCTGCACTTTTTCCCCGGAGAACGCGAGCGCGCGAATGGCATCGGTGAGCTCGTATTCTTTTCTCGGGGAAAGCTCGAGCCGCGCGGTGAAATCGAAAATCGTTGGGCGAAAAGTGTAGACGCCAGCGTTATACCACGGGCTCGTCGGCTCGTTAGGCTGCGGCTTTTCGCGCAGGTCGATAAGCTCGAAGCGCTCGTTGACGAAGACGGCTCCGCCCTGAGTCACGTCTTCGTTCCTTTTCACACTTACGATCGCCGCAGTCCCGTCGGCGAGCGCGACCAGCCTGTGATAATTTTCCGGCTCAATGATGATGTCGCCGTAGCTGAGGACGAACGGATTCGCGCTGACAAATTCCCGCGCCAGCTCGACCACTTTCCCGGTTCCGTTTTGCTCTTTCTGGGTCCGGTAAACAATCCGAACGTCGTGCGCTGCGCCGTCGCCGAAAAATTGCCTAACGACCTCCGCGCGATAGCCGACCACGAGGAGGAAATCGCTCACGCCAACAGCACGCAGTCCCTCGATGATATGAAGCAGAATCGGTTTGCCGCGCACCTCGATCATCGGTTTCGGCAGCGCGCTCGTCAGCTCGCGCATCCGGGTGCCGCGACCGGCGGCGAGGATCACCGCCCTGGTCACGGCCGTGCTCATGAGTGCGCGGCTTGGCTTTCCGATTCCATCGGGCAATCCGGAGCGAGGCACGATTCGAACTGCACCGTGGTGTGCTCGATCCCGAAGTGGTCGTGCAGGCCGTCGGCGATTTTGCGCAGGAGATCGTCGTCGAGATTCGGTTCGCGCTTCACGATGTGCGCGGTGCAGGCGGTCTCGGTCGTGCTCAGGCCCCAGACGTGGAGATGATGGAGGGTGGAGACTTCGGGTAACTTTTCGAGCCAGGCTTTTACCGCCGGGAGATCGATCCCCGCGGGCACGGCGTCGAGCGCGAGATTGAGCGAGTCGCGGAACAAACCCCACGTGCCCCAGAGAATGATCGCGACGATGAGCAGGCTGCTGATCGGATCGACGAGCAGCCAGCCAGTGCGAAGCAGAATGAGCCCGGCGATGACCACGCCGACCGAGACCGCCGCGTCCGCCGCCATGTGCAGGAAAGCACCACGGATGTTGAGGTCGCCTTTGCGGCCGCCGGCAAACATCCATGCGGTCACTCCATTCACGACGACGCCAATCGCCGCCACCCAGATGATCGTAAGGCCAGCGACCGGCTCGGGATGGACCATACGCCGAATCGCTTCCCAGGCGATCGCGCCGACGCTGATCAGGAGGAGGAGCGCGTTGAAGAGCGCGGCCAGGACGGAGGTGCGGCGGAGCCCGTAGGTATAGCGCTCGGTGGCGTCGCGCCGCTGGAGATTGGAGGCGGTCCAGGCCATGAGGAGGCCGAGGACGTCGCCGAGATTATGCCCGGCATCGGCGAGCAGGGTGAGCGAGTGGCTGAAAAGCCCGAAGACCACTTCGGCCACAATGAAGGCGCTGTTCAGGGCCACGCCGATGGCAAAGGCGCGCCCGTAATCGACTTCGTGCGTGTGGGAGTGGCTCATTCGTTGTTTTCGCGTCGCGGGACTATTTCGCCACCGCGAGCGCGGGCACGTCGGCTTGTTTGATCAACTCGTTCACTTTTGGCACGTCGGTTTGCTTGAGGGCGGTCCATTGCTGGAGCTGCTCGTCGAGGCGGGTGCTCAGTTTCTTAAAGACGGCCTGCTGCGGCTCCGTCGGCGAGGAGTCGGCGTCGATCGTGCCGTTGAAGCTGTAAAACTCTTCGTTCAATTCGTTAGGGAAAACGAGATTGCCCTCAGAGCTTTTCATTTTCACTTGCATCAGCACGCCCTCGATCGCGGCTGCTTTCTTCTCCAAGTCGGCGGCGGCGGCGAGCGCGGGTTTGACCTTGTCGTTTTCCGCGAAGCGTTTCTTCAGCGAATCGATTTGCGTGGTGGTCTCGCGGATTTCGTTGATCGCCTGGTGCAGTTGTGAAATGCGATCGCGAACCTGCAGGCCGAGCGTGACGGCTTCCTGAATGCCTGGGCCGGAATCCTTTTCGCGAGGATCGATCACGACGTGGAGCGGCGCGGTTTGCGACTGGCCATTGGCGGTCAGCTTTACCTGGTAGTCGCCCGGGGGAACGACTGGTCCACTCGGCGGTTCGCCGATATAAAAGGCGCCCGGCGTTTGCACCGGGTCATCGTAACGCAGGTCCCAAGCGAAGCGGTTCATGCCGGCTTTCGCGGGAATCGTCTTCACCGGTTTTGCCTGGTCGGGCCATTCCGGCGGCTGATCGGCGTCGGTCTTTTCCTTGCTGGAAAGGTGCCTAACGACTTTTCCCTGGGCGTCGAGAAGATCGAGTGTCACTTCACCTTTCGGGGCACTCTTGAGGTAGTAGTCGATGAGCGCACCTGGCGGCGGATTTTTCCCCGCAGGCACGCGGATCGGAACTTCTCCGAAGTAGTGCAGCCGCACGGCGGTCGCCGGTTGATACAAGGTCACGTCAGCTTGCGCGGATTGCGCGCTCACCTGGCGGAGAGGGGTGATGTTGTCGAGGACCCAGAAGGAACGGCCATGGGTCGCGACCACAAGGTCATCGTCTTTGATCACGAGATCGCGGACCGGCGAGGTCGGTAGATTCATCTGCAACGGCTGCCAATGCGCGCCCGCGTCGAACGAAACATAAACGCCGAGTTCGGTGCCGGCGTAGAGCAGGCCGCGCCGTTTCGGATCCTGCCGGATCGCGTGGACGTAGGCGCCGTCGGGGATGCCGCTGGTGATGGCGGTCCAGCTTTGGCCGCCGTTTTCAGTTTTGTAAATGTAGGGCTTGAAGTCGTCGAGCCGATGCCGCTCGACCGCGACGAAGGCTTCGCCCGGGTCGAAAGTGGACGGGTCGATCAGGCTCACACAGCTCCACTCGGGCATCGGCGGCGTGACTTTCGTCCAATGCCCGCCGTCGTCGTTCGTCACGTGGAGGAGGCCGTCGTCGGTCCCGGCCCAGAGCATCCCTTTTTTCAAAGGCGACTCCGCGAGCGCGAAGACGACGTCGTAATATTCGATGCTCGTGATGTCGTTCTGGATCGGGCCGCCGCTCGGCTTCTGTTTGCTCTTGTCGTTTCTCGTTAGGTCAGGGCTGATCGCTTTCCAACTGTGACCCTGGTCGGTTGATTTAAAGACCGCATCCCAGCCCGTGTAGAGCGTGTCCGGATTGTGCGGCGAGAGGAGGAAGGGCGAGACCCATTGATAGCGATGCTCGAGGTCCTCGGCGCCGTGGCCGGAGTTATCGAGCGGCCAGACGCTGATATCCTCCGACTTCTCTTTCGTCTTGTCGTAGCGGGTCAGGTTCCCCTCGTTGCCGGAATAAATGATGTGCCAGTCGCGCGGATCGGGAATGACGAAACCGCACTCGCCTCCGCCGGCCTGGAACCAATCCTCGCGGCTTATGATACCGTCGGGCGCGCTGCTCGCGATCGCGAGGTTCGAGTTATCCTGCTGCGCACCGTAGATGTGATACGGAAACGCGTTATCGACCGCGACGTGATAGAACTGCGCAGTTGGCTGGTTATCCTGCGACGTCCAGGTCGCGCCGCCATCGACCGAGACGGTCGCGCCGCCGTCGTTCGCGTTGCCGAGACGCTGCGGATTTTTCGGGTCAATCCAGAGGCCATGATGATCGCCATGCGGCGCGGGGAGGAGGGTGAAATTCTTCCCGCCATCGACCGAGCGAAAAGCGCCGGTATTTAAAACGTAAACCGTGTCCGGCGCTTTCGGGTCCGCGTAGATTTTGCTGAAATACCAGGCGCGCTGCCGGAAGCGGAGATCGTCGTTCACCTTCGTCCAGTTGTTCCCGCCATCATCGGAACGGAAGATGCCGCCCTCCTTCGCCTCGATGATCGCGAAGATGCGATTCGAATCGCCGCCCGACACCGTCAGGCCGATCCGGCCAAGAATGCCTTCGGGCAGGCCGTTCCCCTTCAGTTCCTGCCAGGTGTTCCCGCCATCGGTCGAGCGGTAAAGCCCGCTGCCCGCGCCGCCGCTGGAGAAAAACCACGGTTGCCGCCGCATCTGCCAGAGCGCGGCGTAAAGCGTGTTCGGATTATGCGGATCGAAAACGACGTCGATCGCGCCGGTGTCCTTGTCTTTGCCCAGCACTTTCTGCCAGGTCTTGCCGCCATCGGTGGTGCGGAAAACGCCGCGTTCGTCGTTAGGCCCAAACACGTGCCCGAGCGCCGCGACGAAGGCAATGTCTGGATTCTCCGGGTTGACGATGAGCGCGCCGATGTGGCGCGAGTCTTTTAGGCCGACGTTTTGCCAGCTCTTGCCGGCATCGACCGATTTATAGACGCCATCGCCGTAGGTGATGTTGCCGCGCGGCGCGGCTTCCCCGGTGCCGGCGTAGATGATGTTGGGATCGCTCGGCGCGATCGCGAGCGCGCCAATCGACGAGGTGCTGTGTTGCTTATCGAAAAGCGGATGCCAGTTCCCGCCGCCGTCGGTCGTTTTCCAGATGCCGCCGGCGACCGCGCCGAAGTAATAAGTGTTCGGCTCCGCCGGCACGCCCGCGATGGCGAGCGCGCGCCCGCCGCGGAACGGCCCGACCTCGCGCCATTGCATGCCGCTCCAGAGTTTTTCGTCGAAGCCGGTTTTATTCTCCGGCGCAGCGGCGCGCGCGGAGAGAGCGAGGAGACAGATGCCGCCTAACGAAAAGAGGCGGCGTGAAAGGGCGTGGCGATTCCAGAACATGCCGACAGTGTGGAATGGTTCCGCCGGGCTTCAAGCGGCGAGCCGAAAACCGGCCGCGAAGCCGCGCGGATGAATTTTCGGTTGCATCGGTTAAACCAATAACGCTATAAGGGGATCGTCAGAATCAACAACCGCCTGCATGAATCAACAAGTCTTTCTCGATCGCCGGGGCGTCTGGGCCTTTTGGCTGGGCGTCGTCGGAGTCACCATCGGGGTGATCCTGCATTTGCCGATGTTCCTGATGGGACGCCACAACGGGTTCGTCCTCTACGGCATGCCGATGGATCCGAGCATGATCTTCGGGATGTATCTGATCATCGCCAGTGTCGGCCTGGCCGCTTACGGCCTGCTCCCGAGCAAAGCCGCCTACAAGGCGCAGACCAATCTGAACGTTATCGTGGTCGCGCCGGAAGACGCGCCACTCAGTCGCGCGCACATCACCCTCATGATTGCCTTGGTCGTGGCGCTCATCATCGACGTCATGAAGCCGGCCAGCCTCGGGTTCACCGTCCCCGGGATGATCAAGGAATACCAGACGACGCGCGCGCACGTCTCGCTGGTGCCGTTCTCTGCGCTGGTCGGGACGGCCAGCGGCTCCGTGCTCTGGGGAATTCTGGCCGATCTCTATGGACGGAAGGCGGCGATTCTCTTGTCGGCCGTGGTTTTCGTCGGCACTTCGATTTGCGGGGCGATGCCCTCGTTGAACTGGAACATCGCGATGTGTTTCCTCATGGGCTTCGGCGCCGGCGGCATGTTGCCCGTGACCTACGCGCTCCTCGCTGAAACCATGCCTTCCCGGCATCGCGGCTGGGCCCTGGTGTTGATTGGCGGTCTCGGCGCGGTCGGCGGCTATTTTGCGGCGAGCGCGTTCTCGGCGCTGCTCGTGCCGATTTTGAGTTGGCGCATTCTCTGGCTCTTGAATCTACCCACCGGCCTGCTGCTGCTGGCGATGGGCGGGCTGATTCCGGAATCGGCCACCTTCCTGCTCGCGCGTGGTCGCCTGGCGGAGGCGCACCAGGTCATGGCGAAGTTCGGCACCATCAGCGCCCGCAAGATCCGAGACGACGGGCACCAAATTCCTGCGAGCATGAGCACCGGGCATGGTCACGGCGCCGTTCCCCAGGCGAAACTTTGGACGCCGGAAATGATCGGCAAAACCGCGGCGCTCACGATCGCGGCGCTTTCCTGGGGATTGATCAACTTTGGTCTGCTTCTCTGGATGCCTAACGATCTCGTGGCCAAAGGATATTCCATGGGCGTCTCGAGCCGGCTGCTCGCGGAATCGGCCTTGATTGCCTTTCCCACCGTCTTCCTCTGCACCTTCCTCTACAGCCGCTGGAGCACGAAGTGGGCGCTCACCTGCATGATCGTGGTCACGCTGCTCGGGCTGGTCTGGGTGCTGCTGCTCGAGACTCGCATCGGCGGCAGTCCCGTCTTCCCGATTGCGCTCCTCATCATCGGCAGCAACGGCCTCATCGCGATCCTGCTGCCCTACGCGGCGGAGTGTTATCCACTGAAGATCCGCGGCCGCGCCACCGGTCTGATCGCAGCCTGCACCAAGGGTGGGGGTGTGCTCGCGCAAATCCTGAGCATTAGCGCGCTCGTCCCGACCCTGGGCTGGGCGGCCGCGGGGATCATGGCGCCGGTGGTCTTTTCGTTGTTCCTTTTCCTGCGCTACGGAAGCGAGACGCGCGGGCTGGATTTGCGGCACTTGGAGCGCTCGACGGCGGGGTTTAAAGGACCGGCCGTCGCGCTCGAGGAATCGTCCTAACGAAGCCGTCGGCGCGCGGCGCATTCTGCGATTAATTTTCGGAGGCGGCTTTGGCGCGTCGCTTCCTGCTTCGCGCTTACGATCCACCCGTTCATCGTCTTGCGGTAAGAAGGCGGCTGCGCCTGGAAAAACTCCCAGGCTGCTCGGTTTTGCTGGAACTGATCGCGATACGGCTCCGCCAATTCCGTGGTCCGCTGCTCATAGGCGTAGATGCCGACCTTGTTCTCCTGGCGAGCCGCGAACGCTTTCAGCCCCGCAGGCTGCATCCGCTGCTCGTGCGTGAGGATAGCGACGCGCCGAATATTCACCGCGCTCCAGATGCTCCCGCGTCGGCGCGGGGTGAAGCGAATCTGATAACTCTCCGCGTCGATGCTTTTCCGGATGCCGTCGATCCAGCCGACGGAGAGCGCCTCATCGACCGACTCCTGCCAGGTGATGCTCGCCCTGCTCGAGCCCTTTTTGTAAAAGCCAACCCAGAGCTCGTCCGTGGTCGCGTGGTGTTTACGGAACCAGCGTCGCAACTCGGCGGGAGTGGCGAAGAAGACCGGCGGCATGCCGCGAAGGTGATGCCGAGACAGCACTCGCGCTACCGCCAGTGATGGTCGGTCAAGTCGAAGGGGGGCGCTGGCCGTAATACCAAGCCGTCGCAGCAGTGTGCGCGCTTTCGTTGAATCCAAAAACTACCGTCCGCGCATCGTAGGAACAATGAGACTTCTGGTAGCTGCTTTTCTTGCGCTGGTTCCGATAGCCCTTCGCGCGGAGACCGGGCCTGTCACCTTGGACGAAACCAAGTCCTACGTGAAGGCAGATTACGCCTTCCTTTCTTCCGCGATCGGCTCCAGCCGGGTGGTAGCTCTGGGCGAGTCGATCCATATGACTCGCGAAATGCCGCGAGTGCGTCTCCGGATCGTGCGGTATTTGCACGAGCAAATGGGATACAACGTGCTCGCTTTCGAAGGTTCTCTTCTCGATGCCTGGACGGCTGCGGAACATGCCTACCGAGGCTCCGGTCCGGTGGAAGAGCGCGCCGCGAAGATGAAGCGAGAAATGCTTTTCGGCTTGTGGCAGACCGCGCCGATGCAGGAGGTCCTTGAGTATGTTCTGAGCACCCAGGCAACGGCTCATCCGCTCTACGCCACCAGCTTCGATCTTCAACCCGGGACCGCGCGCGCCTATGGAGGTTCGACCGCGGAGAGCTTGCGCGCCTTCTTTGCCGCGGTTGCGCCTTACGATCCGGCGAGCGACCCGGCGCGGATTAGGCAGTGGAACGCAGAGCTCGCGACGGCGCTCGATCGCGCGGAGGGAGCGAATGCTGGTCAAGTGGTGGATGAAATCGATGCGTGGCTCAACGGCCCGGTCGCCACCAGCGTCGCGCGCACCCGCCCCGCCGTGCACGTCGCCGCCTTACGCCTGGTCCCCGTGATGCTACGTAATCGCCTTCAGCTCTGCCAGGAATGGACGGCGCAGCACCGTTCCATGGTCACCTACCAGCGCGTGCGCGACACCCTCAACGCACAGCTCGTGCGTGATGAACTGAAGACGTTTCCTGATCCGACGAAGTTAGTTCTCTGGGCGCACCATAGCCATCTTCATTATAATTCACTCGGGCAAACCATCCCATCGATGGGTCAGCATCTGCACGATGTGCTACACCGGGACATTTATAGCATCGGCCTCTTTGCCGAGAGCGGCTCCGCCATCGATACCGCGACCATCGATCAGGCGCAGGGGCTCGGCTTCCTCCAAGCGATCGCACCGAGACCCATCCCGCATGGACCGCGCTGGAGTGTCGAAGAAAAACTTAGCCGGCTATCGCCACAGGATTTCTTCCTCGATCTCCGCCACGCCTCGGAGGTCTGGGCCACGCGGGCACCTCGCGCTTGGAAAATAGAGGACGGATGCCGACGGTGCTCTCGTCGGACTTCGATGGCGCGATCCTCCTCCACCGCGTGAGTGGCGCAGAACTGGACTTCCTGCCGGATTGGTTGCGGGCGAGTGCGCGCATCGTCGGTTTCATCATCGGGCGACCGGTCGTCAGCGGGGCGCTTGCGGTCTTGCTTGTGAGCAGCCTCATCCCCCTGCTGCGTCGGCGGCGTTCCCGTTCAGGGAAGTCGAACGTCACTGAGTTCGGTTGAAGCCTACTCTTGGCTCGGACCTGCTGTGCAGAGAACCCGGAGACACGGGACAGAGCCTAAAGACGCGCTGCCTCGAGCTGGCGCGCGATCATCTCGGGCGTGGCCGCGGCCGGCGAAGCAGGCGCCGCTTCGGCCGTGCAACGGACCCGGCGCGCGGCGTAGTAGGAGCCGATGACGATGGCGGCCGCGATCGCCTGCATCGCGAGCGTCTCGTAGGTCGGGAAGATCGCGAACCAAAGCCCGGCCCAGTCAGGGACGATACTCGTTAGGCCCGGAATCGGCGTAGTCGAAATCCAATGCGCGAGCTGCATCTCCTGACCCTGTTCTCCGACCATCACGAGGAGGACGGCGCCGAGGAGCACGCCGGTGGTCACGAGCATTTGGCGATAGGGCAGCCGCTGTTGGAGCACGAAAGTGAGCACGGCGACGAAGCCGGCAAGGATGAGCCCGAGGAGCGTCCCCTTCAGGACCACGCCGCCGCCGAGCCGCAGGTAATAGGTTTGTAAAAACAAGACGACCTCGAAACCTTCCCGATAAAGCGAGGTGAACCCGAGCAGGATCAAGCCCCAGACGAGCCGCCGCTGCGAAGCTTCCGGGCCGGCGCCGAGCAGCGTTTTGCGCCGGCGATTATGCGCGCGAATCCAGCCGCCCCAGTAAATTTTGTGGAAGAACCAGTTCATGATCACGAGCAGCACGACGACGGCGAGCAGCCCGGTCGCCGCCTGCAGGTTCAGCGCGGAGACGTTATCCGCGAGGGAGTCGATGATGCGCACGGCGATCATCCACGTGATCAGGGTGGCGATGAAGGCAAGGCCCGCGCCCCACGCGACCGGCCGGCGGCAGGCACGCCGCTCGCCGGTCATGCTCGCGGTGATCGCGGCGATGACGAGGATACATTCGAGCCCTTCGCGAAAAACGAGCACCGCGATGTCGAGCGCGGCCACGGCCGGGCTGGTGTTCGCCCGGGTCGGGTCCGGGGTGCCGCCGTTGGCGATGCTTTGCCAGACCAGCATCGCGAGGACGGAGAGGACGGCGAAGAGGACGAGTAATTTCACCACCATCCCGAGACGCGGAGCGGGCATTTCCGGGGCGGCGGCGGGAACCTGCGGCGAGCGGGCGGCAGAGGTGATCACTGAGAAAGAGGTTAACACAGGCGGCGGCCAGCGCTGTCGTAGGCTTGCTTTTTTTTAGCGGTCAATTGCGCTTTTCCGCGGAAACGGCTGGGACGCCGCGGCCCGAGGCCACGGAACCGGCTTAGGCACGCCCATCTTGTGATTCGCCCGCGAGAGCGTAAAATCGCTCATGCATCGCACCCGAGGATTTACGCTGATCGAGATCGCGATTTCCGTTTTTATTTTGATGCTCCTGATGCTGCTGGCGATCCCGAGCGTAAGCGGCGTGATGGCCGATCGCCGGCTGCAGCGTTCGCTCACCGCGATGAACGACCTCGTGCACCAGGCGCAGGAACACAGCGTGCGCGAGCGCCGGCCGTATCTGCTCGTCTGGCAAAAGGACGCGATCATTTTGCGCCCGGAAGCGCTCGAGCAAAGCGACGGCGACGCCCCGGTCGCGCACGTCGCGCTCGATCGCGCGCACCACTTCGTCCTCGGGCTCCCGGCGGCGTTGCAGAAGGATGCGCCGCAGCAATGGATTTTCTGGCCCTCCGGCACCTGCGAACCGGCGAACGTGAGTTTCCGCGGCGTGGATGGCGCCTGGGAAGTGAACTACGCCCCGCTTACCGCCCGGCCGGAGATCGTTCGTTATGCGGCGAAATAAACGCATCCTCGGGTTCGCGCTTTACGAAGTGCTCCTCGGCCTCACGATTTTCGTCGTCGGCGTGCTCGCGCTCGGGCGCGCGGTCGAGAATTGCCTGAACGCGAGCGAGCTGAGCGAGGAGGAGAACCGCGTCCGCCAGCTCCTCGGCAATCGCATGGCCGAGCTGCAGGCGACGCCGCAGATGCCCGATTCCTCGAAGGAGGAGAAGATCGATACCGGTTACGGAGTCGTGAAGCTGGTGCAAAAGGCGGCGCCGAAAGAGTTGGAGAACAAGGACAACACGGTGGTGAGCGGAATCACGCAGGTGACTCTGACCGCGGAGTGGTCGCGCGGCGGCGTGAAGCAGAACAAGCAACTGGTTTTCTATGTTTATCGCGCCGGTTAATTCGCGCAGCGGCTGCAGGCGAGTGCGCTCGCGGGCTTTCACGCTACTCGAGATCACTTTGGCGGTAGCGATCCTCGGGATGATGGCGCTGGCCATCTACCGGTTCGTTTCCACGAACCTCATCGCCGTGCGCGTCTCCGCCGAGGTGAATGCGGAAGATGCGCGGTATGCCGGGTTAGCGAATTTGCTCACCGCGCAATTGCAGGAACTGCCGTCGGGGCAGGGGGCGCTCGGCGGTGAGCCGTATAAATTCAGCGGCCGTTCCCGCGACGAGATGACCTGGACCTGCTCGGCGGGCCCGGGGCTCTTCACTCGTTATGCGACCGGTGAGTACACGGTCACGATGCGGCTGAAGCCGATCCCGAAAACCGACCAGATGGAACTGGGCGTGACCCGCGAAGCGGAAGATGACACCTCGACCACGGACGATCCGGATAAGGGGTGGGTGCCGCTGCTGGAAAATCTTCGCAGCATGGAAATCCGTTATTTCGATCCGCGACTGAATGCGTGGGTTGATCGCTGGACCGATCGCGGCACGCTGCCGCATCTCGTGAAAGTGACGCTCGATCGGGTCGGCGGCTCGGTCCCGTGGGAAGCGATTATCCCGCTGCGGCGCACTCCGCTTTAAAAAAATGAAACGCTCCGCTCACGTCCCGCGCGCCGGCGCCGCGCTCATGCTCTCGCTCTGGGCTCTTTTCCTGCTTAGTGCTCTGATCATTAACTGGGCGCTCGATATCGACTCACGCATCGTCCTCAGCGGCGACGCCAGCCGCACGCTTGAGGCGGAGGCGGCTGCCTGTTCGGGCGCGGAGATCGCGCTCGATCCGGAAGTGGAAGCGGGCGACGCGGTCCTGAAGGGTTCGTTAGGCAAACGCCAGAGTTTCGACGCCCGGATCACCGGCGAAGGGGGCCGGATCAATCTCACCTGGATCGTCGCCGGGGAGAATCCGCAGCGGCTCGAGGTCCTGCGGAAATTTCTGGAAGTAAAAGGGATCGACCTGAACGAGCGCGACCGGATGATCGATGCGCTGCTCGATTACGTGGACCCGGACGACCTCCCGCGGCTGAACGGCGCGGAGGCGAGCGAGAATTACCACCCGAAGAATGCCCTGCTCCAGCGGGTCGAGGAACTGAAAGAGGTAAAATTCTGGGAGGGCTTCACCGCGCGCGCAAACTGGGATGAAGACCTCACGCTTTTTAGCAGCGGGCCGATCGACGTCGCCTGGGCTTCGCGCGACGTCCTCCTCTCGCTCCCGGGGATGAACGAGCCGATCGTCGATCGCTTCCTCGAGCTGCGCCGCGGGCCCGACGGGATCGACGGCACGGACGACGATCCGGTTTTTAATTCCCTCGATGAGGTTCGAGTTGCGCTCGGATTTACCCCACAGCAGTTTGCGCAGCTCACCAGCTCCGGCCTGGTCGGTTTCAAAGATAAAGTTGTGCGCGTCGTCAGTGTGGGAAAATCGGGCGACGCCACGCGCACCGTGCAGATGATTATTCGGAAGAGCGGTATCCCGCAGATGATTCGTTGGAAGGAATTGTAATATCGAACCGCCATCCGCTCCCGTTTACCTCGCTCCCTCTGGCACCGGCTGGAATCTCGTGCGCGCCCGCGACGGCAACGGGACCTGGGACGTGCGCGCCGTGCGCGACCTGACCGAGGCCGCCGGCCTCCTCGCCGTCGGCGACGACATCGTGCTCGGCCTGCCGATCGATGCGGTGCTCGCGCAGCGCTTGCGCCTGCCCACGGTCGATCCGGCGGAGTTTGGCGAGATGGTCCGCATCCAGGTGGAAAAGACGCTGCCCTATCCCCCGGAGGAAGTGACGAGTGATTACGAGATCATCGAACAGGGCGAAACCGAGAGCGTCGTCTCCGCGATCGCGGTCCATAACCAGAAGCTGACCGACCTCGCCGGCCCTCTCCTTTCGCGCGGACTGATCCCGCGACAGGTGACGGTCTACGCCGCGCAACGGGCCGCTTCCCATGCCGCCTCCGGACGCGCGCTCTTCATTTATCCGGAAGGCGAAAAGCTCGTCTCCGCGATCAGCGAGAACGGCAAGGTGAGCTTCACCCGCACGCTGCAGACGCGCGCGCCGGAGCAGCTCCGGCGCGACCTCCCGCAGATGGCGCTGAGCGCGGAACTGCAGGGCATCAGCAGTTCCTTCCCGAGCGTCTGGCTGGATGAAGAATGCCTGCCGCTGCGCGACACGATCGAAGGGATTTTCACTCAGCGTCCCGAGCTCATCGGCGCCGAGGCGCCGCCGGCCGCGGTCAAACTCAACCTCGCGCCCGCGAGCTGGAAAGCGCAGCGCGTCGCACTCGTTAGGCAGGCGCAGTGGAAACGCCGGCTGCTCATCGCCGGCGCCGCCTACGCCGCGGTCTTCCTCCTCTTCGCGCTCTACGTTTTGATCATTCATTTCCAGGTCGGCCGGGTGAAAAAAGCGATCGAGCGCGACCAGCCCCGGGTTGATTTCATTAAGGCCACGGAGGCGGATTGGAAGGGACTCGCGCCCGCGATCGATCCGCATTTTTTCCCGGTGGAGGTGCTTTTCCATCTCTTCCAAAGCCTGCCTAATCCCGATGTCCAAATCACAGTTTACGATCAGACTGCGCGCAACCTTGCGGTCCAGGGCGAAGCGCCGAACGCCGCGCTCGCCTACCAATTCGCGGAAAAGGTGAAGGCCAATCCCGACCTGCGCGCCTTCACTTTCGAGCTCGGGCCGCCGCGGATTCTGCCGAACGGGCACGCCCAATTCCGGATGGAAGGAAAACCGAAATGAATTTCAGCTGGTTCGCCCGGATGAATCAACGCGAGCGCATGCTCACGCTCGGCGTCAGCGCCGTCGTCTTTCTGCTCCTCAATCTCGTGCTCTGGAACGCGCTCCTCGGGATGAGCGCGGATCTGCGGAAAGATTGGGCGGAGCAAAGCGCGGCTCGGACCGAGCAGAAGGTTTACCTGAATGAATACAAAACCTGGACGGCCCGGGCCGACTGGCTGCAAAAGCACCAGCCCACGTTGACCAATCCGGCGGAGGCTTCTTCGCTCCTCACTTCGCTCCAGCAGGTCGCGGGGAAATACAAAGTGCAGATCGATAATCCGCAGATCGGTTCGGTCGAGAAGGCGCCGAATCATCAGGCGGTCTCGGTCGCGATCGAAACCAAAAGCGGCTGGGAGCCGCTCGTCCACTTCCTCTACGACGTGCAGCAACCGGACGCGTTCATCGTTTTCGAAAACGCCAACTTGCTGATCGACAGCGGCGATCCGACGGTGATGCGCGGGCGGTTTAAAGTCGCCAAGTGGTTTAAGCCCGCCGGCGCGAAATGATGCACTCGAACTGGAAAACTGTGAGCCTCCTCGCCGCTACCTGCGCGCTTGGCCTAACGAGTAGCCGCGCCGAGGACGCGCTGCCCAAACAGGGAGCTTTCTCACGTTACGAGCCGATGCTGAAACACTCGCCCTTTGCGGTCGCGACCGCGGGCGCACCGGTGTCCGCAACGCCCGATTTTGCGAAGGATCTCTATGTCGCGAATGCCGGGCATTCCGCCACCGGCGACTTCGTCACCATCGCCTCCACCACGAACCGCGAGTTCAAGGAATACCTCATGACGACCGGCACAGTGGATGGTTATTCCATTCCCAACATCCAGTGGTCGGACAAGGTGGGCCAAACCAAGGTCACGATTTCGAAGGACGGGCAATACGCGACCCTCAGCTTCAACGAGGCGGTGCTGAGCCAGGCGATCCAGAACCAGGCGCCGCCGCCGCAGATTCCGCATCCGCAGCCCGGGGTGCCGGTGCCCAATATTCCCGGTCGCACGCCGATGAATCTGCCGATGCCGATCCCGCGGCCGCTGAACGTGCCGACCATTCCGACGCCGCCACCGCACACGCGCTCGGTCATTCGGCGCGGTGCAAACGGCGCCAATCAATTTCAGCACCCGCAGGAGCCTGCGCGTCCGCTGAACGACGAGCCGACGCCCTAACGAGTTTGCGGCGTCCGCGGCTCTGCTACTGGTTTCCCCAGTCGTCGTCCGGCGTGTCCGCTTTCCGATCGGGCCCGGCCGAATAGAGATCGTAACCGGTCGGGTTTTTCCGGCCCGGGCTCAGATAAATGTAAACAACATTCCAAGGATCCTTCGGCATTTCCTTGAAGAGCTGATACCAGCGTTGCGGCTGCGGATCGGAGGAAGGCTGCGTCACCAGCGCCTGCAGACCCTGCTCTGTGGTGGGGAAGAAACCGTTCATGCTCTCGTAGAGCTTGAGCTGGGTGGAGATGCTCTGGATATCTGCCGCCACGCGGTTCGCGCGCGCGTATTCGACGTTGCCCGAGAGCTTGTAGATCGCGGTCCCGAGGAGCAGCGCGATGATCGTCACCACGAGCATGATCTCGAGCAGCGTGAAGGCAGATTGATTTTTGCGCATAACGAAAAGCAGAAATTATTTCAACGGCAGGAGCAGGTAGTCCGATTTGTCCCAGAGATACTTTAGCTGAATTTGCGTCGCGCGCAGGGCCGATCGGGGCGTGCCCGCCGCCGCCATCACGATCACATTGTTCGTCCCCGCCTTCAAGACCGAGCCCGGTACCGTGATCTGCGCGCGGATCCAGCCGGTATATTGAAATTTCATGTCGTCGATCAGCGACCGCGACATCCCGCGATACGCGGGATCGGCGAGATCGGGCAGGACGAGCGAGAGCACGCCGAGATCGGCGCCGTTGACGTAGATCTCGGGCGCGGCATCGATTTGCGGACTTGCCAGCTCGCAGGAGAGCAGGGCCATGAGGGGTTGCGATTCGAGCTCGAATTGAAAGGAGGCGCTCTTCTCCACGCTCGGCTCGAGCGGGATCGTGCCCTGGGCCAGCGGTGCGGTCACGGTCCCGTAAATTTCCGCGTCTTCCGCCTTCGGCTGCAACGGCGCCGCGGCCGCGAACTGTTCCGGCATCAGCTCGCGATGCTCGGCATGGATCGGATGCATCACCGTGGTGGTCTTCATCCAGTCGAGATAGGCGCCGCGGATCGTCCGGCCATTCCCCGGCACCTCGAGATCGATCGCGGTCACCCCGATCATCGGCACGACCGAACTGGTCGAAGTCGGCAGGCCAGTGCCTTCGCCTAACGAACCGGAGCGGAACACCTGCGAGCCGGATTCATCCCACGCGATCAGCTCCGGCTGGGCCTTCGCATCGTCATCGAAAAAAAGCCGGAAAAGCAGAATCTGGCAATCGTCGTTAGGCCGGGTAATCCGGATGCGGAAGGTGCTGCGGCGGGGCGCTTCCGGTTTCGTCTGGGTGGTATTAAACGAAACCGATTCCACCCAGGAGGGAGCCGCCTGCGTGGTCGTGTGCGCCGACTCGATCTGCCGCATATCGAGCCACGCGCTGTCCGGCGCGGCCAGGGCCGAGTGGCTCGATTCCAGCGAATCCTCGCCGAGCGCCGGGACGGCCTGCTGCGCGCGGGCGAGGGGAGCGAATGCGACCAGAGAAGCGAGCGCGACGGCGCGGAGAAGCATGTCGGCGCCGAGATTACCTTAGTGAGGTCGAAACTGCAAACTATGCGTCATCTCAAAGACCGCCGAGAGGATGCTGTAGACCACGAACCCGACGATGATCGCGATGAAAACGATGATCACCGGCGGGATGAGCGACGAGATGATCTGGACTGTGCGATCGAGCTCGCGCTCGTAGACGTCGGCGATCGTCTGCATGGTTTTCGCGAAATGACCCGTCTGTTCACCAACCGCCATCATGTCGGTGAAGAGCTCGGGAAAAAGCTTCTCCGCCGCGAGCGCGCTCGAGATATTGGCGCCGTCGATCACCGCCCGCCGGACGTCTTTTAGTTTCTTCTCGAGATACTTATTCGCCGCGATTTCCGTCACCAGGTCGAGGGCTTTGAGGAGCGGAATGCCATTCTCCATCAAAGTGCCTAACGTGCGCGAAAACTGGGCGTAATACTGGTGGCGCTTGATCCCGCCATAGCCCGGGATGCGCAGGCGCAAACGATCCCAGGTGATGCGGCCCTCCTCACTCCGCACAAAGGCGCGGAAGGCCGCCACCGCCGCGACCACGAGCAGGATGAAAAGCCACCAGTAACGGGTGATGACGTAATTTGTGCCCAGCAAAATGCGCGTCGGCAACGGGAGCACGCCGCCGGTTTGCGACATGAAATTCGTCAACTGGGGCACCATGAAGGTGATGAAAATAATGATCAGCGCCGAACCGGCGAAGGCGAGGAAAGCCGGATAAATCAGCGCCTGCTGCACCCGGTCGCGCAGGTTCTTTTCCTGCATCAGATGCTGGACCACGCGGGTGAGGATTTCCGGGAGCGCGCCGCTCGCTTCGCCCGCGCCGACCATGTTCACGTAGAGCGGCGAGAAAACGCGCGGGAAATCGCGGAGCGCCTGCGAGAAACTGCGGCCGTCCACCAGCGCCTGGTGCAGCGCGTGCGTCATCTGCTGCACCTTCGGCTGCTTCAACCGCTTCTCGAGCACCCCGAGGCTCTCGTCGAGCGTCATCCCCGCCTGAAGTAGATGGCCGAGCTGCTCGGTGAAAACCAGAAGCTGGCTATGCGGGATCTTGAGTTTCTGGGTCGGCGCGGAGGTGCCCGCGCCGGCGCGGTCTTTCACCACTTCGGGGCCGGTGGCGATCGCCTCGATCCGGATCGGGATGCATTGCAGTTGCTCGATCTGCCGGATCGCGACCGAGCGATCGGCGACGTTTAAAACGCCTTCGACAAGACCGCCTTGAGCATTGCGTGCGCGATAGGAAAAGTGCGGCATCGTGATCGGGCGCAGCGTAGCCCGCCGCCTCGCGCCCGTCCAATCGCCACCCGTCCATGAAGTCGCCGCCTAACGAAACCATCCGCCTAACGAACGGCCGATCGGTCGCGATCTCCGAGTATGGCGACAAAATGGGGAAGCCGGTTTTCTTCTGCCACGGTTGGCCGAGTTCCCGCACGATGGGGGAACTAACCGATGCCGCCGCCCGCGATCTCGGTCTGCGGATCATCTCGCCGGATCGACCGGGGATTCGCGACTCGTCGTTGCACCCGGATCGGAGGTTGCTTGATTGGCCGCCGTTGCTCGCCGAAGTGGCGGATTCGTTAGGCGTGAAGGAGTTTAAGGTTTTGGGAATCTCCGGCGGTGCCCCCTACACGCTTGCGGCTGCCTGGGCTTTGCCGGAGCGAGTGCGCGCGGTCGCGGTGGTGAGCGGGGCGCCGCCGCTCGCCGAGATGATCGATCGGGGCGGACTGCTCGCGCTCTATCGCTGGCTGCTCTTTTTCTATCCGCGCCATCGCGAGCTGCTCCGGTTTTCCTTCCACGTTGCGCGGCCGTTTTTGTCCGTTCGGTTACCGATCCGGTTTCGGCCGATGTTGCTCAAACTTCTCCAACCCTGCGACGCGGCGGTAATGCGCGATGTCGCGGCTTTCGAGGCTTGCTTTGAAAGCCAGCGGCAAGCCTGGCGCGCGGGGGCCGATGGTCTCATGGTCGATGCCGAGATTTACGCGCAGCCGTGGGGCTTTTCGCTGGAGGAAATCACGGTGCCGGTCCGGCTCTGGCACGGTCGGAAGGATCGCAGCTTTCACTGGGAACTGGCCCGCTCGCTCGGCGCTCGGCTAACGAACGGGACGACGCGCCTGGTCGAAAACGAGGGCCACTACTCGCTCCCGATTCGCCACATGCACGAGATCCTCGCCGATCTCGCCGCGGCCTAACGAAAAGTAGTTTCACTTGTTCGGCGGCGCGAAACTGGCTCCATTGCTCCCCGTGGAAGATTTTACAGGCAGCGCGGTGGTCGATCAGCCGGTCCGGCGGACGGCGAACCTCGGCGCGGATTTTGAAGAACGGGTCCGGCAACTAGTCGCGGACTGGGGCGGCGGCAAAGCGCCCGAACTGATCGAGGAATTGATCGCGACCGCGCTGAAAATGGCGAGCGACGGCATGGGCACGGGCGACCTGAAACTGATGAACCGGTCGCTCAAGGAATTGCGTTATGCCGCGAAGGTCTTTGCCCCTTTTCGCGGTCGGAAAAAAGTCGTGGTCTTCGGCTCTGCCCGCACCGTGGCGACGGACCCGGACGCGCAACTCGCGGAGGAATTTGGCCGGCAAATGGTGGCGCAGAATTTCATGGTCATCACCGGCGGCGGCGACGGGATCATGGGCGCGGCGCAGCGCGGCGCCGGTCGCGAGAACAGCTTCGGGCTCAACATCCGACTCCCCTTCGAGCAACGGGCAAACGAAGTCATCCACGGCGATCCGAAGCTGATTAACTTCAATTATTTTTTCACCCGCAAGCTGAACTTCGTGAAGGAGACGCATGCCTATGCCCTCTTCCCGGGCGGCTTCGGGACGATGGATGAAGGCTTTGAGGCGCTCACCCTGATGCAGACCGGCAAGGCGCTGATCATCCCGATCGTGTTGATCGATCGGCCCGATGGCGATTATTGGGAAACCTGGATGCGCTTCCTGACCGATCACCTGCTCAAGCAAGGGTTGATCTCGGAAGACGATTTCAACTTCATCAAGATCGCGCACAACGTCGAGGACGCGGTGACGGAGATTGTCGGGTTTTACAAAGTTTACCAATCGTCACGATGGGTGGGTTCGCAGTTGGTCCTGCGTCTGAATCATCGGCTCACGTCGGCGGCGGTCGCGGAGTTGAACCGGGAATTTGCCGACCTTTTGCGGAGCGGGGAGATCGAACAGACCGCAGCGTTACCCGAGGAGAAAAATCAGCCGGAGATCGCTGATTTGCCGCGTCTGGTTTTGACGCCCCATCGGACGGCGTTTGGGCGTTACCGGCACCTGATCGATGCGGTAAACCGCTCCGCTATCGAGTCGGCGCCCTGAGCGCGCGACTCGTTAGGCCGCGGGCTCTGCTCGTTTCTCGAGAATATAATCGTGAATCGTGTTTACGGTTCGGAGCGCCGTTCCGGCGACCGCGGAGTTCGGCACGCCCACGCCGAAGGTTTTCTCCATGCTCACCACCAGTTCCAGCGCGTCGATGGAATCGAGTCCGAGCCCGGCCGGGCCGAAGAGCGGCAGATCGTCGCCAATCTGATCGGCGGTGGTCTGGAGCATCAGGCTTTGCACCATCATTTCTTTGATTCGGGTTCGGAGATCTTCTTCGGCCATGGTGTTTTTTAGGACGGTATCGGTAGCCGAAAAGCCTTCCCCTGTCATCGAACAAAATACAGCAAAGGCGTGAACGCCTTTAGCCGCTTCGCTCTGCGAAGCACGAGAAAACGGACTGCCTTAGCAGACGCCCTTAGACTTCCCGCGAAGTCGGAAACTCCGCGGTCGGCATTTCCTCTACGCGCGGTGCCGGCGGCACTTCGCGCGCGGTCGGCGCGTCTGGAATCCGCGCGACGCTGGCCTCGGACTTGCGCACTTCCGGCTTAGCATTGCCGGCGTTATGCAGCTCGTCACTGAACTCGTCCTTGGCTTTCTGGAACTCCTTCACCGCCTGGCCCATCCCTTTCGCGAGTTCCGGAAGTTTCTTGGCCCCGAAGAGCACGAGAACGATCAGCAGGATAATAATCAGATCCGGGCCGCCAAAGTTCGATAGCAAGGCGAGAGTGCTCATGGGAGAAAGCTTCCGACTACTCTCCGGGCGTTGCAAGACAATTCCCGGCCAGGTGAGCCGATCAACTCCCGGAAGCGGCGCGTCGCCGACTACACGTCGTAATACATCTGGAACTCGTAGGGATGCGGCCGCAGCCGCAGGGCGTCGTAGTCCTTTTGCTTCAGCTCGATCCAGTTGTTGATGAAATCCATATTGAAGACATCGCCCCGGAGCAGGAACTCGTGGTCGGCCCGCAACGCCGCGAGCGCGCCGCCTAACGAGTCCGGCACGCTTGGCACCTCGGCCAGCTCTTCCGGAGGCAGCTCGTACAGGTTCTTGTCCAGCGGGTCGCCCGGGTCGATCCGATTCTGCACGCCATCGAGCCCGGCGAGGAGGAGCGCGGAGAAGGCCACGTAGGGATTCGCCGCGGCATCGGGCGTCCGGAACTCAATCCGCTTGGCTTTCGGATTCGCGGAGTAGGTCGGAATGCGAATCGCCGCCGACCGGTTCCGCGCGGAGTAGGCGAGGTTGACCGGTGCTTCGAAGCCCGGCACGAGTCGCTTGAAGCTGTTCGTCGTCGGATTCGTGATCGCGGTCAAAGCCGGCGCGTGTTTCAGGATGCCGCCGATGAAAAACAGCGCCATGTCGCTCAGGCCCGCGTAGCCGTTGCCGGCAAAAAGCGGCTTCCCATCTTTCCAGAGCGAGATGTGGGTGTGCATCCCGGAGCCGTTGTCGCCGAAGAGCGGCTTCGGCATGAAGGTCACGGTCTTGTTGTGCCGCCGTGCGACGTTGCGCACGATGTATTTGTAATACTGCATCCAGTCGCCCATCTGCTTCATCGGCGCGAAACGGATGTCGATCTCGGCCTGGCCCGCGGTGGCGACTTCGTGGTGTTGGCGCTCGATCGGGATGCCGGCTTTCTCCAGCTCGAGGCACATCTCGTTGCGCAAATCTTGCAGCTGATCCGCCGGCGCGACCGGGAAGTAGCCTTCCTTGGCCCGAATTTTGTAACCGAGATTGGGAAACTCCTCGCGCCCGCTGTTCCAATGCGCCTCGCTGCTGTCGACCGAATAAGAAGCCGCGTGCCCCTGGTTACTGAAACGCACGTCGTCGAAGATAAAAAACTCCGCTTCCGGACCGAAGAACGCCGTGTCCGCGATCCCGGTGCTCTGCAGGTAAGCCTCGGCCTTTTCCGCCAAGCCGCGCGGGTCGCGATTGTAGGGCTCGCGGGTGATCGGCTCCACGATCGTACAGATGAGGCTGAGCGTCGGCTCGGCGTTGAAGATATCGACCCAGGCGCTGTCCGGGTCGGGGATAACCAGCATGTCGGAAGCGTCGATCGCTTTCCAACCACGAATGCTCGAGCCGTCGAAGCCGAGGCCTTCGCTGAAAATATCCTCGCTGTATTCGGTCAGGGTGGTGGTGAAATGCTGCCAGGCGCCGGGGAGGTCGGTGAACTTGAAATCCACGAGCTTGATCTCGTGTTCCTTGATCATTTTCGTGATGTCGGACGGAGTTTTTTTGTCTTTAGGCATAGGGATGGGGTGGCTGGGATTGAGCTCGGGAATGAAGCAGCCCGAATAACCCCGCTATATAGGTTATTCGGGCTGCCCCGTTTGTTAAAAAATTGTAAATGTTTGGCTAGACCGCCTTCTCGCCCACTTCCTCGGTGCGGATGCGCACGGCATGCTCGACCGGAATCACGAACACTTTGCCGTCGCCGATCTTGCCCGTCTTCGCCGCGCTCACCACCACGCTCACCGCCTTGTCCACCATGTCATCGGCGAGGACCACTTCCACCTTCACCTTCGGGAGAAAATCGACTGTGTATTCGCTCCCGCGATAAATCTCAGTGTGCCCTTTTTGGCGCCCGAAGCCTTTGACCTCCGTCACCGTCATTCCTTCGATGCCGAGCTCGGCGAGCGCTTCTTTCACTTCCTCGAGTTTGAACGGCTTGATGATGGCTTCGAGTTTTTTCATGTGGATTTACAGTGGCGGTCTCCGGTTGATTTTCAACGGCAACAGATGGAAAAAAGCAGAAAGAGCGCGTGCAAGGCAAGCGCTGATTTTTTATCGAGTGTGGAGGCAGTTTGTTGATGAGGCCGATTGCCTGTGACGCGACTTCCTTCCGGCGGCCTACGCCGCGCCCGGTCGGAACGCCGTATTGGGGGCGAAAGAAATGAAATCGCCCGATTTTCCAGATTCGCGACGCCTGTCTCCCAGCCTGCACATGATAATATTTCTGCGGCCATAATACGTCTTCATATCGTTTTAGGAGGACGCCTGTGGCGAATTTCCGCGGCGATGCACCCTGCAAGCCGAAAAGAAAGTCTTGTGTTACCTCTCCAATTTTACGATATTGCAGGAAGCAATTTCGACATCAGCCCCAACCACCCAAAACAAAAAAATATGAACGCTCATCGTGTCTGCCAGCTAACCCAGCACTCCACTCGAAACAAGCTCTGCTTGCTTCTACTCTCTGCACTATCCGGGACCGCTCTTCTCGCAGGCTCGCCGGATAAAATAGATGGGCAGGTCGTCAGGCCGCTCGGTCTTCCGAACGGCTTTTCGCTTACTTCCCGCGATGTCTTTGATGCCTTTCATACCAGCGCGCCCCCTTCCGGCCCGACGGCGAGCGTTCCGAGCCCATTAGTTGACCTGCCGCAAGCGATTTACCCAAAGGAGTTTCGTTCCATTGATGGCGGTCGTAACGCCCCCGGAAACCTTGGCTCTGCAGGCATGGTTGACCTGAGAAATGTGACGAATGGTTATGGCGATGGGTCGGGAACGCCCGCAGGCGCCGGTCGCAAGAGTGCCCGCGAAGTTAGCAATATCGTCTGCGCTCAAACCGATCCCATCGCCAATAGCGTTAACGTCTCCGGCTTCGTCTGGAATTGGGGCAACATTGTCGATCACGACATGGTCTTGACCCGGGTCGCTAATCCCGCCGAAATCTTCAATATTTCGGTCCCACAGTGCGACCCGGTGTTTGATCCGCGGTGCCGCGGCAACAATATCTTGGATTTCCAGCGTTCGGCTTCAACGCTGGTCAACAACGTCCGGACCCAGATTAATGGGAACACCGCGTTTCTTGACGGATCTTTGGTCTACGGTTCTGACATCACGCGCGCCGGCACCCTGCGGACACAGGATGGCACCGGACACTTGGCCACAAGCACCGGCAACCTGATGCCGTTTAACCTCACGGGTTTGGCGAATCAGCCTGGTACCGGGATCCCCGCCGACTTCTTTGTTGGTGGCGATGTTCGGGCGAATGAGAACCTCGCCCTCTGCTCGATGCAGACGCTCTTTATGCGCGAGCACAATTTCTGGGCTGACACGATCAAGGCGGGCGACCCGACCCTGGATGATGATGGGATCTTCTTCCGGGCACGGGCGATCGTCGGCGCGGAGATTCAGTTAATCACGTATCGCGACTTCATTCCGATTCTCCTTGGCCCTAATGCCCTCACGCCCTACGCTGGCTATGATTTCACCGTCGATCCCCGAGTGGCGATTGCCTATTCGACCGCGGCTTTCCGCGTCGGACACACGTTCCTGCCGCCAGTTTTGAATCGTCTGAACCAAAAGAATAAGTCTATCGGCGATGTCGATTTGGGTCGGGCAATCTTTGCTCCGGCACTTATCAGTTCCGTCGGGATTGAGCCTTATTTGCGCGGGCTATCAAAGCAGTTGCCGCAGGAGGTGGATGGTTACATCATCAACCAAGTCAGAAGCTTTCAAGTTGGCGGAACAAAAGCGGTTGGCGGATTTGACTTGGCGGCGCTCAATATTCAGCGCGGGCGTGACCACGGCTTGCCGGGCTATAATCAAGTCCGCATTGATTATGGGTTGACGCCAAAGGCCACTTTTGCTGAGGTCACCTCGAACATCGAATTCCAGACGAGGTTGGCCGCCGCTTATACTTCACCAGATGACATGGATCTTTGGGTGGGAGGTCTATGTGAAGATCACTTCAATGGCGGATTAGTCGGGGAGACTTTCCATACGATCCTGAAAGAACAGCTTCAACGGACTCGGGATGGTGACCGTTTCTGGTATGAGGCATACCTTGATCCGACGACCCTTGCCACAGTCCAAGCGCAGACGCTGTCGATCATTATCAGGCGCAACACGACCATCGGAACCGAGTTGCAGGACGATGCGTTTCACGTGCCACAGTGAGCGTTCCGACAGACTGCATTCAAGGAGTTTATTGTTACCGCTACTCGAACGGGTAACAGAAGTGGAGCTAGGCTAAGCATCCGTACCTTGTGCTTCGCCGAAATCCGTAAGAATCTTTTAGTCTCACTCACCGGTGCTGCTTAATTTTGAGCAGCCGAATCGATCCGGCTGCTCGAGGGAGCAATCCGGGTCTTTGCAATGCCGACTTTGCATATCTCGACGAAACTGCGCCGGCGCGCAATTATTGTCGAGGTTGGCATCGGTAAGCCAGAATCTCAGCGGCTTCCGTAGAGCCGCCGCCAACTTAGTCATTGATTTAAGCCCCTTGTTCCAGACCTTCGAACCAATGCCAGTGGCGGACTCTCCTGTGCCAGTATCCTCGCGCAAGCGAGCGTAGCACAGACAGGAGCATCGGCGCGGGCTCCGGCACTCCAAACGGACCGCTTTCTTGCCGGCTTCGGCGGCCAGTTTATAGTGAGAGCACATGCCGGTCGATCCCTTCGTTCACCTCCACCTGCACACCGAGTATTCGCTCCTCGATGGCGCGGTGCGAATGGAGGCGCTGATGGAAAAAGCGGCCGAAATGAAGATGCCCGCGGTCGCGATAACTGACCACGGCAACCTCTATGGCGCGATCGATTTTTACCAGGCAGGAAAAGCCGCAGGGGTGAAGCCGATCATCGGCGTCGAGGCCTATATGGCGCCCGGTTCGATCAAAGACCGGCCGAATTCGCAACGCGATGCCGCGAACCATTTCACCCTCCTCGCGCGCAACGAAACCGGCTACAAAAATCTCGTTAGGCTGATGTCCACCGCGCATCTCGAGGGGATGCACTACAAGCCGCGGATCGACAAGGAATTGCTCGCCGCACACAGCGAGGGCCTGATCGGGATGAGCGGTTGCCTGAAGGGCGAAATCAATATTGCGCTCCAGGCCGATAACCTCGCGAAAGCGCGGGAGAGCGCCGCGACGTTCCGCGACATTCTCGGTGCGGAGAATTTCTTCATCGAGCTCCACGACCACGGCATCGAGGCGCAGCGGAAATGCAATCGCGAGCTGCCGAATCTGGCGAAGGAATTCGGCTTGGGCCTGGTCGCGGCGAACGACGTTCACTTTCTCGAGCGCGCGCACCACGAGGCGCACGACATCATGATCTGCATCGGCACCGGCAAGATGGTGCAGGACGAAAAGCGGATGCGCTACGTGCCGGAGCTTTACTTCAAGGACGCGGCTGAGATGCAGGCGATCTTCGGCGATTATCCGGAGAGCCTCACGAATACGATCGCGATCGCGGAACGCTGCCATCTCGACTTTGAGTTCGGCGTCTCGAAGTTCCCCGAGTACCTCACGCCTAACGGGAAGCCACGGGATGAATATTTCCGCGAGCTTTGTTTCGAGGGCTTGCGCAAACGCTACGGCGAGCGCGCGGCCGAAGATGAGACGCTCCTGGCGCGCCTCACCAAAGAGCTCGCGGTGATCGAGAAGACCGGGTTCATCAGCTATTTCCTCATCGTCTGGGATTTCATCCGCTTTGCGAAAGAGCGGGGGATTCCGGTTGGACCGGGGCGCGGTTCGGCGGCTGGTTCGCTCATCGCCTACGTGCTCGAGATCACCGACATCGATCCGTTGAAATACGGCCTTCTTTTCGAACGTTTCCTCAATCCCGAGCGCGTCTCACCGCCCGATATCGACATTGATTTCTGCCAGGCGCGCCGCGGCGAGGTGATCGATTACGTCCGGCAAAAATACGGTGCGCGGGCGGTCGCGCAGATCATTACTTTCGGCACGCTGGGCGCGAAGAGCGTGGTCCGCGATGTCGGCCGGGTGATGGGCCTGAGCTACGGCGATGCCGACCGGATCGCCAAAATGATCCCGAACGACCTCAACATTACCCTCGCCGGCGCGATTGCGAAGAACGCCGAGCTGAAGCGCGCCGCCGAAACGGAACCGGCGACGCGTCAATTGCTCGAATACGGGGCGCTGCTCGAAGGCCTCTCCCGCGGCGCGGGCGTGCACGCGGCCGGCGTCGTGATCAGCGATCGCGATCTCTCGGAATATATCCCGCTCACCCGGAGCAAGGACAACGAAGTGACGAGTCAGTTCTCCGGCGACCCGTTAGGCGCGCTCGGGATGTTGAAGATGGATTTCCTCGGCCTGAAAACCCTCACCGTGATCGAGGACACGCTGAAGCTGATCCATGCGCACACGCCGGCGTTTTTGCTCAAGGAAATCCCGCTCGACGATCCGGCGGCCTTCGCGCTCTATAACCGCGGCGAAACGATCGGCCTCTTCCAGATGGAATCGGGCGGGATGACGAGCACCGCCCGCCGTTTCGACGTGCAAAAGCTCGACGACATTATCGCCTTGATCGCGCTCTTCCGACCCGGCCCGATGGACCTGATCGATGACTACATCGAGCGCAAGAAAGGCCTCAAGAAAGTCCGCTACGTCCACCCGCTGCTCGAGGAAGTGTCCGCTGAGACCTATGGCGTGATGATCTACCAGGAGCAGGTCATGGCCGCGGCCAACCTGCTCGCCGGCTATTCGTTAGGCCAATCCGATTTGCTCCGCCGCGCGATGGGCAAAAAGGACAAGGCGAAGATGGCGAAGGAGCGGGAAATCTTCATCGCCGGCTGCGCGCGCACGAACGACATCCCGGAGAAAAAGGCGAGCGCGATCTTCGATCTGCTCGAGAAATTTGCCGGCTACGGTTTCAACAAGAGTCACAGCGCAGCCTATGGCGTGATTAGCTACCAGACCGCGTTTCTGAAGGCGCACTATCCGGTCGAATTCATGTCCGGATTGCTCAGCAACGAGATCAATAACACCGACAAAATTTCCGTCTTCGTGGGTGAGTGTAAACGGATGGGAGTGCCGATCCTTCCGCCCGACATGAATCGGAGCAGCTTGAAATTTACCCCGGAGCCTAACGAGAAAGAATCCGGTATCCGCTATGGGTTGGCGGCGATCAAAAACGTCGGTGAAGGCGCGATGGCTTCGGCGATCGCGGAGCGCGAGCGGAGCGGTGATTTCGCTTCGCTGGAAGAGTTCTGTGCTCGCGTCGATTCGCGGATCGCGAACCGGAAGATTCTCGAGAGCCTGGTCAAAGCCGGCGCGTTTGATTTTCTCGGCCGAGATCGCGCCGAGCTCTTTGCCTGCATCGAGGAGACCCTCGCCTCCGCCGCGTCGTCGCATCGCGATCGCGCGTCGGGACAGGTTTCGCTTTTTGGCGACATGCCGGCCGCGCCGATCGCGCGCCGGAGCCACGAATTCGTCGCCTGGACCGAACGCGAGAAGTTGTCCTACGAGAAGGAGCTGCTCGGTTTCTATGTCACCGGCCATCCGCTCGACGCCTACGCGGCGCTTTTCGCGAGCGGGAAATATCAGACCATCGCGTCGTTAGGCGATCTCGAAGACCGGGCTCGTTTCGCGATCGCCGGCGCCATCGCGCAGGTCGATCGGAAGTTCACGAAAAAGGAAGGCAAACCGTTCGCGGTGGTCTGGCTGGAAGATCTCACCGGGCTGCTTGAAGTCGTCTTATGGAACGAGACTTACACGCCGGTCGCGGCGTCGCTGGAACTCGGCAAAGTCATCGCCGTCCGCGGCAAACTCGACCGGCGCGATGACGCCATCCGCGCCACGGCCGAGAAAGTGCGCCTCCTCACGCCCGAGATCGCGGCGCGGATGAAAGAACGAGAGGAAGAATCTGCCCCCACGATGTCCCCGCCGGACGTCTCGCTGCGGATGCGCGAGGAAGCTTCGCCGGTGACGCTGCGTTTCGGCGCCGGCATCGCGGCGGAAGAGTTGCACGCCGTCCGGCAAATCCTCGCCTCCTCGCCCGGTGCGCAGCCCGTCACGCTGATGCTCACGAGCCGGGACGGCCAGCATGTTTTCATCGACGCCGGCGAACATTGCCGCGTCGAGCTCACACCCGCGATCGAAGAACAACTCGCGCCGTGGTTGTAGACGCTTCGCTGTGCAAAGCGGCTACAAGTTACGCGCTGGTGAAGGTGAGGCGGCCGTCCTCGGCGTCCACCCGCACAATCTGACCTTCGTGGATTTTTCCTTCGAGGATCTGCAGGCTGAGGGGGTCGAGGATCTCTCTTTGGATTGTCCGCTTCAACGGCCGCGCTCCATAAACCGGGTCGTAGCCTTCCTGCGCGAGACGCGCTTTCGCGGCGTCGGTTAATTCCAACGTGATCTTCTGGCCCTCGAGTCTTCTCGTTAGGCGACGAAGCTGGATCTCGACGATCTTTTTCAGATCCTCTTCGTTAAGCCGATCGAAAATGATGATCTCGTCGACCCGGTTCAAAAACTCCGGCCGGAAATGGCTACGCAACGCTTCCAGCACCAGCTGCGTGCGATCGGCGCTGGTCGATTCTCCGGTGATGAATTGCGAGCCGATGTTCGACGTCATGATGATGACCGCGTTCTTGAAATCGACCGTCCGCCCCTGGCCATCGGTGATCCGGCCATCGTCGAGCACCTGGAGGAGGACGTTGAAAACATCTGCGTGCGCCTTCTCGATCTCGTCGAACAAAATGACGGAATACGGCTTGCGCCTGACGGCTTCGCTGAGCTGCCCGCCTTCCTCGTAGCCCACGTATCCGGGCGGCGCGCCGATGAGCCGCGCGACGGTGTGCTTCTCCATGTATTCGCTCATGTCGATGCGGATCATGGCGTTCTCGTCGTCGAACAAAAACTCCGCGAGCGCGCGCGAGAGCTCGGTTTTGCCGACGCCGGTCGGGCCGAGAAAAATGAACGAGCCGATCGGCTTATTTTCGTCCTGCAAACCGGCTCGCGCTCGCCGCACTGCATTCGAGACGGCGACGATCGCTTCGTGCTGGCCGATGACGCGCTGCCTGAGCCGTTCTTCCATTTTTACCAGCTTCTCGCGCTCGCCTTCCTGCAGGCGCGAGACGGGGATGTGGGTCCAGGCCGAGACCACTTCGGCGATGTCTTCCTCGGTCACTTCTTCGCGGAGTAGCGCGGGCTTTTCGCCGGCATTTTCTTTCGCCACGAGTTCCTGGAGTTGGCGCTCCAGCTCGGGCAGGCGGCCGTATTGAAGCTCGCTCGCGGCGGCGAGTTCGCCCCGGCGCTGCGCGCGCTCGAGCTCCGTGCGCGCGGCGTCGAGCTGCTCTTTGATCTTGCGCTGTTCGTCGATCACCGACTTCTCTTTCTGCCACTCGGCTTTGAGCGCGGACGAACGCTCTTTCAGGCTCGCGAGTTCTTTTTCCAACTTCGTTAGGCGCTCTTTGCTGGCGGCGTCTTTTTCTTTTTTCAACGCCTGTCGCTCCATCTCGCGCTGCATCACTTCGCGCTCGATTTCGTCGATTTCGGTCGGCATGGATTCGAGCTCGATCTTCAAGCGCGAAGCCGCTTCGTCGACCAGATCGACCGCCTTATCCGGCAGGAAACGATCGCTGATGTAGCGATGGGAAAGGACCGCGGCCGCGACCAGCGCAGCGTCGCGAATCCGGACGCCGTGATGGACTTCGTAGCGCTCTTTCAAACCGCGCAAAATTGCGATCGTGTCCTCGACCGTCGGCTCGTTGACCATCACCGGTTGGAAGCGGCGTTCGAGCGCGGCGTCCTTCTCGATGTATTTGCGATACTCATTCAGCGTCGTCGCGCCGATCGTGCGCAGCTCTCCCCGCGCCAGTTGCGGCTTCAGGAGATTCGACGCGTCCACCGAGCCCTCGGCGGCGCCCGCGCCGACGATCGTGTGGAGCTCGTCGATGAAGAGAATCACCTGACCTTCCGAGTCGGTCACTTCTTTCAGAAAAGCCTTCAGCCGATCCTCGAATTCGCCGCGAAACTTCGCGCCCGCGACCATCGCGCCAATGTCCATCGCGATCAGCCGCTTGTTCTTCAACGACTCCGGCACGTCGCCGGAAATGATCCGGCGCGCGAGTCCCTCGACGATCGCGGTCTTGCCGACACCGGGTTCGCCGATCAGAACGGGATTGTTCTTCGTGCGGCGCGAGAGCACCTGCATGACGCGGCGAATCTCGCTGTCGCGGCCGATCACCGGATCGATCTTCCCGCGCCGCGCGCGCTCGGTCAGGTCCTGCCCGTACTTCTCGAGCGTCTGATATTTTCCCTCGGGATTCTGATCCGTCACGCGCTGCGAACCTCGCACCTGCTGGAGCGCCTGCATTAGCTTGTCGCGGGTCACGCCGAAGCCTTGGAGCGCCTTCGCCGCGGGCACGCTCGCACTCGTTAGGGCGAGCAAGTAATGCTCCGCGCTGACGAACTCGTCTTTCAGTTTCGTCATCTCCTTTTCCGCGGCGTCGAGCACGCTGCGGAGATCGTTGCCGATCCGGGTCTCGACGTTTCCCCCGGTCACCCGCGGTCGGCGCGCGATCACCTCGCGCAGCCGGCTCCGGAGTTCGTTTGGCGGCACGCCCATCTTTTCGAGCAGTGGGCTGGTGACGCCATCGGACTGATCGAGGAGCGCAAGGAGGAAGTGCTCGTTCGTGATTTCCTGCTGGTTGTGCTCCGACGCGACGTCCTGCGAGGCCTGCACTGCCTCCTGCATCTTCTGGGTAAATTTATCGATCCGCATAAGGGCAACTTAGAAAACGCGGCCGGAGCGGCAAGCGGTCACCGCGGACCGGCCTAACGAATTACTCCGCTGGCAAAAGTTTTCGCTCCGGCTTAGGAATCCCGCGTGCAGCGACCGGCGCAACATTTTCACTTTCTGGGAATTTGCGGCACCGCGATGGGCTCGGTCGCAGCGGCGCTGCGAGCGCGCGGCTGCACCGTGACCGGCTCGGACGAGCGGGTCTATCCGCCGATGTCGGATTTCCTGCGCGCGCAGGGGATCACGCTGACTGAGCCGTATGCGGCCGAAAATCTGCCTAACGAGGCCGAGGTCGTGGTGGTCGGGAATGCGATCAAGCGCGGCAATCCGGAAGTGGAAGCGGTGCTCAACCGCAAGCTCTATTACCTCTCGCTCCCGGAAGTGTTGAAGGAGAATTTCCTCCGCGGGCGCCACAACCTGGTGGTCGCCGGCACGCATGGAAAAACGACCACGACCGCGTTGCTCACCTGGATCCTGTCGGTCGCGGAATTGAATCCGGGCTACATGATCGGCGGGCTGCCGCGCAATCTCGGGCAGGGCGCGCTCTTCAACGATTCGGGCTATTTCGTGATCGAGGGCGACGAGTACGACTCCGCGTTTTTCGACAAGCGCTCGAAGTTTCTCCACTACCTGCCGGAGCTGCTGATCGTGAATAATATCGAGTTCGATCACGCGGATATTTTCCCCGATCTCGCGGCGGTGAAGCTGAGCTTCCGCCGGCTGCTCAATATCGTGCCGCAGAACGGGATGATCCTGCTCAACGGCGATGACGCAAACTGCGTGGAGGTGGCGCGGGAATGCCTCGCCCCGATCGTGGAAGTGGGTTTTTCGGAAAACTGTGCGGAGCGGATTCGCGATGTTTCCTACGGCCCGGACGGTTCGCTCTTCTCGTTAGGCGAGAATACTTTTGCGCTGCCCTTGATCGGCGAATTCAACGTCCGCAACGCGGCGATGGCGGCGGTGGCGGCGCGCTTTTATGGCGTCGCGCCGGAGATCATCCAGACGGCGCTGACGAGTTTCGAGGGCATCGCGCGCCGGCAGGAAGTGCGCGGCGAAGCGCGCGGGGTCACGGTGGTGGACGACTTCGGCCATCACCCGACAGCGATTCGCGAGACCCTTAATGCGCTGCGCTTTCGTTTTCCGGGGCATCGGCTCTGGGCGATTTTTGAGCCGCGCTCGAACACGACGCGGCGGGCCGTTTTTCAAGGCGAATTGGCGGAGGCGCTGCAACTGGCGGATGGCGTTTTCCTCGCGGAGATCGCGGCGCTCGAGCAGATCCCGGTCGCGGAACGGCTCCACCCGGAAGCCGTGGTGGCCGCGATCGCGGCGGCAGGGAAGCCGGCGTTTTACGAGAAGGACGCGGCGGCGATCGTGGAGCGGATCGTGCCGCTGCTTCAGCCTAACGACGTGGTGACGATCTTCAGCAACGGCGGATTCGACGGGATTCACGAGAAGCTGCTGGCCGCGCTGGCCTAGCGGTCTTCAGGACGTGTGATCGAGCACGATGCGCCAGCCTTCCGGGACCTTGCGGAAGAGCAGGGTGAATTTCCCAAGGGGATGATCGCCCGCGCGTTCGATGCTCCAACTGCCGAGGACCATCGCAAAATCGGGCGAGAGCCGGGTAATCGTGAGGTCAGAGAAAGTGAGCGTCCCCATCTTTGCGCGGCTGTTGTAGCGCTTCGCGTAACGGTCGCGCACCGTCTGCCAGCCGTGGGTGACGGAGTTGCCGGAGACGAACGTCGTTTCCGGCGAGCGCTGGTATCCGGCCATGAAGGCGTCGATGTCGCCGTGATTCCAATCGGCCACCTGTTTTTCGAGGACTTCACCAATCGGATCGCGCGTCCCCGCGGACGCCGACAGGCCGCAGGCGAGGAACAGGCCTAACGAGAGCGCGAAAGAGGCGAGCGAGAGTTTCATCAGCGCGAGGAAATTACACCGAGGTCGGCGTCGGTCGAGCCCGCCCGGGGTATACGGTTGACCCCGACTCGCGAAACCATTAAATAGCCGCGTGCTCCGCCGCCTCTTCGTTTGCTTCGTCGCGCCCCTCTTCCTCGCCGCTTCCCTTTCCGCGCAAGTCCCGGGTCCGACTCCGCGGATCCTGCCGCGGCCGGTGACGAGCAACAACACGGCGCCGGACATGGTGACGCTGCAGTTCCCGAACAGCGACGTGATCGACGTCCTCCATTTTTACGAAAACCTCACCGGCATGAAGCTGGTGATCGACAACAACGTGCAGGGCAAGGTGAATATTTTCATCGCCCAGAAAGTGCCGCGCAAAGAGGCGGTCACGATCATCGAGATGAATCTCGCGCTGAATGGATTCTCCCTCGTCCCGACCGATAGCGACGTGGTCGAAGTCGTGGGCGTGAACAAGAATCCGCGGGCCGCGGCAGTGCCGATTTTCTCCGACCCGGCGGACATCCCGGAGGGCGCGAAGGTGGTGAGCTATCTCTTCCGCCTGAGCTACGCCGACCCGCAGGAATTGCAGGGCGTGCTCTCGCAATATCTCTCCGGCATCGGCGGCCAAGCGCCGATCCTGGCGTTGCCGAAGGCGAACAGCCTGCTCGTGACCCAGAGCTCCGACGTTCTCCGTAAGCTCGTGCGGATGGTGCAGGAACTCGATGTCGCGCCGGCCGCGGTGGAGAGCGAGTTCATCAAACTCGAGCGGGCCGATGCGACCAAAGTGGTCGATATGTTGAAAGAGATTTTCGACAAGGGCGACGGGGCCACCCCGGGTCCGCGCGGCATCCGCGGCGTCCGCAATGGCGTGCCCATCCCGCAACCGCAGCAAGCCGAAACGGATGAAGGCGGGAACGCGGTCCTCTCCGAGGACTCGTTAGTCGTGGGCAAGATCAAGCTTGAAGCCGATGTGCGCACGAACCGGATTCATGTCGTGACCCGGCCAATCAACATGCCGTTCGTGCGCAAGTTGATCGCAGAGTTTGACGCGAATGTGGAGTTCGGCAAACCGGTCACGCGGCCACTGCAATACATCGCCGCCGGCGATGTGCTTCCGGTGCTGGTGCAGGCGCTGACCGAGCCGGGAGAAGATCAGCAGAACGGCCAGGGCAACCTCAATCCCAACCAACGCAACAATCCGAATCGCCAGCCGACCCCGAGCCCAAACCAAAGCACCACCAGCACGAGCGGGACCGCAGGCGACAGCACGTTGCAGGTAAACGAGGAGCTTTCCACCCAGCCCGTCGATACTGCACCCCAAGCCGTCACAGTCGGAAGCACGAAGCTGATCGCCGACTCGCGTTCGAACAGCATCATCGTTCTCGGTAATCGCGAGGTGGTGGTGAAGGTCGAGAAGATCCTCGACGAGATGGATGTGAAAGCGCCGCAAGTCGCGTTGAGCACGGTGATCGGCGAGCTGTCGCTCAATAACAGCGAAGAGTTTGGGATCGATTACTTCTTGCAGTTTAAAAAGAACAACATCGCGAATAGTCCTGATGTTGGAGTTGGCGGCGGATTGAACAGCGGCGCTGTTCCGGCCGCGGGGATCATCGACCCCGCGAGCCTGATCACCTTTCCGATCTTTTCTACTCTGCCCACTGGGGGAGCCACGGCCTACGTCGCCGCTGGCAACACTCTGGCTGCGATCGTCAAAGCGCTCGATTCGACAGGGCGCTTCCGCACCATTTCGAGGCCGACCGTTTTCACCAGCAATAACAAGAAGGCGATCATAGCCTCCGGCCAGGAAATCCCGGTGCCGACGAACACGATCTCGGGCAGTACTGGCTCCATCATTGGCGGGCTTTCGCAGCAAACGAACATCGAGTTTAAGAAGATCGCCCTGCAACTCGAAGTCGTTCCCCTGATCAATTCCAACAAGGAGGTCTCCCTCGATATCCTGCAGAAGCTCGACAGTCTGACCGGGCAGGTGACCCGGGTGGATGGCAACGACATCCCAACGATCGCGACTCGCTACATCAAGACCACGGTCTCGGCGCCGAATGGCGCGACGATCGTGCTGGGCGGCCTGATCCAGGACGAGAAGCGGCGCACCCGCAGCGGCTTCCCGATTCTCGATCGGCTCCCGCTGATCGGCGCGCTTTTCAGCGACACCGTCAAGTCGAAGACCCGGACGGAATTGATCGTCCTGATGCGGCCGGAAGTGAGCCTGACCAAACTCGACCTCCATCACCTGCGCGAAAAACAGGAAGGCAAAACGCATTTCGGACCGGAGCTGGAAGAGGACGATTGTCCGGATTGTCCGCCGCAGTTTGACGGGAAACAGTTGCCGCCGCCCGATCTCCCGGCGGTTAAATGAATTATCTGCGATGAAATACTTCTTCGTCCTCTTCGTGGTTTTGATGGTGCTCCGGCCGAGCGCGGCGAGAGCCCAAGACTCACTCTTCTTTAATCCCTATGTCGATCCTCTCGCGGCCCGTGATGAAGATGGGCTGCTCCATCAAAGCCCGACGCTCGGCCCCACGGACTTCGCGCCGCGCGCACCCTTGCGCCTCAGCTACTACTTCGCGTCGCACGCCGACCTGCAGGCTGATCCCGCCTACGTCGGGGCTCTACAGGATGCTCTGCGCCGCCACGGATATTATTGCGGTCCGATCGACGGCGTCTATTCCGACGCGGTACGGGAAGCGATCGCGCGGATGCAGAAGAATTTTTCGCTGCGCGTGACCGGCACCCTCACGCTCGCGGTCCGGCGGGGTTTGCATCTGCCGTAGGTCTCGCCCTCGTTAGGCAAAGAGTCGCCGTGCATTCCTGCCGGTGGCCGCGCTCATGACAACTGCCCGGCGCTCTGGTAACTTCCCTGCGTGAATCCCGCGCTCAGTCAGTCGCTCATTAACATTCTCCTCGCCGCCGGCGCCTCGTCGCGGGAGGAGGCCGCCGCGCTCGCCAGCAACCTTAATGGCACCGGCTCTTGGACCGCCGATGTCCTCAATTCCGGCAAGGTCGATGAGCAGCGTTTCCTCACTGAGATCGGCAATTTCTTCCACGTGCCCGTCATCTCGATCGACGCGAAACGAATCGAGCGCTCGACGTTAGGCGTGCTGCCGAGCCGGTTCGTTTTCCAGCATCAGATTCTGCCGATCGAGGTGAAGGAGAACGCCGTGGTCCTTGCGACCTACGACCTTTTCAACTCCACCGGCCGCGAGCTCGCCGCGCAACTCCTCGACAAACCCGCCGAGTGGGTTCTCGTCCCGCGCGCCCAGCTTTTGCGCGCCATGAAAACGCTCTACGGCGTCGGCGCCGAGACGTTCGACGAAATCCTGAAAACCAATCGCGCGTTCGAGTCGCTCCAGGATATCGAGGCCAGCACCGACCTGAATGCGGACGATCCCGATGCCTCGGTGGTGAAATTCGTGAACCAGATTATCCGCGAAGCAATCCACGAGCGCGCGACCGACATTCACGTCGAGCCGCTCGAGAACGATCTTCGGATTCGTTACCGGATCGACGGCATTCTCCATGAAGTCGCCGTCCCGCCGCAGCTCAAGGTCCTGCAGAGCGCGATCATCTCGCGCTTGAAAGTGATGGCGCACATGGATATCGCCGAACGCCGGCTCCCGCAGGACGGCCGGATCAATCTCGAATCCGCCGACCAGAAAATCGACGTCCGCGTTTCCACCATCCCCACGGTCAACGGCGAATCGATCTCGCTCCGTCTCCTCAGCCGCGACACGCAGCAGCAATTCGGCTTCGAGCGGCTCGACCTGAGCCCCGGGCACACCCGGCTGATGAAAACGCTGCTCGCGCTGCCTAACGGAATCATCCTCGTGACCGGCCCGACCGGCTCGGGCAAGTCCACCTCGCTCTATTGCTTCCTCAGCAGCATCAACTCGGTCCAGCGCCGCATCATCACGATCGAGGAGCCGGTGGAGTATCGGCTCGCCGGCGTCTCGCAGATCGACGTGAAACCGGAGATCAATCTCACCTTCGCGATGGGGCTCCGACACATTCTCCGGCAGGACCCGAACGTCGTCATGGTCGGGGAAATTCGCGACGTCGAGACCGCGGACATCGCCATCCGCGCCGCGATGACGGGTCACCTTGTCTTCAGCACCCTGCACACGAACGACGCCGTCGGCGGGATCACCCGTCTGCTCGATATGGAGGTCGAGCCGTTCCTGCTCGCCTCGGTGGTGAAGGCGTTCCTCGCGCAACGGCTGGTGCGGACGATCTGCCCGGACTGCAAGGAAATGGTTGGTTACCCGGTCGAATATCTGAAGGAAATCGGCGCGGAAATTCCGAAGGACTTCAAGTTTTACCGGGGCGCCGGTTGCGAAAATTGCCGGCACACGGGCTACCAAGGCCGGATGGCGATCTACGAAATCTGTGTGATCAGCGAACCGCTGAAGCGCCTGATCATGCAGAAGCGCGACGGCGGCGAGCTGAAGCAATGCGCGATTCGCGAAGGCATGCTGACCTTGCGCCAGGACGGCTGGCGCCGTGTCGCCGAGGGCAAAACGACGATCGAAGAAGTCGTGCGAGTCACTCAGACCGACGACGTGATGGCCGAGTCGAGCGGCTTCGCCGAACCGGTGGTCGGGTAGGCTTTCTGCGCTGCTCGTTCGGTTCGGATACTCAGTTGCGGCGGCGCGAAGATTGCTTCTGCAATGGGATGATTCATCAACTCGTTTACAGCAGCCGGGCGACGCAGGACTTCTGGCCCGACGATCTCTTCCAACTGGTCGAGACGGCGCGGCGCAAGAACTCCCAGCGTTCTGTTACTGGCATGCTCCTCTTCCGCGACGGCCAATTCCTCCAATTACTGGAAGGTCCCGAGCGCGAAGTGAAAAGCGTCTTCGAACTCGTGCAACGCGACCCGCGCCACGACGCCATCAAAATCATTCTCTCCGAATCGATCGCGGAGCGTCAATTCCCGGATTGGACGATGGGCTTTGAGCGGTTGGATGAGGCTTGGAGTATGCCCCGGGCGTGGGCGACCATTCTGGAGGACGGCTTGAATTCGCCGACCTTGGCGGGAAGCCCTTCGCGCGCGAAAGACCTGCTTCTCACTTTCCAACACACCCTGCACGAGTCGCCCTAACGGAACCGCCTCGCCGTCGTTAGGCCGGACGGCGCGATCCCAGGGGACGATGTTGTCCCATTCCCCACGCGCAAGCGACGCCGCTCGGCGGGATGGTGGCAATGTTGGCGGAGAGCTTGGTCGTACCGACGCCTTCGCCCCGGCCACCGCTACATCGGCGTGAAACGAAACGAGCGCACGATCAACTCGACCTCCTGCCCATCGCTGGGCGGGACACCCTCGAAAAGCCAGAGATTGATGTGCACCGGGAGCAAACTCTGCGGGATGTGAACCTGCGGATCGCGCGGCTGGTAAAGCCAGTTCGCCAGCAGCGGCCCCGCGCTCGAAGTGCCGCGAAACGATTGGAAAAGAATGCTCTCCGGGGTCCAGGTAAAACTATGGGTCGATTGCCCCGCGCCGCGCAACTCGATGGGATAGCTGCGCTCGGCCGGGCGCACGCCCTCGACCGCGGGGAAGACGGTGTAGCCGTCGATCGGATTCGTCGGCACGCCCCAGTGCGAGAACTCGATGTCGATCTCATTCGTGCCGTCCGGTCCCACGTCCGCTTCCGGGTAATTGAAAAGTCCGAAAACGAGATTGCGATCGAGGGTATCGACTCGCCCGACGATGGAGAATTCGTAGAGCCCGAAGCCGAGCGCCTCCTGCGTGTAAACTTCCGAGCAATACCACTCGCCTCCGCGCTTGGTCAGTTTCAAATGCAGGTAACCGCGCGCATCGAGGAACGCGTTGTTTTCGTCCCAATGATTCGGGCCGGGACCGCCGTTGTCTTCCGAAGGGCGAATCTCCCATTGATAGCCGGAAAACTGGAAAGTCTTCGCGCCAAGCGAGCCGACGGCTGCCAGGGCAAGGAAAAGGGCTGCGATGGTGTGTTTCATATTTTCTCCTCTGTCTGCTGGCGATCGTAGGGGACAATGTTATCCCATTCCTCGGCCGAAGAACGGGCTACAAAAGCGACCACCGGCTCGGTCTCGCTCATGTTGAAGACCTCGTGCGGCACGTCCGGTTTTATGCAAATGAAATCACCCGCCTCGTTTTCGATCGTCTGCTTCAAGCCCGCTCCGAACTCGTGGCGGACGCGCCCTTCGAGGATGTAAAGAATCAGCTCGAAGCCGACGTGGATGTGCGCGTAGGCGACCCCGCCCGGTGGGATGGTGGCGATGTTCGCGGAGAGTTTGGTCGTGCCGACATTCTTCGCCGACATGCCTTGCTTGTAATGGATGCCGTTCCAATCCCGCCGCGCCCCACCGCCGCGGATGGTGAGGATGCCGCCGTGATCTTCAACGGCGTTCTTTTCGATCGAGTCGTTAGGGCTTTTCATCATTATCTCCTCGCAGGTCGTGGATCGCGCGGGCGTAGTCGGGGGCTTTGAAAATGGTAGTACCGGCGACGAGCACATTCGCCCCGTTCGCTACGGAAAGTCTGGCGGTTTCGGCATTGATCCCGCCGTCCACCTCAATGTCGTAATTCGCGCCTAACGATTCCCGGAGGTCGCGGGCGCGGCGGACTTTCTCCATCATTTCGGCGCGGAATGACTGGCCGCCGAAACCCGGATGGACGGTCATGATCAAAACCAGATCGACGTCCGGCAAGTGCGGCTCGATCGCGGCAAACGGCGTCGCGGGATTCAAGGTCAGGCCGCAACGGCAGCCGGCCGCGCGAATTTCGCCTAACGTTTTCGCGACATCGTGTTTCGCCTCCGGCTCAACGTGGACGGTGATCGAGTTCGCGCCGGCTTCCACAAAACGTGGCGCGTAATGGTCGGGCCGCTCGATCATGAGGTGGACGTCGAGCGGCAGACTCGTTAGGCCCCGAACCATTTTCACTACCGCCGGGCCGAAGGAAATGTTGTCCACGAACTGGCCGTCCATGATGTCGAGATGAAGCCAGTCCGCGCCGGCGGCGATCACCTTCGCGACCTCGTCGGCGAGACGGCCGAAATCGGCGGCGAGCAGGGAAGGGGCGACGGTGGTTTTCCGAGCCGGCATCACGTTCTCTCCATCAACCATCATCCCGCTGCCAGCAACCTCCGCTTGACGCGACGGTCGCCCGTTCCAAGATAGTACGTTTTTCGCCTGTCCGAACGCGCGGCATAGCTTTCGCTCTCAAGGGTCGGCCGGCGTTCATGCAACCGTAAGGCAAACTTCATGTTAAACAGACTTTTCGGCTGGTTCTCCAGCGATATTGGAATCGATCTCGGGACGGCCAACACCCTGGTTTACGTCAAAGATCAGGGCATCGTCCTGCGCGAGCCGTCGGTCGTGGCGGTGCAGGCCGGCACCTCCAAAGTGCTCGCCGTCGGCGACGAGGCGAAGCGGATGCTCGGCCGCACGCCCGCGAACATCGTCGCGGTCCGGCCGTTGAAAGACGGCGTGATCGCGGACTTCGAAGTGACCGAAGCGATGCTCCGGCATTTCATCATGAAGGTTCACAATAGCCGGGTCCGCGCGCGTCCGCGGGTCGTGATCGCCGTGCCCTCGGGCATCACCGAAGTGGAGAAACGTGCAGTTCGTGAATCGGCGACACATGCCGGCGCGCGCGAAGTTTATCTGATCGAGGAACCCATGGCGGCCGCGATCGGCGTCGGACTGCCAGTGCAGGATCCGGCCGGCAACATGATCATCGATATCGGCGGCGGCACGACCGAGGTCGCGCTGATTTCGCTCTCGGGCATTGTCTTTTCGCGCAGCGTGCGCGTGGCCGGCGACGAGCTCGACGAAGCGATCGTGCAATACATGAAGCGCGCCTACAATTTGATGATCGGCGAGCGCACTGCGGAAGAGATTAAAATCAAAATCGGTTCCGCTTATCCGAGTGAAAAGGAAACGAGCGTGGAAGTAAAAGGCCGCGATCTCGTGGCCGGTCTGCCGAAGACCCTAACGATCACTTCGCAGGAAGTGCGCGAGGCTTTGCTCGAGCCGATCTCGACGATCGTCGATTCGGTGCGCATCACTTTGGAACGTTGCCCGCCGGAACTTTCCGCCGATCTCGTCGATCGCGGGCTGGTGCTCGCGGGTGGAGGCGCGTTGCTCCGCGGGTTCGACCGGTTGCTCAGCGAAGAGACCGGCCTGCCGGTGCATGTCGCGGAAGATCCGTTGAGCGCGGTCGCGGAAGGCACGGGCAAATGCCTGAACGAAATTAAGTTTCTCCGCCAGGTCGCGACCGCTGATCGCCAATGGCGGCAGTAGTGACAATGCGGAATGCGGAATTTGGAATGCGGAATGAGGCGAACGCGAGGTTGAATGGTCTTCCATTCCGCATTCCGCATTCCGAATTCCGCATTGCACCATGAGTCGCACCGGAATTGTCGCGCTGGTTGTTTTCGCGGCCGCGGTTCTCGCACTCCTGAGCATCGGTCCGCAGGCCACCCGCACGATCCAAGCTTCGTTTTTCCAGGCGATATCGCCTTTCCTCAAAACCGGTTCGGGACTTGAACGGCAGATCACATCGGTCCGCAGCGGGCTGAAGTCGCTCGAAGAACTCGAAAAGGATAACGCGGCTCTCCGGGTAGAGAACCGCTCGCTCAAGGCCACCAACGAAGCGCTCCGCGACGTCGAGCATGAGGTGAACCGGCTCCGGCACGCGCTCGCTTATCGCGAGCGTTCGCTCTTCCGGCTCGTCCCGGCGGAGATCGTCTCGCGTGATTCCTCGACCTGGTGGCGGACGGTCACGATCAATCGCGGGCAGGAAGATGGCCTCGCCCCGGAGATGCCGGTGTTGACCGATGAAGGCCTGGTCGGTCGGACCACGACGGTGAGCGCGAACATCGCGGTCGTCCTCCTCATTTCTGACGAAAACTGCCGCGTCGCCGCGAGCGTGGAAGGCACGCGCGAGCAGGGGATCGCGACCGGCGAACGCGTCGCCGGCAGTCTCGCGCCGCTGCTCGACCTCGATTACTTGTCGAAACAGGCGGAGCTGAAACCTGGGCAAAAAGTTTACACCTCCGGAGTCGGCGGCGTTTTCCCCTCGGGTCTGTTCGTCGGGACGGTGAAGAAGTTTGAAGTTCGCGCGCTCGATGCGCAGGCGAAGATCGCGCCCGCGGTCGATCTCGCCCGGCTCGAAGACGTCTTCGTGGTCATCGGAAGAAAATGAAGATCCGCGCTCTCTTCCCTTCCGGATTCCTCCTTCCGCACTCCGCCAGGCTATGATTCTTTTCCTCGTTCTCCTCGTCCTGGTTTTCCTCGGTCAGATCCTCGAGGTCTTCATCCCGCCGCTCGACTGGATGTATAACGCGCACGTTTACATCGTGCCGGTGATCGTGTTCTACGGCGCAATCACGCTCTCGTTTCCGCTCATGCTCGCGCTGGCGTTTTTTGCCGGCTTTCTCTGGGACGCGATGACAGTGCAGATTCTCGGCCCGCATGTTGAAATCTCCTTCGGATGGTCAATACTCCTCTACGCGGTGCTCGCCGCCATCATGCACGGTCTCAAGCCCTTGTTTAATCGGGGTCGTTGGGAAGTGCATTGTGTTCTCAGCGGGGTTTGCACCTCTCTCATTCTCCTCTCGCAATACCTGATGATTTCGTTTCGCCGCGGCTCGCTTCTTTTTAATCGCGAAGTCTGGTGGCAGATCGGCGGTCCGGGCCTCCTCGCCATGCTCATGGCGCCGCTGGTTTTCTGGTCCCTCCATTGGGTCGCAGGCCTGACGAGAAACCCTTACGCCGCGAATGCGGATGGCTTCGATGAATACGCGTCGCGCTAGGCCGACTCTGCGCCTCCAGTTCCTCGGGCTCTGCATGCTCCTCGGGCTCGGCGCACTCGTCGCCCGGCTCTGGTGGGTGCAGGTGGCGCGCGGCGCGCAGTGGACCGCGCGGATCCAGAGCAGCTCGGAGGCGACCGTGCGCATCCCTTCGATTCGCGGGGAGATTCGCGATCGCAACGGCGTCGCGCTGGTCCAGAATCGGGCCAGTTACGAGGTGGATTTTTATCTGCCGGAGATGGTGAAAGGCTATCGCCAGCGCTACGGCAGGCCGCCGGAGACGCAATACCGCGCGACCATCGCGGGCATGCAGAAGGACATGAAGGAGCCGGATATCGTCCGGATTGTGAACGACGGCATCGTGCCGCGGCTCGAGGACCTGAGCATCGCGCGCGACTACAACGCGAACCAGCTTCAGAAACATTACCGGAACAACACCGAGGTCCCATACTCGTATTCGAAGGACATCGACTTCGCGACGATGGCGAAGTTTTCCGAGCACGACGTCGGGTTGCCCGGCGTCGATATCGCGATCAAGCCGGTGCGTTCCTACGTCTACGGCGCGCTCGCCTCGCACTTGTTAGGCTATGTCGGCGCGCCCAATGACATCAACCCGGAGGACTCGCGCAAATACACCTTTTATCAGGGCGACGTGGAGGGGAAATCGAACATCGAGAAAACGATGGACGAATACCTCCGCGGCCAGCCGGGCATCCGGGTAATGCGCCGAAACGCGAAGGGCGCAATCGACGGCGTGCTCCGCGAAGAGCCTCCGAAGCAAGGCGCCGACGTCTACCTCACGATCGACGCGCGCATCCAGGCCATCACCGATGAGGCGCTGCGCGCGGTCCCCCGCGGCGCCGCAGTCGTCGTTGACCCTAACAATGGTAACATCCTCGCGATGGCTTCGGTTCCCTCTTTCGACCCGAACACTTTCATCCCGAGCATCAAGGCGAAAGATTGGAGCGAGCTGCGCAACGACAAGGCGAATCCACTCGTCAATCGCGCTTTGAGCGGGCTCCCGCCCGGCTCGACTTTCAAGATCGTGACCGCGTTCGCTGGTCTGCGGAAACACATGGGGGCCGATAAGTTTAACTGCAGCGGCGGCGTCACCTACGGCGATCATTATTTCCATTGCTGGATCGGGTTTAAGGGCGGCGGGCACGGCACGATTGGCCTGGCCGATGCGCTGAAGGTTTCCTGCGACGCCTACTTTTACCAGTACGGGAATACGGCCGGCATCGATTCGATCGACGCTACCGGCGCGCTCCTTGGTCTCGGCCAGGAATCGGGCATTCGCCTCACGGGCGAGCAAGCGGGGGTTCTTCCGGGCCCGGATTGGATGGCGATTCACAGCCCACAGGAGAAGTGGTCCTCGGCCTACACCGCCAACGTCTCCATCGGCCAGGGATACGTTCTCGCCTCGCCCCTGCAGATGGCGATGGCTTATGCGACGGTCGCGAACGGCGGCATCTCCTACTACCCGCGCATCGTCGCGAAGGTCCTGAATCAAAACGGAACCGTCGCGCTCGACGAAGAGGGGAAGGTCGCGTTTCCGGAGACGCCGAAAGTGCACGCCGACTTGCGGAATGATTTTACCCCGGAGCAGATCGAACTCGTTAGGCGGGGACTCTGGAAAGTGGTGAACGAAGAGGGAGGCACCGGCCGGGTCGCGCGCATGAAAGACGTGGAGGTGGCGGGCAAAACCGGCACCGCGGAGGTGAAGGCAAACGGGAAGGATGAAAACGTCGCTTGGTTCTGTTGCTTCGCCCCCTACGATCATCCGAAGTATGCCATCGCCGTGATGGTACAGGGCGCTTCCGGGCATGGCGGTCCGGTCGCCGGTCCGATCGCCGATCGCATCCTCGATCGCGCTCTCGCGATGGACGCCGGGAAGTTTGAACCGCAGCTCGCCTGGGTCGCTCCCGCGCGCAGAGACGATCCCTTTAAACTGGTCGCTGCCGTTTCCTACAAAGATGTGCTTCCCGAAAGCCCGGATACCGACGAAGAAGCCACGACGGGGAAACCAGCGGCGAGCGATGCGCAGATGGCGCAGCCGAGCGATGCCCCCGATGTGGAACCCGAAGCCGATGCCCGTGGCAAGGTGAAAAATGTCAGCCGCCCGAAACGGGTCCAGCGCGCGCAACTCGTCGCGCCGCCGCCGCCGGCGACACCGAAGCCCCGCAATTTTTTTCAACGCGTGTTTGGTGGAGGCCGCCCCGGCCCCGCCCCGACTCCCCGCCCGGTGCGGCGGGCGCAGCCGGCCCCCTAACGAATTCCACGAAGCTCCACCGCGATGACTTCAAAACCTTTGCAGCAATATGATAGAACAAGTGAAACGAATTTTAGGACTGTCGCGTCGCAAGACCGGCAACAAACTGATCATCAGCGTCGAAAAACTCGAACGCCGCGTCGCCCTGCTCGAGGACGGGCAGCTCGAGGAATATAGCGTCGAGCGCGACAGCTCCCGCAACATCGCGGGGAGCGTTTACAAGGGCCGGGTGAAGAACATCGAACCCGGTCTGAAGGCGATGTTCGTCGACATCGGCCTCGAGAAAAACGCCTTCCTCCATTTCTGGGACGCGATCCCGGCCGCGCTCGATAGCGGTGTGGAAGAAATCGAGCGGCCGGAACGCGGTGAAAAGAAAGGCGGCAAAAAACGCCTCACAGCCAAGGACATTCCGAGCGTTTATCCAGTCGGCTCCGAGGTGATCGTGCAGGTCACGAAAGGCCCGATCGGCACCAAAGGCCCGCGCGTTTCCACGAACCTGAGCTTCGCCGGTCGCTATCTCGTGCTCATGCCCTACAGCGAACGCAGCGGCATCTCGCGCAAAATCGAGGCGCCGAAAGAGCGCGCGCGGTTGCGGAAGATTCTCCGCGAGCTCGCCATTCCCGAAGGCCTCGGCGTCATCATCCGGACCGTTGGCGAAGGGCAGCGCGCCCGTTATTTCGTACGCGATCTCAGCTTCCTCCTCGAGCAGTGGTCGAAGATCGAGGATAAAATCAAAAACCTCCCGGCGCCCGCGCGCGTCTTCGAGGAACCCGATCTGGTCGAACGGACGGTGCGTGATTTTCTCACCGACGAAATCGATGAAGTGGTCTGCGACGACAAGGACGCGGTCGATCGGATGGCCGGTCTGGTCGGGCAAATTTCCCGCCGCGCGAAGAGCCGGGTAAAACACTACGACGGCGCCGCCCCGGTCTTCGAAACCTTCGGCGTACAGAAACAAATCGACGACGCCTTTCATCGCCAGGTCTGGCTGAAATGCGGCGGCTACATCGTAATCGACGAGACCGAAGCGCTCGTCGCCGTCGACGTGAACACCGGCCGCAACAAAGGCGGTCGCGACGTCGAGAAAACGATCCTGCAAACCAATCTCGAAGCGGCCGACGAAATCGCGCGGCAGTTGCGCCTGCGCAACATCGGCGGGCTCGTCATCGGCGATTTCATCGACATGAAAAGCCGGAAGGACCAGCAGATGGTTTACCACCGGATGCGCGACCGGTTGCGCCGCGACAAGGCGAAGACGCACGTCCTCCAGCTCTCGTCGTTAGGCCTGATGGAGATGACCCGGCAGCGTGCGCAGGAAAGCCTGAACGATTCGATCTACGAAAACTGCCCGTATTGCGACGGCCGCGGCGTGGTCAAGACCGCGATGAGCACGAGCGTGGAAGTGCACCGGGCGCTCAACAGCGTGATGCGCAAATACCAGGACTCGATCCACGAGATTCGGGTGATCCTGAATCCGGATGTGCTCAAGCGGTTAAAGGAAGAAGACGAGGAACTGCTCGTGGAGCTGGAACGTCGCTACGCGGGCCGGTTGATGTTCCGCGCCGATCCCAGTTTTCATCACGAGAAATTTGTCATCACCGACGCCAATAGCGGCGCGGAATTGAAGTAGGCCGCGCCCGAGGGTCGGGGATTTCTTCCTCTGGGGAGCACAGGCCGCTGGCCTGTTCTTCGCGGTCGCTGGCCGCGAAGCTGGGCGCGCGTTCGTGGTTGGCGCGGGGGAGTTGGAAAATAGACGTCCAAGTAAGATCGTGGAGGCCAGTGGCTGTGCTCCCCGGAGCACCGCGCCGTCGCGCGTCAACGTCATCCGCTGATGAAGGAGCTGATTTCGCCTAACGACTTCCGCTCGATGTCGGGAACCTGCGCGTCATCGGCTGGATGCCCGACCACGAGGAGCAGGAACGGTTTTTCGTGCGCCGGCCGGGCGAGCAGCTTGTTCAAGAAGCCCATCGGGCTCGGGGTGTGAGTGAGCGAAACGAGCCCGGCTTGGTGAACGGCGGCGATGAGGAAGCCGGTGGCGATGCCGACCGATTCGGTCGCGTAGTAGTGCTTCATCTTGCGGCCATCGGGCAGGAGCTGATAAGGCTGCGCGAAGATCGCGATCAACCACGGCGCGGTTTCGAGGAACGGTTTCTCCGCATCCGTGCCGAGGGCGGCGAGCGCCTCCAGCCACTCGTTAGGCGCGCGATGCTCGTAGAATTCCCGCTCCTCGTCTTCCGCCGCCACTCGGATCTCGTGCTTGAGCGCCGGATCGCTGACCGCCACGAAATGCCAGGGCTGCAAGTTGGCGCCATTGGGCGCGCTCCCTGCGGTGCGCAGGCAATGCTCGATCACCGCGCGCGGGACCGCCCGGTCGGAGAAATCGCGCACCGTCCGCCGTCGCGCCATGGCCGCTTGAAAATCGGCCGCGCGCGCAATGATTTCCTCTTCAACCAAACCCTCCCTCGCGGGCAGCGGAACAAACCTCGGCTGGTGCATGCGCGATCTTAATCCGGCGGGGCGCGAGCTTCCAGCTTGCGAGTTTCCGGGCGCGCGCAAGCCGGAAGCTCGCGCTACCTTGCTGGCAGATGTTCTCTTCCTTCCTCGATCAGTTGCCCGCCGCGACATCGCCGGCGCTGCGGCGTTTCGCGGCCTTGCTCGAGCCTGACGACGACGCCTCTTTCGAGGCCATGGCGCAGGAAGCGCGCGCGCTGACCCGGAAGAATTTCGGCCGCACCATGCGGATGTTTGCGCCGCTCTATCTGAGCAACGAGTGCATCAACAACTGCCGCTACTGTGGTTTCTCCCGCGACAACCCGATCCTCCGCGTCACCCTCACCGTCGAGCAGGTGTTGATCGAAGCGCGGCATCTCGCGGACCAGGGATTTCGCCAGGTGCTCCTGGTCGCAGGGGAACATCCGAAATTCGTCCACGGCGGCTATCTCGCCGAATGCGTGCGCGCGCTGCGGCCGCTCTTCTCCTCGGTCGCGCTCGAGCTCGGACCGATGGAGACGGTGGACTACGAGCCGCTGGTGGCGGCCGGGGCGGAGGGATTGGTGGTTTACCAGGAAACCTACGACCGGGCGGTTTACGCGGAGATGCACACCTCGGGACCGAAACGCGATTTCGATTGGCGACTCGATTGCCCGGAGCGCGCCTACGCCGCGGGCTTTCGGCGGATTGGGATTGGGGCGCTCTTTGGTCTCGCGCCGTGGCACCACGAAGCGATCGCGCTCGCCGGCCATCTCGAATATCTGCTCAAGCGCTGCTGGCAATCCGACTTGACCGTCAGCCTGCCGCGCCTGCGCCCGGCAGCGAGCGAGTTCCAGCCCGTCTTTTCGTTAGGCGACCGCGACCTGGCGCGGCTGATCTGCGCTTTCCGGATCTGTTTTCCTCAGGTCGGGCTGGTCTTGAGCACGCGCGAGCCGGCCCCGTTGCGCGACGCGCTGGCGTCGTTAGGCGTGACCACCATGAGCTCGGGCAGCCATACCGAGCCGGGTGGCTATACGGGGCAGGGTAAACGGGAAGCGCACCAGACGGTGCGGGGCCGGATTCTGCCGCCGGACGAAACGAACGACGAGATCGCGACCGGGCAGTTCCAGGTCAGTGACGAGCGTTCGCCGGCGGAGGTGGCGCGGGTGTTACGCGGGCGCGGCTTCGAGCCGGTTTGGAAAGATTGGGATCAGGCGCTCGCCGGCCGATGAATTTCCTGCTCAACGGGGTGCGCGTCACGCGGGACGACGCGCAGAACATCGCCGAGCTGATCGAGTGTCTCGCGCTCGCGCCGGAGACGACCCTGGTCGAACAGAACGGCGTCGCCTTGCAGCGGCGCGCTTGGCCTAACGAAAAGCTGTGGGAAGGCGACCGGATCGAAATCTTGCGGGTCGCCGCCGGCGGTTAGCCGGCCACGACTCAGTCGGCGTCTTCCTCGGCTTCCTCGCCGTGTTTCACGATGTCGCCTTTCTGGAAGAGGATACCCTGCAATATTTCCCGCCAGACCGGCTTCTGCCGGAGGAGGAATTCCAGGTCCATCCCGAAGTGCTTGAACTCCTCCTTTTGCGCGTTCGCCATAATCGCTTTCGCTTCCTTGTTCTGCTCCACCGACATGCGCTGCTCATACCAGTCGATGGCCTGTGCCTCCTCGATCACGGAAAGAATCATCCGCGCGAAGGTGCGCGTCTCCTGGCTCAGTTCGTTAGGCGGCTCGTGATATTGATCGAATCCCATGCCGGAGATTCGACGGTCCGGTCGGCCGCGGCCAGTTAATTTGTGACGTTATACACTTCCATCAGGCCGACCCCGCTGTTGCCGTTCACGTCGGAAAGAATCGCCGTGTAGCTCCCGGGCGCGACCGAGAGGAGGAGAGCGGCTTCGAGGGTGTTGGTCGGCTCGAGGTTCAGGCTTTGCAGTTGGCCCGCGTTGGTGTCCTGCTGCCAGTCGTCGTTCTGCGCGATGAGGAGGCCATTGCCGTCGACGATCGTCAGCGTCGGGTTCGGCAGGGGATTGGCGATCGATGCCGCGAGCGAAGGCCCGAGTCCGCGGATGACGACGGCTTTGGTCTGGGTGCCGCCGACGATCAGGCCGGCGATCATCTGGCCGTCCCCCGTGTCGACCGAAGCGCGGCTCGAGATGTTGAGTAATTGCGGGACGTTGACTGAATCGAGATCGTAGACTTCGACGAGCGCGATGTTGTTCGTGGTGCCGTCGATCCCGGTCACGACCGCGGTGTAATTACCCGGGCCGAGCGCGGTGAGAATGGCGGACTCGCGCGGATCAGTCGGAGCGAAGCCGCTGTCGACGATCGCCTGTTCGTTATCGTTCGCCATCCAGTCGCTATTGCTCGCGATGAGCTGACCGGTGCCATCGAAAAGCTGGAGGCTCGGATCGAGCAACGGGAAGGCAACGCCGCGTGCGCCTAACGACGGTCCGAGTGCGCGCACGATGATGTTCTTGGTCCCGCTGCCATTTCCGAGAATGAAGCCGCCGATGAGCACGTTCTGCCCGGTCTGCGCGCGGGCGCGGGTGGAGATGTTGAGCAACGCCTCGCCGCTCGGGCCCGGGGTGGCGGAAGGATCAGGAGTCGGCGTGATGCTCGGGTTGGGCGTGGCGGAAGGGGTCGGAGTGGCGCTCGCGGTCGGGGTTGCGCTGGCCGTCGGCGTGGGACTCGGCGTTGGCGGAATGGACGGGGTGGACGTGGGACTGGGCGTCACCGTTGGAGTGGGCGTGATTGTCGGCGTGGGCGTGGGCGAGCCAGAAACAATGAAGCTCGCGTACGCTTCTGCGGGCTGCTGCGTGCCACCACCGTTGGAATCTGTGGTGAAGAAATTCAGGTTGATCGTTCCCGCGATCGGCACCGTCCATGGATCTCCGCCGTCTGGGTTATCGCTCGAGTTCGGCGGCGTGGAGGTGCGGGGATTGTAGGTCCCGTAATGCTGCCCGGCGACGGGATTGGTTCCCGCCTTGAATTGCGCGTAGGTGATCCCGGGGAACCAACGCAAAGCGATGCGATCGTTCGCGGGAAGATTAAGGCTTCCAGTCGCCACCGTGAAAAAAGTCACCGTCTCATCCAAGCCCCCGGAGTTGTTGAAGCCTCCGGCCGCGAGAACGATATCATTTCCACCGACGTAATTGCCGGGCCCAAGCGTGTTCGAAAAAGTTCCGTCCCCATTTGCCGCGACCAGCAAGAGCAGCGATCCGCCGTTGAACGGAGAGACATTATCGACATGGGTGAGGGGCGTAATGGCGTCTACCCGCAGGCGACCCGCGTCGACGGAAACAGAAAAATCCGCGTAGGCCGAACTGGTCAGCAACGCAAAGAAGAGAAAGACGACCCGACGCACGATGAGAATATTCACCCGTTCGCGGAAGACGTAAAATGAACCCGCGCTAGCGGAGAAAAAATTCCCGGTCGCGATCGCGAATCGATTAAGCCCGGCGACGGGAGCGCGAAACGACCGCGGCACCAACCAACCCTGTGATCAAAAGAGCCCAAGTGGTCGGTTCTGGCACCACCGTGAATTGGGCAAAGCCCTCAGTGGGATTCTGGCTACCGGCAGGAATCGCGTCAGTCGTGAAGAAATTCAGATTGATGGTCGAACCGCCGCTCGGCACCGCCCAGACATTGCCGCCGTCAGGGTTGTTGGTCGCATTGCCGTAGAAGAACGGGTTGTAGGTCCCGAAATTGTTACCAGCCACTGGCGTCGTACCCGCCTCAAACTGAGTGTAAGTGATCTGCGGGAACCAACGCAGCGCCAGCAAATCCCCGACCCCGAGGGTTGGGAAATTGGTCGTATTAATGGTGAGGGTGTTGAACGTCTCCTGCGGTCCTCCGAAATTATTGAAGGGCGCAGCAGAGGCCGGCACCGTGACCACGGAGAGAAGGATGTCGTTCCCCGAGACGTACTGCCCGGCGGATAAGCTATTCGAAAAACTTCCGTCCCCACCGGCCGCAACCAGCACCAGAACCGACCCGGCAGGCATTGCCGTGGTCGAATCAAGCGTGAGCCGACCGGCATCAAGAATGATGGTGAAATCCGCGAACGCCGGGGTCGCGAGAACGAGGAAAAGAAGAGCGAGGAATTTTTTCATCTGTGGGTATTTCGAGTTAGTAGGTAGGAGCGTTTGTCCAATAAACCGGCTGGCCTGTGCCATTGCCAGCCTTCCGGATAATCAACGCGCTTCCGGGCGCGATCAGATCGTTGCCGTGATCGGTGGCATTATCACCGACCAGACGCCAGCCAACGCCGTTCCCGGTATCACCGTTAATATTGTTGCCGTAAATATAGATCGCACTCGGTGATTTATTCAGTGCGACCGCAGTGTTGTCGAAAACCAGTAACTGATCCTGCAGGGTGCGAGTCGCCGTGGTGGCCACGAAGGAGCCATCCGCGGGATTCAAGCCGGTAGAATTTAAAGTGACATTTACAGGCCGGACCATGGCCGCGGAGTTATCGCGGGCGCTGGAAACATTGGTCAGCTCAGGAGTCGCGAGCTTCTTCGTCAGCACCGCGCCGATGGCGGAGAGCGGAAGAGTCGGCGCGCTATTGAGATTGCGCACGGTGACGTAGCCGTCGGGAATCAGGACATCGTCACCGTGATCGGTGACGTTATCGCCGATCAGCCGCCAGCCCACGCCGTTGTTCGGGTCGCCGTTCACGTTGTCACCGAAAAAGTAAACTGCCGAAGCAGACGGATTGATGCCCGAAGCGTTGTAGTTCGGAATCAGGACCTCGGTCTGGATCGTCCGCGTGGCCGTGGTGGGGGTGAAGGAGACGTTCGCATCGGTCGCAGGGAAAACAGTGGCGAGAGTCCAATAGGGAATCAGGAGGACCTGCGCATTCGTGGGAATTCCGGTTAACGAGTCGCTACTCGTGTCAACCGTCAGTGTGGAAGACGTGTTCCCCGTCACAAGGTAGGTGTGGCCTTCCTTCGGATTGCTCGGGGAGCCCGCGCCGATCAGCGCGTAGTAATGGTTAGGCTGAGAACCTTGCGCGTAAACGAACTGGTTCGTTTGCCAGCCGGGCGAGCCCGAAACCGAAATTGTCGCGCCCGAGGAAGAGATGATCGCTCCCACGAAAACGGGCGGGCGAGTAAAGGAAACGGCGACGAGCGTGTCAGAATTGCTGAGACAGGAAGTAGTGGTGAAACCGACCGGATCGGTGACGACGCTATCGGCGTGAGTCGAGGGAATCGCCGCGAGCATGGCGCCAAAAGACGCTATGAGGAGGAGAAAATACTTTTTACTGAGATGGGTCGGAAAAAGCATCGCGGAGGGTAGACGTAACCCTCGAAAGATCAAACCATTTTCCGGCCCGCATTCCTAGGAGATTCCCTTGAACCGTGCAAAAGAATTTAGCGGGGCCTACTCCCACTCGATCGTGCTCGGCGGCTTGGTCGAAATATCGTAGCAGACGCGGTTTACGCCGTTGACCTCGTTCACGATTCGGCTCGAGATGCGCGCGAGGATTTCATACGGCATCCGCACCCAGTCGGCGGTCATGCCGTCCTGGCTCTCGACGATCCGGAGCGCGATCGTGTTCTCGTAGGTGCGCTGGTCGCCCATCACCCCGACGGAGCGCACCGGCAGGAGGACGGCGAAGGATTGCCAGACGCGGTAATACCAGTCGGACGCTTTCATTTCGCTGATCACGATGGTGTCGGCTTCGCGCAATATTCCCAGCCGTTCCTCGGTCACTTCGCCGAGGATGCGGACGGCGAGGCCGGGGCCGGGGAAGGGCTGGCGTTGCACGATCTCGTTAGGCAAACCGAGCTGCTGGCCCGCGAGGCGGACTTCGTCTTTGAAGAGCTGGCGCAGCGGCTCGACCAGCTCGAAATGCATTTTCTCGGGCAGCCCGCCGACGTTGTGGTGGCTCTTAATCAGCGAGGCGGGATTCCCCCCGATCGCGACGCTCTCGATTACGTCGGGGTAGAGCGTGCCTTGGGCGAGGAATTTGAAATCCGAGTCATCGGCCGTTTTGCTTCCGGCGATTTCGACGACCGCGTCTTCGAAAACGCCGATGAATTCGCGCCCGATGATTTTGCGTTTCGTCTCGGGATCAGTGACCCCGGCGAGAGCGGTGAGGAAACGCTCGGAGGCGTCGACGTATTTGAGCCGAATGTGGAAGTTCTCGCCGAAGACGCGCTGCACGACATCGGCTTCGTTTTCGCGGAGCAGCCCGTTGTTGACGAAGATGCAGGTAAGCTGGTCGCCGATCGCCTTGTGCAGGAGCGCCGCTGCAACGGAGGAATCGACTCCGCCGCTCAACCCGAGCACGACTTTTTGCTCACCGACCTGTTGCCGGATGCGCTCGCAGGCGTCGTCGATGAACGACCCCATCGTCCAATCCATCGCGCAATGGCAGACGCGGAAAAGGAAGTTCTCGATGATCTCCTTCCCCCGCGGGGTGTGCGAGACCTCGGGATGAAACTGCAAAGCGTAGAGCTGGCGCGCGGGATCGGCGATCGCGGCGAAGGCGGAGTTCTCCGTGTGCGCGATGGCGTGAAAACCTTCCGGGAGTGCCGTTAGTTTATCGCCATGGCTGTTCCAAATATCGACCTGCTCGCCCAGGCCCTCGAAAAGCGAACCGCCTTCATCGACTTGGAGGAGGCCGGCGCCGTACTCGCGGCGCGCGCTGTGTTCCACCTCGCCGCCGAGATGCCGGGCCATCAATTGCATCCCGTAGCAAATCCCGAGGACGGGGATGCCTAACGAAAAGACCTGGAGATCAATCTGGGGCGCGCCCTTTTCGTAAACGCTCGCCGGACCGCCCGAAAGAATGATCCCCTTGGGCGCGAGCCGCTCGATCTCCCCGGCGGCGAGATCGCAGCGCACGATCTCCGAGTAGACCTGGCACTCGCGGACGCGGCGGGCGATGACCTGCGTGTACTGCGAGCCGAAATCGAGAATGAGGATGCGCGAGTGAACCGCCGGCTTCACGGGTGCCCTGGGGTGGTGTCGCCTTCGCGCGGATGCACGAACGGATCGTCGCCGCGATTGATGGGGCCGAGCTCGCCCTGGCCGGAGATGCCGCGCTGGAGATGCTCCTGCACCTCTTCCGCAGGGGGCGTGTCCGAGGCGCAGCCCGCGGCCCAGATTCCCGTGGCGAAAACGAGCAGGGCAACGAGCGGTTTCAAGTGCTCACCGTAAGAGCGTCGCCGGACATTGCAAGAGCGGCGATTCTCCATTGCCGAGAAGCGGAACTCGAAGGATGAGAAGCGGTGAAGCTCTCGGCCTAACGAATGATCGACCCGGATCTTTTGCTCCAAGCCTACCGCCTCGGGGTCTTCCCGATGGCGCTGGAAGATGGCGAGATCGGGTGGTTCTCGCCAGATCCGCGGACCATTCTGCCTCTCGAAGGATTCCACGTTCCGCATGGCCTGCGGCGCGAACGGCAGCGGCAAGGGTTCGAGATTCGCATCGACACCGCGTTCGAGCAGGTGATGCGCGCCTGCGCGGACCGGGCAGAGACCTGGATTAACCAGGAAATCGTTGCGTGCTACCTGCGCCTGCACGAGATCGGGTGCGCTCATTCGGTCGAGGCCTGGGCTGCCCCTAACGAACTCGTTGGGGGGCTCTACGGGGTGACAATCGGCGGCGCGTTTTTCGGCGAGTCGATGTTTCATCGCGCGACCGGCGCCTCGAAGATCGCACTCTGGGCCCTGGTCGAGCGGCTGCGGGAGCGGGATTTCACCCTGCTGGACACGCAGTGGCTCACCGCGCATCTCGCGCAGTTCGGGGCGCGGGAAATCCCGCGCCCGCTCTACCTCCACCTGCTCGCCGAAGCGGTCGATCTGCCCCGCAGTTTCTAGCCACAGATGAAACACTGAGTGGAAAAATGGGGCGAGCGACGGGCCTCTGATTCTTCCCATCTGTGTTTCATCCGTGTTCAGCCGTGGCCTCCTCCTCCATCGCCTGCCATCTGTTTCCAGCCGCTTGCCCGCTTCGCGGATTCCGGCATAGTGACAGCCGCGCGAGCAAAGGGCTGGATAGCTCAGTTGGTAGAGCAGAGGACTGAAAATCCTCGTGTCGGGGGTTCAATTCCCTCTCCAGCCACCTCCAACTGACCGCGGGATATTTCTTTTCCTGCCGATCGACCAACCTGCTAGAACTTTAGGCCATGTCCCAATGGTCGCATCCGTTTCGCGATGTCCTCGATGAGGAATTGAATCGCTTCGGCGAGCCGCGGGCGCAATCATCCACGGATGCCGGCGTGCGCCGCCGCGCACAGGATGCCCGGCTCGCGGGCCTGGCATTTTCCGGCGGTGGAATCCGGAGCGCCACTTTCGCCCTCGGTGTGCTCCAGGCGCTGGCGGATCTGCGTTTGTTGAAAAAATTCGACTACCTTTCGACGGTCTCGGGTGGCGGCTACATCGGTAGTTGGCTCGTGGCCTGGATCCATCGACGGGGAGGGCGGCTCGATGAAGTCTCCTCGGCGTTGCGCACCTCCTGGTCAAAACAGGTCGGTCAGCGCGGGCCCGACGAGATCTTTTTCCTGCGCCGTTTCAGCAATTATCTCACTCCGAAATTGGGCTGGCTCGGTGCTGACACCTGGACGCTGATCGCCATCTACCTGCGCAACGTGCTTCTCAACATGATCACGCTCTTGGGCGCTCTGGCCTGCGTGATCATGCTCCCGCGGTTGGTCGGTCTGCTGATGGGCCGCGCGCTTCCGCCGGCGACCGGACCCTTTGCGGCCTCGGCCTGGCTGTTCTACGCGCTGCTCGCGGTCGCGGGATTTTTCGTGGTTTTGAATCTCGCCTTCCTCAAACGCCGGGAGCTCAATTTGTGGTCCGGCGGAGCGCTTCGGCCTAACGAAAATGAGGTTCGAGAATTAATCGGCGAAACGCCCGTCTCGCTGATGGCGGGCGCGGATCTTCTCTTTCCCGGCGAGCGCCCGCATCTTTTCGGCGACTTTGTTCTCGAACTGGATTTTCTGTGTAAAAAGCCGCCTTCGCTTTCGGCGGAGGCAAGCGCGCGTTTTAGTGTTTACCTGCGTGCGGGCGCCAACGAACCGGGTTGGGAAATTTCCCTCCACGATCCCGACAAGGAAAAGCCTAACGAACGGACCTCTGCCACCAATCTGCAGCCCAGGCCGGAGAGATTTCCGCGACTCCATCATTTGCGATTGGTTTGCGTGGGCCAGACCTGCACCGTCTCGCTCGACGGGTGCATCGTGGAAGTGGTGCGGTCAGTGCGCGGTAAAATGGCCCCCGGCCGTGTCGCACTGGGTCACGTCGATGGCACGCCGAGCGTCACGATCACCAACTTGCTCGTGCGTCGGCTGACCGATCTGCCGCGGCTCGCGCGGCAGGGGTGGGTGCAATCTTTCATCGTCCTTCCGCTGCTCCTCGCCGGAGTTATTTCCGTGCATCGTCTGGGCCAGATCGCCGGTGCCGACGCCCTGCCGACGTTCTGGTCCCACGAATCTCAGTGGGTCTGGTGGGCAGCCGTTTCGGCGTTCGTCCTGATCGTCGGCACCTTCGTTGAAGGCGCTCGCGAAGCCTGGCTTTGGCTGACGCATCCGAAACCGCCGAACGCGATGCCGCTCACGGCCCGCAGGATGGGCATCGCAATCTGGCGGGGCGCTTGGAACCTGTTCTCCATCCTTATCGGAGGCGCGATCGGCGGGCTGGCGCTCGGCCGTTTTCATCAAGCCATGCCCGCCATCCCTGAAAACTTCTGGCCTCGCCTTGTCTGGGGCCCGCCTGCTTTTGTGGTCGCGGTGTCGATCATGCTCGTGCTCTACGTCGGCTTGCGCGGGACGCATCTCTCGGAGCCGATGCGTGAATGGTGGAGCCGGCTGGGGGCGTGGCTCTTGATCTATGCGCTCCTCTGGACCGGGCTTTTCGTGATCGCGTTTTACAGTCCGCCGTTCTTGCAATGGCTCGACCTCCATCTCAAGTCCGGGCTCGCCGCCCTCAGCCTCGGTTGGGTCGGCACGACCATCGGCGGATTACTTGCGTCGACGAGCGCGAAAACCGGACGGCGCAGCAAGAATTCCTGGCTGGAAATCGTAGTTGCGATCGCACCCTACATTTTCATCGTTGGTCTGCTCGCTGGCATTTCCTGGGGAATCAACGGCCTCGTTTCACCGGTTCCGATCAGTCCGCCCACCCCGCTGGCGGCGGGCGCGCCGCTCGGTGTAAACGTGCAAATTGCCAGCAACGAGCCGCGCCCGGTGGAGGTAAAAGTCTCGCCGAATTCGCACCGCGGCCCGGCTTTGCACACAATCACGGCTGAGCATTGGCGCGCGATGTCGGCCGCACATCTCCCGCCGCGTAATGCGCCCCCGGATTTTTCAAGGCAGAACCCAAGCGGACTTCCGGGAAATCTTCTCTTCTTCATCCTTCTCGGCTCCTCTGCGCTGACTGCCGGCCTCCTCGCCTGGTGCGTCGACATCAATGAATTCTCGATGCACATGATGTATCGTAACCGGCTCGCGCGTTGCTATCTCGGAGCTTCCAACGCCGGCCTGCGCCGACCGCATCCCTTCACCGGGTTCGATCAGAACGACGACATCCAGCTCGCCGATCTCGCCGCGCGCGATTGGCAGGATGAAAACTCCGGGCCGTATCCGATCGTGAATTGCTCGATCAATCTCGTCGGCGGGCACGAGCTCGCGTGGCAGCAGCGCAAGGCGGCTTCGTTTACGTTCACGCCGCTCTCCTGCGGCTACGATTTTTCCGATCTCCCGCCCGGATATTGCCCGACTGCGCCTAACGACGAGACGAAAGTTCCGGCCTACGCCGCGTCGCACAGCCCGCTCTGGCTCGCGACGGCGATGGCCATTTCGGGCGCCGCCGTCAGTCCAAACATGGGCTATCACACTTCGCCCGCGCCGGCTTTTCTGATGACGCTCTTCAACGTCCGGCTCGGTTGGTGGATCGGGAATCCGCGCAACGAGCGCGGCTGGCGCCGCTCCGGCCCGTGGTGGGCGCTGGCGAGTTTGATCGCGGAGATGTTTGGGCTCACCCACGCCGAGGGGAAATATATTTACCTCTCGGATGGCGGACATTTCGAGAACCTCGGCATCTACGAGCTCGTGCGGCGGCGCTGCCGTTTCATCATCGCCTGCGACGCGGAAGAGGATGGCAATTTCGAGTTCGAAGGGCTTGGCAACGCCATCGAAAAATGCCGCGCCGATCTCGGCGTCGACATCGAGCTCGACGTCGAGGCGATCCGGCAGCGCGACGAGAAAGGGCACAGCCAATGGCATTGCGCGGTGGGCCGGATTCGCTACGACAAGACCGATCCCGAAGGCCACGCCGGCACCATTCTCTACCTCAAATCTTCGCTCACCGGCGACGAGCCGACCGACGTGCTGCGCTACGCTGCGCGCGCTCCTGCGTTCCCGCACGAGAGCACGCTGGACCAGTTTTTTGGCGAGTCGCAATTCGAGAGCTACCGCATGCTCGGGCACCACGCCGCGATGGAAACTTTCTGCCGGGTCGACGCGCCGGAGAAGCTCGCGGACCAAACGACCGAGCGGCTGTTCGTCAATCTCGCGCAACGCTGGTATCCGCCGAGCACGCCGATCGATCCTTCCTTCCAGCGCCGCGGCGAGACGCTCACCGCGCTCTACGAAACGCTCTCGACCGATCCGAAGCTCCGTTTTTTAAGCCGCCAGATCTACATCGAATGGGGCACGCTCCTCGCTGGTCTCGACGACCCGCCGGAGCCCGTGGCGATGCCCGGCCCGTGGATTCCGCCGAACCATTCCGAGCTGCGCGCCGGCTTCTATTTTTGCAATCGGCTCATCTCGCTGATGGAAGATATCTATCACGATCTCCATCTCGAACACGAGCACGGCCATCCCGATAACCGCGGGTGGATGAACCTCTTCATGCACTGGGCCTGGTCGCGCATGTTCCGCACGACCTGGACGGTCTCTGCGGCGAATTGCGGGGCGCGTTTCCAGAATTTTTGCACCCGGCATCTCGGGCTCGAAGTAGGCCGCGTGGATTTAATCGAGCAAATGATTAACTCGGTTTTGACCGCGACCGCGCAGCCGACGAGCTCACAACTTTCCTTCGTGGAATGGGAATTGGTGCACTCGTTTTTCAAAGACCGCGACGACTTGGTCGCGAAGTCGGAGCTCCTCCTCATCCAGATTTTTCCCGGCGATGTCGGCGAGACCAAGGTCGGCGAAAAAGAGCCCGCCTTCACCGTCGGCTTCGTCATTTTACGGGCAGCGCAGGCTGAAGAAAAAGGGCGGCAACTGATGTATCTCCGCGTCCGCGATCACGTGCGGCGGATGGGTATGGCGCGGCGCGCGATTCATAAGTTGCTCGACAAGCGCGAGGAGATCGGGCTCGACCTTTGGCCGATGCCTAACGACGCGATCCAGCCCGACGAGGCGGCACTCCACGAAGTCTTCCTCGATCTCTTCCGCGGCGTGCAAACCGAGTTTGCGCTTCGCCAAAAAGAGGAAGACCGCGCCGCCGCCAGGTGATCGTTAGGCCAGAGTCGGATCGGCCAGCGCGCGCGCAATATTTCGCCTTGGCCTGCGATCGTAAGCGGCGGGAGAAAGGCGGGCGAGAAGTAAACCCATGCGCTCCCGTCGATCTCCGCCACGGGCAGAGTGAGGGTGAGCACGAGGGACAAGATTCCGACCCCGAGCGGCGCCCGCCAGCTGCGGATTTGGCTCAGCGTGAGGAGGCGTTCGCAACGGTTCAGCTCCAAACGGTTCGCGATCTCCACGCATGATTATTCAAGAGCAACATTTCGAGGCCGAGCGCGCTGAAACCGATCTCATCGGCCGCGAAGAGCCCGGCGGGTAAGCCTAGCGGGTCGGCGATTGATCGAGATCGGCAATCGCAGAATTTCTTTTTGCCGGGAGACATTCGTTAGGCGAGGTCAGGGATATTGGTGGACCGAATGCCCAGGCCATTTTTCCTCTTCGCTCCCGGCGCCGGCGCGCCTTCGTCGCATCCGTGGATGCGGCACTGGCAGGACCTGCTCGGAGAAATCGGCTACGTCACCACCTTTGATTACGATTACCAGCGGGCCGGCCGGCCGCGTCCCGATCGTTTGCTGGCACTGATGGCCGCCCATCGCGACGCGCTCGCGCGCCTCCGCGCGGAAGTTCCGCCCGGCGCCGCGCTTTTTCTCATCGGCAAGAGCATGGGCGGGCGCATCGGTTGCCATCTCGCGCTCGAAGAGAAAGTCAACGGCGTGATCTGCCTGGGCTACCCGCTCTGCGCGCTGGGCGATCGCGCGAAACTACGCGACCAGGTGCTCCTCTCGTTAGCCACGCCCATCCTTTTTGTGCAGGGCACGCGCGACAAACTCTGCCCTCTCGATCTGCTGGCACCGGTGCGCGCGGGGATGACCGCGCCTAACGACCTCCACCTCGTGGAGGGCGGCGATCATTCGTTAGGCGTGGGGAGGCGCGCGCTGCAACTCGCGGGCGAGATGCAGGAGGACGTGGACCGCCGGATTCTCGAAGCGATTGCCGATTTTATCAGCGGCTGGTCCTGAAGCGGGTTGGCAGTTTTCGCGAGCGCACTATCTTGGGCCATGGCCACGGAAACGGACCCGATCGAGACCGAAGCACTCCGCGCCCGGGTGGGCGAACTGCGGAGGTTTCTTTGACCTGCCCACGCTGCAGGCCCGCCTCACGGAACTGGAAACGAGAATGGCCGCGGCCGATTTCTGGTCGAATCGCGAGCGCGCCCAAGGCGAAGTCGAAGAGGTCTCGCGGCTGCGTGGTTTAATCAATCCGTTCGGCGAATTGGAACGGGGGCTGGAGGATTTCGTCGCGCTTCAGGAACTGGCGGCAGAGGAGACCGATTCGGCGGCGCGCGCCGCCACGGAAAAGGAAATCGTTGGCGAACAGGCGCGCTTTGTCCGGCGGCTGGAGGAGTTCGAGCTGCGGCAGTTTCTTTCCGGCGAAAACGATCGCTCGAACGCCTTCGTCACCATCCATTCCGGCGCGGGCGGGACGGAGTCGTGCGATTGGGCCGACATGCTCCTGCGGATGTATCAACGCTGGATCGAACGGAGCGGGTGTAGCGCGCAGACGATAGACATTCAGCAGGGCGAAGAGGTCGGGATTAAATCGGTCACGCTCCTCGTCAGTGGCGACTACGCCTACGGTTATCTGAACACCGAGCGTGGCGTCCACCGGCTCGTCCGCATCTCGCCCTTCGACGCGAACAAACGGCGGCACACTTCCTTCGCCAGCGTCGATGTCACCCCGGAAATAGCGGACTCCGCCCCGATCGAAGTGAATCCCGTCGATCTCGACGTCACGACCTTTCGGGCCGGCGGCAAGGGCGGGCAGAACGTGAACAAGGTCGAAACCGCCGTGCGGATTGTGCACCAGCCGACCGGGATCGTGGTCGCCTGCCAGGCCGAGCGGAGCCAGGGCCGCAACCGCGAGCTCGCGCTGAAAATGTTAAAGGCCAAGCTCTACGAAATCGAGCAGGACAAAAAGCGCGCGGAGATCGACCGGCAGTACGGCGAAAAGGGCGACGTCGCGTGGGGGAGCCAGATTCGGAGCTATGTTTTCCAGCCCTACCAGATGGTGAAAGATCATCGGACCGGAGCAGAAACGAGCAACGTCCAGGCGGTGATGGACGGCGACATCGACCTCTTCATCCAGGCGAAACTACGCGGGCAGAAAGCCGGCAAAGGCGACCACGCCGGAGAAGACGCCTAACGACGCCTCTAGCGGTTTCGCTGTGCGAAACGCGGGTTTTACCGTCGCCTTCCTCGCCGACCTGGCGCACACCCACGTTTCGCACAGCGAAACGGCTACAACTGCCGTTCCAGCTTGAACCGCCGATCGAACTTCCCGCGACTAAACTCACGGCAGCAGGCGAGGCAGGCGGAGGTGCGTTTGAGGGGTCGCGTGCGCGGGAAATCGCGCTGGCAATGCGGGCAAACGTAAAGGTAAGGACGCGCGCGTCGTTTGATCGGAAACGGCAGCGTGTGGCAGCGCGCTTCCCCCGCGATGCCGAGATCGGCGCAGGCTTGTTGCCATTCCACGCCATGCGGCGCGATGCGGCGCCGACCGGCGCGGAAGTGAGCGAGCAGATGGGCCAGCTCGTGGCGCAAAGTGCGATCGATCTCGGCCGCGCCATGCGGCCCCAGCCGGCGATTCAAGAGGACGCGACCGGTATGATATTCGGCGCGGCCGGCCGCACTGCGCAGCCGGGCGGACCATTCCACCCGCACGACTTGCGCCACCGGGGCGGCGCCGTTCCGGCAGAGCAGCTCGCTCGCAAGCGCTTCGAGCTCGGGGTCGCGGCCTAACGAGCGCTCGGCGAGCGGAAGCTCGAGCTGGGGGGCGGCCAGCTGCAGGCTCACGAAGCGAGCGCCGGTTGCGTCGCGGCGCGGCGCGCTTTCAGCCGCGCGCCGATGCGCGCGAGCGCAGCCACGGTCTCGGCGATCTCCGCCGCGGTGGTCTGTTTGCCTAACGAAAAGCGAACCGCGGAAGCAGCGTGTGCCGCCGGCATCCCCATCGCCAGGAGAACGTGCGAGGTGACGACCGAGCCGACCATGCAGGCCGAGCCGCTCGAGGCGCAGACGCCTTCGAGATCGAGCGCCATGAGCAGCGTCTCCGAGGAGTATCCGGGAAAGCTGACGTTGAGCGTGTTGCCGAGCCGGGGCGCGTCGGCGCCGTTGACGAGCGCGTCGGGAAAGACTTCGCGAATCCCCGCCCAGAGCGCATCACGCAGTGGCGACTCGTTAGGCGGCGCGCGCAGGGTGTCGTCAGCGGCCGCGGCCAGGCCGGCGATGGCGGCGACGTTTTCGGTGCCGGGTCGGCGGTCCCCTTCATGCGCCCCCCCGAATTGAATCCGGTCGATCGGCAGGCCAGCGCGGAGATAGAGGAAGCCGGCGCCTTTCGGTCCGTAGAATTTGTGCGCGGCAAAACTGGCCGCGTCGAGCATCCGGATGTCATCGGGCTCGGCGGTTTTGCCGAAGGATTGCACCATGTCGCTGTGCAGGAGGACGCCCGCCTGCCGGCAAACCGCGGAGATTTCCGCCATCGGCTGGAGCACACCGGTCTCGTTATTCGCGGTCATGATCGAGACCAGAATGGTGTCCGGCCGGAGCGCGGCGGCGAGCGCGGCGGGATCGATCAATCCGTTAGGCGCGAGGTCGAGCCAGGTGATTTCGAAACCCTCGCGCTGCTCCAGTTGCTCCAGGGAATGGAGCACGGCGTGATGCTCGGCCCGGTCGCTGATCAGGTGCTTTCCGTTAGGCGCGAGCTTCCGGGCGAGCCCGAGGAGAGCGAGATTATTGGCCTCGGTCCCGCCGCCGGTAAAGATGAGTTCGTTAGGCCGAATCCGCAGCAGCGCCGCGAGCTGGTCGCGCCCATTGTCGATCGCCGCGCGCGCCTCCCGCCCAGCGGCGTGGACGCTGGAAGGGTTGCCGAAGTGCCGCTCCAGATAGGGCCGCATCGCCTCCCGCGCGGGCGCGCAGAGCGGGGTGGTGGCGTTGTAATCGAGATAGATCATTCCACCGCGGAAGCGTGACGCAGCGGCGCGTTCCGCGCCTGCTTGTGCACCACCTGCAATTGGTTCGCCTCGTAGGAGACGAGCGAATCCGGCGGCACACTGTGGGTCAGGAAAACATTCCCGCCGATCGTGCTCCGCGCGCCGACCACGGTCTCGCCGCCGAGCACGGTGGAGTTAGGATAAATCGTCACCTCATCGTCGACCCGCGGATGGCGCTGGCCCCCTTTCTTGATGTGGCCGTTTTCGTCCTTCTCGAAGCTGCGCGCGCCCAGCGTGACCCCATGATAAAGCTTCACCCGCGAACCGATGACGCAGGTTTCACCTACAACCACGCCGGTCCCGTGATCGATGAAAAAATGGCTGCCGATCTGCGCGCCGGGATGGATATCGATCCCAGTCTGGCCATGCGCCCATTCGGTCATCATCCGCGGGATCAGCGGGAGGCCGTGTTTATAAAGAATGTGCGCGAGCCGCTGGATGGCGATCGCCTCGAGCGACGGGTAGGCGAGAATGACCTCCTCGAAACTGGTCGCCGAAGGATCGCCCTCGTAGGCCGCATCGAGATCGGACCAGAGCATTTCCCGGACGCTGGCGAGCTTGCTGAGAAAATCGCCGAGGATGCGCTCCGCCTTGGTCGCGCTCGACTCCGCTTCTCCTTCCCCGGTCCGACGGGCGAGGCTTTTTACCATCTCGGGCAGGAGCCGGGCGCGGAGCGAGCGAATCCGGATGCGGGTAAGATCGGGCAGATCGCCCGGGTCGATCAACGGTGCGCCGTGGAAACCGGGAAAGAGCAGGCTGAGCAGATCGACGCAGGCCGCATCGATCGCCGGACGCGAGGGAAGGGTGGCGGCGGCGGCGAGATAATTGATTCCGCCGTCCACACTATAAGTGTGGAGCAGCGCTTCGGCGGGATCGTTAGGCAACGGGTCCATCCCTCCAACGTAGCGCGCGCCTGCGGTAGTTGGAAAATGAAAAGGCGCAGCCACCGCCTCTGCCTCACCTGGCGGCGTCGGCATCGGACCTTAGGCGTGTGCTATCACTTTTCAGTGCGGATAAGCTGCGAGAGTGAAGGGACACCGCGCGCTTCTTCCAGGTTCTCGACGTGGTTCCGAAATCAAGGCGCAAAGAACGTCCACCTCATGGACTACCATGTCTTGACCGTTGGCACCTTCCGAACGGTGTGACATCCATGAAAGTTTCCTAAATCCGCGCTTTTTCCTGGCGATTCAGCAACGCCTTCCGGCGGCGGGGATCAACTGGAAGGGAAGCAATCTAATCCATAGCAAAACATGGACGCCGCGGGAAGGCGTGAGCTGAATCGCCGGGTTTGATGCGTTCATTCGCCCCTCATCGATCGAATGAATCCGGGAAGATCATCGTCCCGTCTTTATCGAATCCGAAAGTTACGCTGGATGATCCTCCGTGTCCATCAATAGCGGACGCGGCGTAAACGCGACCGGGCATGAGCTTCTGCGGTTTAATCATCGTGGTGAAACCAGGAGGCGTCACTCCGTAATCGATCGGCTGAGTCAGGCCACGTCGGCCCAGGATCGACCACATCGCCCTCCACCGGTCATCGCCGGTCCGCGTAGAAACAGTGAACGACCTGATGTCGGTCTTGGGAGGGGAGGTGGAACCGCGGAAAAACTCGAAGCGGATCGGCCGGCCCAAACGCCCACTCGCCTTGGCCACAAACGAGTGTGACATCGCCCCCGCAGCGATGCCCGCGGACAGCAATAACGTGACGGCAACGACGCGCATTAGAATCTATCGAAGACAAGAGAAGCCACCGCGGGCGCGCGGGTGGCGGCGAGATAATTGATTCCGCCGTCCACGCTATAAGTGTGGAGAAGCGCTTCGGCAGGATCGTTAGGCAACCGGTCCATGTCAGCGGATTATCGGTCAGGTCGCGGACAATGAAAATCGAAAAGGCCGGCGCCGTCGCCTCCACGCAGGGCGAGAGGCTGCGAGCTTGACTTTTGCGGACCGGAACGCAAAAAAAGATCGTGATGAACAAAATGATCTCTCTCAGCGTCGTCGCCGCGGCTACTCTGCTCGCCGGCTTGGCATCCCTGGCCGCCCAGACAGTTTCAGTCGAGTTGGTGAGGACCTTTGATTACACCGTGGCCAGCGGCTATATCTTCGCGGGCACCGGACAGATTAACGATCGCGGTGTTTTCGTCTTATTGGTCAGCGAGGATCTCACCTTAGCTGGCGCCCTGGGTTTTCCCGACGGCAATTTTTCCCAGCCTTTCTTCGGCCCGAACGCGAGCAAGTTCACCGTTCCCTTGGGGATCAATAATCGCGGGCTTGTCTGCGGCACTTACGAAGAGACTACGGGGCTTTTCCACGGTTTTTTTGGCTCCCAGTCGATCCTTAAGACCTACGATCCAAAAATCCGCAACGTCACTTCGACTCTGGTCGAGAGCGTGAATACCGCAGGCAACTTTGCCGGCACGGTCCAAACGGGAAGATTTCCCTCAGGTTTCGCCATGATCGACGGAGCCCTCATCAATATTCTGACGAAGGTGCAAGCCCGCGCGAGCGGCATCAATAACCTGAACCAAGTCGTAGGCAGCTACGCCGATGACGATGGGATTGGGGTTCACGGTTATCTCCGCGCGACCGATGGCACCCTCACGATGCCGCTCGATTTCCCTGGTGCCTTGGAGACCATGCCCAGGGCGATCAATGACTCTGGCTACATCGTCGGCTCCTGGAAAGTCGAAGGCTCCAGCCTCGATCATGCCTTTATTATGAAGTTACCCGACACTTCCGTATCTTACGATGTTCCGGGCGCGATAGTCACCGTCATCAGCGGCCTCAATAACTCAGGCCAAATCGTCGGCTACTATCAGGACCCGCAGTTTATCACCCACGGCTTCCTGGCCCAGTTAGTCGAGCAATAGCAGCAGACGAGAGGGCGCCCCTGCTTCCGACCTTCTGACCGGAGTGATCGTCGGGCTAGCTCTAGCGGGCTGACTGGTCTCCAGACCCGACGACAACAAGATCAGTCACTGCGCGCAGGACAAGGGGCGCACCCGGACGGACCGCGACTGGCCGCCGCATCGACTGTTTGGGCCGTCCGCCGTCAAAAGTAATCCGGTGGATTTTCCACCTCGTCGATGCGTTGCTTGATGAGCCGACTCCCGTATTCCCAGAGGCCGGCGGCGCGGGCGCCGAGCGAACCGATCTCCTCGTAGTAATAACTCGACCAAAACGCGCCCTGCTTTGGCGGAACTGCTCCCATGCCGTCTGCGACTCTTTGAGCTTCCGGATCACCATCTCCTTCCCTTTGTCGCGCGTGGTGCTATCGCTCGATTCGATCGCGTGAATCGCACGCTCGTAGGCGGAGTTCAGCTTCTTCTCGGCCACGGCACGGTCCGCCGCGATGTCCGCCAGGATGCGCGGCGTGCTTCCGATCGGCGCCCTTGGGTCGGGACCTTGGGCGAAAAGGGGCGTGGCTAGAAAGAATGCGACAGCAACCGCAGTAGTGGCAAGGAGCTTCGTAGACCTATACAGGGCGGATGTTGTCGCGCGGCGGAAGTGCGAAATCTAACTCTCCATCGTATCGGCTCCGCCGTGTTGCAAAACCTGCTCCGGAGCGGAGCTAGGGCGACACAGGCGTGATCTTACTCACCCTGGCGCTGCCCAGATCCGCCGCCCAGATGCTGGTGCCGTCGAAGAAGACGCCCCAGGGGTTCTGGCCTACTTTTACCTGGCGCGGGAAGGCGCCGTTGCGGGCTTGGAAACGGACGACGAGGTTGTTGTCGGGGGCTGTGGACCAGATGTGACTGCCGTCGAAGGCGATGCCGCGCGCGTGGTTGCCGACTTGCACTTCGCCCAGGAAGACGCCGTCGCTGGCGCGCAGGGAAGTGACGGTGGCGGCGGCACGGTTGCTGCCGTTAACGATCCAGACGGTGCGCCCGTCGGAGACCAGGTCGTGGGGATATCTCCCACCGGTGCGGTAGGTGCCGACGACGGTGCCGTCGGTCTGGACTTTACTCACAGTGCCGTCGTTGGTATTGGTGACCCAGAGGTAGGTGCCATCGAAAATGAGGCCGACGGCGCCGTCGCCCACGGCGACTTTCTGCGCGATGGTGCCGTCGTCGGGGTTCACTTTGAGGAGTTGGTCGCCGAGGAAGTCGGCGACCCAGATGTAGGTACCGTCGAACGCGATGCCCGCGGGTTCGGTGGCGTAGAATTGGAAGGTGGCGAGCACGGTGCCATCGCTGGCGCTCACTTTGGTGAGGGAAGCGCCGAATCCGTTGACGCACCAGATGTTGGTCCCATCGAAGGCGAGGTAGGTAGGGTAATCGCCGACGCGCACGTTGCCGAGGCTCGCGCCATCGCTGGCGCGCAGCTTGGTGAGGGCGTCGCTGCCGCTATCGGAGACCCAAATGTTCGCGCCGTCGAAAGCGAAGTAGGAGGGGTTTTTGCCGACGGGGAAGTCTTGCACCGTATAAGGGCCGGCCGGCGGCGCCTGCGCCGAGAGCGAAGAGAGCAAAGTTCCTTCGATGCCCAGGGCGAAAGTGAAGATGATGGTCCTGATCGATATCATAAAACGAAGCGTATCGCCCCGAACCTTCGCCTGTCAATTCCTAACGAGAACAAGATCAGCCACCGCTGGCGCATGGAGCGGACTGGCAAGCCGCGGCCCCTTGCGCGCGCTCCTCATCCAGTCGGCCAAAAAGCTCCTCCAAGTAGAGAACCCGCTGCAAAAGTGGGGCCTGGCCGTGGCCGCCCGGCGCAGGCGCAATAAGGCCGCCGTGGCGGTGGCGCGCAAACTCTGCGTCGCCATCTGGCATGTCCTGAGTGGCCACCTCATCGGTGCCTTGGAGCCCTTTGTCCGCCTCCAGACCAAGCTCGGCAAACTCGCCACCGAACTGGGCCTGGTCCAAATCAAAGCTCTCGGCTACGAGAGCAAAACCGCCTTTATCGAGCAAAAACTCTACCTCTTAAAGAGTTACCCTTGAGCCAAGGAAAGAGTCTCGCTTCGAGGGGAACAGAAAGAATCTTATGCCACCATTAAGAGCGAACGTGACTTAACCACATGTCTGCATCGCTTGGTTAGGCGGGCGGGACGAGGTCAATGCTTTGCGACTTCACCTGGTCCGTGGTTTTCGATCGCAGTTCGAAACCAGCGGAGCGCTTGTTGAACATGGCCGGCCACCACCCAGTGACCGCCGGGAAAGGTCTTGTGTCTAACGTTCTTGAAACCTGTCTGTCTCATTGAATTCTCCACGGCGAATTGTTGATTCAGGGTGGCGATCTTGTCCTGCTGGCCGCTACTCAGGAAAATAGGAGTGAGGAAAAAGCTGTTGCCCGGTTTAAAGCGTCGGCAACCTTCGGTTACCTTCTCCTCGTTGATCCCTTCCAGAAAAATCCCGATCACATGATACCCGCCGGCCGCGAACAGCGGTGCCAGGTAGCTCGCCCGCTTCGCTCCGCCTGATTGTCCGGCACAGGCGAGCGGCCATCGCGCGGAGCCTGGAAAGCTGCGATGTAAGGCATCGAGCGCGGCCAGCGTGTGCCCCGCACGCCAGCCAGAGCTATCCAGGCGCGGAGCGGGCGTTGGGCCATCTCCAGCCAGTAATATCCATCCTTCCGCCAGGGCCGTCGCGCGGTAGAGCATAAGGTCGTACGAATTCGGAAACGAATGGTCGCTCGAAGCGAAAGGCACCAAGACAGGCCAGCTTTTCTTCGGATCGAATCCGCGCGGCACTGCCAGCACCGCCACGCTATGCGAGGGAACGGCGTTGCCGCCTTCCGAGACGTAGGATTTTTCCAGATCGCTCAAGGGCACGTTCGCCTGGACCGTCGCGCCTGGAGAAAGAGGCACACCAGCAAAGGTCAAACCCGCGGAGAAGCCGCACGCGCTCGCTGCGAGCGACGCGACAACGCAGACGATCGTCACGGCGAACAGCTGAAAGTTTCTACGACCCCGAGCCGCAAGATGTTTCATGACTGCGCATCATGATGCCTAACGAGTGTTCAACCCCAAAAATCTGCAAAATAAAGGCAGATAAAATTTGTATAATCCGGTTGCTTCCAGGGCGGCGGGCCGATGAAAACCCTTTCATGCCTCCGGTTCTACTCACCGCGGCTCCCTCGGGCAAGCCGGTAAAATGGTCGAGCAGGCTTGGCGTCCCGAAGCTGGAACTTGAGAACAAGGGAGGGCAAGTTCGATCTTACGCCTGAGTTGATCATCCGGGGCGGCGGCTGTCCCCTTGAGCCTCCGTTTCTCTTTTCGGGGCCAAAATGTCGAGGGGCGGCGTTCGTGCGACTGATGGGACGCACAATGCGACTCGCTCTGGTGCGCCCGGGCGTGCGGCGAGCCGCCGCCCGCGACAGGCCAGCGGCTGTGCTCCCCCGAAGCGAGGCGATTGCATCGGCTGGCTCCGCCGTTAGTCTGTTTTTGCCGCATGAGCTCATTCGCCATTCACCCGCTCGACCCGAACGAAATTGCCGCGCTCCTCCAGGGCGCGCACTCCGATCCTTTCCGCGTGCTCGGTCCCCATCGCGCGGGGGATGACCTGGTGGTGCGGATTTTCCGGCCGGAAGCGAAGGAGATTCAGATCGTCTCGGCGGATGATCGGACGAAGACTTATCCGGCGGAGCGGCTGCACATCGAAGGTCTCTACCAAGCGACGGTGCCTAACGAGACGCGCGCTTTTTCCTACTTCGTGAAGGTGATCGCGTTCGACGGCTCGGAGCAGACGCTGCGCGATCCCTACTGCTACGGGCCGATCATGGGCGAGATGGATTTGCACCTCTTCGCCGAGGGCACGGACCAGCGGCTTTACGATAAATTCGGCGCGCACCTGCGCGAGATCGGGAATGATCGTGGAGTCTATTTCGCGGTTTGGGCGCCGAACGCCGGGCGCGTGAGCGTGGTGGGTGATTTCAATGGCTGGGATGGGCGGGTGCATCCGATGCGGAAGCTGCTCGGCGGCGGGGTCTGGGAAATTTTCATCCCCGGCGTGAGCGAGGGCGCGCACTATAAGTACGAGATCAGGGCGCGGAGCGGCGCGCTCCTTTTGAAGAGCGATCCGTTTGGGTTCTTCAGCCAGCATGGGAAGCAGACGTCGTCGATGGTGTACGACCTGACGCGCTATCAATGGAGCGATGCGGAGTGGATGGCGGCCCGCCCGAAGAAGGTGTGGCATCGCAGTGCGGTCAGCATCTACGAGGTGCATCTCGGTTCGTGGCGGCGGGTGGCGGAGCAGGGGAACCGGTCCCTGAGTTACTTGGAATTTGCGGAGACGCTACTGCCTTATGTGCTCGAGATGGGGTTCACCCATCTCGAGCTGATGCCGATCGCGGAGCATCCGTTTGAGGGGTCGTGGGGTTATCAGGTCACGAATTACTACGCGCCGACGAGCCGCTTCGGGGCCCCTGATGAGCTGCGGCATTTCGTCGATGCCTGCCATCGCGCGGGCGTGGGCGTGATCATGGACTGGGTGCCGGCGCACTTCCCGAAGGATGCGCACGGGCTGGCGGAATTCGACGGCACGGATCTCTACGAACACGCCGATCCGCGGCAGGGCGAACATCAGGATTGGGGAACTCTGATTTTCAACTTTGGGCGGAACGAGGTGCGCAATTTTCTCACCGCGAACGCCCTCTTCTGGCTCGAGCAATACCATATCGATGGTCTGCGCGTGGATGCGGTCGCCTCCATGCTCTATCTGGATTACTCGCGTCAACCGGGCCAGTGGATCCCGAATCAGTTCGGCGGCCGCGAGAATCTGGAGGCGGTTCGGTTCCTCAAACAGACCAACGAACTGTGCTACGCCAACTTCCCGGGCGTGATGACGATCGCGGAGGAATCGACCGCGTGGCCCGGCGTGTCGCGGCCGACTTATCTCGGCGGTCTCGGGTTCGGCCTGAAGTGGAACATGGGCTGGATGCACGACTTCCTGCACTACATGGCGCTCGACCCGGTTTACCGGCGCTACCACCAGAACAGCGTCACCTTTTCCATTATGTACGCCTTCCAAGAGCACTTCGTCCTCGTGCTCAGCCACGACGAAGTGGTCCACGGCAAGGGTTCGATGATCAACAAAATGCCGGGCGACGAGTGGCAGAAATTTGCCAATCTCCGGATGTTTTACGCCTGGATGTATGGCCATCCCGGCAAAAAGCTCATCTTCATGGGCGGTGAGTTCGGCCAATGGCGCGAGTGGAATCACGATGCCGAACTCGACTGGCACCTGCTCGGCGGCGCGCGCCATGACGGCCTCCGCCGCCTCGTCCAGCATCTCAACCACACCTATCGCAACGAGCCGGCGCTCTGGGATCTCGACGACACTTACGAAGGCTTCGAGTGGATTGATTTTCACGACGCGGATAATTGCGTGGTTGCTTTCCTCCGCCGCTCCCAGGCGGGCGACATCCTCGCTTTCGTGGTTAACGCCACCCCGATCGTGCGCTACAACTACCGCCTCGGCGTGCCGAACGAGGGTTTCTATCGCGAGATCATCAACACTGACGGCGAAACCTACGGCGGCAGCAACGTCGGCAATTTCGGCGGCCTGCCTTCCGAAGCGATCGAGTGGCAGGCCCACGCCCACTCCATTGTGATCAATCTTCCCCCGCTCGCGGTCGTCGCCTTCAAGTGGGAAAAACCGGCCGCAGCAGTTCTCGCGGAAGAAGAAAGAGATGGAACAATCCTCGAATCGAACGATGCAATAAATTTGTAAAGTTTCCCGCTTGACGCTTTTACCGACGCCCGACAATCTCCCGCTCAACTCAACCCAACATGAAGAAGAACATCTCCGCTTTCACTTTGATCGAACTCCTGGTCGTGATTACGATCATCGCCATTCTAGCCAGCATCGCGCTCCCGGTTTTCAACGGGGTAACCGAACGTGCCAATCAAACCAAGGACCTGTCCAATGCGAAACAGGTCGGGCTCGCGGCGAGACTGTTCGCGGCCGATAACAACGGAAACTTCCCCTCAAAAAAACCGGGTCCCGATTACAATACTGCGACCGATCTGGCGCTCGGCGATAAGTCGAACGACGCCTTTTGGTGGCTTTTTCCTAACTACCTGCAGACCGAAGATATTTTCGTGATCGGCGGCTCGAAATGGAGCACTGGCGCTGATAACAAGATCGACCCCGCCACGGTCACAACCCGCACCGATACCCTGAAGCAGGGAGAGAATAATTACGCGTATGTCGCAGGCTTAACGGATACCGCGAATGCCGCATTTCCTCTGATTGCCGACGGCTTTTCTGCCACCACGGTGGGAGTGTATGACACGAGCAAATCCAACAAAGGCGGAATCTGGAGCGGCAAAAAGGCGGTCGTCATTTTTTGCGACGCGAGCGGACAGATTATGAAGGTTGACCAAGGCACGACCAAAATCGTGAAGCGCCCCGGTCACACTTATAACATGTTTGATACCGCACAGGACCCGACGGAAAATTGGCTAGTCGCTGCCAACCCGGTCTTGAACCCAGACACTCCTTAGTCAGTCGATCGTCGATTCGAATTCACCATCGCGGACGCGGGTTTTGATCCGCGTCCGCGTTTTGGCTTCTGCGACCTGGCTGATGACGTTTCCCTCCGCATCGCGGGTGATGCTGTAGCCCCGCTCGAGGGTCGCGCCGGGACCAAGGATGCGGAGCATCCCGGCGGCGCGTGCGGCGCGCTCCCGGCTTTTCGTTAGGCGATGTTTGGCGCTTTCCTGCAGGCGCCGCCGGGTTTCTTGGACGAGCTGCTGCCGAGCGGCTAATTCCCGCGCAGGGTTGCGCGCTTTCAGGACGAGCAGGCTGTTCGTCAGGCGGGTTTGCGCGAGGTGGCGCTGGCGACCCAGTTGGCGGCGAAGCGTCTCCCGGGCGAGGTCGAGGGCTTGTTGCGTGCTGCGGAGCCGCTGGCGCAGCTCGCGCGCGAGCGCCTTCTCGGAAAGAGCGCGCAGCCGTTGCCGAGTCTGGGCCGCGAAATTCCGCCAGCATTTCGTTAGGCAATTCTGCAGTTCGGCCACGCGTCGTTCGAGTTCGCGGACGTCGGGCACGATCAGTTCCGCGGCCGCGCTCGGGGTGGGTGCGCGCAGGTCCGCAACGAAATCGGCGATGGTGAAGTCCACCTCGTGGCCGACGGCTGAGACGACTGGAATTGCCGAATGAAAAATCGCGCGCGCGACCGCTTCTTCGTTGAACTCCCAGAGGTCCTCGATGCTCCCGCCGCCCCGCGCGAGCACGATCAGGTCGAGCGGTTTCCAAGTGTCGTTAGGCTCGCTCAGCTCGCGCAGAGCCCGCGCGATCTCGAGGGCCGCGCCGATTCCCTGCACGCGCACCGGATTGATCAGCACCTCGACGCCCGGCGCGCGCCGGCGCAGGACGTTCAGGATGTCGCGGATGACCGCGCCGCTGGGTGAGGTGACGACGCCGATCCGTCGCGGGAATTTCGGCAGCGGGCGTTTCCGCGCGGCGTCGAAGAGGCCTTCCGCCTCGAGCTTCCGCTTCAGAGCCTCGAACTTCGCCTGGAGCAGCCCGAAGCCGCGCGTCTGCAAAATCTGGACGTTGAGCTGGTACTGCCCGCGCGCCTCGAAGACGGTGACGCTGCCGTAGACCTGCACCTGCGTGCCGTCGGTGAGCGGCCTCGGAAATGGCGGGAGCGTGTTGCGGAAAATCACGCAGGCGATCGCGGCGCGACCATCCTTGAGGGTGAAGTATTGGTGACCGGAAGGGAGCAACTTGTAGTTCGAAATTTCTCCCTCCACCCAGACGGTACTGAATCGAGTCTCAAGCAGCCCGCGAATGGAGCGCGTCAGCTCGGCAACCGAGAGCACCTTCGCGACCTGGGGGAATAAATCGGTCATCCCGCGAAGAGGTCGGTCTGGGAATTCGCGGGAACTTTCAGGCCGAGTTTCCGGTAGGCGTTCGGCAGCGCAACCCGTCCTTGCGCGGTCCGCTTGATGTACCCTTCCATAATCAAATACGGCTCATTCACTTCTTCGAGCGTGCCCGCTTCCTCGCCGACCGCGACGGCCAGCGAACTCAAACCCACCGGCCCGCCATTGAATTTGTAGATCAACGTTTCGATGATCCGCTTATCCCATTGATCAAACCCGTCGCGATCAATCTCGAGCATGGTGAGGGCCTTATCCGCGAGCTCGGCCGTGATCCGGCCGTCGGCTTTTACCTGCACGTAATCGCGCACCCAACGCAGCAGATTATTCGCCGTCCGCGGCGTGCCCCGGGTGCGGGTCGCGATCTCGGCCGCACCTAACGAGTCGATCTCCACGTTCAACAAGGCCGCGCTGCGCAGGATGATTTTCTGCATCTCCTCCGCGCTGTAGTAATCGAGCCGCGCCGTCATCCCGAAGCGCGAGCGCAGCGGCGCGCTCAGCATCCCGGACCGCGTGGTCGCGCCGATGAGGGTGAACTTGGGCAGCCGCAATTGCAGGCTCCGCGCCTGTGGTCCCTGATCGATGATGATGTCGAGTTTGTAGTCCTCCATCGCGGGATAGAGGTACTCCTCGATCGTCGGCTGGAGCCGGTGAATCTCGTCGATGAATAGGACGTCGCCCTTCTCGAGACTGGTGAGCAGCCCCGCGAGTTCGCCGGCCTTCTCGACCACCGGTCCGCTGGTGTTCTTGATGTTCACCTGCATCGCGTTCGCGATGATGTGGGCCAGGGTGGTTTTGCCCAAACCCGGGGGCCCGCTGAGCAGGATGTGCTCGAGGACGTCGCCGCGTTTTTGCGCCGCGGCGACCAGCACCGCGATTCGTTCACAGACTTTTTCCTGGCCGGTGAACTCGCTGAACAACGGCGGACGGAGCGAAAGCTCGAACGCCGGATCAGGTGGTGGGACAGCGGTAGCCATGCGGAAAAGTCAGACAGGATTATACAGGATGAGGATACTGGCGGGTCCGCCGCGAGAAATTTTATCCTGCAAAGCCTGTTAATCCTGTCTGTCTATTCCAGATTCTTCGTCAGGACCAATTCCGTTCCGCGACTCCGCAGCACGTAGTCGACCTGATCGAAGGCGTTCCGGATGAGATGCAAGCCGAGCCCGCCCGGTTTGATCAAATCCGCGGGCCGGCTCTTCATCGCGGTCGCGGGAACCTGCTTCCCGTAATCGCGCAGGCGCAGGCAGACACAATCGTTCCGCCCCTCGAGCGAGAGCGAGATGAGCTGATCGTCGCGCAAGTGGTACGCATAACGAATGATGTTCGTGCAGGCCTCGTCCACTCCGAGGACCATGAGCGTGCGCTGGCGCTCGGAGAACGGAAAGCTCTCGAGAAATTTGCGCACGTAGTTTCGCAGCAGCGCGAGATTTCCCGTGTGGCTAGAGAATTCGATTTTCTTCTTCTTCGTTTTCTTCATCGGCGGGGAGTCGCCTAACAAGTGGGTCCGTCGGTCCGCGTGCAAGCTGGCGAGTTTACCCCGACGCCGCAACGACATTTCTGCTGAAGCCCTACAGATTCCGCTTTTGCAAGCAACGGCAGGCCATGCACTGTTTTCCCATGAAGAAATGGCTCCTCCTCTTTCTCCTTGGCGCAGCCACGGCCCTCGCGCAGGAACGGCCCACGGCCTATCAGGCGCTGCGCACCGTGGGCAACCAGCTCAACCGCGAGGTCGTGAACCATGTCATCTCGGTCACCGGGCTGGATGGAAATCCGCAGCCCGAGACCTGGAAGATCCTGCTCGAAGATCCGAAGGCACGCGGCGGCATTCGCGAAGTGGAAGTCGCGAACGGTAAGATTACCTCGGAGCGCACGCCGTTGCGCGCGGCGATCGAGGGTTCGTTAGGCCCGGTCATTGATACCTCGAAATTGAATCTCGATTCCAGTGGCGCCTACACGGTCGCGCAGCAGACCGCCGCCGGGTCGCACGTCACTTTCACCGGGGCGGACTACGTCTTGCGGGTGGATGAAAAAGGGAACCCGGTCTGGCAGGTGTCGCTTCGGCGCGAGGGTGGGGAGCCGGCGGGCTCGATCTATATCGGGTCGAATCACGGTACGATCACGCGCACCGAAGGCCTCTTTACCGGGGGCGATGTGGCCGCGGCGAAGGTGCGTTCCAGCGACGACGAGCGCAGCGAGAGTGCGCCGGACGGGGACGAGGATGACGACGGCGATACCAATCCGGTGAAGCTCCGGATCAAGCGCGCGTTCCACCAGGTGCGCGACGACGTGAAGCGATCGTTCTTCAAAGTGCGCCGGTCGTTCGTCGATTTCTTCGAGGACCACTGAGGCGGCGCGGGCGATTCTTCAAACCTTAATCCTGCACTTACACCCGCCTCCGCCGCAGAGGTGTAAGTGTAAGTTTAGGTGCAGGATTAAAGTGGGAGAGCCTTGCAATCCCGCTTCCGCGCCTCAACAATAGCCCGATGAAAGCCGAACCTTCCGCGCAAGCGGCCTGGGCGGATGTGCGCCACGGCCGGGAACAGCTCTACGGCGGCGCCGAGATGGGGATCAGCCTCGAGTGGCACGATTTCACCACCAGTCAGCCGCTCGATTGGGGGGAAAGTTTCCGGCCGCGCAGCGTGGAGTTTTGCCTGAACCTCGACGGTCGAGGCGCCATCGGCAGCGGCCGCCGCGCGCAACTTTCCTACGTGCCGAGCAGTTCCGGCTATTACGCGATCGGTGACGAGCTGCTCCACGCGACGCGCGAAGCGCACGATCGCCATCGCTTCGTCACCCTGGAATTTTCCCGCGAACATCTGCAGCAGCAGCTCGCGCCTTCCGAGAACGAGCTGACCCCGGCGATGCGTGATTTGGTTTTCCCGAAGCGGGAGCAAAGCATCGTCTCACATCCGCAGCCGATGACGGCCGAGCAGCGCGCGATCGTGGCCAGCCTAACGACTCCGCCGGTCCCGAAGGCCGCGCGCGTTCTCTGGTATCAGAGCAAGGCGATCGAGCTGATGGCGCACTTTCTCTTCGAACCGAAGGACCCGGAGATGTTTTGCATGCGGCAGAAACGAGTCGCGCGCGATCGCGTGGCCCGCGTGCAGGAGTTGCTCCTGCGCGATCTCGCGAACCAGCCATCGCTCGAGATGCTCGGGCAGGAAGTCGGTTGCAGCCCGTTTTATCTCAGCCGGATTTTCTCGCGGGAAGTTGGCCTCACGATCCCGCAGTTTCTGCGCAACGCGCGGATGGAACGCGCGGCCGAACTACTCCGCGCGGGCCGCCACAACGTGACCGAAGCGGCAACCGAAGTCGGCTATTCCAGCCTGAGCCATTTCAGCAAAGCCTTCTGCGAGACGATCGGCTGCTGCCCGGTGCTCTATCCGGCGGCGAAGCACATCGTGCTCGATCGTTAGGCATTTCGATCCGCAGATGTCGCAGATGGACGCAGATTTTCTGGCATTCTTCGTCTGCGTCCATCTGCGACATCTGCGGACCAAGATCGGGCCAACCGGGAAGCTTCGTTAGGCCGAAATGACGACCGCGGCCGCGCGCGCTGGAGATCGTAACTCCGGCCTTTTTCTTCTCCCCACCGCGACGCTCTGGCAGCGCGAGGTGGTGCGTTTTTACCGGCAGCGGAACCGCATCATCGGCGCGCTTCTTTCGCCGCTGGTTTTTTGGTTTGTCATCGGCTCGGGGATCGGCGCGTCGTTTCGAGTCGGGGCCGCGCCTAACGGGATGGGTTACCTCGAGTATTTCTACCCAGGGACCCTGATGCTGATCATGCTCTTCACCGCGATCTTCTCGACGATTTCGATCATCGAGGATCGGCGGGAAGGTTTTCTCCAGTCGGTCTTGGTCGCGCCGATCTCGCCGGGCGCGATCGTCTGCGGGAAAATTCTCGGCGGCACCACGCTCGCGCTTTTGCAGGGACTGATCTTTCTCCTGCTCGCGCCTTTCATCGGGCTGCATCTCACGCCGGAGCGGATCCTCATCTGTCTCGGCACGCTCGCGCTCGTCGGCTTTGGCCTCACCGGCCTCGGCTTTCTCGTCGCCTGGCCGATGGAATCCAC